>NZ_JAUSCF010000008.1 GCF_030651625.1 Hydrogenophaga sp. | reverse complement strand
CGGTGCCGCTCAGTTCCTTATCGACGCTGGAAGGCGGGGTGGGGGCAATCTCCGCCAGTCGGTCAGTGCCGTTAGCCGGTATTTCAGGCCCTCCACCCCAACACCTCAACCATACAAGCCGGTTCCACGGGTGCCCTGGATAGAGGCACTCCACTCCGGAGATGCTTCGATACGAACCCCCGTGCCGCTGACGCGGCTTTTCCCTGCCCCTTTCTCAGGCGTTGCGGTCTTGCTCCCTCTCCCGCTGGCGGGAGAGGGTTGGGGTGAGGGTGGCGGTTGAGCGGCAGTCTTCTCTTTAGGCTGAGCGCCTCGCGGCCTCTGCGAGTTGCATGGCCAGCCGGTTGTGGCGCTCGATCAGCGGCCCCAGGTCGACGGTAGTGAGTTGTCCTTCCCGCACCACCACACGCCCATTCACCACCGTGTACGCCGCCTGCGGGCTGGCGCACAGCAGCAGGCTGGCCACTGGGTCGTGCACCGCGCCGCCGGCGAAGCTCAGGCTGCGCAGGTCGAACAGGGCGAGGTCGGCGCACATACTCACGGCCAGGTGGCCGATGTCGCTGCGGCCCATTACCTTTGCGCCGCCGCGCGTGGCCAGGTGCAGGGCATCGCGGGCGGTCATTTCGGTGGGGCCGAGATCGCAGCCGAAGAAGGTTTTGCCATCGCGCTCTTCAGGCAGCTGCAGTGCGCGGCCCACGCGGGCCAGCAGCAGGGCATGACGGGCCTCGCTCACCAAGTGGGCACCGTCATTGCTGGCGCTGCCATCCACCCCCAGGCCCACAGGCACGCCAGCGTTCAGCATGCGGCGCAAGGGCGCGATGCCGCTGGCCAGGCGCATGTTGCTGCAGGGGCAGTGCGCCACGCCGGTGCGGCTGGCGGCGAAGAGGGAAATGCCTTCGTCGTCCAGCTTCACGCAGTGCGCGTGCCAAACGTCGTCGCCCAGCCAGCCGAGTTCCTGCGCGTACTGCGCGGGGGTCTTGTTGAACTTCTCGCGGCTGTAGGCGATGTCGTGGTCGTTTTCGGCCAGGTGGGTGTGCAGACGCACGCCCTGGCCCTTGAAGCTGCGCGCCAGGGCTGCGCTTTCTTTCATCAGCGTCGGGCTCACGGAAAACGGCGAGCAGGGTGCGAGTGCCACCTGCAGCATGGCGCCGCGATGACTGTCGTGCCAGGTTTCGATGAGGCGCTGGCTGTCTTTCAGAATGGCCTCTTCGCGCTCCACCACCGCGTCCGGCGGCAGACCACCTTGTGACTGGCCCACGCTCATGCTGCCGCGCGTGGCCATGAAACGCATGCCGATCTGCTGCGCTGCTTCGATGCTGTCTTCCAGCGAAACTTTTCCATGGCGGCTGTTGGGGTAGATGTAGAGGTGGTCGCTGCTGGTGGTGCAGCCGCTCATCAGCAGCTCGGCCATGGCCACCTGGGTGGACACCCGCACCGCTTCGGGCGAGAGCCCCGCCCAGATCGGGTACAGGCCGCGCAACCATGAAAACAGCTCAGCGTCCTGCACACCGGGAATGGCCCGGGTGAGGCTCTGGTACATGTGGTGGTGCGTGTTCACCAGACCCGGCACCACCAGATGCCCGCGCGCGTCGATCACCTCGCTGGCCTCATCGCGCAGGGCAGGGAGCATGTCTGCGGTTGGGCCGATCCATTCGATCAGGTTGTCACGCACGAACAGTGAAGCGTCTTTCAACTCACGCCCCTGCGCGGGGTCGGTGTGGTCAAAGGTGGCGAGGCAGGCGGCGTTGTGAATCAGCAGACTGGACATGGCAAGCAGTGCGGGTAAGTGTGTGGGTGCGAAGGCAGCGTGTTGTGGTGACAATCAGCGGCATGTCCACATTCTCATCCCATACCGGCACCGCCATCACCGACGTCCATCACGGCGATCCCCGCGTGCTGCTGCGGCACCTGTACGACGTGGCGGTGCAACGCGCCCTGCCATTGCACAACACGGCGGCGCACCTGCCCACACCCCCCAAAGGCCGTACAGTGGTGATTGGTGCGGGCAAGGCCGGTGGTGCCATGGCGCAGGCGGTGGAAGCCCTCTGGCCGCCTGACGCGCCGCTCTCTGGCCTGGTGGTCACGCGCTACCACCACATCCCGCCCCGACCGGAAGGCCTTGCGAAGAGGATTGAAGTGGTGGAGGCTTCGCACCCGGTGCCAGATGCCGCCGGGCTGGCCGCTGCAAGACGCATTCTGGAGCTGACCCAGGGGCTCACGGAGCACGACCTCGTGCTGTGCCTCATCTCGGGCGGCGGTTCTTCGCTGCTCACGCTGCCGTGCGAAGGCGTCACGCTGGAAGACAAACAGCGCATCAACCGGCAATTGCTGGAGAGCGGCGCCAACATCCTGGAAATGAACACGGTGCGCAAGCACCTTTCTGCCATCAAAGGCGGTCGCCTGGCGGCGGCTTGTGCGCCGGCGCGCGTGGTCACGCTCACCATCAGCGACGTGCCGGGTGACGACGTGAGTGTCATCGCCAGCGGCCCCACCGTGCCGGATGCGTCCACCTGCGCCGATGCGCTCACCATCCTGCGGCGCTACGGCATTGAAGTGTCCGCGACCGTGCGTGCGCAACTGGACAGCGGCGCGCTGGAAACCCCGAAACCGGGCGACGTGCGCTTCGAGGGCCACGTGGTGGCGCTCATCGCCACGCCGCAGCAAAGTCTGGAAGCCGCGGCCGATGCAGCGCGGGCGCTGGGACTGAACGCGTATGTGCTGAGCGACGAGATCGAAGGTGAATCGCGTGAAGTGGGCAAGGTGCACGCGGCTCTGGCCCGCTCCACGGCACAGGGCCGCAGCAGCTTCAAGGCGCCCTGCGTGATCCTCAGCGGCGGCGAAACCACGGTGACGGTGCGGCCCCGCGCAGAAGACCAGCCCAGGGGGCGGGGTGGGCGTGCGGGCGAGTTCTGCATGGGACTGGCGCAGGCACTGCAAGGGCAGGCGGGCGTGTGGGCTCTGGCTGCGGACACCGATGGCATCGACGGCGTGGAAGACAACGCCGGTGCCCTGGTCATGCCCGACACCCTGGCACGCGCCCATGCGCTGGGCATGAAGGTGGCCGACCACCTGGCACGAAACGATGCTTACAGCTTCTTCGAAGCGATCGGCGACCTGGTGATGACGGGTCCGACACACACGAATGTGAATGATTTCAGGGCGGTGCTGGTCGTGCCGGCTGCTGCGCAGGCACGCTGAACATCCCCCGGGTCGCCTTTGGTGCCAGCCGCCGAATCGGGTTCAGCCCAATGAAGCACAAGGCCTTGCACTGTCGTCCCACTACATCTCGTTACGCCGTTATCGCTGTCGTGGAGCCCCATCCCCGACGAACGGTACCGGCAATGTGAATAATCACGCCTTGGCTCCAAACCCAGTTGTATCTGGGTGATCCGCCCCTGAGACCGCGCGCCGGATGGCGCGGTACCACCGCTGAGGGGTGCTGATGCACCCCACGGACCACCGCTCACCCGGATTCTGTCGGCGGGAGGATGGTCAACGCCGGCGAATCCCTTTCGAATCCACCCGCCAAGCACCCTCCGGGGCGCTGAGGAACCGTTTTTGCGCAGCCCTTTCCACCCCCACCGCTCCACCCTGGTCCGCCAACTGGCCGCCTGGCAGCCCGCGCCCGAAGGCGTGGATTTGCCGCGCCAGGACGTGGCCGAGCGCCTGGGCCAGTGGCTGAACGTGGCCGACGCCATTGCCTTGCGCGCCCTGCACCAGGCTCTGCCCGCGGTGAAGCTGCGGGCGCGTTTGCATGGTGTGGTGATGCCGACCCCTGTGGAACTGCAGGCCGAGCTGCAACGCGTTCGCCAGACGCTGGAGCGCGCCATCACCCGGCACGATGCCGACCTCACCGAACACGAATTCGCGCCCGTGCACCAGCACGTGCTGGACCTGCAGCGCCACATGGACATGCGCATCGGCGCCTTGCGCGACCACGTGCGCCAGACCCTGTCCATGGCATCACCGCGCCTGGCGCAGCTGGCCGTTCTGGACGCATCGCTGCAGCAACTGCTGGGCGGGCGCGAACAGCACTTGTTGTCCACCCTGCCTTCGTTTCTGAAGGCGCGCTTCGCCCGCGTGCGTAAAGCGGGTGAAGCCACTGAAACGCCTGACACCCCTGCTGAAGCCGATGCAACCGAAACAGCCCCTGCCACCACCCTCGCCGCAGACCTGCACGCCTTGCTGCGCGCCGAGCTCGATCTGCGCCTGCAACCCGTGCACGGAATGATCGGAGCCTATCTGCAGGCCTTTCAAGCGAACCAGGCATCTCTGCCCACCCCGGGCGCACCCCTGCGCCAGACCGCCCCATGAATGCCATGTCATCGAACACCGCCCTTGAAACCGCCGCTGTCGAAGCCGCAACCACCGCGCCATCCCCAATTTCGCACCTCGGTGCCACTGCTCGGGCCCTCTGGTTTGTCAGCCTGACGCTGGGCCTGCTGGCCGTGGTCTGGGTGGGCGCGGGCTTTGTGGGCAACAACCCCCTGGCACTTGTCATGACGCTGGCCATCGGCGGCGTCTACCTGGCGGGTGCGATGGAGGTGCACCGCTTCCGCCAGGGCACGTCTGCACTGGCATCGGCCCTGGCCCAGGTGCCGCAAACGCTGGCATCGTTGAGCGACTGGCTGCCCCGCGTGCCAGCCGCGCTGCGGCCCGCAGTGCGCGCGCGCATTGAGGGCGAGCGCGCCGCGCTGCCGGCACTGGCGCTCACGCCGTACCTCATTGGTCTGCTGGTGATGCTGGGCATGCTGGGCACCTTCCTGGGCATGGTGGTCACGTTCAAGGGCGCGGTGTTCGCGCTGGAAGGCTCCACCGATCTGCAGGCCATACGCTCGGCGCTGGCCGCACCCATTCGCGGCCTGGGCCTGTCGTTCGGCACCTCGGTGGCGGGTGTGGCCACATCGGCCATGCTGGGCCTCATGGCGGCGCTGGCACGGCGCGAGCGCGTGGCCGTGGTTCGTGCGCTGGACGCCAAGATCACAACCGACTTTCGCCCCTTCTCGCAGGCGCAACAGCGCCATGATTCTTTCCGCGCGCTGCAGCAGCAGGCAGAAGCGTTGCCCCAGGTGGCACATGGCCTGCAAGCCTTGATGGAACAGATGGAAAAGCGCGGCCAGCAGCTGGACGAACAACTGCTGGCCCGCCAGGCGCAGTTCCACAGCGAAGCCGCCGCAGCCTACACCGGGCTGGCGCGTTCGGTGGAACAGTCATTGCGCGAAAGCCTGGCCGCCAGCGCCAGTGCAGCCGGCGAAAGCCTGCGTCCCATCGTCACCACCGCCATGGCGGGCATGGCCGCAGAATCCACCCGCCTGCACGAACAGGTGATTGCTTCCGTGCAGGTCCAGCTGGATGGCCTGACCACCCGCTTCGCCGCCACCTCAGACCAGGTCGCCGGCCACTGGCACAGTGCGCTGCAGCAACAGGCAGAGACCAGCGAACGCCTGGTGGGCGGTCTGGAGCGTTCGCTCAATGGTTTCACCAGCAGCTTTGAAGCACGCGCTGCCGCGCTGCTTGCCGGCGTGCAGGAAACCGCTTCACAAGCCCAGGCCGCACAAGGCGAAGCAGCCACCGCGCAGCAAACCGCGTGGGCCGATTCGCTGCAAACCGTGGCGGCAGACCTGCAGGCCCACTGGCAGCGGGTGGGCGAACAAACCCTGGCGCAGCAACAAGCCGTGTGCCAAACCCTGGAACACACCGCGCAGGCCATCACCGAAGGCGCCAGCCAGCAGGCCAGTCGCAGCATGGAAGGCGTGGCCCGCTTGCTGGCGCAGAGTGAAGCGCTGGTGCAGGCACGCGCTGAATCGGAAGCGCAATGGGTGCAGCAACAAGGCCAGCGCATGGATGAAATCGCCGGCCTGTGGCGCAGCGAAATGGCCGCCCTGCGCGACGCCGAAGCCGCGCGCGCACAAGCCGTGGTGGACCGCCTGGCCACCCTGCAGGCCGACATGGCCCGGCACCTGCAAACCCTGCGCACAGACGAGAACGATCGGGGCCAAGCCGCCGCGGATCGCGCCACCGAATGGCAATCCGCCTTCGCAACCCAGCTGGAAGCCCTGCGCAGCAATGAAGCCACGCGCAGCCAGGCTGCAGTGGACCGCCTCAGCGAACTGCAGGCCGCGGTGAGCAACCAGGTCAGCACCCACCTGGCCACACTGGGTACGGCGCTGGAAGCGCCCATGGCCCACCTGATGGAAACCGCCTCTGAGGCGCCCAAGGCCGCGGCCGAAGTGATCGCCCAGCTGCGCCAGGAAATGAGCCGCCTCACCGAACGCGACAACCTGGCCTTGCAGGAACGCAGCGAACTGGTGGCGCACATCGGCAACCTGCTGCAGAACGTGCAACTGACCACCGGCGAACAGCGCGCCGCCATCGAAACGCTGGTGGCATCTGCCACCGACGTGCTCAACCGCACCGGCGAACAGTTCGCGCAGACCATGGGTGCACAAGCTGGCCGCGCGGAAGAACAGGCGGCCGACATGGCCCGCAGCGCCACGGAGCTGGCTGCCCTGGGCGAAGCATTCCAGCAAGGCGTGCAGCTGTTCAGCAGCACCAACGAGAAGCTCGTGGAAGGCCTGCAGCGCGTGGAAGGCGCCCTGGGCCAGTCCATGGCACGCAGTGACGAACAGCTGGCCTACTACGTGGCTCAGGCGCGCGAGGTGATCGACCTCAGCATCAGCGCGCAGCAAGGCATTGTGGAAGACCTGCGCCACCTGCGCAGTCACCCGGCCAAGCTGGTAGAGGGCACCGCATGATCGCCGAGCTGGACGATCGCAACCTGGGCCACTCCGGCGAGCAAGAAGACGACGGCGTGGAATCCACAGCGCCCGTGTGGGCCGTGTTCGGTGACCTGATGGCTGGCCTGGTGGGCGCGTTTGTGCTGGTGCTCATTGGCGTGTTGCTGGTGCAGATGGATCTGGTGAGCAGTTTGCAGAGCGAAGTGGCCAAACGCCAGCAGGAAGAGCAGCGCCGCATGGCCCTGGAAAAAGCCCTGGCCATTCCGCTGCAGAGCGGCCGTGTCACGCTCAACGACGGGCGTATCGGCATCAGCGGCAGCGTGCTGTTTGCACTCAACTCCGCCGAGCTTCGTCCCGAAGGCCGGCAACTGCTGCAAAGCCTGGTGCCACCGTTGCAGGTGTACCTGGGCGAACGCGACGAGATGCTGATGGTCAGCGGTTTTACTGACGACCGGCCCATTCAGCAGGGCAACCTGCGTTTTGCAGACAACCTCGAACTCTCGGCCCAACGCGCCCTAACCGTGACCCGCGCGCTCATCAGCGAAGGCATGCCCCAGCAGCGCGTGTTCAGTGCTGCCTTCGGCGCCGAGCAACCCGTGGCCTCCAACGCGGAAGAACAGGGCAGGGCGCTTAACCGTCGCGTGGAAATGGCGCCTGTGCCGCGTGCCGCGCCCACACCCAGCACGGCTGCGCTGGGGCCAAACGCCAGGCCATGAGCAAGAAGGTGCCCAGCACATCGGCGGTAGCAGAAGCCGCCGTGCGAAGTGCCCCCGGTTCACTCCCTCCTCCGCTGGGGGAGGGCGGGGGTGGGGGCGGCTGTTCGGTGTCTCTCTCTGGGCACAGCCCCCATCCCAACCTTCCCCCAAAGGGGGAAGGAGTCAATACCGTGCAGCGGATAACAACACGTCCGCCCGCACGCGGCGATGCCTTGGCTCCTTCCCCCGCTGGGGGAAGGTCGGGATGGGGGTCTCCGCCCGCCAAGCCATCCCCCCTGGCCACCCTCAATACCCACATCGCCCAAGCCACCCAACTCGCCAGGCAGCAAATCGCCAACACCACCACAGGCGAACCCCAAACCACCCCCTGGCCCACCCTGCGCAGCGCCCAGCGGTTCCAGGAAACCTGGTCGCGCATCAGCGCAGAAACCGAAGTGGTCAAAGCCGAACAACGCGCCCCAGACAACGCCGGCCCACTCAATTCCCACAAGCTGGTGCTGCACACCCTGAGCCTCATGCGAAGCCTCTCGCCGGACTACCTGCGCGGTTTCCTGGCACAGGCCGAAAGCCTGCTGTGGCTGGAAAAAGCCCATGCTTTGCCCCGGCAGCAAGTGTCAGGGAAGGGTGGGGCGGTGAAGGGGGCGCGGAAGAAGAAGTGAAGGCGCGCAATCCGCTCTTGATAGAGGCTGACCGAGTCACTTCGAATGATCTGACTGAAGCGTTCGCCGCCACCCTTCAGTCAGATCAGTACCCAATACCAATCGGGCTGAGCCGGTCGAAACCCAGCGTGTGCATGCACTTCGACAAGCTCGGTGCGAACAGACGTTCATTCCTGACCAAGTCCCATCTGGCGTGTCCATATTCAACCGCTACGATGCACCTTTTCTCCCGTGGTGCAATGCAACATGCCTGAAGTTCTACAAATATCAGATCCCGTCGCCGTCTTTGCGCTGGTCGCCTTCCTGATCCTGCTGGCGCCCATCGTCATGGGTCGCTGGCAGTTGCCAGGCACGATCGGCCTGCTGATGGCCGGGGCCATTCTTGGACCCAATGCGCTGGGCGTGCTGGCACGCGACCAGTCCTTCATCCTCTTTGGCACAGTCGGGTTGCTGTACATCATGTTCACCGCCGCGCTCGAGATCGACATGGTGGTGCTCAACCGCTCCAAGTTCCACAGCATGGTGTTTGGTTTGCTCACGTTTGCCATACCCATGAGCGTGGGCATGGTGGTGGGGCGCTACCTGCTGGGCTTTTCCTGGCCGGCGGCCATATTGCTGGCTTCCCTGTTTGCCTCGCACACCCTGCTGGCATACCCCATCGCCAGCCGTCTCGGCATTGCGCGCGACACCGCCGTGACCACGGCCGTGGGCGGCACCATCATCACGGACACCCTGGCCCTGCTGGTGCTGGCGGTGATCGCCGGTTCCGTTCGCGGCGATGTGGATGATTATTTCGGGTACCGTCTGGTCGCAAGTCTGGGGCTCTACATATTTGCCATCCTGTATGGCCTGCCCAAGCTGGCGCGCTGGTTTTTCCGCAACGTGGGGCGTGACGGCGTCACCGAATTCGTCTTTGTGCTGGCCGTGGTGTTTGGCTGCGCCAGCCTGTCTCACGCTGCGGGTTCGGAACCCATCGTGGGCGCGTTCCTGGCAGGTCTTGCACTGAACCGGCTGATCCCGCACAACAGCCCGCTGATGAACCGCATCCAGTTCACGGGAGAGGCGATCTTCGTGCCTTTCTTCCTGCTCTCGGTGGGCATGCTGCTGGACGTACGGGTGTTCCTTTCGGACTGGCGCGCCCTGATGATCACCGCCGCCATGGTGATCACCGTGATCGTCACGAAATGGCTGGCCGCCCAGATCAGCAGCCTTTTTCTGGGCTACAACAAGGCGCAATCGCGGGTGGTGTTCGGGCTCAGCGTGGCCCAGGCCGCCGCCACCCTGGCCGCCACGGTGGTGGGCTATGAGATTGGGCTTTTCGACGATGCGGTGGTCAACGGCGCCATCGTGATGATCCTGATCACCTGCGTCATTGCCCCATGGCACGTGGAGCGCTATGGCCGCAAGATGGCCCAGCACCTGGCCAGTGCCCCGGAACCAGCGGGTGCAGAGCAACAACGCATCCTCACCGCACTGGCCGAGCGCGCCCCCAACCACCACCTGCTGGACCTTGCCATGCTGCTGCGAAAACCAGAGCATGGTCAGGCGATCTACCCGATCACCGTGGTGCAGGACAACGGCGACACCACCGCTCATGTGTCCGGTGCCGAGCGGGTGCTGGGCGATGCGGTGGGCTATCTGTCTCAGGCCGAGGTGCCGTCCACGCCGCTCACGCGCATCGATCTCAACCTCGCTTCCGGCATCCTGAAGGCGCGGCGCGAACTCAATGCGACCGAGGTGCTGATGGGCTGGAGCGAAGAGAGTCGCGCTCCCGAGTTTTTCTTCGGCTCGTTGATGGAAAACCTGCTGCGCGACCGGGATTTTTCGCTGATGGTGCTCCGGCCCCGTGAGCCACTCAACACCACCCGCCGCCTGCTGCTCGCCGTGCCACCGGAGGCGGACCTGGAACCCGGTTTCAACAACGGCATCAGGTTGGTCAAGCAACTTTCCCGTCAGCTCAGCGCCACCGCGCTGGTGATGACACCCGACAAGGGCTCGGATCGCATGTTCAAGCGCATGCGGTCGCTGAGCCCTGACTGCGAAATGAGTCTGGGCAAGACCAGCACATGGCCCGCATTGACAGGCGCTCTCAAGGAGCAGTACCGAGACGGTGACCTCATCGTGTTGATGGGCGCCAGGCAAGGTGGCCTGACCTGGAAATCCAGCACGGCCCGCCTGTCAGAAGAACTTGCAGCGATGTTCCCCAAGGCCAACCTGGTGGTGCTCTACGCAGGCGAACCCCGCACGGACAGCCCGACGGCGGTGGTGAACCCGGAGGCTGGAACGCGGATGGTCTGAATGGGGTATTGCGCAGCGGCGTGATTCGAAAACGGGCAAGCCAGTACGCTCACCCGTGTGCCCGGGGCCTGTTCCAGGGCGCTCTCAAACGAGTGGCCGAGATGGAGGATGTCCGTCTCCATACAGATCAGCCAGCCTGGCCAGCGCCTTGACATTCCGAAGGTACAGGCGACCATCCTTGATCTCGTGAAAGCCGCGCTTCTCCAGCTTGCGCATCGTCTTGTTGGTGTGGGTGAGAGACAGGCCCAGCGCGTCTGCCAGATGCTGCTGCGTGAGCGGCCAGACCACACCGCTCTTGCCGAGATCGCTCTGCAGCGCGGCGGCGCGCTTGAACAGCAGTACCAGGGCGCTGGCAAGCCGCTCCTCTGCGGTCCGCTGCCCCACCGAAAGAAGTGAGTCATCCACCAGCGATTCTTCATGGGCGGTGAGCCAGGTCACGTTGAAGCCCATCGTGGGCGAGCGGCGGTGGATCTCCCACAGCGCGTCTCTCGGGAAAACACAAAGGCTGACCGAGGTGAGCGTGGTCACGCCATGTGCGGCTGCATCCCCCATCTTCTGCTGCACGCCGATGAAATCCCCGGAGAGAAGAAAGCTCAGGATCTGACGTCGCCCGTCGCTCAGTGTTTTGAAGCGAAAGGCCCAGCCTTGCAAAAGGGTGTACAGCGGTGCGTCGTCCTGACCCTCATGAATCAGGGTCTCGTTGGCTTCCATGCGCAGGGAACGTCGTTTGAGTGATTGAACCAGCTCAAGCTCTTCCGGGGTGTGCTTCACAAACAGCGGCAATGGGCGCAATGGGCACTCGGTGCACGGCATGGCACTGGGCGGTGCCTTGTCTGGCCATTCAAGTTCGCTCAGGGCTGGAATGTTGGTGGTCATTTCTCTTGTTGATGTGAGCAGGCCCTGTGTTGTGGAAGCCGTTTGCAGCGCGCTCACGCCGGGGCCACCCCCAGGGCAAGTGCAACAACCCTCCTCGGCCCCAACTGGCCTGCTGAATATATGGCGATTCTATGCACCCAGCGCGAGAGGGGTTTATGGCCAACAGGGAGCCCCGTACCGCTTTTTCCCGAAGGGATGGCAGACAAGCGGTCGTGGCCTGCCATTTGGCCTCATCGGATCACAATGTCCAGTGACCAGCCGCGCCGAAAGACTGGCGGCGCCCGTTGCCTTGCCTTCCTCTGTGTTGCTGATCAGATCGAACCACGGGCCTTGATCACCGGCAGGCGTGCTGAGTCGGCTTTCTGTTTGTCCGCCGACGAAGTCGATGGAGACCACATCGCGACCCATGCGCTCCATGGTGGGCTCGAATCAACCGGTATCTGCCGCTTCTGGGTTCGACATGCAGTCGTGTTTGCCAGCACAACCACCGCTTGGGATGCAGCGCGCCCCGCCTTTCAGGTGGGCACTTCGATGAACAGAGCGTGGTGGCCGTCAACGCTGTCCAGTCCGTCAAGCCCCCTGCCGGGCATCTGCGGTGAAGTGACGCCACAGCATGCCAGCCGCAGATCGCCCGTATGGGATCGTTCGACCCCGGTTGCCTTCAATGCATGCTCGAGTCTGCGCCAGACGGTGTACCGGCGCGACCAGGGACCCGGGTTTGTATCGCCTGATCGAATTCAATGCCCTGCATCAGCGGAGCCTGCAGCACGGCGTCGTTCTTCAGCCTTTCGTATGCGCTGCGAATCACGTCGTGACACTCGCAGGTACGGGCCTCCAGGCCTGCGCGGTCCAGCACCGAAATCTGTCCCCGGCCGTTTCGGATGACACCGGCCTTCTGGAGTCGCAGTGTTCCGGTGGTCACGCCTTCCCGTCGCACGCCCAGCATGCTGGCAATTCGCTCCTGGGTGATGTGCAACTGGTTGTCCGGTTGGCGCTCCAGGTGTGCAAGCATCCAGCGGGCCAGTTGCTGGTCAATCGAATGGTGGCGGTTGCAGGCCGAGGTTTGCGACATGTGGAAGAACAACGTGCGGGTGTAGTTCAGCAACTGGTGCATGACCTGTTCCGACCGCTTGGCTTGGTGGGCAATGGCTTGTGCCCTCATTCGGTAGCCGTACCCACCCCGCACCACCATGGCCGAGTTTTGCGCCATCACCGTGCCGGTTGCAGGCGTGCCATTGTTGGCGCTGCTGCTGCCCATGAAGGCATCCACGCCCACCATGCCTTCACTGCCCACCACCGCCACTTCCACCGTGGCGCCGTCCAGCATGGTGGAAACCAGTGAAACCACTGCAGTGACAGGAAAGTACACGTGGCGAAGGCTGTAACCGGCCTCCTGCAAGGTGCTGCCCGCCGGCATTTCGACCCATTCGAGATGGGATTCGATGTGCCCCCAGTCGTCGATGGATATGGCCGCCAGCAACTGGTTTTTCTCGCGGTGTGAGAGGAATGACGATGACATTCAATGCGCCTGATGTTTGTTTTCTTGCTCGACCCGGTTGCCGTGAGGCGTCCGGGGGAGTGCAATGCGCGCCTCCCTAGGGAGGGGGTAAATTGCACACCGTGGCGCAATGTAGGTGGGCGGGATTGGCCGTCATATGTCAAATGACACAAGGCGATGTATCTCTTTCGTAAAGCCGAACCGGCGCTTGCGTCGGCTCTCTCGTCTACACACTTTCGGGCTATATGACGCGTCCGCTGCAAACGTTTTGGCCTATTCAGCCCATGTGGTGCGGCGGCGTTCAGGGGCATTCGCATGGCGGCCCAATGCCCAGGGTCAAAGGCACTAACCTGCGGGCATGACGCACTTGCAGCCCAGCCAGAACCTCTTTGCCATCCTCCTTCGGCCCATGCTGTGGCTTTCACTCGCAGCGGTGCCCCTTTCCAGCCAGGCCGTTGAAGAGCCCTCTTATGAAGTGCTTCGTGCGTTCGGCCACGTGGAGCTTCGCCAGTACGCCCCCTATGTGGTGGCGGAGGTGGTGATCGACGACACAGAGGGTGATGCGGGACGTGCTGCGTTCCCCCTTCTGGCGGGCTACATCTTCGGAAAAAACAAGGGCGAGAAGAAGTTCGAGATGACCGCGCCCGTGACACAGACGGCAGCGCCCGTGAAGATGGCCATGACCGCGCCGGTGACGCAGGCCGATGCGCCCGGTGGTGGCAAGCTGATCCAGTTTGTGTTGCCCAAGGGCGTGACGCTCGAATCAGCCCCGGAGCCACTGGACCCTCGAGTGCAGTTGCGCCTGGTTCCCGCAACCCAGTGGGCGGCCATCAAGTATTCCGGCACCTGGTCGCAAGCCAATTACGACGAGCATCTGGCGCTGTTGAGGGCGGCGCTGGAGAAGGAAGGTGTGGCCACGCAGGGTGAACCTGTGCTGGCGCGCTACAACGCGCCGTTCACACCCTGGTTCCTGCGGCGCAACGAGATCTGGCTGGCTTTGCGCTGACAGCAGGCGCCGAGGCCTTGCCGGTACAGGAGGTCGCGCGGCTTGCATTCAGCGCCTCCCTGGCGTTGGCGCTGGTATTCGGCCAGTTCGCATGAGCCTGCGGTGCGCGGTTTGTGTCACCCGCTTTGTGAGCAACCCACAGCTTGGCGGGTTCGCGGTGTTGCTTCCGCTCAGTGCCTTGCTTGTGCCGTACCGACGCGCCGCACCCATGGGCGCACTGCAGTCCAGGGTGAACGGCAGTTTTGCGCTGTATCTGGTGCAGGTGATGCGGGCCGAAGCGTTCAACGGTGGTGGCCTGAACGGCTTGCGTGCTGTGCACGCCCCAACGCTGCACCGGTGCTGTGCCTCTCGGAACATGAGGGGCAGTGGAAGTGGATGTGTGCGAGACAGAAGCGGGACGGTTGGCGCCCGATTGTCTAAGGCACCGTCCACTGCGGTCGCCATCGGCTGAAGGTCGGTCGGCAGGCGTCCATGCTCACTGCGTGGGAGGAAAAAACCGGTGAACCAGAAACAAATGGGTGCAGGCCCACAGACTTGTCACCGAGGGCTCTGTATCTGCTTGTAAAACCTGTAGGGATGGGCCGTCCGGTCATCCGTTCAGGGGATGGCGTTCTCCCATGCGGGGGATGTCGCAACGGCTGGTGAATCGCACACTGAGGACGGTTGTTTCCCATGGGGCATGTGGCCACATGCGGAGCGATCCGCCCACCCAGATCACCAAGGAGTCGCCATGGCAAAGACACCAAAACCCAGCGCGGGCAGTGATGCCCGCGTCACCACGTCGCACACCCGCCCCACTGCTTCGGCTGGGGGCGTGGATGCTGCTTTTGACGCCGCCGAATCAGCGGTCATCGGCAAGCTCGGCGCTGCGCGCCTGGCGGCACTCAGCGGAGTTCCGGAGCCTCGCCTGGCGGGTCAGCCAATCGCCAGCCTGAAGGCCAAACTGGGTCATGTGCTGGACCCTCGCATGTTCTTCATGCAGCGGGTGTGCGGCAAGGTGGTGCGCACCGATGCGAGCACGGGCCGCCAGATGCCTGTGCCGCTGGCCACCGTTCAGGTGGAAGACACCGACTGTTCGCTGTTCGCCTACCATCCGGTGGGTTCGCAGTGGAGCTGGCTTTTTCCGTTCAATTGCCGGCGCGAGGTGATCGCCACCGTGAAGACGGACGCGTGTGGTCGTTTCTGTGTCTGGATTCCGCGTTTTGATATCGACTGGGTGCTGCGCTGGCGCACCCAGCGGCTGTGCTTTCCGGTGATCTTCGAACGCCCGAACTGGCGCGAACTGCTGGACGATTTGCGGGAGCGCATTCCGGAACTGATCGAGCGCGGTCCGCGCGGTCCTGTACCCGGGCCAGACCCGCTTCCGGACTTCGCCGTGTTGCAGCGCACGGCCTCAATGAGCGATTCACGCATCGGCGAAGCGCTGACCCGCTTCGAGGCACTGCCCGGCAGGGCCTTCGGAGAGGACACTTCCGCACTCGAGCAGGCGCTGGACGCGCCAGCAGCGCTGCGCATGGCTCCGCCGCTGCCTGCGGATTTCCTGACCGACGTCGGTGGCAAGAAGGGCGTGCCCTCGCGCCTCGCATTGGATACCGTGGCCGCACAGCTGAGGCTCGACCCCAAGGTACTCGAAGGATTTGACCCGCGCCACTGGATCGGTCCGATGCGGCGCTGCGTGAACATTCGTGTGCCGGAGTGGGCCCCCATCATTGACGTGCCCGACATCACGTTTCGCGTGCTGCAGGATGTGGATGGTGACGGTGTGGAGGAAGTGATCTACGGCGAGCGTCACTTTGAAGTTCGCTGGAACGCAGGGAATCTGCCTTTCGTGACCCTGGAAGCGGACCCCAGCGCCCGCGTCGCACCCGACTGCGTGCCCGATGTGCAGATCCCTTGTGGCAATGTGCCCGCCATCGTCACCGCAGGGCGCCTTCCGCTCACAGGCGATACGACCACCTTCGACAGTGCCACCGGATACAACTTGCGCACCAACCGTCCGCATCCGTCGGGCACCAGCGTCGATGCATTGCCCAACCCGGCTGCGCGGTCCCCGACCTACGGAAAGCTGTCCCTGTTTGGCTGCCATCGCACGCACCCGCAGGCCACGCACTACCGCGTGCTGTACCGCCACCGCGCACCTGGCAGCATGGCCTTCGGCCCTCAGACGCCGTTTGTGGGTGTGAGCTGGTGGCTCTATCGGCTGAACGCCGCTGGTGTGGGTGAGTGGCATGCCCCCACCAGCAATGCCACCGGCTGGTACCCGATCAACCTCCCCGGCGGCCCCAACCCCTGGCTGCCCAGTGAACAGCTGCTGCTCGACTGGCCCACCGGGGGCAACTACCCCGACGGCACCTACGAGCTGGCGCTGCAGGTCGGCACGCTGCCCGGCGCTGTGTTGTCGAGTTCTGCCCCGGTGGCGGTGGTGGTGGACAACCGCGCACCAGGATTCGCTTTCGACATTGCGTGGCGCAAGGCGGGCGACACCAACTGGCTCCCCATTGGTGGTAACTGCCCGGTGGTGCGCCGCGGCGCTCTGCCGGTGGCGGTGGAGTTCCGGGTCACGCTGGATGTACACAGCGAGCACTTCCGCAATGCCTACTTCCACCCCACCGCCTGCGGCAATGTGGGCATGGTTCGCACGAGCGGCAGCGGTGGCACGGACGGCCCGCTTGGATTCGAGCACTGGCACACTTCGGTGGGTGATCAGGGTGGGCTGATGCAGGCGGTGTACACGCTGCCTGCGAACGCGGCCCAGGGAACCTACGGTTTCTTTACCCGCAGTGTTTCGCGTGCCTTCGACACCACGCAGGTGATGGCGCCACCGACACCGGCATTTGAATACGAAGCCATGCGTGTGTACCAGGATGCAAGCCGCGTGTTTGCGGTGTTCAACGCCGATTGAGGCTGTTCATGGTCGCTGGCTTTGGACCGGAGCCACCGTGGTTTGAAGCGGTGCTCTCGGTGCTGGCCGTGTGGCGACTGGCCCGGTTGGTGGCGCGTGAACGGGGTCCGTTCGACCTGGTATCTCGCCTGCATGTGGCCGCAGCCGAAACGCCTCTCTCTTTGGGCCTGGCTTGCGTGCACTGCCTTGCGATCTGGCTGGCGGCAGTGCCCGCTGCCTTGCTGGCGCCTGGATGGGCAGCCGGGCTGCTGCTTTGGCTGGCCGTGGCAGGTGGTGCCAGCGTGATCGAACTGGCTTTGGGAGAAGCATCATGAGCTGTTGCCAACGACCAAGTGTGCCTGTGCCTGATCGCTGGGCTACTGTCGAACCGGGACAACCACAGACTACTGTCGTGCCCGGGCGCCTGCGCTTCATCGGCGCCCGGGCTCTGAGTCTTTCGGTGGGCCATCATCGGGTGCTGGTTCAGCCCGGAGAGGAACTGCGGGCATTGAGTGAAGCAGAGCGCAATGTGCTGTGGCGTACCGGTCTGTTTGAGTCGGTGCTCTGACAGGAAGGGGGGCTTTCTTGCGGGTCGGTCACATGGGCACTCAAATGGGCCAGATGCGGCGCAGGCGCTGATCCCAAAGAGCCCAGCCGGAATCCGCAGCCAGAGCCGTTGTCCCGATCACCGCTTGTCGTTCAGCGAAACAGTTGCGGCTCACCAAAATTTCCCACCGGTTGCAGGTGTGTCACCAGGTGCCCGGCTTGTACCGTATGGACATAGAAGCCGGGCGGTTCGTATATGAACGAGGGCGGGCTGTCAGATAGCAGGCCGAGCGTGATCTGGTGTGCGGCTGACGGTGCCGTCATGGCCACTGTGCCGCCGAAGCGGCGGGTGATGGGTCGGTGCAGGTGTCCGCAGAGGATGCGTTCGACCTGCGGGTGCTGCCGAATGAGGGCTTCCAGCTCGTCGGCTCCTTCGCGCAGGCCCATGTCGTCCATGTGGCGGATGCCGGTGGTGAACGGAGGGTGGTGCATGGCCACGATGGTGGGTGTGTCGGGCGCGGCATCCAGTTGGGCGCGCAGCCAGCTCAGGCGGGCGCCGCAGAGGCTGCCATGGGGTTTGCCTGGCACCACGGTGTCGAGGGCCAGCAGGCGACGGCTGCCCACGCTCGCTTCATACAGGGCGAAACCTGCGAGGGCCGGGTCGTGCGCGGTGCAGCCCAGATAACGGTGATCTGCAAACGCCTCGCGCAACCGGGGCACCGCGTCGTGGTTGCCCGGCATCAGCAGCACGGGGCAGGGCAGGGGGGCCAGCAGTTCGCGCAGGTGGGCGTATTCGTCCAGCCCGCCGCGCTCCACCAGGTCGCCGGTGATGAGCACGTGGCTGGGCGTGTGGTGCATCGCCACGATCTGTGCGACTGCGCGCATCAGGAAGCTGGCCGTGTCCACCTCGTCCATCAGCAACCGCCCTTTGTCCACGATGTGCGGATCCGAGAGCTGAACAAAACAATCGTGTGGGGCACTGGATGTCATGACGTGTTCTTACATGAGTGGCTTTGACATGTTCATCTGAACACAGCGGTTTGACACGTGTGTGTCACAAGCGGCTTTCAAAATTTCAGGTATGGAATCGCTTGACGTTCGTATGAACACCCGAGAGGGGGAAATTTTTTCACGTGATCAGTCCATCGTGGACCTGGTGAGCGCGAAAGGGCTGGTCGACATTCACGACCTGGCCGAACAATTCGGCGTGACACCACAGACCATACGCCGCACGGTGAACCGCTTGTGCGAGCAGGGTCACCTGCGCCGCGTGCACGGCGGTGTGACGCTGCCTGCATCGGTATCCAACCTGCCGTGGGAAACGCGCCAGGTTCAGCAACTGGACGCCAAGCGCGCCATTGCCACCAGGGTGGCGGCGTTGATTCCGGACGGCAGTTCGGTGTCGATTGGCCTGGGCACCACGCCGCACCAGGTGGCGCTGGCACTGCGCGGGCATCAGGATTTGCGAGTGATGACCAACAGCCTGCGCGTGGTGCTGGCCCTGGCAGCTGCACCGGGTGTGGAAGTGCGTGTGGCTGGTGGTGCGCTGCGCCTGCCCGACATGGATGTGGTGGGTGAAGCCGCTGCGCAATTCTTTGGCAACTTCAAGACCGACTTCGCCGTGTTTGGTGTAGGCGGCATTGATGAAGACGGCGCCTTGCTGGATTTTGACCCCGCCGAGGTGACGGCTCGCGAGGCCATGCGCATGAATTGCCGCAACGCCGTGCTGGTGGCCGATCTCACCAAGTTCGGCCGCGCCGCCGTGGCGCGGGGCGGCTCGCTGCGCATGATGGACCACCTGGTCATCAACGCTCGTCCGGCCGAGCCGTTCGATCAGTTGGTGGAGCAGGCCCCGCGTCAGCTGCACCTGGCGGAGACACGTGCATGAGCGCAGCGCCGGGCCGTTCCCAAGCAAGCTTGCACCGCAGCTCGAACCGCAGCTCGCAGAGCGGAGGTTTCCAGTGAGCCGCGTGGAGCTGAAGAGCGTGTGTCGCCGATTCGGTGCGCATGCCGCTGTGGACGGTGTGACCCTGGTCGCTGAACCCGGCCAGTTCGTGGCGCTGCTGGGGCCTTCCGGCTGCGGCAAGAGCACCACGCTGCGCCTGCTCGCCGGGCTGGAGCCATGCGATGGCGGCAGCATCCTCATTGATGGTGTGGACCGCACGCATGCGCCACCCGCCGATCGTGGCGTGGCCATGGTGTTCCAGAACTACGCGCTGTTTCCGCATTTGTCGGTGGCAGACAACATCGTGTTCGGTTTGACCGTGCGCCGCGTGCCGGCTGCCGAACGCCAGCGCCGGCTGGCCCGTGCGGCCGAGCTGCTGGGCCTGGGGCCGTACCTGGACCGCAAGCCTTCGCAGCTCTCGGGCGGGCAGCGCCAGCGCGTGGCGCTGGGTCGCGCCATCGTGGCCGAAGCGCCGGTGTGTCTGATGGACGAGCCGCTGTCGAACCTGGACGCGCAACTGCGCCAGCAGATGCGCGCCGAAATTCGCGAGCTGCAACAGCGCCTGGGCATCACCATGCTCTATGTGACCCACGACCAGACCGAAGCCATGACCATGGCCGACAAGGTGGTACTCATGCGCGCTGGCAAGGTGGAGCAGCAAGGCAGCCCGCAAGACCTGTATGGCCGCCCGCAGTCCAGCTTTGTGGCCGGCTTCATTGGTTCGCCGGCCATGAACCTGTTTTCTGCGGCCCTGCTGCAGCAGGGCGACCCGGACATGCTGGTGGGCGTGCGTCCGGAAGACTTGGGACTGGACACCAACGCGCCGAAGCTGCAGGCGCGCGTGGTGACGGTGGAGTACCTGGGTGCCGAGAGTCTGGTGATCTGCGAGGTGGGAGAAACCACGACAGCGGGTCAGACGGCTGACCTGTCTGGTGCGCGCGGCCCGCAGCGCCTGGTGCTGCGCACCGGCGCCCTGCACAACCCACCAAAGCGCGGCGAAGCCATCGGTCTCACCTGGCATGCCGATGCCGTTCATTTGTTCAATCCGCTGGATGGCCAGCGCATCAACAGCCCGCCGTTGCCCATGCCTGGGCCGTAGTCATTCCTTCGCCCGTTCGTTTTCCCCCTGTGGCCACCCGGCCGATTTCCCCCAACCGCACTCAGGAGAGTCACCGTGAAACCCTGGAAACATGCCCTTTGCCGCCTCAGCGGTGCATTGATCGCTGCGACCGCCATTTCAATGCCGGCGGCAGCGCAAGAACTCAGCTTCTATTACCCCGTGGCCGTGGGTGGCCCGGTCACCAAGATCATCGACGAGATGGCCGCCGACTTCGAGAAAGAGAACCCCGGCATCAAGATCAAGCCGGTGTATTCCGGCAGCTACCAGGACACTGTGACCAAGGTGCTCACAGCCGCCAAGGGTGGTGACGCGCCGCACATCGCGGTGATGCTCTCCACCGACATGTACACCCTGATCGACGAAGGCGTGGTGGTGGCCATTGACGATCTGCTGAAGGCGCCCGAAGACAAGGCCTGGTTGAACAGCTTCTACCCCGGCTTCATGCAGAACAGCCAGACCGGTGGCAAGACCTGGGGCGTTCCGTTCCAGCGCTCAACCATCGTCATGTACTGGAACAAGGATCTGTTCAAGGAAGCGGGGCTGGACCCGAACCGCCCACCGCAGAACTGGAACGAACTGGTGGAGATGGGCCAGAAGCTCACCAAGCGTGACGCGGCCGGCAACGTGAGCACCTATGGCGTGCAGGTGCCGTCATCCGGCTTTCCGTACTGGCTGTTCCAGGCATTCACCACGCAGAACGGTGTGGAGCTGATGAACCCGGCCGGCACCGAAACTTACTTCGATAAACCCGAAGTGGTGCAGGCGCTGCAGTACTGGGTGGACCTTTCCCGCAAGCACCAGATTCACCCGCCCGGCGTGGTGGAGTGGGGCACCACGCCGAAGGACTTCTTCGAGCGCAAGGCCGCCATGATCTGGACCACCACTGGCAACCTCACCAACATCCGCACCAACGCCAAGTTCGACTTCGGCGTGGCCATGCTGCCCGCAGGCAAGCAGCGCGGCACACCCACCGGCGGCGGTAACTTCTACGTGCTGAACAAGGCCACCCCGGCCGAACGCGACGCCGCCGTGAAGTTCATGAAGTGGGCCACCACGCCCGAGCGCGCAGCCAAGTGGGCCATCGCCACGGGTTATGTGTCGGTCACGCCCGCCTCGTGGGAAACCGACACCATGAAGAAATACCTGGCCGAGTTCCCAGCACCCACCGTGGCACGTGACCAGCTCAAGCACGCCGTGGCCGAGCTTTCCACCCACGAAAACCAGCGCGTGACCAAGGCGCTGAACGACGGCCTGCAAGCCGCGCTCACCGGCAGCAAGACGCCCGAAGTGGCGATGCGCGACGCACAACGCGAAGCCGATCGCATCCTGCGCCGCTACCGCTGATCCGCCCGGTTGTTTCAAGCTCGGCGTCCATGAACACCCGTCGGCAATCCGTCACCGGCTGGCTGCTGTTGCTGCCTGCGGCGGTGCTGCTGGCGGCCTTCACGCACTATCCCGCCGTCGCCACGCTCTGGCACAGCTTCTTCACCACGCCCCGACCGAACCGGCCGGCGACTTTCGTGGGGCTGGAGAACTACGAACTGCTGCTGGAAGACCCGGTGTTCTGGACGGCGCTGACCAACAACGCCTGGTACGCGCTGGGCACCATTCTGCCGTCCATCGCACTGGCCATTCTGATGGCCCTGTGGGTGAACCGGCAGATGGTGGGCCGGGGCTGGGTGCGGCTTGCCTACTTCACACCCACGGTGCTGCCCATGATCGCCGTGGCCAACATCTGGCTGTTCTTCTACACGCCCGACTACGGCCTGCTCGACCAGATCCGCAGCCTGTGGGGCGGGGCGCCACACAACTGGCTGGGCTCCAAGGAAACCGCGCTGGGCGCCGTGATTGCGGTGGCCGTGTGGAAGGAGGCCGGCTTCTTCATGATTTTCTACCTGGCGGCCTTGCAGCAGCAGTCGCCCGAACTGCGCGAGGCGGCGGCACTGGAGGGTTGCAACCGCTGGCAGTTTTTCTGGCGCGTGACCTTTCCTTTGCTCATGCCCACCACCCTGTTCGTGCTGGTGAATGCGGTGATCAACGCGTTCCGGCTGATCGACCACATCTTCATCCTCACCCGTGGCGGGCCAGACAACGCGACCTCGTTGCTGCTGTTCCACATTTACGAGGTGGGCTTCAAATTCTGGGACGTGTCATACGCTGCCGCGTTGACCGTGGTGTTGCTGCTGGTGCTGGCGGTGACTGCGCTGCTGCAGTTTGGCTTGCTGGAACGCAAGACGCACTACCAATGAACACCCACAGGCCTCCCGCATGTTGAACCCCACCCGCTTCGACAACGCCCTGAACACACTGGGCGCCTCGCTGCTGGCACTGCTCTGGCTGCTACCGCTGCTGTACGCGGTGTGGTCCGCCATTCACCCCACCGAGTATTCGGCGCGCTTTGACCTGCTGGCGCCGCTGACCACCGACAACTTCACCAGGGCCTGGAACGCCGCGCCGTTTCCGCGCTACTTTTTCAACACTTCGGTTCTGGTGCTGGGCATCCTGGCAGGGCAGATCGTGCTGTGCACGCTGGCGGCCTACGCTTTTGCGCGGTTTGAGTTTCCGGGCAAGAACATCGCTTTTGCGCTGGTGCTGGTGCAGCTGATGGTGATGCCCGACGTGGTGCTGGTCGAGAACTACCGCACCATGCACCGGCTGGGCCTGGTGGACACGCTCAGCGCCATGGCCTTGCCGTACATGGCGTCCGCCTTTGGCATCTTCCTGCTGCGCCAGACCTTCAAGACCGTGCCCAAGGAGCTGGAAGAAGCCGCGCGCATCGAAGGCTGCAGTACCTTCGGTGTGCTCTGGCGCGTGTATGTGCCGCTGGCCCGGCCGGTGTACCTGGCCTATGCGCTGGTGTCCATCAGCCATCACTGGAACAACTTCCTGTGGCCACTGGTGATGTCCAACTCGGTGGAAACACGGCCGCTCACAGTGGGCCTGTCGGTGTTCGCCGGCACCGACCAGGGCATCGACTGGGGCATCATCAACGCGGCCACGCTGATCTCCAGCGCACCGCTGCTGCTGGCGTTCCTGCTGTTTCAGCGGCAGTTCGTACAGAGCTTTCTGCGCGCGGGCATCCGGTAGCGCGGCCACCGGCATTCACAGGCGGCCGGCACCGTTTCAGCCCATGGAATGCAGACCCACCTTGTTGCCTTCGGTGTCGATGAAGTGCGCGAAGAAGCCGAAGTCGTTGCCGATCTCGGTCTTGGGCACAGCAATGGTGCCGCCGGCATCCACCACCCGGGCCAGCACGGGCGCCAGGTCGTCGCCGCCGTTCAGGTACACCATGGTGCCTTGTTGTGAGGGCGTTGCACCTTCTCCCTGAACAAGTGCGCCACCGACGGCCGCAGGGTCGTCAGACAGAAAGCCCATGATGGTCCCCCCCATGGGTATGGGTGGGATGGCCTTGCCCAGCACCTTTTCGTAAAAGGCCTGGGCGCGCGCAAAGTCGCTCACGGGAATTTCGAACCAGTTCAGAGCGTTGTGGCTGGAAGACATTGAGTTCTCCTCGGCAAGACAGGTGGAGTTCGAGAGGGCGTGGTTCCAGGCGGCAGGGCGTCTTCCCGCAGCGCAATGGCTGCGGAAAATGCCGTTGGGTGGCCAGGTCTTTCGGCAGTGAATGCGATCTTCCGTCAGATCGTCTGCCGACGGAAGGGGCTGAATCTGGCCCCGTTTTGGGGGTTTACCGCAACAAAAGGTAAAGGCAAGAGCGTTTTGGGGCGCCCAGGGATGCACAATAGCGTCGCGCGGGCTTGAAGCCGGCGCATCTTCCAGGTGATCGGTCAGTTTCGCGCTACGGCGGTACCTTCCAGGTTTGTTGTGCTTTCGGGACCCCATCGCTTTGTTTTATGTGTATCTGAGGAGTCCCCATGGGCAATAAACTTTACGTCGGCAACCTGCCGTACACGGTGCGTGACGAAGACCTGCAACAGTCTTTCAGCGAATTCGGCTCTGTCACCAGCGCCAAGGTCATGATGGAACGCGACACCGGTCGCTCCAAAGGCTTTGGTTTCGTCGAAATGGGCAGCGATGCCGAAGCGCAAGCCGCCATCCAGGGCATGAATGGCCAGTCTCTCGGTGGCCGCAGCGTCACGGTGAACGAAGCCCGTCCGATGGAGGCTCGTCCTCCCCGTAGCGGTGGCGGCGGCTACGGTGGTGGTGGCGGTGGTGGCTACGGCGGCGGCGACCGCTCAGGTGGTGGCGGCTACGGTGGTGGCGGTGGTGGTCGCGGCGGCTACTGAGCCCTGCCCCCCTTCCTTGGCCTCAGCCCCACGCTGAGGTCAGCCCAAAAGGCCTCGAAGCTCTGCTTTCGAGGCCTTTTTCATGCTCACTTCCGGATCCGGTACCCTGTCTTGAACACCCACCACACCACGGCCAGGCAGGTCAGCATGAAGGCCAGCGTCATGCTGGTGCTCACGGCGATGTGCACGTCGGCCGCACCGTAGAAAGCCCAGCGCAGGCCGCTGATGAGGTAGACCACCGGGTTGAACAGCGACACCGTTTGCCAGAAGGGTGGCAGCATGTTGATGCTGTAGAACGCACCACCCAGGAAGGTCAGCGGCGTGATGATGAGCAGCGGGATCACCTGCAGCTTCTGGAAATTGTCGGCCCACAGGCCGATGATGAAGCCGAACAGGCAGAAAGTGATGGCGGTGAGCACCAGGAAGCCCACCATCCACACGGGGTGGGCGATTTCGTAGGGTACGAACAGGCGTGCGGTCAGCAGGATCAACGAGCCCAGCAGCAGGCTTTTGGTGGCGGCAGCGCCCACGTAGCCCATCAGCACTTCCACCCAGCTCACCGGGGCGCTGAGCAGTTCATAAATGGTGCCTGACCACTTGGGCATGTAGATGCCGAAGGCGGCGTTGGAGATGCTTTCGCTGAGCAGCGAGAGCATGAGCAGACCGGGAATGATGTAGGCGCCGTAGCTCACGCCGTCGATGTCGCCCATGCGCGACCCGATGGCCGAGCCGAAGACGATGAAATACAGCGAGGTCGAGAGCACTGGCGCAAGAATGCTCTGCAGCCAGGTGCGCAGGGCGCGGTTCATTTCGAAACGGTAGATGGCGCGCACGCCGTGCAGGTTGAGTCCTGTGTTCATGCGGCCACCCCCTTCCTGGCATTGGTGTTTTGTTGCTTGACTTCCGCCTCGGCGGACGTTTCTTCGTGAACCAGGCTCACGAAGATGTCTTCAAGCGAGCTTTCACTGGACTGCAGATCCTTGAAGTGAATCCCTTCTGCACTCAATGCCGCCAGCAGATGGGCAATGCCGGTGTCGTCTTTCTGGGCGTCGAAGGTGTAGGTCAGGGTGAGGCCGTCGCTGGAGAGCGCGAGCGACCAGGGCGCCAGCGCTTCCGGCAAGGCTGGCAGGGGCTGCTGCAGTGTGAGCAGCAGTTGCTTCTGGCCCAGCTGGCGCATGAGGGTGTTCTTGTCCTCCACCACGATCAGCTCGCCCCTGCGGATCACGCCGATGCGGTCGGCCATGTCTTCGGCTTCTTCGATGTAGTGCGTGGTGAGGATGATGGTGGTGCCGGCCTCGCGCAGCTTGCGCACCATGCGCCACATGTCGTGGCGCAGTTCCACATCCACGCCTGCGCTGGGCTCGTCCAGGAACAGCACCTTGGGTTCGTGCGACAGCGCCTTGGCGATGAGCACGCGGCGCTTCATGCCGCCGGAGAGCGACAGGATCTTGTTGTCCTTCTTGTCCCACAGGGAAAGGTCTTTCAGAACCTTCTCGATGTAGGCCGGATCGGCGGCTTTGCCGAACAGACCGCGGCTGAAGCTCACCGTGGCCCACACGGTCTCGAACGAGTCGGTGTGCAGTTCCTGTGGCACGAGGCCGATGAGCGACCGCGCGGCGCGGTAGTCGCGCACGGTGTCAAAGCCATCGGCCACCACCGTGCCTTCGCTCGCGCCGGACATGCCGCAGATGATGCTGATGAGGGTGGTCTTGCCCGCGCCGTTGGGGCCCAGCAGGGCAAAGATTTCACCCCGGTGGATATCGAGGTTGATGTTCTTGAGGGCCTGGAAGCCGTCGGCGTAGGTTTTGCTTAGATTGCGCACGCTCACGACGGCGTCAGCAGCCTGGACTGCGTGGTTGTGGGGGGGCATGGTTTCTCCGCGTGCAAGAGGTCGCGCCGCATACGGGCGAAGCCGCCATTGTGACCGTTTGACCCGAGCTTGCAGCGCCGACCAGGCTCGAGGCCGTTGGTTCCACCTGTGCACAGCCTTGTGGCACACCGATTCCGCGATATGGCGAAAGGCACGACCGCTCATCGCCCAAAACGCCCGCCCGGCACCTGCCTTCCGAACACATGCCTGTACACGGGTGGACCGTACGCTGTCACACAGACGGAAGCAGCAGCATCGCACACCCTTGGTGCACATACCCCCAAAAAACTCAAGGCCTTCCGTGTTCAAAATCCCTCTACTGCCCTTCGCGGTCCTGATCCTCAGTCAGGCCGCGTTTGCCCAACAGCTCCCCAGCGCTGGTAGCCAGCTTCAGCAGATTCCGCCGGCGCCTTCACCACAGCAAGTGGCGCCGGCGATCCGCATTGATTCTGGCCCCACCCCAGCCACGGCGGCCTCTGACGCAGTCAAGATCATGGTCAACCGCTTGCAGGTGACCGGTGCCAGCGTCTACCGTGAAGATGAACTGCTTGCACTGACCGGTTTTCAGCCTGGCAGTGAACTCAATCTGGCCAATCTGCGTGCCATGGCACAGAAGATCACCGATCGTTACCGCAGCCAGGGGTATTTCGTGGCTCAGGCTTACCTGCCTGCCCAGGAAATCAAGGACGGCTCGGTCACCATCGCCGTCATCGAAGGTCAGTACGGCAAGATCGACGTGCGCAACCAGAGCACACTCTCGGATGGCCACATCCAGCGCCAGCTGGCGGGCCTCAACAGTGGCGACACCATCGCCATCGGGCCGGTTGAGAACCGCCTGCTGCTGCTGTCGGACACGCCCGGCGTGAAGGTCAGATCAACCCTGACCCCCGGCGCGTCGCTGGGTACCTCCGATCTGATCGTGGACGTGGTGCCTGGAGATCTCGTCACCGGCAGCATTGATGCCGACAACGCCGGCAACCGCTACACCGGCGAATACCGCCTGGGCGCCACCGTCAACCTGAACAACCCGGCCGGACTGGGTGACGTGGCGTCGCTGCGGGCGCTGACGTCGGGCCAGGGCCTGAACTACGCCCGGGCGTCGTACCAGGTTCCGCTGGGCATGGCGACAGTGGGCGTGGCCTACAGCTGGCTGAGCTACGAATTGGGTAAGGAATTCGCGTTCGCGCAAGCCAGTGGAACAGCCAGGATTGCCAGCGTGTACGGCAGCTACCCATTGATCCGCACGCGCAACACCCGCCTGTACGCCGGGCTGGCCTTTGATGCGAAAACATTTCAGGACAAGCGCCCGCTGAGCCTGGACATGCCGGTGGAAGACAAGAAAGCCCAGGTGCTGATGGCGAGTCTGCGTGGCGAGCACCGCGACCAGCTGGGCGCAGGCGGTGTGACCGGCTATTCGCTGACATGGTCGACCGGCAACATCGATCTGCAAACGCCTGGCCTGAAGCTGGCCGACGCACCGGTGCAAAGCAACGGCCGTTTCAACAAGCTGAGCTTCAGCGCCTCGCGCCTGCAAGCGGTCAGCCCGGCCTGGTCGCTGTACGCCGGCGTGAACAGCCAGTTGGCCTCAAAGAACCTCGATGCCTCCGAGAAAATGGCGCTGGGTGGCATGTACGGCGTGCGGGCCTACCCCGAAGGCGAAGCCTACGCGGACCAGGGCTATGTGGCGACGCTGGAAGCCCGCATGCTGCTGCCCAAACCCGATCAGATGCCCGGACAACTCCACCTGATCGGCTTTGTCGACAGCGGCCGCGTGACGATCAACAAGAACCCCTGGTCAGACGCCGTGCCGAACAGCCGAACCCTGCACGGCGCCGGTGTGGGCCTGAACTGGGCAGACCCCAACAACTTCGCGGTGCGTGCTTACTACGCCCGCAAGCTGGGCAGCGGCGAGGCCACCTCGGCACCCGACAAGTCGGGCCGGTTCTGGATCCAGGCCATCAAGTATTTCTGAACGTTCCCAGCGCGGGCCTCGCCTGTGCTGCTTTCGGTCCTTCCTCGAATCGCCTAGAAAACACGAAAGAACCTCATGAACCGCATTCACCGCTCCATCTGGAACGACCAGACCGGCACCTTTGTGGCCGCTGCGGAAATCACGTCCAGCGCAGGAAAGAAAGTCTCATCGAGCACCACGTCTGCGTCTTCGGCAGTCGCTGGCGGACGCTTCGGGCTGAAGGCCCTGGCTGTATCGCTGATGGTGGCGTGCGGGGGGACGGCGGTGGCGCAACCCACGGGTGGTGTGGTGTCGGCAGGCAGCGCCACCATCGGTGGCACCACAAGCGCCATGGTCATCACGCAGACCACGGCCAATGTGGCCATCAACTGGCAAAGCTTTGGCATCCTGACCGGCGAGTCCGTGCAATTCGTGCAGCCCACCACCAGTTCGGTGGCATTGAACCGCGTCGTCGGCCCGGATCCTTCCACCATTCTGGGCAGCCTGACTTCCAATGGCAAGGTGTTCCTGGTCAACCCCAACGGCATTCTCTTTGGCACCGGCGCGACGGTCAACGTCGGCGGCCTGGTGGCATCCACACTGGGCATTTCGGACGCGGATTTCTTGGCCAACAACTACCGATTCTCCGGTACGAGCACAGCCACCGTGGTGAACGCAGGCGTGATCAATGCAGCCGCTGGGGGCTACGTGGCACTTCTGGGTACGGATGTCAGCAACCAGGGCTTCATCTACGCCGACCTGGGCACCGTCGCGCTCGCGGCAGGCAGTGCGATGACGCTCGACATCACGGGAGACCGTTTGCTCAGCGTCACCATCGACCAAGGTGCACTGGATGCGGCCGTGGGCAACAGCGGAAGGATCGAGGCAGATGGTGGCCGGGTGTTGTTGACCACGCGGGCCGCCGGCAGCGCGCTGGCCAATGCGGTCAACAACACCGGTGTGATCCAGGCGCAGACCCTCTTGAACGAGGAGGGATCGATCCGGTTGCTCGGTGGCATGGATACGGGCACGGTGAATGTGGCGGGTACGCTGGACGTATCCGCGCCAAGTGGCGATGGTGGCTCCATCGAAACGTCGGCTGCCCGCGTCGAAATCGACACCACGGCGACGATCACCTCCGTCGCGCCGACAGGTGAAACCGGCCAGTGGCTGATTGGCTCGAACGGCTTCATCGTTGCAAACACGCCTTCGGCCAACATCCAGGCCACAAGCCTGTCTGCGCTGATGGTGACGAACAGCGTGACCATCAGCACAGCAATCGGCGCGGATGGCGAGGTCGTTCGCAGCCTGCCTGTTGCCAATCTTTTCGCCCCCACAGCCGGCAGCGGCAACATCGAGATCAACGGTGCTGTCTCATGGGAAGCGAGCGGCACCCCGACCACGCTGACCTTGCTGGCCGGTGGCGATACGAACATCAATGCCGCAGTCACGGCCAAGACTGGCAACCTGGTGGTGTGCTGCGGGCGAGATGTCAATGTCAATGCGGCGATCACAACGACCGATGGCAGCGTTCTGCTGGGTGCTGGCAGGGACGTCAATATCGTCAGGAACATCACTGCGCCCACCGCAGGCATCACGACGACGGACGGCAATATCCAGATATGCGCTGCACGCGACGTGAATCTGAATAACGCCTTCAACGGCGCGGCCCTGATCACGTTGACCACGGGCAGCGTCACCGCCGGGCAGGACCTTGCGAACCTCGGCGTTTCAAGGGGCCTGACGCTGAGTGCCGGAACAGCCGGTACGGGACCGGGGCCTGCAGGCGGTACCGTGAGATTCGTCAATGGCGGTCTCGCAGGCACCTACATCACCACCACGGGACCGGATCCACTCACACCGACCAATATCTTCTACAACCCGACTTCGTACGCAACGCCGACCGATTTTTCGCTCTTTTTCACCGGAACCGGCAGTCCTCTGAATCAGTACATGCTGGTGTTCCCCGACGGCGGCAACAAGACCTTCGACGGCACCACCAGTGCCACACTCTCTGGTCTGAAGGGCGCTCCGGCTGGCGTGTCGCTGCTGGCGGGCTCGGGCAGCAGCGCCAGTTTTGACAGCGCATCGGTGGGAGTGGACAAGACCATTTCCTTCACCGGCTACACCCTGACCGGTGTGGACGCGGGCCGGTACGCATTCGCAGTGCCTTGCTGCGGGACCACTTCGGCACGGACCACTGCCAACATCACCGCTGCGCCTGGGGTGTCACCGCCAGTGGCTCCTCCACCTTCGGCCCGGCCACCTGCACCCGCCCCTCAGCCTTCCGCGCCACCCCCACCTGTCGCCGCTGCCCCGGTCGCCAACCCTGTACTGGGCACTGGGCCCTTGCCACCTGTGCTGACCCCCTACACACCACCTGCCTTCGCGTCACAAGGCTTCGTTTTTACGGTAGCCCCCCCAACGCCATTGCCTAGCTCCACTCTCGTGGTTCAGGCCCCAGCGGCGCTGGAGGCGTTGCCCGCTGCTGCTCCAGCCGTGGTGCCACGGGCAGTGCCCATCGAAACCCCACCCGCAACCTACCGGCCGCCGGTGCGCGCACCCAGACCGGAGCGCAACTGAAGCATTTCGTGTGAGCGCTTCGAATAAAAAGCTGGCGCTCAGGACCCGGAGCTTGCTCTGGGTTCTGCTCTGCAGCGGCTTGCTCGCCACCCAGGCAGGTGCGTCGCCGCTTGTCACACAACCCGCCACGCCGACAACGGCGCCCACAACGCCCCCGGTCGCACCCCGGGGTGCGAAAGGCGCCGACTTTGGTCAGACCCCCGCTTCCAAGGAAGCCCGGCATGTGGCCCACTGGGTGGTGGATTCGGGCGACAACCGCAAGATGCCGTTCGTGATCGTGGACAAGCGCCAAGCCACAGTGTTCGTGTTCGATGCCCACGGGGCCTTGCAGGGCGCATCTTCGGCCCTGCTCGGGCTGGCCATTGGCGATCATTCGGTGCCCGGTATCGGCGAAAAAAAGCTGTCCGACATTCGCCCAGAAGAACGTACCACGCCGGCAGGGCGCTTTGTCGCGAATCTGGACAGGAACCTCAAGGGCCAGGAGATGCTCTGGGTGGACTACGACACCGCGGTCTCCATGCACCCGGTGGTGCCTGGCCATCCCCTCGAGCGCCGAGCCGAAAGGCTGGCCAGTGCGCTGCCGTCCGAGCGACGAATTTCCTATGGTTGCATCAACCTTCCCGCCCGGTTTTACAAGCAGGTGGTGAGCCCGGCCTTTGCCGGCACGGACGGCATTGTGTACGTGCTGCCTGAAGTTCTGTTGGTGAAAGACGTCTTTGGGACCTACGACGTCGGGCCAGAGCCTGGCCCGCAGAACACGGGCAGGTGATCCGCCCAGGGTGGCAGGCCTTGCGGCCTGGCCACTCTGCATGCGTGCGGAAAAGGCCTGTTCTGACACGTTCGCAGGAGCGCCTGTGTGTGGGTGGTCCTGCAAGAACATCTGCGGTAGAGTCTGGATGTTTATCCAGTATCTTGATCTGACCTACCCCCGCCATCCCCTCCAGCGAACCAGACTGTGTCCTCACCATGACCGGTGTTTCCATTCCCATACACGCCATCAAGGGCCGGGGTATCGCCCATCATCAGCCGCACCGGTTCGAACGCGATACGCGGGGTGCCTTCGATGACGGCTGGGGCTCGCTGGATGAGACTGTGAACGCCGGCGAAGAAGCGGCCGCCCCAGCGACCGAGGTCGCGTTCGAAAACGCCCGCAGCGCCATCACCCGCAACGATTCACCCGATCTCGGCTTCACGCTGGGCCTGAATCCGTACCGGGGCTGCGAGCACGGCTGCGTGTACTGCTACGCGCGGCCCAGCCACAGCTACCTGAACCTCTCACCCGGGCTGGACTTTGAAACCCGGCTGGTGGCCAAGCGCAACATCGCGGCGGTGCTGCGCGATGAATTGCTGCGTCCCGGCTTTGTGCCGGAGCGGCTGGCGGTGGGTACCGTGACCGACGCCTACCAACCCATCGAGCGTGAGCTGCGCCTCACCCGCGAGGTGCTGGAAGTTTTGAGCGCTGCACATTTTCCGCTGGCCATGGTGACCAAGGGCAGCGGCGTGGAGCGCGATCTGGACCTGCTTGCGCCCATGGGTGCACAGCGGCTGGCGGCGGTGTACGTGACCCTCACGACCCTGGACGCCAAACTGGCGCGCATCCTGGAACCGCGCGCCGCCGCACCGCACCGGCGGCTGCGCACGATTCGTACCCTGGCCGAAGCTTGGGTGCCGGTGGGTGTGAGCGTGTCGCCGCAGATTCCGTTCATCAACACCGACATGGAGCAGGTGCTGGAGGCTGCATTTGAGGTAGGGGCGCGCCGGGCGTTCTACCAGGTGCTGCGCCTGCCCTGGGAACTCAAGCCCATGTTCCGCCAGTGGCTGCAACTGCACCATCCCGACCGTGCCGAACGCGTGATGGCCCGCGTGCAGGACCTGCACGGCGGCAAGGATTACGACGCCGACTTCACCACCCGCATGAAAGGTCAGGGCATCTGGGCCGACCTGCTGCGTCAACGCTTCACGAAAACCTGCGACCGCCTGGGCTTCAACCGCGACCGTGAACCGCTGGACCTGAGCCGCTTCCGGCCGGCGGCGCTGCGGGGGCAGGGGGATCTGTTCGGTTGATGATCAGCTCGATCGCATCGTCCCGCCAGAAACCCATCGCGTTGTAGAACCCTTCCCACACACAGCCGTTGCAGCCGCGTTCGCAACAGGTGGTGGGCTCGGTCGGGGGCGGGCGCAGGGCGGTATCCAGGTTCATGCCGCGGTGCTGGGCCTGATCGCGCAGATACGCCGCCAGGGCCTGCGCGGTGGGCAGGTCGGCCAGCGGCACCTCCGCAGGATTCCAGCGCACAAACCTGCGGTGCATCCGGCCTTCAAACGCTGCGCTTTCGTTGAACATGGCGGCCGGACGCACCCAGAGACCGAAGCCGCCGTACAGGGCACGGTAGACCGTCATGGCATGAAGGGTCTCGCTGCAGCGAACGGTGTCGATCACCGCATACCAGCCGCCTTTGTAGTGGCGGTACAGACCGGGCGGCGTGGCGTCCAGTGGGGGCAGGTCGGCGTCGACGGGGGCGGTTGTGGCTGCTGAAATTGAAAGACTCATGGCGGCAGGATTGTCTCCTATCGCTTGGTCAAACCGCGTGGTTGGTCAATCGGTGCGGTGCGTGGACACCAGCACGTCGATTTCGGCTTCGGCCAGCACGTGCTTGGTCACGCTGCCCAGCAGCAGTTCTTCGGCCGCCTGGCGCCCGTGTTTGCCGATCACGATCAGGTCGCAGGCCCGTTCGCTGGCCTGCATGAGGATGTGCATGGGCGCGTCGCCTTCGGTCAGGCTCAGGGTGAACTGGTCGGGCAGCAGGCTGTGCCGATCCACCAGCGCCTGCAGGTGATCGCGCGCGTCCTGGCGGGCGCGCTCGCGGTAGTGGCTCAGGGTGGCGTCGTCCACACCGGCAAAGCGCAGCTTTTCTTCGAAAGGAATCGAGAAGCTGTGCATGAGCACCAGGTGCGCATCGGGCGCCACGGCCCGCGCCACTTCCAGCGCCTGCTCCGACCACCTTGAAAAATCCATGGGCACCAGCACCCGCCGGTAGGGCTCGCTGGCTTCGGTACGCACCGCCAGCAGCGGCACATTGGTCTTGCCCATCAGCCGTTCGGCTGTGGTGCCGATCAACAGGTGGTGCATCGGATTGGTGCCGCGCACCCCCACCACCACCAGGCCGGCATCGACCGCTTCAACCTGGTCGCAGATCTCGCTCACGGGCTGTCCATCGACCATGTGGGTGAGCAGAATGAGGTCGCCACCCAGTTCGGCCAGCAGCCGCACCACCTCGTCGTCCAGGCGCTTGCGCGTCTGCTGCGACATGCGGACCTGCCACAGGTTGCTGTTGTCCAGCCAGGCCTTCAGGTCGTTCAGCAGATTGCCATGGACCACATGCAGCAGGTGAAGGGGCAAGGACTGGTCGCGGGCGATGAGTGCGGCACGGTCGGTCGCACGTCTCGCTGCGGTGGAAAAATCCGTGGCAACCACGAGGGCGTTCAGATCGATCTTGAGACGGTTGGTCATGGCGAGTCTTTGGCAGGTGCTGGAGCCGCAGGCCCGGGCGGGACGCGGTGTGTGGGCTCGGACCGGGCCGGGGAGGAGTCATTGTGCTCCTGCATCAGGGCTTCACACACCTTGTGGGTGGCCTGCTCCGCCGCATCGTCGAACAGATTGAACACGCGGTCAATGCCGGCAGCCGACATGGCTGCCGACTGAACCTCATCCCGCACGGCCACCGCCACTTTCCCTGTGTAGCCACTGGTCCGCAGTGCATGCAGCAAGGCGCGGTTGGATTCGCCCTGTGGCAGCGTGCTGACCACCCATCGCGTGCGCGGCAGCGGCAGCGATTCGAGAAAGTCCGGGTCTTCGGCATCACCGAATCGCACCGGCAAGCCCTTCCGGTGCCAGTCGCGCACGGCTTCGGGGTCGAAGTCCACGCCCACCGCCTTCACGCCCTGCGCACGCAAGCGCTGAAGCAGACGGCTGCCATAGCGCCCCATGCCGAACACCAGAATGTCGGCCTCGGCCTTTGCATCGTTCCGGTCCTCCACCTCCATTTCCCGAAACGGTGTGGTGCGTTCGAAAACTCGCAGCCATGGTGCGAGCCATTCAAACAGTCGGTGTGAATAAAGAATCATGTAGGTGGACAACGTGATGGTGATCAGGCCCACCAGCGTGGTCAGGCCCAGCGCGGTCACGCCCACATGACCCAGCGTGATGCCCATGGCCACGAACACGATGGAAAACTCGCTGATCTGCGCCACCGTGAGACCGGCGAGGAAACCGGTGCGCCGTCGGTACCCCATGAAGCCCATGATGGCCATCACGATCAGCGGGTTGCCGATCAGCACAAATACCGACAGCACCATCGCCGGACCCAGCTCGGCGCCCAGCGTGGACATTTCCAGCTTCGCCCCCAGGTCGATGAAAAAGAACAACAGCAGGAAGTCGCGAATGCCTGTGAGCCGCGCGTTCACCGCTTCACGGTAGGGCGTGGACGCCAGCGAAAAACCGGCAAGGAAGGCACCGGCTTCCTTGCTGAAGCCCGCCCATTCACCCAGCGCGGCCAGCGCCAGGCCCCAGGCCAGCGCGAAAATAAGCAGCAGTTCCTGCGACTTCGCCATGGCCGCCACCACCCGGGGCAGCACATAGCGCATCAGCACCGCCATCACCACCACCGCCGCCAGCACGCGCCCCACCAGTGAGGCGGCCACCGTCACCCAACCCAGCTCATCGGCCGCACCCACCTCGGTCGTCTTGAGCGCGCTCATGGCCATCATGGCCAGCACCACGGCCAGGTCCTGCACGATCAGAAAACCCACCGCAATGCGGCCGTGCAGGCTGTCGAGCTCGCGCTTGTCCGACAGCAGCTTGACGATGATGATGGTGCTGGAGAACGTGAGCGCCACCGCCACGTACAGCGCTTCCACCGGCGACTTGCCCAGCAGCAGGATGAGCACGAAGCCGAAGACGATGGTGAAGGCCAGTTGCCCCAGGCCTGTGGCCAGCGCCACCGGGCCGATGTGCCTGACATGCTGCAGGTCCAGCTTGAGACCCACCACGAACAGCAACACGGTCACACCGATCTGGGCGAGCAGGTCGATCTGGTCGTGTGCCTGCACCAGCGAAAACCCGGCCGGGCCGAGTGCAATGCCGATGACGATGTAGGCGATCAGCACCGGCTGCTTGAGCCGTACGAAGAGTGCGCCGGCCAGGGCGGCCGCCATCAGCAGCAGGGCGAATTCGGAAAAGGGCGCGGGGTGCATCGGGACATTCTAGGAATGAACGTCGGTCAATGAGTTGATCTTGGGGCTTGACAGTACCTTCAGAGGTGGACCGGCCCGCATCAGCAGTGTGTTTCGGTCATCTTTCTGTGTTTCTCGGCTTGCGGAGGCATCGCAGAGCCGATCGGTCAAGGTCTTCAGAGGGTGGGGTTCGGCAGCGCCGGCACGTCGCGCTTCTTGCTGCCCAGCCCCGCATCCCAGGCTTGCTGCCAGACTGGCCATGTCGTGGCCGGATCGTCGCCCAGGCCCCGTACCACGCAGCCTCCACCCGCCCCGCACGCGGCCGCCTGGCTCAGTTGGGCGGGTGTGAGGATGCCGCCAATGGCCACTACCGGTGCGGGTGCCATGTGTGCCCACCAGGCCAGGTTGTCCAGGCCTTGCGGGAGCCAGGGCATGTCCTTGGTGGTGGTGGGCCACACGGGGCCGCAGGCCACGTAGTCGGGCAGCAGGGCGTGCGCACGGCACAGTTCCCACAAGCTGTGCGAACTCAGGCCCAGTGCCACGCCACTTGCCCGGGCGGCGGCCAGTTGCGCGTGGTCGCCTGGCGAAAGGGCGAGCAGGTCTTCCTGGCCCAGGTGCAGGGCGCGGGCACCGTGGGCCAGTGCGGGCTGCCAGTGGTCGTTGATGAAGAGCGTGGCGCCAGCGGCGTTGGCCACGGATTGGGCCAGCTGGATTTCTGCAGCCAGTTGCGCTTGCCAGACGGGGTCTTCCGGCGGCGTGATCGATGGGCGCTTGATGCGCAGTTGCACCGTGCGTGCGCCCGCGTCGACACACTGGCGCACGCGCTCCGCGCTGTCGACGATGGCGTAGACACCTGGGACCGGGCTGGGCGGGCGTGTGGACCAGGCTGCAGGCGCTTCGCTGCCGAGTGACAGGCGCGGTAGCAAGGACGGGTCCACTCCGAAACCCTCGCGAGCGATGACCGGGCCAACCCCTCGGCCGACCGCGCGCGCATGGCGCAGCGCGTGCGTGGCCGCCATCTTGGCCAGCACGGCCGCGTCGGCCAACACCCAGCCCAGCGCAAGGGCGGCCGCCATGGCAGAGGCAAAGGTGCAGCCTGTGCCGTGGTTGTGCGGTGTGTTCTCGCGCGGCAGGCTGAGCCAGCCTTTCGCGTGCGGGGTGTCCAGCCAGTCCAGCGAGAGGCTGGCGTGGCGGCTGATCGCGGCAGCGTCGCCACCCGTGATGACCACCGCATCGCAGCCCAGAGCGCGCAGCGCCTGGGACTGCGCGGGAATGTCGCCGGGAAAGTCGCCACCCAGCAAAGCCAGCGCTTCGGCCTGGTTGGGGGTGATGACGGTGGCTCGCGGCAGCAGCAGCTCGCAGTAGGCGGCGCGCAGCTCGGCGTCGGCCAGAGCGGCCCCCGTGCTGGCGCGCAGCACCGGGTCCACCACCAGCGCAAGGGGTCGTTCTTCGCGCAGCCTGTCCACGAAGGCGGCAAGCACACGCACATTGTCGGCACTGCCCAGTAGACCGGTCTTGATCACGCGCGGGGGCATGTCTGCCGCCAGTGTGGCGAGCTGCGCTTCCAGCACCGCCGGGGGCGTGGCTTCGATGTGAGTGACTTCGGTGGTGCTCTGCGCTGTGATACCGGCGACCACGGTGCAGCAGTGCACGCCGAAGGCATCGGCCGCGCGCTGGTCGGCGGCCAGACCGGCACCGCCGCCGCTGTCGGTGCCGGCGATGCTCCAGATGATGGCGGTCATGTTCGTTTTCCTCTTGCGCCGGAGCGCGAACTGTAGCCCGTGAAGCAAGGCGGGAGGTGCTTCATTGGATGAGAAAGGGGTGGCCGCCGACAGGTGTCGAGGCCACCGCCATGTCCTGCGGCGCCATCACACCGGCCTCGAATGCGGACCTGCCGGATTCAACGGCCAGGCCAAATGCCCGTGCCATGCCCACCGGATCCACCGCCTGGCTCACGGCCGAATTCAGCAGCACGGCATCAAAACCCAGCTCCATGGCAGCGGCGGCATGCGAAGGCGCGCCAATGCCGGCGTCTACTACCAGCGGCACACCGGGCAGGCGCGCGCGCAGCGTACGCAGAGCAAAGGGGTTGATGAGACCTTGCCCGGAGCCGATGGGCGCTCCCCAAGGCATGAGCACCTCACAACCCGCGTCCAGCAGGCGCTGGCAGGTGACCAGGTCGTCGGTGCAGTAGGGGAACACGGCAAAGCCGTCTCTGGTGAGTTGCGCCGCTGCTTCCACCGTGCCCCAGGGGTCGGGCTGCAGCGTGTGTTCGTCGCCCACCACTTCCAGCTTGATCCAGTGCGTGCCGTACAGCTCCCGCGCCATGTGGGCCAGAGTGACGGCTTCGCGCGCGGTGCGGCAGCCGGCGGTGTTGGGCAGCAGGTGAGCGCCCCGTTCTTTCATGGCGGTGCGGATGATTTCGATGAAGCCGTTGTCGCCGCCTGCTGCGAGCGTACGCTTCAGGCCCACCGTGACCACTTGTGTGCCGCTGGCCGCGATGCTGTCTGCGAGCACCCGTGGAGAGGGGTAGCCGGCCGTGCCGAGCAGGAAGCGGCTCTGCAGGTCGACGCCGTAAGGCGCCCAGGTGGAGGGGGATGCTTGTTTCATCAATGACTCCTTGGATTCAGAGCACAGCGCTTCCGGCGCGAAGTGCCCCATCCAGAGATACCGTCGGGCCGGCTTCGCCGGACGACTGGTATCGCCCCCTTGGGGGTGACGCTGAAAGCGGCGCGGGGGTGTTCCATGTTCAGCCTCCGACGATGGCTTGAAAGGTCAGCACCGTGTCGCCGGGCTTGAGCAGGGTTGAAGCGCGCAGGGTGGCAGGCACGAACTCGCCATTGACTGCCGTGGCCACCTTGTTGGCGGCCATTCCTTGCACTTCCAGCACGGCGGCCAGCGTCAGGCCTTGCGGGCAGGGCAGGGTGTGGTCGTTGAAGCGCAGATAGGCCTCTGGCTTGGAGAGGGTTTCTGGCATAGGCATTCCTTTTGCGAACCAGGGTCAGTGGTTCTGGTGTGTTTCGGGCGTTGGCTCAGGCGAGCCCCTCACCCCAGCCCTCTCCCCATAGGGGCGAGGGAGTGAAGACCTTTCTGTCGGGGCGTTGGTTCGATCGCGTGAAACTCCCTCTCCCGCTTGCGGGAGAGGCTTGGCCTGTCCTGAGCTTGTCGAAGGAGGGTGAGGGCCTTCGGGTCCGCGCGACATGGTCTCCAGTTGAGCAATCGCATCTTCCACCAGCGCCGGCGCCAGCAACCAGCCATGGCGGAACAGGCCATTGATCCGAAGCAAGCCGGGCTCAAAGTGGGTATGGGGTTCGTTGTCTGGCAGGGCGGGGCGCAGGTTGGTTTCCATGTGCACGATGCGCGCTTCGGCCAGTTCGGGAATGGCACTGTGGGCAGCGGCCATCAGTTCCACCGCGCTGCGCAGGCTCACCGGCGAGCGGTCTTCGCTTTCGATTTCGCTGGCGCCGATGACAAAGAGGTCGCCCGGACGGGGAACGATGTAGACACGGTGGCGCGGGTGCAGCAGGCGCACCGGGCGCTGCAGCCTCACGCCGGGAGCGTGCAGCCAGATGACTTCGCCGCGCACCCCCCGCAGGCCATGCATCGCGTCTGAATCAATCCGTTCGCCCTTGGTGTGTTGAAGGGCTTGCATCGGGATAGTGGGCTTGACTTCGACAGGCTGAGTCCGAACGGAGGTGTGTGCCATCGACCGGGCAGGGGATTGGGCACCCACACCCCGCACGTCCACCACCAGATCAAACCGCATCGCTCCGTCGCCCAATACATGCAGCACGCGAGGCTCTACCCGTTCCACCCGTTCGCCCCAGCACCAGTGCACGTTCGGCGTGTGCACGGCCAGCGCCTGCAGCATGTCGCGCGACATCACTTGTGCCTCATCGGGCAACAACCAGGCATGTAAACCAGGCGCCAACGCAGGCTCCAGCTCGGCCAACGCAGCACGGTCCAGCGGTTGCGGTGAGGGAAGCTCTGCGGCCAGCGCGGGCGCGGACTCCAGCCGGGCCAGAACGCGCCGCGCTGCGCCCAGGTCCGCACCGTGGGCCACCATCAGACTGCCATGCTGGGCAAACAGCACTGCGCCGCAGCCGGCGGCTTGCAGTTCTTCCGCGACACCGCGCCACAGCGATAGCGACCGCCAGCCCAGACGGGCGATGGCCGGCCCGGCGTTGTCCAGCTCGGCGACAGGGCTGAGCATGCCGGCCGCTGTGAAGCCTGCAGCGCAGGTGGAGGGACGGCTCAGCGAACCTGTGTCTGGCGCGCCTGGCCCTGCCGCCGGGTCAAACACCGTCACCGCATGCCCGGCGCGCGACAGCCGCCAGGCCAGCAGGCGCCCCAGCACACCCGCACCGGCAATGCCAATGCGCATCACGGCTCAGCCCTTCTTGCCAATGGTGTCGACGGGTACGTAGAACTCGCCGCCCACGGCCTTGAATTCCGCGCTCTTCTGGGCCATGCCTTCTGTCAATGCCTGCTCTTCGCTCACGCCCTTGGCGGCCGCGTAGTCGCGCACGTCCTGCGTGATCTTCATGGAGCAGAACTTGGGCCCGCACATGGAGCAGAAGTGCGCTTCCTTGCTCGAATCCTTGGGTAGGGTTTCGTCGTGGTAATCCTCGGCGGTCTGCGGGTCAAGGCCCAGGGCGAACTGGTCGCGCCAGCGGAATTCGAAGCGCGCCTTGCTCATGGCATCGTCGCGGGCGCGGGCGCCGGGGTGGCCTTTGGCGATGTCGGCCGCATGGGCAGCAATCTTGTAAGCAATGATCCCCTGCTTCACGTCGTCCCTGTCGGGCAGGCCCAGGTGTTCCTTGGGCGTCACGTAGCAGAGCATGGAGGTGCCCATCCAGCCGATCATGGCCGCGCCCACGGCCGAGGCGATGTGGTCGTAGCCGGGTGCGATGTCGATGGTCAGCGGGCCGAGCGTGTAGAACGGCGCCTCGTGGCAGTGCTTGAGCTGCTCGTCCATGTTGGCCTGGATCAGGTGCATGGGCACGTGGCCGGGGCCTTCGATCATGGTCTGCACGTCGTGCTTCCAGGCCACCTGGGTCAACTCGCCCAGTGTCTTGAGTTCAGCGAATTGCGCTTCGTCGTTCGCATCTGACGCGCTACCGGGGCGCAGTCCGTCGCCGAGCGAGAAGCTCACGTCGTAGGCCTTCATGATCTCGCAGATCTCGTCGAAGTGCGTATAGAGGAAGTTTTCCTTGTGATGGGTGATGCACCACTTGGCAAGGATGCTGCCACCACGGCTGACGATGCCGGTGCGGCGCTGGGCGGTGAGGTGGATGTAGGCCAGGCGCACGCCGGCGTGGATGGTGAAGTAGTCGACACCCTGTTCGGCCTGCTCGATCAGCGTGTCGCGGTAGATGGCCCACGTGAGGTCCTCGGCAACGCCACCCACTTTCTCCAGCGCCTGGTAGATCGGCACCGTGCCGATGGGCACCGGGCTGTTGCGCACGATCCAGTCGCGCGTGGTGTGGATGTTCTTGCCGGTGGACAGGTCCATCACGTTGTCGGCGCCCCAGCGGATCGCCCACACCAGCTTGTCCACTTCTTCCTCGATGCTGGAGGTCACGGCCGAGTTGCCGATGTTGGCGTTGATCTTCACGCCGAAGTTGCGCCCGATGGCCATGGGCTCGACCTCGGGGTGGTTGATGTTGGCCGGGATGATGGCGCGGCCGCGTGCCACTTCGTCGCGCACGAACTCGGGCGTGAACACCTCGGGGATGCGTGCACCCATGGGGTTGCCGCGCAGGCGCGCTTCACGCGCCGGGTCGCCCAGGTATTCGCGCATCCATTCGCGCTTGCCGTTTTCGCGCAGCGCCACGTATTCCATCTCGGGGGTGACGATGCCTTTTCGCGCGTAGTGCATCTGGGATACGTTCATGCCGCTTTTGGCACGGCGCGGCGTGCGTTGCAGGCCAGCTGCTTCTGCACGCAGGGCTTCGATGCGATCGATGGTGGTGCCGTTCTGCGCCGCCTCGTTCTTGATGCCGTCGTCCAGCGCGGCGCGCTCCCGGCCAGCGTAAGTTTCGGTGTCGCCGCGCGCTTCGATCCACGCACCGCGCACATCGGCCAGGCCGGTGCGCACGTCGATGGCAGCGGCCGGGTCGCTGTAGGGGCCGGAGGTGTCGTAGACCGTGATGCGTTCGCCATTGGTCAGCAGAATTTCCCGCATGGGCACCTGGATGCGGGCCTGCGAGCCGGGCACGTAGACCTTGCGCGAGGCAGGGAAGGGCTCTCTGCTGAGTGCGAACTGGTCAGCGAAGGGAATCTTGTCGGGGGCGTTCATGGCGGCGGTCTCCTGTGTGGGGCTGTGAATGCTCCGGAGACCGCCCTTCAGACCCTGCACCCTTGGCCCCTTGAAGGGGGCTCACCCGTCGAAAGTGGACGGGTGGCGGGTGCAGGCCCTGGGGGCTGCGCTCTTCTTTCGCTGGTACTAGCCAGATCAAGTTCACGGGTTCGGTTTTTCAACCATCTCAGCGCCGGGCCTTGGCAGGCCCGTGCACCCCGGAGCAGGTCGCAGTGTATCCCGTTTCCGTTTGTCAGACGGGGCAACCCTCGGCATCCCGTGGCCTTCGCGGGCACCTGCTTCCAGCCCGTTGCCGGTCAAGTGGTGGCACCTCCAAGTCACCGTGCGGGACGGTTTCGTGCTCGTCGGGCCCACTTGATGGCTTCGAACCAGAACACACTCAGCAGGCCGAGCGCGCACGCTGCCGCCAGTTCGTGCGCGGGCAGCGGGGCGAAACGCAGCACGCCGACTGCCCAGGGCAGGTACAGCGCACCCAGCAACACCATCAGCGCCAGGCCCATCACCACCCACAGCGTGGTGTTCGGCGCGCGCAGTGTGGTCCAGACCGGTCGTGTCGCCGAGCGGTTGGACAGAATCAGGGCCAGGTTGCCCACCACCAGCGTGGCAAAGGCAAAGGCGCGAGCCTCCTCCTCGGGCAACCGGGGCTGCGCCCAGGCGAACGCGCCCAGCACCGCCGCCAGCACGCCCAGACCCTGCAGCAGGGCCAGCCAGAGAGTGATGCCGCCAAAGAGGGGCGCGCTGGCATCGCGGGGTGGGCGCTGCATCACGTCGCTTTCGGCCGGTTCGTTCTCGAAAGCCAAGGAGCACGACGGATCGATGATCAGTTCCAGCAGCGCAATGTGCATCGGGAACAGCAGCGCTGGCCATCCGAGCAGCACCGGCAGCAGCGCCATGCCGGCAATCGGCACATGCACCGCAAGGATGTATGACATGGCCTTGCGCAGGTTGTCAAAGATGCGGCGACCCAATCGCACCGCCCGCACGATGGCGGCGAAATCGTCATCCACCAGCACCAGTGCGGACGACTCACGTGCCACGTCGGTGCCGCGTTGCCCCATGGCCACCCCCACGTGGGCGGCACGCAGGGCTGGTGCGTCGTTCACGCCATCGCCGGTCATGGCGACGATGTCGCCACCCGCCTTCAGTGCCTGCACGATGCGCAATTTCTGCTCGGGCGCAATGCGGGCGCACACGCTGACCTGGGCCATGCGTTCGCGCAGTTGCGCGTCGCTCAAGGTGGCCATTTCGTCCCCTGAGAGCACATCGCCGGTCGCTCCCGTCAGCCCGGCCTGCTGTGCAATGGTCCGCGCCGTGGCGGGATAGTCGCCGGTGATCATCACCACACGGATGCCGGCCGCCCGACACTCCGCAATGGCCGCAGGCACCTGCGGTCGAACCGGGTCGGCGAGACCCAGTAGCCCGACGAAACCGAAGTCGAAATCGTGCTCGGTTGCTGGCCATTCCTGTCCTTCAAAGGTACCGCTGGCCACCGCGAGCACGCGCAACCCCTGGCCAGCCAGTTCGTCCACCACCCGGGCAATGCCGGTCTTCCGTTCGGCGCTGAGGTGGCACAGGTCCATCACCGCCTCGGGAGCGCCCTTGGCGGCCACCGTCTGGTTACCTCCCACTGAGGTCATCCACACATGAGACATCGCCCGCAGCGCCGGGCTGAGCGCGTATGTCTGAACCAGGCGCCAGTCCCGGTGCAGGTGCTCGGTGTCGGAGAGAAACCGCTCACCGAGGTGGTGAAACGCCTTTTCCATCGGGTCGAACGGGTCCGCCACACTGGCAAGAATTGAGAACTCCACCAGCGCATGAAAGGCCTCGGGCAAGGGCGACTCGCCCAGCGTGTCGAGCGCCAGCCGCTCGCCTAGCGCCACACCTCCGGCGGCCAGGTGGGTCACCGTCATGCGGTTGCCGGTGAGGGTGCCGGTCTTGTCGCTGCACAGCACGGTGGTGGCGCCGAGCGTTTCGATCGCGTTGATGCGACGCGTGAGCACACCCTCCCTGGAGAGGCGACGCGCGCCCAGAGCCGGGAACACGGTCATCACCACCGGGTACTCCTCTGGCAGCATCGCCATCGCCAGGGCAATGCCAGCCAGCACCGCCTGCAGCCAGTCGTTTCGCACGAGTCCATGCACCAGCACGAGCGCCAGGCTGAGCATCAGGGCGAGCAGGGCCAGGTTGCGCACCAGGACGGCGGTCTGCTTCTGCAGAGGGGATCGCTCGCGCTCCACCGTGCCCAGCGCCTTGCCAATGCGTCCGATCTCGCTGCGTGTGCCGGTGGCTGTGACCCGGGCCAGTCCATGCCCCCTCACGATCAGGGTGCCGGCGTACACCATGGGCAGATCATCCCCGCCGGGTCTCACGCTGTGTGTATCGGTGGGGGGGGTGCCAGGTCCCTGCCCGGTTGATTGTTCGGCGGGTAGCGCGGCGCGCTTGCCCACTGGCACCGCCTCACCGGTCAGCAGCGATTCGTCGGCCTGCATGCCGTCGGCCGACAGCAGCAAGGCATCGGCAGAAACCCGGTCGCCTTCGCTCAGTTGCAGCAGGTCGCCGCGCACCACGTCGCTGCCTGCGATGCGCAGGGATGCGTTGTCGCGGATCACCAGTGCACGCGGGCTGGTCAGGTCGCGCAATGCGTCGATGGCGCGCTCGGTCTTGCCCTCCTGGTACAGCGTCAGTCCCAGGGTAACCACCACAAAGCCAAACAGGGTCAGGCCCTCTTGCAGGTCACCGAACGCCAGGTAGAGCGAGCCTGCCGCCAGCAGCAGAAGGAGCATCGGCTCGCGCAGGGTCTCGATGGCGATGGTCGGCAGGCTGCGGCGCTGGCCACCTGGCAGGGAGTTGGGACCTTCCTCGCTCAGCCGCCGGGCGGCTTCGGTCGCCGAAAGACCGGCGTCTGCGCCGGTTTCGGCATTCACCATGTCGACATCTTTGGCCAGACGGGTGTGAGCTGGGATCAATGAAGGTTTTGAGAGGTTCAAAGGACTTCCAGGTGCGCCGGGCATATGTATGCGTTCTTTTGCCAGTGTGCGCCAAGGTCTGTGGGCTGTCGAATTCAGATGACCCCATGCGTTGCTTCCCCCGTCTGTGAGATGCATCGGTTGCAAAGCCGTTCTAGAGTGACCAGAAGCTCCGGTCTGCACTGGCTACAGGACGCGGTGGATCGGGGCCTCTGTGCCGGGCGGCTCAGGCCTTCCGGATCGCCAACGTGAAGCAAGGAGTCACCATGGAACGACCACTGCGGCCCAAGGCCGACATGCTGGGGCGGCTGGCCTCGTCCCGGGGCATGGCCTGGGAAGCCGAAGCCCGCCCACTGCCCCCCGATGACGATGTGGCCCGCATCGGGCTGCTGGCCGACCTGCTGGGGATATCGCTGGGCAATGCCCTGGACCCGCAACTGACCGAGGCGGACTATCTGGCCCTGCTGGCCAAGGGAGAAGACCATGGCTGAGGTATCGGACTTCGATGTCGCCACCGCGCAGCGCTTTCTCTCAGGTGCCGCGCCGCTGACCACCACCTTCTTTTCAGGCGGGCGCAATGCCAACAAGGTGGGGATTCTTCAGGTGTCGGCCCTTGGCGGATTCCGTGCTGGCGTGCCGGGCCTGAACATCCGGGTCACGCTCAATGGACAGTCGCTGGGCCAGTTCACCGTGCCACGCTGGACGAACCACGCTTTCATCATCATGCACACGGTGCAGATCGACTTTCCCTCCAACCGGTTGCTGACGAGCGGACCGAACCTGCTGCGTTTCGATCCGGTGTACGCCGACGGGTCTGACTATTGCTGGATCGGGCCCGCCATCGTGCACTTTCGGCAGAACACCTGAAGTCGTTCCGGGTTCCAGGTTCTGAGCGATCTGCCTGGGGTCTGCTGCATGCGGAGAAGCCGGGGCAGGCGTTGCACCTGCCCCGGCTCACCAGGCTTTCACTCATGCGCCTTCTCAAACGCTGTCAAGTGCACAGTGCACAGTGCTGCGTTGAGGGCGTCATGTTTTCCCTTCCCCCTTCCTTGTTACTTGTGACAGCAAGTACTCAATTCTGGCATTGATTCTCACAAATGCGTACCTTTAACCTATTATTTCGACCGGCGGACGGGTTCGGCTGACAGACGCAACGCAGTACCTGGCAAGGCGGCGGGAGGGGATCCTGTTCGGTCATGGCGCGGTCCTGCAGTGCTTGTGCCCTGTCTTGCGCGGTGTCGCATGGGCTTGGTCGGCGTGCACCCCGAGACACACCCGATCATGACGGTTACACGCACCGCCCGCTGTCTTCTGACCTGGGAGCCTGCGCGGCAGAACGACATCGGCTGCAACGCGTGGAGAAAAGTCCCACTTCGCCCCCGTCTTTCCGGCTGTGGCTACGGCCACAGTCCTCAAAAGCGGCGCCAAACTGGGCTCTTTTCCCACGCGTTTCGCTTCAATGCCTTCTGCCGCGCAGGCTCCTAGGCGTTGGCGAGGGCGCGTTCGGCCATCTTCACCATCGTCCACAGCACGCGATTGGCTGGCGTGGGCACGCCCAGCGCTTCGCCTCGTCGCATCACATGGCCATTCAGGTGATCGATTTCGGTGGATTTGCCGCGCATCAGGTCTTGTGCGGTGGACGAATACTGCGTGGGCATGGTCTCGGCGATGCGACGCACGATGGTGTCCACATCGGGTGGCAGCCTGACGCCTTCGGCACTCGCCACGGCCTTGCATTCGCTCACCACATCGCGCATCACGTCGGTCACGCCAGGGCGCTGCACCAGTTGACCATACGGTAGGCGCGCCAGGGCCGACAGGGCGTTGTAGGCGCAATTGAGGATCAGCTTGGCCCACAAGGCGCCGCGCACGTCGTCGGAAACCTCGGTCGGCACGCCGGCCGCCACCAGGCGCTGTGCCAAAGGGGCACTCTTCGGCGAAGGTTCAATCAGCAGTTCACCGCGGCCGTGGTGCCGCAAGTGGCCCGGCCCGGCCATTTCGGAGGCCACGTAGACCACAGCGGCGTCCACGTCGTGATCGGGCAATGCGATGCGCAGCCGCTCGGCGTTGTCCACACCGTTCTGCAGGCACAGCACCAGTGCGCCGGGGGCCAGGTGAGGGCGCATGGCGGCGCCCGTGGCTTCGGTGTCGGGTGACTTGACAGCGAACAGCACCACGTCCGCATTCGCCACGGCGCTGACTTCGGTGCTGGCCTGCAAGTCAACGGTCTCATCGAACCACAGGGTCTGCATGCGCAGGCCGTGGGCCTGGATGGCGCTCACGTGTGACGGACGGCCGATCAGTGTCACCGAGTGTCCGGTGCGGGCCAGCATGCCGCCGTAGTAGCAGCCCACCGCACCGGCGCCCATCACGGCGATCCTGAGCTCGGCCGGATTGATCATGGCGGTCATGTGTTCAGTCTGTCACGTCGATCAGATCGGGTCACCCAGCAGTTTCGACATCGCCGCGATGTTGGCCGCGCTGGGCACTTGCGGCTTCATTTCGTCTTCTTCAGCGGTGGCGTTTTCGTGCGCCTGAACGGCGTTTACCATGGCGTACTGGTTCTCCCAGGAGAGTGTCTTGCCCGGTGGGCACAGATCGCGCAGGGTGCCGAACCAGTAGTAGCCATCCTTGCCACCAAAGAGCTTGTCGATGCCACCCGCATCGCCGGGCTTGAGACCCTGTGCAGCGAGGATCAGGTTGAGCTTGTGGTGGGAGAGCGAGTAGCGCATGGGGAGTCCTGTTCGGGTGGCAGCGAGGGTGCGGATTCTACTGAAGGCGGGGGTTATCGCGCTGAAGCCGACCGCTTTTCGCTGTGCAGCGGATGAAGGCCGGCCGGAACGGAAACCGATTCGCCCAACGGCTTATCCTCTGACACTGATGCAGCCTTGCCGCAGAAGGGGAATCATGAGTCTCGCGAAAAGTGCCTCCACCAGATTCCCGCCCGCCGTGCTGGCACGCTGGAAGTTCACCGGCTTCGACGCCAGCGTCACCACCGTGCTGCCCGATGGCTGCAGCGATCTCATCCTTCATGTGGATGCGCGCGGTCGGCAGGGCTGGCACGTTTCGCCGCTGACCGATGTCGTCATGGAGGTTGCCGGCGGTGCGGGCGAGTGGTGGCTGGGCTACCGAATGCAGCCTGGCACCACCATCGACGCGGCCTCGCTGCTGAATTCGGCGCAGGCCGTCTGGCGCCAGTCAGGGGGCTTGATCCTGGCCTGCACAGACCCGTTTGACGAGCATGCCGACCTGGAAGCCGCGTTGCTGGCAGTCATCGATGCCCATGCCCGTCTGGACCCGCGATCACAGGAGGCGCTGCACGCGCTGGCGCACGCACCCACGGTGGGCAAAGCCGCACAAAGCCTCGGCGTTTCGGAACGCAGCCTGGAGCGCCTGACCAGCCGTGCCACGGGGAAACCTCCCCGCTTTTGGCGGGCCTTGGCCCGGGTGCGCCGGGCGGCCCGGATGTTGGGCGCCGAGCAGCCGCTGGCCGACATCGCTGCCGAGCACGGCTATGCCGACCAGGCCCATTTCAGCCGGGACTGCCTGCGCTGGCTGGGACAGTCGCCCGCCTCACTGCGTCGCTCCCCGCATCGGCTGGCCAGCCTCGCCGAGGTGGGCTATGGCTGAGCACCAGGGCCTCAACCAGGGTCACGCGGCGGGGGGTGGCCCCACAGGCGTGCACAACTCGACCAGCGCACCGTTGATGTCCGCCACATAGGCGACCGTCTGCCCCCAGGGCATCAGCTCAGACGCCTGGACCAGCCGCGCACCTGCATCCACCGCGCGCTGCACGGCGGCGGCAACATCGGTCGTGGTGAACGCGATTTCGAAACTAGGCGCATCGGCTGACGCCCGCTGGGGGTTTTTGCCCAGTTCGCGCATCAGGCGCAGCGACGAAAACGCGAGCGCCGTGGCGCCTGTATCGAGCTCGCCGAAATCGCCCGCTTCGTGCACGAAGCGTCGGGTGAAGCCAAAAGCGGCTTCGTAGAAATCGATGGTTTTTGGAACGTCTTCCACGTAGAGAATGGTGTAGCCGAATTGCATGAAGAATGCCTTTGCTTGTTGTCAATGGAAATGCGCTGAAATCGATGCGTCACGCGAGAACCGAAGCTTAGGCAACGATGCCTTCCCTGTCTTGAACGAACCCGACACCCCCCATGCTTGACTTGCTCATCACCCACGCCATCTTGCCCGACGGCCGCACCGACATGAGCGTGGCCGTGCAGGCGGGCCGTATCGTGGGTGTGGAAGCCGGCCTGGAAGCGCCCGCGCACGAAAAGCTGGACGCCGAAGGCCAACTGCTTTCGCCCCCGTTCTGCGACCCGCACTTCCACATGGACGCCACCCTCAGCTACGGCCTGCCTCGCGTCAACCAGAGTGGCACGCTGCTCGAAGGTATCGCGCTGTGGGGCGAACTCAAACCGCAGTTGACCGAAGAAGCCCTGGTGCAGCGCGCGCTGGCCTATGGCGACTGGGCCGTGGCCAAGGGCCTGCTGGCCATTCGCAGCCACGTGGACACCAGCGACCCCAGCCTGCTGCCGGTGCGCGCCATGCTCGAAGCAAAAAAGCGCATGGCACCGTACCTGGATCTGCAGCTCGTGGCCTTCCCGCAAGACGGCGTGCTGCGCAGCCCGGGCGGGCTCGCCAACCTCCAGCGCGCGCTCGATATGGGTGTGGACGTGGTGGGCGGCATCCCGCACTTCGAGCGCACCATGAGCGAAGGCGCAGCCAGCGTGAAGCTGTTGTGCGAACTGGCGGCCGAGCGTGGCCTGCCGGTGGACATGCATTGCGACGAAAGCGACGACCCACTCTCACGCCACATCGAGACGCTCGCCTATGAGACCCAGCGCCTTGGCCTGCAGGGCCGGGTGAACGGCTCGCACCTCACATCCATGCACAGCATGGACAACTACTACGTGTCCAAACTCATCCCGTTGATCGCCGACGCCGGTGTGAGCGCCGTGGCCAACCCGCTGATCAACATCACGCTGCAGGGCAGGCACGACACCTACCCCAGGCGCCGCGGCATGACCCGTGTACCCGAACTCATGGCCGCCGGCGTGACCGTGGCCTTTGGCCACGATTGTGTGATGGACCCCTGGTACGCGCTGGGCAGCGGTGACATGCTGGAGGTGGCCCACATGGGCCTGCACGTGGCGCAGATGACCGGTCAGGCTGGCATGCGCCAGTGCTTCGAGGCTGTCACAACGAATGCCGCCAGGGTAATGGGGCTGAGTGGCTACGGCATTGAAGAGGGCTTTGATGCCAGCTTCGTGCTGTTGCAGGCAAGTGACCCCGTGGAGGCGATTCGGCTGCGCGCCACCCGCCTGAAGGTGTGGCGCAGGGGGCAGCTGTTGTCGGAAACAGCGCCAGCCATGGCACGCCTGACCTTGCCGGGACGACCCGGCGCCACGGGCTTCACCCGATAGGGCACCATGTCTGTACCGGGTTACCCGGGCGGCTTGAGCATCGGGTTGAAGCGCCAACGCCCATCCGGTTGTCTGGCGACAGGAACACTTTGACCTGTCACACTCTGCGGTCTGAGCAGTGGAAACCAATTCCGCCCAACCGGGAACTCTTGGCGTGATGTGCGTTCCATTGTCGATAGTTATTGATAACAACGACCCCCAGGAGATGCAATTGGTAGGGCACAGCCACACAAGAAGGAAGCCGGATGGCCGATACCCATCGGCCTGAACCCAAAGCCCAGCTCTCGGTTTTTGATGCGGTCGTCATCATGGTGGGGCTGGTGGTGGGCATCGGAATCTTCCGCACGCCCTCGATCGTCGCCAGCGGAGTCAGCTCCGAGTGGATGTTCGTCCTCGTCTGGGTCCTGGGCGGACTGATCACCTTGATTGGCGCGCTCTGCTACGCGGAGCTGGCTGCTGCGAATCCCCATTCGGGTGGCGAGTACCACTTCTTGTTCAGGGCTTACGGCAGGTCCGTTGCCACGATGTTCGGGTGGGCGCGATGCACCATCATCCAGACCGGTTCGATCGCGCTGGTGGCCTTTCTGCTGGGCGACTACATGTCCAAGCTGGTGCCCATCGGTCCGCATGGGCCGGCGCTGTATGCCGCGCTGGCGGTGATCGTGCTGACTGTGGTCAACGTCATCGGAACCTCGGAAGGCAAGACACTACAGATTGTGGTGACCTGCATCCAGGTGGGGGCCATGCTGGCGATCATTCTGTTCGGTTTCCTGGGCTCGCCCCCGACAGTGCAGATGGCACCTCCCACGGTGCCGCCTCAGACGGCCGCATTGGGCATGGCGATGATTTTTGTGCTGCTGACCTACGGCGGGTGGAACGATGCGTCCTATCTCACCGGTGAGCTGCACGACGCACCACGCAACATCGCCAAAGTGCTGACTGTGGGCACGGCGCTTCTGGTGGGCCTTTATCTGCTGGCCAATCTGGCGCTGCTTTCGGTACTGGGGCTCGATGGACTGCGGGCATCGGATGCCGTGGCCGCCGACATGATGCGGGTGGCCGCAGGCCCGTCCGGGGAACTGTTGGTGACGCTGGCGATTGTGGTGGCTGCCATTTCCACTTTGAACGCCACCATCTTCACGGGCGCCCGCCTGTTCTACGTCATGGGGCGGGACATGCCTGCGCTGTGCTGGGTGGGCGTGTGGAACGGGCGAGGCAGCACACCGGCCAATGCCCAGATCGTGCAAGGCGCCATGGCGCTGGCGTTGATTGCGCTGGGATCGGTCACGCCAGACGGCTTCAAGGCCATGGTGGACTACACAGCGCCCGTGTTCTGGATGTTCCTTCTGATGGTGGCCGGCTCGCTGTTTGTGCTGCGTTGGCGCTATCCGCACCGCGCTTTGCCGTTCAAGGTGCCGCTCTATCCGTTCACACCAATCCTCTTCTGCCTCACCTGCCTGTACATGCTCTATGCCAGCATCATGCACACGGGTGCCGCAGCACTGGTGGGCCTGGGTGTGCTGATCGCGGGTGCGCCCATCCTGATCTTCAAGGGCGTCCCTGCCGATGTTGCCCCGGGCCGTCTCGTGCCCATCAAATCCCCGATTCTCAAGAATCCTCATCCACCAGGAGATCCACCATGAACACGACCCGGAAATCTTTCATTGCTACCGCGATCTGTGTGGCTGCGACCGTGGCAGGCCACACATGGGCGCAAACCCCGGCGCCCGCCGCCGCGCCCGTCACCGCGCCCGATTACGCGCCGTCCGAAGGGCAGGCGGGCAAAGACGTGATCTGGTTGCCCACGGCACTGTCGCTGGCGAATCTCATGCTGGAAATGGCCAAGGTCACACCGAAAGATCATGTGATCGACCTGGGCTCTGGCGATGGCAGGCTGGTCATCACCGCAGCGAAGCGTGGGGCCACAGCACACGGCATCGAATACAACCCGGACCTTGTGGAGCTGTCAAAGCGCAATGCGCAGGCAGAAGGCGTCAGCAGCCGTGCCACGTTCGAGAAGGCCGACATCTTTGAGTCCGACTTCTCGAAAGCGACCGTGATCACGCTCTTCCTGCTTCCCGATCTGAACATGCGACTGCGCCCCACGCTGCTCGACATGAAACCCGGAACGCGCATCGTTTCCAACTCGTTTGGCATGGGCGACTGGCAGCCAGACGAAACCCAGCGTGTGGTCGAAGGCTGCCAGACCTACTGCGAGGCCTACAAATGGACAGTTCCCGCCAAGGTGGCCGGTACCTGGCGCCTGGGCGGGGGACAGGAACTGGTGCTGGAGCAGACATTTCAGATGCTCGACGGTACATTGCGCCGTGGCGGACAGTCGACGCCTGTCACCGATGCGCGAATGGACGGCGCACGCATCAGCTTCACAGCAGGCGGCGCACGTTACACAGGCGAAGTGAAGGGCAGCGGCATCCGGGGCAAGGTCGATGGCGCGATCGACTGGAAGGCCACTCGCGCCAGGTAATACACCAAGGAAGGCGCCCAATCCATGGCCTGCGGATGGCGCCGAGCCAAGCCCGTGTGTGGTGGTGAGCGCATGGGCGGTTGCGCACAGCTGACCGGGATGCCTGCGGTCCGACCTCGTGTGCTCATGGGCTCGACCTTGCGCCGTTTCACCCTGGCTTTTTCTATCGCCGCTGGCTTGACCTGAGTCAACATGCCAAGGCCCATCAGGGTTCAAACTGGAAGCTCGGCGGTACCGAGCTTGTTGGCCGTGTCCTGCACTGGCCAAATCCGAACCCACCGGCGCGCATTTCAGGCAGCCTTCAACGAAAGACGATTCCATGTTTCCAGAATACCGAGACCTCATCACGAGCCTCAAGCACAACGACCACCATTTCACGCGGTTGTTCGACAAACACAACGACCTGGATCAGAAGATCAAGAACATGGAAGACGGTATCGAGCAGGGGGGACAAGCCGAGATCGAAACCCTCAAGCGGGAAAAATTGCAGCTCAAGGACGAGCTGTATCTGATACTCAAGAAGGCCAGCAGCGCCTGACACCCCCCAGCCGGGTTTTCAACCGCACGTGAGCCATGTCGGGGAATGGCTTGTGCTGCGCTTGAAGGGCGCAGGTTCTGTTATCGAAGACCGAAGAACGACAAGGCTGCGATGACGATGACGACCAAACCGACGATGTAAACGATGCTGTTCATAAAGAGCCTCTGTTGTTGAAGATGAATAGATGGATACAGAATCGAATTTCGTTTCTGCATCCACGCGTTTTCCTTCAGTGATTGAACCGTTGAAGGTCGTTACTGTCTGTGTGCTAGCGAACATATGCCGAGCTTCCCAGCTCATCGACACGGCTTCTGGCTCTTTTGGGAGCGACCTCTCACCTGCAGATTCGATTGCCGACATCCGTTGAGCGGTGCCTCGGGTTTGTGCGAAACCGAACAGACAGGCGCACACGCATAGCGCTTCATGCCTACTCCACCTTCAAACGCACCAGGAGAGGCACATGAGCCCATTGACGACCCCCTCGTCCACCCCAACCGCTGTCGACACAGACCTGACCGAACAAGCCAAACCCGGCCACGGTATTCCGTCGCAGGACCCGGATCCTTCCGCGCAGACGGCTTTGCCAGCACATGAAGTCGAGCGCGAGGCCAACTCGGCGCTGGTGGGCGGTGGCTTGGTGGCGGGTGCCGTCACAGGTGCCGCCATTGGTGTCGCAGTGGGCGGTCCGGTCGGGATTCTGGCCGGCGCCACACTGGGTGCCGTGGCCGGCGTCATGGGAGGAAGCGCCGCGGGAGCTGCAGCGAGCACGGAAGTGCCCAGCAGCAGCGACACAGTGTCCGCGCACGCCGTGCGCCTGCACATCGAAGACAGCGGCGGCAGCGGCAGACCGGTGGTGCTGATCCATGGCTGGCCGTTGTCAGCGCAGGCATGGGAGGCACAGGTGCCGGTGCTTGAAGCGGCGGGCTACCGCGTGGTGGTGTACGACCGACGGGGCTTCGGACGCTCAGACAAGCCAGAATCGGGTTACAGCTACGACACACTGGCAGACGACCTGCAACGCGTGCTGGAAGATTGCAAGCTGCAGGACGTGACGCTGGTGGGCTTTTCGATGGGTGGGGGCGAGGTGGCGCGCTACATTGCCCGGCATGGCGAATCGCGTCTGCGCAGCGTGGTGTTTGCTGCGGCTGTACCACCGTTTCTGATGCAATCCGCCGACAACCCGGAAGGGCCGCTCACATCCGAGAAGGCGCAGCAGAAAAAGGATGCGCTCGAGGTGGGCCGCGCTGCGTACTTCGATGAGTTCACCAGAAACTTCTTCTCAGCCAACGGCAGGCTGCTGGTGAGCGAGGCGCAGCGAAGCGAGGCGATTGCAATTTGCCTGGAGTCGGCCCAGCACGCGGCGCTGGCTTGCATGGATTCGTTTGCCACGACCGATTTTCGCGATGACCTGAAAAAATTGACGGTGCCCACACTGGTGATCCATGGTGACGCCGATGCCATCGTGCCCATCGAAGGATCAGGCCATCGCACCCACCGTGCCGTGCCTCACAGTCAGCTGGTGACGGTATCCGGTGCACCCCACGGGCTGAATATCTCGCATGCGCAGGCTTTCAATGAAGCGCTGCTGTCGTTCCTTCAGAGGTGAACCCCAGGAGCCACTGCCTTTGCATGCAGTGAGCCGGCCGTGCTTTCCGTCTGCAGGCTGCGAATCATGAAATCGGCCGCATCGAGGATGTGCTGGCGCGCCAGGCGCTCGGCCGATTCGCCATCGCCCGCCACGACCGCAGCCAGCAGGGCTTCGTGCTGGTCCCAGATGTCGCGCGGCTTGTCGTCCCGCATCAACACCTCGCCCATCACACGCTGGGTCTGGGTCCAGTGGGTCTGCATGGAAGGCGCCACCAGCGGGTTGCCTGACAGTGCATAGATGACGTCGTGAAAGGCCTTGTCGGCCGTGATCATGTCGCGAAAGGAGCGATCGGCCACAGCCTTTCGACCGGCGCGGATCAGGGCGGGTCCCATCACTGCGGCCTTGGCGGCATTGGTTTCAGCGGCCTTTCGGAAAGCCAGCCCTTCGACGACGGCACGCACGTCGTACATCTGACGCACGTGGTCCAGATCGAGCGGCGCCACTTGCAGACCACGTCCCGGCGCGTCGATGAGCACGCCTTCCTTGCGCAACAGGGTCAGCGCCTGCTGCACGGGTTGTCGCGAAATGCCCAGCTGCTGCGCCAGTTGCTCCTGGATAATGCGGGCGCCGGGCCGCAGATGTCCGCCGGCGATGTCCGCCAGGATGGACTGGTGCACCTGTTCCACCAGGCTGGGAGCGGCTTGCAGAGCTTTCATGGGGGGCAATGGTAGTGCGCGGATGCGTTCAGCCGGCACGCCACTTTCGTTCTGCCTCATCCCACGCTCCCAGTGCTTGCAGGTCGGGCACCCAGGCCAGCCCGCTCTTGGCGTCGGAAGACGCTGCCTCCGGCGTCACGATCACGTCCAGCAGTGCCGGCCGGCCCGCGCGCAATTCGGCCAGCGCGCGGCCAATGGCGGCGGGCAGGTCTTCGGCGCGTTCCACGCGTTCGGCGTGCATGTTGAAGGCGCGCGCCATGGCGGCGTGGTCGGCGAACTGCAGGTGCGTGCCGACCACCTTGCCGTGGGTTTCCTGCTGGTCGCGCACTTCAATGGCCCAGGAACCGTTGTTGGCCACCACGATCAGCACCGGCGCCTGCTGCCGCACGGCGGTGTCGATTTCCATGGCGTTGAAGCCAAAGGCGCCATCGCCGGTGGCCACCACCACGGTGCGGCCTGGGCAGGCCAGGCTGGCCGCAATACCGAATGGCGTGCCCACGCCGATGCAGCCCAGCGAACCCGGATCCAGGTAGGTGCTGGCGGGGAGCCCCACGCGGGCAAAGCTCAGGAAGTCGCCGCCGTCGGCCACCACGATTGCGTCGGCCGGCAGTGCCTCGCGCAGCGCGGCCAGGGCGCGGTTGGGGTGCATGCGCCCGTCGCTGCCGTTGGGCGCGTTGCTCATGGACTGTGCCAGCTTCGCTGAGCGTTGCTGGTGCTGTTCGCGCAGGCCCGCCAGCCACGAAGCGTCGGTGGCGGGCGGTGTGACGGGGGCGGCGTCCAGAATGGCCTGCAGCGCCAGCGCCGGGCTGGCCAGCAACTCCACCGCGCCGCGCCGGTTGTCGCGCAGCTCGGCCGCGCAGTCGGCGAGGCGCAGGAACTCGGCTTCGCCAAACACGGCTGGCGACCCGTAGGCCAGCTGGAAGTCCAGCCGGCGCCCAACAGTCACCACCAGATCGGCCTGGCCCATCACGCCGCCGCGCATGGCGGCCACCACGCTGGGGTGATCGTCGGGCACCAGGCCCTTGCTTTCTCCGGTGTCCAGGTAGGCCGCGCCCAGGCGTTCCAGCAGGGCGCACAGGGCCGGGCCGGTACCGCGCGCCCCCCGGCCGGAAATGAACAGCGGGCGCTTCGCGGCCCACAGCTTTTGCACCGCCGCCTGCACCGCCTGCGGGTGCGGTGGCTGGTGCAGGGCTGGGGGCGGCGTGAAGACCTCGGGCAATTGAACGGCGCGGGCCACGTCGGCACGCAAGGTGTCAACCGGAAAGTCCAGGTACACCGGGCCGGGTTCGCCGGCTTCGCCCAGTGCACGGGCGGTGGCCTCGGCCAGTTCCTGCGGCACCAGATCCGGGTGGCGCACCGTGCGGGCATATCGGGTGAGGCTACGCACCAGCTCGGTGTGCACGATGTCCTGCAGCGCGCCCCGGTTTTCCTGTGCGGTGGGGGGCAGGCCAGAAAGCACCAGTACCGGCACCTTGGCCACGTGCGCATTCGCGATACCGGTCATGGCGTTTGTCACACCCGGCCCGGCTGTGACTAGGGCCACGCCCAGGCCGCCGGTGAGCTGCGCTTCAGCGTGCGCCATGTAGACCGCAGCGCGCTCGTCTCGCACATCCACGATGCGGATGCCTTCGGCGTCCAGACGCATCCAGATCGGCATGATGTGGCCGCCACAAAGGCCATAGACGCGCTGCACGCCCCGGGCCTTGAGGAAGCTGGCGATGACGGCAGCGGCGGACTGCTCGCCGATGGGGGGTGGGGCCATGGTGTCTCCAGAAAGGGTGAGGTCTGTCGCCAACCCAACAGCTGCAAAACCGACAAAGCTTGACGACAACTACATTCTGAATTCAGAATTCAAATAAATCAAGTCCCGCGTTGCCTACCCCCAACTTGTCCCCAGCGCGTCCCCCAGCCGACCATGCCCAGCGCACCCCAATACCGGAGACCCACCATGAGCCACCTCCTCACCATCGCCGACGCCGTCGCCACCCACGCCCGGCTCACCCCGCACAAGCTCGCCGTGCGCGACTCGCGCCGCCAGCTGAGCTACGCCGAATGGGACCGCCGCGCATCGCAACTGGGTGCGGCCTTGCTGGGCCTGGGGCTAAAAAAAGGCGACCGCGTGGGCGTGGTGGCCTACAACTGCCTGGAATGGATGGAGATCTACGCCGGCATGGCCCGCGCCGGGCTGGTGGTGGTGCCGGTGAACTTCCGACTAACCGGCGCTGAAGTGGGCTACATCCTTGGCCACGCCGAAGTGGCCGCCGTGATTGCCGGGCCGGAGTTCTGCGCCACGCTCGATGGCGTGCGGGGTGAACTGGCACTGCGCGCCGACCGTCTCCTGGTGCTGTCTGAGGAAGCGCCAGAGGGCTGGACGGCCTATGAAACGCTGATGGCCAGCGCGCCTGCCAGCCTGATGTTCGAACGCGTACCACCGGACGACATGTGTGCCCTCATGTACACCTCCGGCACCACCGGCCGGCCCAAGGGCGCCATCCGCAACCACGGCGGCAGCACGCTCATCGCCCTGGCCACCGCGCTGGAAATGGGCTTCACCCGGGAAGACACTGCCCTGCTGGTGATGCCGCTGTGCCACGCCAACTCGCTCTACTTCGGCTCCACCTTCATCCATCTGGGCGCCACCATCGTCATCGACGACCGCCGCAGCTTCGACCCCGAGGCCTTGCTGCGCACCCTGGCCGAAGACCGCGTCACCTTCACCTCGCTGGTGCCCACGCACTACATCATGCTGCTGGCCCTGCCTGCCGAAGTAAAGGCCCGGTACGACGTGAGCGCCGTGGGCAAGCTCATGATCTCGTCCGCCCCCGCCCGGCAGGAAACCAAGCGCGGCATCATGGAACTGTTTTCCAACGGCCAGTTGTACGAACTGTACGGCTCCACCGAAGCCGGCTGGGTCACGCTGCTGCGCCCGCAGGAACAGCTGCGCAAGCTGGGTTCCGTGGGCCGCGAATGGGCCGGCAGCGGCGCTATTCGCCTGCTAGATGAAGACCGACAGGAATTGGCGGACGGCGAAGTGGGCGAACTGTTTTCCCGCACCGCCTACGTGTTCGACGGCTACTGGAAAAACCCCGAAAAAACCGCCGAAGCGCTGGACGGCGAGTGGTGCTCGGTGGGCGACATGGCCCGCAGGGACGAAGAAGGCTTCATCTGGTTGGTGGACCGCAAGAGCAACATGATCATCAGCGGCGGTGAAAACGTGTACCCCAGCGAAGTGGAAGCCGTGCTGGCCCAGCACCCGGCCGTGCGCGACGTGGCCGTGATCGGCGTGCCCCACGACAAATGGGGCGAGACTGCCAAGGCCGTGGCAGTGCTCCATGAAGGGCAGAAGGATTTGCCGACCGAAGCAGACTTGCGTGACTGGTGCCGCCAGCGCCTGGCGGGCTTCAAGTGCCCTTCAGCGGTGGTGTTTGTTGAGGAGCGAGAGATGCCGCGGACGGCGACTGGGAAGGTGCTGCACCGGGTGTTGCGGCAGCGATTTGGGAAGGGGTGAGGTGGGAGGCCGTTTGTTTGGCGCGAATTGTCGAGTTCAGCAAATGCCTCTGGCGGCCAGGAGCGACTGTTTTAACCACTGCGGCCATGCGCCAGCGGCAGACCGGGTTTCTAACTTTGGCAAGCACGCAGCCCAGGATGGCCCCCTGGATTCGCAGCTTTTTCGCATGAAAGCGCAACTCGAAATACTTTCGGTCATCGCTAAGTGACGGCTGCCCCATTGCTCCAAAGAAAATCCCCGCGCACTACTTCGAAAGACAATTGACGACATAGTTGTGCAAGCTTGGTAGCTCGAGTCCACACTCACATCGCGCACTGAAGGATTGGTGACAAACCGCAAGACACTATGGAGCACGCCATGAAAGCCGTAGCCATGCATGACCTTGCGGGTTCGCCTGAAGAACTGGATTCCTTGTTGTCTGACTTACAACAGCACCGGCGACACGCTCAGGCGTTGCTGGGGGCCAATGGTTCGTCGGCCGCCCCGCCGGCTTGAGGCATCACGTAAACGACAGCGCGGCTGCGACCAAGCAAAGGCGATACGACAGCTTCATAGAAGGCCACAGGCACCACCACGCAGCCGGCCGATACGCGGCGCGCTTGCGGGTCAGCCGAGGCCAGGACCGTCGCGCGGTGCTGCAGCGACGGTCCTGGGCGCAATCGGTGGATAGCCAGTGCGCTGTCGTAGTCGATCCAGACCACGGATTCGCCCTCGAGGTTGCGGCCAGGCTGGGAGACGAATCGGCCTGCTGTGGTCACCCGGTCGCCCTTTCGCAGTTGTCCGCTCTGAGTGCGTGCCCCTACGCCCGGCACGGCCCGGTCTCCATAGTCCGCCCCTAGCAGCACCGGCGTGGAGCCGACGAGTTGGCCGTTGCCCAGGAAAACCGCGAGCACGGCCGCCTTTTTGTCGACGACAGCGAAAGGCAGGCCTCCGTGGTCTGCCGAGGCAATCACCTCTCGGGCCAGCGCCAACGCAGCGACAGCCGGCATGTTGGGTGATGGCGTGGCCCCTGCCGGCAGGGCAGGCCCGCCGAGCAGGGCGACGAATAGCGCGACTGTGAGCCCAGGGATCGAGAACCGCATGTTGCAAAGCCACCGGATTTGAACGCGGAAAGGCTTGCACCTCCCGCGACTGCCACGAGTGACGACCCCGAAAGACCGCCATGTGGGCAGATGCTATTGGACCTGCGGGATGGCAAAGCGCGCAAAAGCAGGCGAAAGGCAGCGCAAATGCTCCTTCATTCCAGGGGCGCATTCATGGTAGAGCGCCACAGAAACTGCTCTGGGACATTCAAAAAATCAAGGGTTTCCAAAACCTCGTGCCATAGGGTCGGCCCGGCTTGGGTCAAAGTTGATGCGACTGAGCCGGCTGGTCAAAGTCAGGCAGCGATTTCGGCCTGACTGTCGAGATGAACGGAAGAGGATTCACGCCGGAGGTCCAGTCGTAAGAACTTTGTCCGCGAAGTAAGCTTCTACGATTCTTTGGAGGCCCAAATGCTTGAGCAGATCAACACACCAACCGCTCAAAAATGCTGTCGGACATAGGGTACGCTCGGCTGACTTTCCGCTTTCGGCCAAGGGCAGCCGCTCAGCGCTGACCGCGTGCTGACCGCTTCTGGTCGAACTGCATCACTCTGGCCAGACCAGCGGACAGCTACAAAGTCCGCAGCGGGTCAATCGGCAGTCAGCCTCTGGCGTGACGGCATCACCCTGCCAGGGGCTGGTGCAAGACCAAGTCCATGCTCGCATATTGCTTCAAGCCTTGCGCCGGGCCCGCCAACCGACTTTGGGCAAACGAAGCAGGTTCAACAGGTTGCCAGCCAGAATCAGGCCCACGCCCAAGCCGGTGAACAGGTCCAGCCGTTCCGAATACACCAGCCAGCCCAGCAGCGCGGTGAGTGGGACTCGCAAAAAGTCCATGGGCACCACCACCGTGGTGTCTGCATGCTGCATGGCCCTGGCGAAGCAGTAGTGCGAGTAGGTGCCGCAGAATGCCACCACCACAACCCTGGCCCAGACATGTGCCGAAGTGCCTTGCCACAACAGAAGCGCCGGAACCATCCCCATGGCGCTGTGTAGAACCCGCATCCAGTAGATGATGCTGAACGATGATTCGGTGCCGGTGAGTGACTTGACCAGCACCACCGAAACCGCGAATCCCACCGCCGAGGCCAGCGCAATCAGCTGACCGACATCGATATCGCCCGCGCTCGGGCGCACGATGACCGCCACGCCTACC
>NZ_JAUSCF010000019.1 GCF_030651625.1 Hydrogenophaga sp. | reverse complement strand
GCTGACCTTGCTTGGGGCGGCCCTGCGCTGCGGTCTGTTCGTTACCCCCACGCTCCGCCGCTGCGCGGGTCGCTGCCCCCCGAGGGGGCTGACCTTGCTTGGGGCGGCCCTGCGCTGCGGTCTGTTCGTTACCCCCACGCTTCGCCGCTGCGCGGGTCGCTGCCCCCCGAGGGGGCTGACCTTGCTTGGGGCGGCCCGGTGCCGGACCGGCTGCCTGCACCCGCCGGCTGAACGTTCGGCTGTGGGTGCAGAATCCATGCTGCCACCACGCCGCATGCCCATGGACTTCAAACCGCTCATCACTCTGCTGGCCATCGTCAACCCTTTGGCGATCGTGCCGTTTTTCATCCACTACACGCAGGGCTTCTCGCGCCAGCAGCGGCAGAGAACGGTGCTGATTTCTGCAGTGAGCGCCTTCGCGGTGATCGCCACCTGCGCCATCATCGGCCTGCAGATTCTGGAGTTTTTCAGCATCTCGCTGGCCAGCTTCCAGGTGGGGGGCGGCATGCTGCTGCTGACCTCTGCTCTGGCCATGCTGAACGCGCAACCGGCCGAGGCCAAGGCCACGCAGGAAGAGGTGAACGACGCTTCGGCGCGTGCCTCGATCGCGGTGGTGCCACTGACGATTCCGCTGCTCACCGGACCGGCCACCATGTCCACGGTGGTGATCTACGCCGACCAGGCCCAGAATTTTTTGCAGCACGCAGCCCTGGTGGGCTACGGTGTGGTGATCGCGCTGGCCACTGCGGTGTGTTTCACACTGGCCCAGCCCATCTCCCGCTTCCTGGGCCAGACCGGCATCAACGTGATGACGCGGTTGATGGGTCTGATCCTGGCTGCGCTGTCGGTGGAGGTGATGGCCACCGGGCTGGTGAAACTGTTCCCGGCGCTGGCGGGGTAGTACCGTCGGTTCCGCCAGTTGCTTCGGTCACTTCAACTTTTGTGTTTCAGCGCGGAATTCGTCGAGCACGGCCCGGGCGTTCTTCAGGCCTTTGGCTTCGGCCGCTGCCGCCCACTTGTCTTCCAGCGCAGCCTGCTTGGCCTTCACCTCGTTCACGAAAGCGTCGCTGGCCATCTGGCGCTGCACGCCGGTGGTCTTCTGGATCTCGCGCGAGGCGGCGTCGGTGCGGTCCCACCCTGCAGCGAACAGGCGCGCGGCGTTTTCTCCCGAGACCTTGTCGATGGCGGCCCTTTCTTCCGGCTTGAGCGCGTTGTATTTGGCCGGGTTCATCATGAAGACGAAGCTGGTGTTGTAGAGGCCGCCAGGGAAGGTGGTGGCGTACCGCACCATGTTCAGCCGCATGGACTGCAATGATTCGTCAGGGAAGAAGGTGCCGTCCATCACACCGGTGGAGAGCAGTTCGAACGATTCGGTGGCGGGTTTGAGCGTGGTGTTCCAGCCCATGAGCTTCGAGAGCTCGTTGATGTTGCCGCCGCCAATGCGGAACTTGAGTTTGGCGGCATCGGCGGCGCTGGTCACCGGCTGCTTGACCGTGAAAATGATGCCGGGGCCGTGGGTGAACACGCCCAGCACCTTCACTCCCCGATGCTCGCCCAGCGGCGCAAAGTACTTGTCGTAGATGCGCTGGTAGGCCACGCTGGTGGCGGTGGAGCTGTCGCCCAGAAACGGAAACTCCGCCACCTGCGTGAAGATGAACCGACCCGGCGTGTAGCCATCCACGGTGTAGGACACATCGGCCAGGCCATCGCGCACCGCGTCGAAGGTGCCGGGCGGCGCTGAAACGGCCTTGGGCAGCAGGTTGCACTTCACGCTGCCGGCGGTTTCCTTCTCCACCGCTTCGCACCATTGGTTCTGCGCCATGGTGGCGCCGTGCGAGGGTGGCAGCCAGGTGGACACGTTGAGCACGGTCTGGGCGCTGGCCAGACCCGTGGTCATCAACAGGGCTACGGTCAGAGGCGCGAGTCGGGCGTTGGGCAATTTCATCTGGTTATCTCCGTTATGTTCAGGCCTCAAGGGCCGGTGGGGGTGAAACGATGGCCGCGCTGTGTTCGGCGCGCACGCGCGCCTCCAGCAGGCGGCGGAACTGGATCAGAGCGGCATCCATGGCCAGCGGCATCATTGGTCGTGCGGGATTGAGCGAAATATTGCGGTGTTGCGCGGTGATCATGTCGCGGTCTTCGTTGAAGGCACCAATGAGGCTGTTGTAGATGCTCTCGGTAACGGAATCGTCGCCTTCGCGCGCCGGGTGCGACTGCTGGAAGAAATAGTGGGTGGTGTGGGCCGTCTCCGGGGTCAGGGTCTGGCAGCTGTGCAATCGCACCGAGGGGCCAGGCGCCTCTGGAGCAGACCCGGTAGGCCGCCCTCCCGAGTGCATCAGCAATGTGCCCGGTAGCAGAAATTCGTAGATGAACCAGCGGTCGAGGTTGGTGTCGAACTGGCGGAAGCGCTGGTAGAACGGCGGTGCCGGCACATCGTTCACATGGCGCGAGACCTTGATACCCATCTGCGGCCAGTCGGCGGTGGCACCGGGCACCGGCTCAATGAGGGGACGGGACTGCGCAATGCGCGTGGAGCCGCCCAGTGACTTTTCGTGGACGTAGCTCAGGTGAGAAAAGTCCAGCAGGTTGTCGCAGATGAGCAGGTAAGGTGTGTCGTAATGCAGGTAACCAGGCCGGTTTTTCCAATCGGGGTGATCGCAACTGAAGTTGTCGGGCAGCAGGGCAATGTCGGCCTTGGCAGGATCGCCCATCCACACAAACACCCACCGGTTTCGCACAGCCACCGGGTATCGGTGCACGCAGGCCTTGGGGGGCACGATGTCGATCCCCGGTGCTTCCACGCAGCGGCCCTGCGCGTCAAACTTCAGACCGTGGTAGCCGCAGCGCACACAGTCGCCCTCGCGCCGGCCCACCGACAGCGGCGCGTGGCGGTGGCAGCAGCGGTCCTCCAGCGCCACCATCTCGCCGCTGCCGGTGCGGTAGACCAACACGGGTTCACTCAAAACGGTTCGGGTGAACAACTTGGGGTCGTCGGCGGCCGGGATCTCGTGATCCCATGCGATCACGTACCAGCAGTTGCGCAACCACATGGGTGTCTCCTTGGGTTCTGTCTTTGTTTGGTTCATGCTACGGGGCGCTCGCGAACGGTCTGTCCCCTCAGAGGGGGACGGGCGGGGGTTTCAGGCGAGCAGGCGGGCCAGACCGAGGCGGTGTGCCGGCAGGCCGGTGTCCGATAGCTTCAGGTAGGCCCTTTTGCGCAGGGTGAGCACGGTGGACGGCGCCACGTCCAGATCGGCGGCTATGCCGTCGGCGCTGAGGCCGCAAGCGATGCGCGCGCACACAGCCCGTTCACGCGGCGAAAGCGCAGGGGCCAGTCGCTCCAGCCGCCTTGCGGCCTGGGCGATCTGCGCCTGTCGGTCCGCGATGGCCGCGCCTGCCCCCAGCGCGGCGTGGTGCGCCTGCCGCAACAGCGGCGCGAGCGCCAGCAGCTGCTCGATCTCGTGCGGCTGAAACTGGCCATGCCGGTGGTCCCGGTACAGGTGGATGGCCTGCACCGCACCGGGTGCTGGCGCGTGCAACAGGGTGAAACGCTCGGTGAGACGCTCACGCACATAGATGTCGTCGCGCCAACCAGCCACGGGCAGTTCGTCGGCCCTGCAATGCATCACCGCTACCTCGCGCGCTGGACGGTGCGCGACCTGGTCGGCCATGCTCATGATGGCGTCGCTGCGGAAGTAGCTTCGACGGTATATGGCGAAGCATTCGGCCACCACGTTGCGATCACGGGTATGCGAAGAAAACCCTTCGATCAGTTCGGGTGTGTGCCGCCGAAAGGACACCAGCGAAAGGTGCTCCACCGGCACCATCGGTTCAATGGCACGAAGAAGGCGTTCGGCACTCAGTGGCGCGCTGGCCACTTCAAGCAGGCCAGCGACGGCGGCTGCCGGCAGCAGTTGGCCTCCGTGGGGCGCGTCGAAGGTCCAGGTGGCGGGCATGCTGCGATTCTGGTTGCGCGGCCTGGCCACCGGAAGGGGGCTAACCCTGCTGCGCGACGGCCAAGGGATACAGGCCCAGCGTCTGGGCCTGCAGGCGCGACAAGCCCAGCAACGCGTCGGTGAACGGTGTGGGCACAGCAGTGAGCTGCCCCAGTTCGCGCACCGCGGACACCAGGGCGTCCAGCTCCACCGGGCGGCGGGCTTGCACGTCCTGAAGCATGGAAGTCTTGAACGCGCCCAGCTTGAGGGTGACCGCGTGTCGGTCTTCCGGTTGCTGGTCGATGGGGAGACCGATGCGCTCGCCAATGGCCTTGGCTTCCAGCATGACGGCGCTGATGAACTCGCGCACCAGCGGATCGCCCAGGATGCGGTCGGTGGTGGCGCCGGTGAGCGCACTCACGGGGTTGACCGTCATGTTGCCCCAGAGCTTGTACCAGACGTCTTTCTGGATCTGCTGCGACGCGGTGGTGGCAATACCGCTGCGCTGCAGCAGCGCCACCAGGGTAGCCAGCCGCTCGCTGGACTGGCCAGAGGGCTCTCCCAGAATCAGGCCATTGCCGAAGTGGTGACGGATCTCGCCGGGCGCATCCACCGAACAGCTCACGTGCACCACGCCGCCGATCACGTGCCGGCCCGGGATGGCTTGCGCGATGCGGGCACCTGGATCAACGGCCTGCAGCGGTGTGCCAGCCAGCGCACCGCCAAAGCCCTCGAAGAACCACCAGGGCACGCCGTTCATGGCGGTGAGTACCACCGTATCCGGGCCGATCAGCGGACCGATCGTTGCCGCGACCGAGGCCAGTGCAGGGGCTTTCACGGCAATGACCACCAGGTCCTGCACGCCCAGCTCTTCGCCACTGCCCGAAGCGTTGACGGCGGTCTGCCGAAGGACACCGCCCTGGTGCAAGCGCAGCCCATGCTCGCGCAGCGCCGCCAAGGTCGCGCCACGGGCCAATGCACTCACGCCACAGCCGGCCTGCGCCAGATGCACGCCCAGCCAGCCGCCAATGGCACCGGCGCCCACAATGGTCACGCGTTGAAAAGAGGGGGCTTGTGCGTCTGGCATGTGGGGGCTTTCGGAAGAAGTTGGAGATTCAGTCGCGGTAGCTGGTGTCGATGCGATTCACCTGGCGCACCAGGGCATCGAACACGTCACGGCCAGCGCCATGGTTCGGGTTGAACTGCAGCGCGTCGCGGGTGCATTTTTTTGCCACGGCTTCAGCCACGGGAATGGCCGCCTGCGCGCCGCCCATGCTGAAGGTGGCGAGCTGGATTTCGCAGGCGCGCTGCAGCGTCCACAGGATGGCGAAGGTTTGCGGCAGCGTGGCACCCCAGGCCAGCAGGCCGTGGTTGCGCAAGATCACAGCAGGCTTGGTGCCGATGCTATGTATCACGCGAGGCCCCTCTTCAGCGTGGATGGTGATGCCCTCGAAGTCGTGATAGGCCACCATGCCGTGCAGTTGCGCGGTGTAGAAGTTGGTCTGTTGCAGGCCTTCTTTGAGGCAAGCGACGGCCACACCGGCGGTGGTGTGTGTGTGCATGACGCAGTGGGCGCCTTCGATACCGTCGTGGATGGCCGCGTGCACGGTGAAACCGGCCGGGTTGACCGGGTGTGGTGAGCCATCGAGCACCTCGCCTTCCAGGTTGATCTTGACGAGGTTGCTGGCAGTGACTTCGCTGTAGTGCAAGCCAAAGGGGTTGATCAAGAATTGTTTGGGGGCCACGCTCCGCCGCTCGCGCGGGTCGCTGCCCCCCGAGGGGGCTGCCCCGCCTTGGGGCGGCCCGGCGGCGGGGCGTCCCCCTGCTCCCACGCTGTCCGGCAGGCGCAGCGTGATGTGGTTGTAGATCATCTCGGTCCAGCCCAGCATGGCGAATACGCGGTAGCAGGCGGCGAGCTCCAGGCGCGCGGCCCATTCGTCAGGGTGCATGCCGGCGGGGAGCACGGTGTCGGGTTGCAGGGCAGCATTCATGGAACCTCCTGAAGATCGATCAGTAAACCGCGCCCTTGGCCGGCGCAGGTGTGGCATCCAAACCCTTGAAGCGCGCCGCCAGATCGGTGGTCTGGCGCATCAGGATCTGCGTGTCCAGCCCCACCGCGACGAACACCGCGCCCAGCGCCAGGTAGTGACGGGCCTGGGCTTCGTCGCTGGTCAGGATGCCGGGCGCCTTGCCGGCGCGCAGGATGCGCGCGATGCCATCTTCGATCGCGGCCTGCACCTCCGGGTGGCCGGGGTTGCCCACGTGGCCCATCGAAGCCGACAGATCGGCCGGGCCGATGAACACGCCGTCGACCCCGGGGGTGGCGGCGATGGCGTCGAGCTGTTCCAGCGCGGCGCGGGTCTCCGCCTGTACCAGCAGGCAGACCTGCGCGTTCGCCTCTTTCGCGTAGTTCGGAAAACGCCCCCAGCGGGAAGCGCGCGCGCCGGCCATGCCGCGAATGCCGCCCTGCCCATCGTCCTGCGGGTAGCGGCACGCACGCACCAGCTGCGCGGCCTGCTCGGGTGTGTCGACCATGGGCACCAGCAGGGTCTGAACGCCCACGTCCAGGTACTGCTTGATCAAGACCGAATCGCCCGTGGGCACGCGGGCGACGGCCTGGGTGCCCGGGTAGGCCGCGATGGCTTGCG
>NZ_JAUSCF010000014.1 GCF_030651625.1 Hydrogenophaga sp. | reverse complement strand
CCCCGGCAGGCAACCTGCCTTTGATGAAACCCCCGTAGCGGGTTTTCTTTGTTCGCCAAAGGCGCGTACCGCGCGGGGTTTGCTCACTTTGCGAAGCAAAGTTACGCAAACACCAAACGTAGGCCAAAGAAAGGCGAGCCGAAGTCCGGGGCCCTGCGGGCTTCCTTGCGCTGCTCGGTGCGTGGGGGAAATTTGCAAACTTGTCCGCTGCGCGGCCTTCGGACATGCGAATTTCTGGTCCCCACGCCCCTGCGCTGCTCAGCCCGGCCACACGGCGGGGGCGGGATCGGGGGCGGGCTACCTCTCAGGCGAGCGTGCCCTCGCATCTGAGGAACCTCACTCCCTCGTCTTCACCCGCTGACCCGCCTGAATGGTGGTGCCGGGGTAGAGCACGACCCGATCGCCTTCCTTCACACTGTCTGGCGCACCGCTCTCCACCCGGGCCATGTCGGCGTTGCGGTCCAGCACGGTGACGGGCCTGGCCAGGGTGCGTCCGGCCTCGACCACCAGTACGCGCCACCGATCTGCGTCTCGCACCAGCGCCGCGGTGGGGACCAGCAGCGCGTTTTCATGTGACGACACAGTGATGCGGGCATCGACCCGGTAGCCTTCGCCCATCAAGGTGCCTGGCACGGCTGTCGTGTCCGGGGCCGTGGCTTCAATGATCACATTCACCCGTTGTTCCTCGATGCCCAGCGCAGACACCTTGGTGAAAGCCACCGGTTCGATGCGGCTCACGTGGCCCTGCAGTGGTGGCGTGGCAGCGCCCAGTGACAACGCGACTGGAGCGCCTGTGGCAATGCGCGACACGTCGGTCGAGAGCACATCGATCACCGCTTCGACCGCTCGGGTATCGCCGATGTCCAGCAGCGCCTGGCCTGCCTGAACCGTCACGGCACTGTCCTGGTGCAGCTTGATCACCTGGCCGCTGACGGGGCTGCGCAATTGCCACAGTCCATCGGTTCGGACGCCTTTGGCGGGTTCCGACTGGGCGAGCGCGGCGCGGGCTTCTGCCAGGGCGAATTCGGCGGCGCGCACTTCGGCGCGGCCGGCTTCCAGCGCCTGTTGGGCCGAGCGCAGGGCCAATGCCGTCTGGTCACGCGCTGAGGGCGCAATGAACTGGTCGCGGGCGAGTTTTTCGGCGCGTTCGGCTTCCAGGGCGGCCTGCGCCTGGGCGGTCTGCAGCCGCAGCAGCTGGGCGGCCGCAGCCCGGCGCATGGCGTCTGCGCTGCCCACGCGCTGCTGCAGCACCATCCGGGTGCGGGTGTCGATCATCTGGGGCGCGGCCGGTGCCAGCGTGGCCACCACGTCGCCGGCTTGTACCGCATCGCCCACCTTCAATGTGGGCCGCAGCAGTTCTGCCTGTGTGGGCGCGGCGATCCCGTAACGCTGCTTCAGCCGCAACTGGCCGTCTTCTTCCAGCACCTGCTCAAAGCGGCCCGTCGTGACGCTGGCCACCTCCACCTGCATCGGCCGAGGCTGAAAGGCCCAGACGGTCAGTCCCACCACCACCACGGCGGCCAGGGCCCAGGGTGCCCAGCGGCGCAGCCCGTTGCTTCGATTCTTGTTGGTGTTCATTCGCGTACTTTCAAAACGGCCACCAGGTCCAGCCGGTCGATCTGGCGGCGCACCATCAGCGCGCTCACCACACCGGCGGCCAGCACGATCAGTGCAGCCATGGCATAGGTCGATGGTTCGATGACCACCGGGAAATCGATGCTGTCGGACGACATCAGGCGCATCATCAGCGTGGCCAGCGCCCAGCCGGCCACGCAGCCGATGGGCAGGGCCACCAGCAGCTCCACCGACAGCTGGCCCAGCAGCAGCACAGACACCTCGGCCCGCGTCATGCCCAGCACCCGCAGGCTGGCCAGTTCCCAGGCCCGCTCCGAGAGCGTGATGCGCGCGGCGTTGTAGACGATGCCCACCGCCATGGCCACCGCAAACAGTGTGAGGATGCCGCTGAACACACCCATGTTGCGCGAGGTGGTTTCGTTGAAGCTGGCCATGGTGCCGGCCTTGTCAAACACCGCGTTGATCAGCGGGGCGGCCTTCACGGCAGCCCAGAACGCCGGCATGGCCTGCGGGTCCACCTGCAGCGCGGCCTCCATCGCGCCCGCGCCGTCGCGCGACAAGCGGTTCAGCGCATCCAGTTGCATGTAGGCCTGCTTGCCCATCATGGTCTGCACGGTATCCACCACCGCCACGGTGGTGCGCGTCTGGTTCCAGAGGCGGAATTCCACCTCGACCCGGTCACCGGTCCGGGCACCGATGGAGCGCGCCAGCAGCGACGACATCACCAGGCCTTCGGCCGGCAGCGCCACCGGACCGCGCTGCTCGTCCACCACGCGCAGCAGCTGTGCATCGTCCACCAGCCCCAGGATGGCGGCGTCTTCGCTGCGGCCGCGCAGGTGCATGCGCACGGGTTCGGTTCGATAGGGTTCGGCGTTGATCACGCCAGGCAGGCGCCGCAGATCGTTCGTCGCTGACAGGGGCACCGGCCTGTCGAAGTTCACCAGCACATCGCCTTGTTGCACCTGGCGGAACTGGGTGTCCACGATGTGCGCAATGGCGTCGAGCCAGAAGGCACCGGAAATCTGCAGCGCCACCGCCAGCGCGATGCCGGTGACGGTGAACGCCGCGCGCAGCGGGCGGCGTTCGAAGTTGCGGATCACCATGAGCGCACCGGTGCGCACAAAGCGGCCCAGGCCCAGTTGCTCCACGAGCGTGCGGCGATAGGTGGGTGGCGACGGCGGCTGCATGGCCTGCGCGGGCTTGAGGCGCACCACGGCGTGAATGGCGGTCCAGGTGCCCAATGCCGCTGCGCCAGCGGTGATCCCCGCAGCCACCGCCACCAGCCAGGGTGTGGTGACGTAGGCCAGCCGGTTGAAGCGGAACACTTCGTCGTAGAGGCCCAGCATGAGCTGACCGATCCACAGGCTCAGGGCCAATCCGGCGAGCGCCCCGAGACCAGCGATGACCATGGCCAGCTGGATGTAGTGCCAGGCAATGGCTCGGTCGCCATAGCCCAGTGCCTTCAAGGCGGCGATCTGGCTGCGCTGGGTGGCCACCTGGCGGCTGATCACCACGTTGAGGATGAACATGGCAACCGCAAGAAAAATCGCGGGCAGCACGGTGCCCATCACCTTGAGCTGCGCCAGCTCGTCGCTCACGATCTTGGCCGAGAGCTGCTGATCGCGACCCACGGCACCGAGCGTGCCGAAAGGGTCCAGCAGCCGGTCGGCCTGGTCTTTCACTGCGGGCACGGAAGCGTTTGCCTCCAGGCGCAGCGACACTTGGTTGAACGCGCCCTGCATGTCGGCCGCGTGCACCATGCGCTCCTGGTCGATCCACCAGATGCCGAAGGTCTGATCGTCAGGCGCGCCACCGCGCGAGGCGAACACATACTCGGGCGAAATCGCCGTGCCCACGATGTGCACCTGTTCCAGGCGGCCATTGAGGATGGCCCGCACGCTTTGGCCCGGTTGCAGTCCGCGTGCGGTGGCAAAGCGGTCGCTCACCACCGCTTCCAGGGCGTGGCCCCGTTCGGGCCAGCGCCCGTTGCGCAAGCTGAGCGCGTTCAGCCCCTGGCGTTGGGTGTGCACCTGGACCAGGTCCAGGCCGATGAAGCGGCCCGTCACCGGGGCGTCGGCATCGGGCAGTGCGATCTGCGCGTCCATGGTCACGTCAAGTCGCACCTCGGCCACACCATCAATGGCTTCCAGCCGCTGCCGCAGGTGCAAGGGAGCGCGCTTGACGCTGGCGAACACATCGGCCAGTCGGTTGTCTTGGTAGAAGCTGTCACGAGAGGTCTGAAGCGATTCGTGCACCGAGAACATGCCCACAAACCCGGCCACGCCGATGGCCACCACCACGGCGATGGTGATGGCCTGGGTGCGCAGGCGGCGCAGGTCGCGCCAGAGTTTGATGTCCAGTGCTTTCATGCTTGCACGCGCTTCACCATTTGAGCGTGGACGCGGCCACTTTGTGCGCATTCACGTGGGTGTCCACGATGCGGCCGTCGGCCAGGCGCAGCACGCGGTCGGCCATGTCGGCGATGGGGGCGTTATGCGTGATCACCACGGTGGTGGTGCCCAAGGTCCGGTTCACGTGTTCGATGGCCTGCAACACCATCACGCCGGTGGCGCAGTCCAGCGCGCCGGTGGGTTCGTCGCACAGCAGCACGGCGGGCCGCTTGGCGATGGCGCGGGCAATGGCCACCCGCTGCTGTTCGCCGCCCGAGAGCTGGGAGACGAAGTGGTTCACGCGCCCCTCCAGGCCCACCAGCGCCAGGGCTTCTTCTGGCGGCATGGGGTCTTCGGCCAGGTCGGTCACCAGGGCCACGTTTTCCAGCGCGGTCAGGCTGGGAATGAGGTTGTAGAACTGGAACACGAAGCCCACGTGCTCGCGTCGGTAGCGGGTGAGTTCGGCGTCGCTGGCGCCGGTGAGTTCGTGCATCTGTCCCTGGTGCGTCCAGCGGGCGGTGCCGTCGGTGGCGCTGTCGAGTCCACCCAGGATGTTGAGCAGGGTGGACTTGCCGCTGCCCGAAGCCCCCAGCAACACCACGAATTCACCGCGCACGATGTCTAGGTCCACGCCGCGCAGTGCGTGCACGGCGGTGGGGCCTTCGCCATAGACCTTGGTCAGGCCTTGTGCGGAGAAAACAGGGTCGGTCTTGGGCGAAGCGTCGTTCATCACGGTCTCCGTCTGGGGTGCTGCGGGCAAGGCTCAGGGTGTGATCCCGGGTAACGCGCCCGGCAGCGATCCTTCCCTCAACCTCGAGAGGCATTCGAACACACTCGGAGTCCAAGACACTTGATGTCGGTCAAGCGACGACGGATGGTGTGACCGTTGCTTTGGCTGAGCGGCCTCTGGGCAGCAGGATCGATTTCAGCTGATCCGGCCTGGATCGCCCCTTGAAAGTGCTTCACAGCGGGCTGTATCGAACGGCTGACCAGCAGCGGCAAAGCGTTGGGCCGCTGCGGCAAAGTGGTTGGTGGCCAGTTCATGCGACCGTCCCTTGCGGGCCGCCGCGATGTGGCCGAGAACCTCGTCGTGCGCGGCGTACCAGGCGGGCAGGCGCATCACCACCTGGGCCAGGTAGGCGCATTGCGTTTCGTGCTGTTCGGCCAGATCGATTTCGCCAGCGCGCGCAGCGGCGATGGCGGCCGGCACGGCGAAGGTGATGCGACACCCCGGGCAGGTCTCCAACGGTCCGCGCACCGACTCGCTGGCGTCTTCCATCACGTGCAGCGCTGCGTCGGGGTCGTCGGCATGCAGCTGGATGCGGGTGCCGTAGATGCGGTCGAGCAGGTGAAAACCGATGTCGGTCTGGCGCGCCACGTCGAGTGCCTGGTCGATGAGGTCGCGCGCTTCTTCTTGGCGCTTTTCCTGCAGGGCCACCTCGGCCAGCCGCTGCAGAGACAAAGCCTCACCCACCGCACCACCCAGGGCGCGGTGCAGCCGGGCGCCTTCTTCCAGGTGCTGTCTTGCCGCCATCAGATCGCCGGCCAGCCATTCGGCTTCGCCGCGCAGTGTGGTGCCGAACGCGTGGCCCCGCGCGGCGCCGAGCCGCTGAGCTTCCGTCGACAAGGCATCGGCGAAGGCGATCACTTCGGGGTAGGGTCGCGCGCCGTAGAGAAAGCGCTGGGTGATGCACAGATGGCCATCGAACACCCGCAGCGCCAGGTGCGGCACATGACGGGTTTCCTGCAGGTCGGCCCACACGCTGCGATGCAGCTCCCCGCGCGCGTGCGCCGCCGCTGCCTGCGCCCAGGACGCCACCACCAGAGCCGAGGTGTCGCCCGAGGCGAGCGCCAGACGTCGGGCCACGGCCGATTTGGCGGTGCCGATGGCCGGATCGGTGGCGCCCAGCGCCGCGGCACCGCTGTAGGCCAGCGCCTCGCACAGGCGACCTTCCACCGATGTGGGGTTGACTCCTTCCAGCGCCAGCAGCGCGCCTTTGGGATCGCCCAGCTTCACCTGCGCCAGTGCGGCTTTCGCCAGCAGGTTGTGGCTTTCGGTCTCGCTGGCCGCCGTGGCCGCCAGCCGGTAGGCAAACAGCGCCGCCGGGTCGCCCCGGGCGTCCAGTGCCTCGGCCCGCAATCGAAGGGCGTCCGCGTGATCGGGTTGCAAGCCCAGCAGCTGATCGAGGTGTCGCAAGGCGTCGCTGAAGGCGGCCAGACGTACCGCGTCCTGCGCGGCCGTGAGCAGCCAAGGCAATGCCTGCTTCGGCTGTGCGCCCTCCAGCCAGTGCCGGGCCACGCTGGCTGGTGCAGCGCCGCACTCGGCCAGTTCGTTGGCGATCTGGCGGTGCATTTTCATCCGGTGGTGCGGCGCCAGCTGGCCAATCAGGGCCTGTCGCACCAGTTCATGCCGGAACCGGTAGCAACTGCCTGCCATCACCAGCACGCCGGCGGCCAGCGCGTCATCCAGGGCCGAGAGCGCCGGCACCTGGGCCTGGCTGGCCAGCGCCTCCACGAAGACGGCCTCGCATTCGTCGCCACTCAACGCCAGCCAGCGCAACAAGGCCTGCGCGCTGGGAGGCACGTCGCAGAGCCGCGCAGTGATGGCCTCGAAGGCGCTGGACGGAAGGGCGTGCTCAGCGCCGACGTTTGGGCAGCGCGCGAGCTCGATTGCTGCGAACGGATGACCCTGAGCCATCTGGACAATACGGTTCGCCAACTGGTCGGTCAGCGGTGGGTCGGCGGCGCGGTCGATCAGGCGGCGGCATTCTTCGTTGGTCAGAGGTGCCAGATCGAAGACCTCCAGCACGCCGGCGCGTTGCAGGCGACCCACGCCGCGTCCCAACACACTGTCTGTCGCCAGCGGCCGTGTGGACAGGCACACGCACAAGGGGGCACCGGCCATGGCGAGTTGCAGGAGCACGTCTGCATCGGCGTCGTCGATCAGGTGCGCATCGTCGATCTGCAGCAGCAAAGGGTCGTCTCCCATCGCTGCCAGCAGCAGGCGGCGAATGGCGCCCACCACCTGGTGGCGCCCGAGCGGACCGGGCAGCCTGTCCGCTGGTGCCGCCAGCGGGCTGATCTGCGTCAGCACCGCGCGGGCAACGTGGCCGATGCGATCCAGCAGCCCGCGGTCACCCAGTACCAGGTGCTCGGTGATGGACGCGACCACGGCGTAGGCGCGACTGTTCTGGGCAGCGTCCACTCTCAGCACCTGCCAGCCCCGCTGTCGCGCCATGGCGGCTATTTCGCGGCACAGGGCACTCTTGCCCATGCCGGGTGGGCCACGCAGCAACAGGCCGCCCGGGCGCTCTACCGCTGGTGCGGCCAGGCAGGCAGCCAGCCGACCCAACTCCGTCGATCGCCCCACGAAAGCCGGCCCGGTGGCCTGGAGACCCGCCACGCAGCGCTCGTACAACGCCTCTGTCTGTGGGTCGGGTAACACGCCCAACGCCTGTTGCAGTGCTTCGCGCAGACGCCCATACCACTGCAGCGCGGCGGCCCGGTTGCCCGAATCCAGCGCCTGCTGCATCAGCGCACGGTGTGCGCCTTCGTCGGTGGGTTCCTGTTGGGCCAGCGCGGCCCACTGGGCGCTGGCGCGCAGCAGTTCAAGGTAGCGCGCCCGCAGGCGTTCGCGCGCCGGTTCCGTCCACGCCTCAAATTGTGCGCCGGGCAACACCGTGCCCGCGTAGGCGCCGGCGGCGTCGGCACAGGCAGCAGGGTCTCGATGGCGCAGGGCGCTGTGGGCGCGTTGCTCGAACTCGTTGGCATCCACCGCCAGGGTGCCTTGCGGCCAAAGCACCAGTTCGCCGGCCTGCTGCTCGATGCTGTCATGGCGACGCAGGGCTTGCCTCGCGTGATGCAGCGCCTTGCGCAGGTTGGCCGCGCCCGCATCGGGCTCGAGTTGGGGCCACAGTGCATCGATCACCTGATCGCGGGTGGCGCGGTGCCGGGGTTGCAGGCTCAGCAGTTGAACGAGATGGGTGGCGCGCAAGCCAGACCAACGCTCGACCGGAACTTCTACACCGTTGATCGATACCGCAAATCCACCCAGCAGAGTCACCCGCAGGTGGCCAGGTGCATCGGGAGGGGACTGAAGCGCAGCAGCGGTCATGCATCGCAGTGTCTCGCTACCGGATCCAGTCTGCAAGTGCCTGGCGGGCCGGGAACGTTTCAGGAACACCGGGTGCGCAACATCGCCTCCGGCAGGTCAATCCCGACCTGTCTGAAAACAGGAGAGCACCATGAACTCCCTTCAGTTCAGCCAGACTTTTCCATCCGGCGCCCCTGCCGTTCCGACCCAGCCCCAACCGCCGACCAGGGCTTCGATGCGTGCACCGGATCAGGCGCATTCGCAGAGGCTGCACGAATCGCAGCGCGAGCTTTGCACTGGCGAGTCCGAGCCGGGAGACATCGAGTACGCCTCGTGGTTGCAGGCTTTGCGGGCCTGATTGACCCGGCGACCTTTACATCCATCTGTCCATCTTCCCATCCAAGGAGCACATGCCATGAACGCCGTTGCTGAAACCCTGTACGACCGCCTCGGTCGCCGAGAAGGCATCGCCCGCATCACCCGCGAGCTGATGAAGAACCACCTGGCCAACCCGCTGGTGAAGACCCGCTACGAAAACAGCCCGGACCTTGAAAGGGTCGAAACCCGCGTGGTCGAGTTTTTCTGCGCTGGTGCTGGAGGACCCGAGAGCTATTCGGGCCAGGACATGCTGACCACCCACAAGGGCATGAACGTGAGCGAGCAGGAATTCATCACCGTGATCGACGATGCCATGGACGCGCTGGAAAAATGCGGGGTGGAGCCCGCCACCCGCAACGAGGTGCTGGCGATCCTGTGGTCGCTGAAAGGCGAAGTGATCCGCGTGTGACCGGAATGCACCTGGTCAGTGACCTCTGATCCTGCGCCTTGCCTTTCTTGATGCCGGACCATCGCCAGAGGCCGTCCCCACTCAAGGGTTACCTTTTGCCGGTACGGTCCAGCCATGCCATTCATCCGCCCACCCCATGCCAAAGGCAGTGCTGCGCAAGCCCGGCTTGACGCCGGTGCCGTCAGCGAAATCATTCAGATGGCGCTGAGCGACGACGTCAGCTTTGAACAGATACGCGCTGCGCATGGGCTGGGCGCGGATCAGGTCAAGGTGCTGATGCGCACGCATCTGGCTCCTGGCAGCTACCGGGCATGGCGGCGGCGTGTGCGCCGCTTCAGCGATCAGCGGGCCGTCTACAAGTAGCCGGATCAACCCGGTACTTGCCGCAGTTCGGCCAGAGCCGCTCCGTCCAGATAAAGTCGCACGCCCAGCGAACCCGAGCGGGCACGGATGGGTGCCTTTCGCAAAGCCAATTCCACCGCTTCGATTTGTGAATGGTCGGCACAAGCCTTGGCCATGCGCGTGACCAGGCGCTCCTGCGTTTCGTAAGGGCCATCGCGCGCCAGCCGCTCCATCTCGGCCACCAGAGGGTCGTAATCAAACACCTGTGACATGCTGTCCTCTTCGATCAGCACAAGGCTGGGGTCGATCCACAAGGTCAGGTCGAGCAGGTGCGTGTCCGGTGCGTGCACACCAGGGCCGTCGCTGCCGATCCGGGTTTCGATCTGCAGATCTCTCAGTTCCACGGTGCTGCGGGTGGTCATGGGAAAAGGCATTTGTCTGACGTTGGGGACGCAACAGGCAGCGTGGGGGGCAACACACGCCCAGCGCCGGTGTGCCGAACCTCAGACAGCCGCACAGACATCAGCCGCCGTAACGCTGCCGTGCCAGCGCCGCGCCCTGCGCAAGGGCTTCCAGCTTGGCCATGGCCACTTCGCGGCTCATGGGCGCCAGGCCGCAGTTGGTGCAGGCGATCAGCTTGTCCTTGGGCACATATTGCAGCGCCATGCCGATGGTGTCGGCGATCTGCTCGGGGGTTTCAATGATGTCGCTGGCCACGTCGATCACGCCCACCATCACCTCCTTGCCTTCGAGCAGCTTCATCAGTTCGGGTGGCACGTGCGAATGGAAACATTCCAGGCTCACCTGGTCGATGCTGCTCTTGGCCAATGCAGGGAACACCTGCTCGTACTGGCGCCACTGCTCGCCGAGCGTCTGCTTCCAGTCCACATTGGCCTTGATGCCGTAGCCGTAGCAGATGTGCACGGCGGTGGTGCAGGTCAGGCCTCGCGCAGCCACTTCGAGTGCGGCCACACCCCAGTCGGCGGCGTCCTGCATGTAGACGTTGAAGGCCGGTTCGTCGAACTGGATGATGTCTACGCCGTCGGCCTGCAGCGCCAGCGCTTCCTGGTTCAGCAGTTCGGCAAAGGCCATGGCCATCTTCACCTTGTCACCGTAGAAACGGTCGGCCACGGTGTCCACGATGGTCATGGGGCCGGGCAGGGTGAACTTGAGCTTCTTCTTGGTGTGCTTGCGTGCGAGCTGTGCTTCAAACGCATGCACGCGACCTTTCAGGCGCAGCGGGGCCACCACCTGCGGCACCTGAGCATCGTAGCGGTTGTTGCGGATGCCCATGGTGACCTTGTTTTCGAAGTCGATACCTTCGACCTGCTCCACGAAACCGTGCACGAAGTGCTGACGCGCTTGCTCTCCGTCGCCGATCACGTCCAGTCCGGCATCTTCCTGTGCCTTGATCCACAGCAGCGTGGCATCGGCCTTGGCCTGCTGCAGTTCGGGGCCCTGTGTTTTCCACTCTGGCCAGAGTTTTTCGGTTTCGGCGAGCCAGGCGGGTTTGGGCAGGCTGCCAGCGATTGCGGTGGTGAACATGGGGTCTCCGGGTTATTCTGAAAATAAGCGTCGACCTGAAAGGGTCGTCGGGGCAGCAGGATACAACGGGCGCTCAACGCCGGATGGCATTGGGGAAATACAGCGTGGTCAGGCTGCGGCTGTGCACGGGCGAAAAATCGTCTCCCACCACCGTGCTGCCACTGCCGTAGCGCCGCCATTCCCGCACCCAGTGCAGCGTGTCACACACTTCCACCAGCCCCACGGTTTCACGGTCGCCGATCAGGATGCCGTGCACCCGCAGAGCCAGCCGCTGTTTGGCATCCCGAAGCTGGGCCAGTGTGGCGTGGGTGACGCCGAACTCGCCGTCGCTCACGATCAGCAGGTCGGCTTCTTCCCAGCCGGTGGTCTGCACCAGCTCGATGGCGCGCTCCATGGGCGTCTGCACATCGGTTCCGCCATCGAAACTCTGGCCCATCACATCGAGCAGATGGGCCAGACCGGCTACGTCGAGGGCCATCTCACGCTCCAGCAGTTCGTCGTGGCCGCCAAAAGCCAGCAGGCGGTACGCACGGCGGCTGGCGTGGGCGCTGCGCAGGGCCTGCAGCACGCAGGCTTTTGCCACGTTTTCGGGCGCGCCGCGCATGGAGCCGGAAGTGTCCAGGCACACGACGAGGGGGCCACGGCCTGCGTGTGTGAGTGTGTTGATCTGAGGCTTGGCGTCGGGCCGTGGCAGCGGACGGTTGGTTGGGCTTCGAGCACGGTCGTCGTAAGTGAGCAGCTGCGCTTCAGCAAACCGCGTGCGCCACAGGCGCCGCAGCACCGGGTGCGTGAGATTCAGGGTTTCGCTGCCGGCCATGCGGGCGAGCGTGCGCGAGCGGCGCACACCGTCCACTTCGGTGGGTTCGGGTCGGCGTTCCTGCTCGTCGGCCGGGTGGCGAGCGGCTTGGGTCTGGGGCAAGCGATGCGCCTGGGCCTGTGGCGCAGGCGAATGCTGCCGGTCGGCGCGGCTGCGCCCCACGCCGTCGATGAAGCGGGCGAGGCTGGGCAGGCGCTGCAGCAACTCACCGATGCGGCGCGCTTCCTGCCATTCGCGCCGGCTGAGCTGGCCTTTCAGGTCGTCCCAGCGCAAATGCGCCAGATCGCCAAGTGACTGAAGCAGCGCGAGCACCTCGTCCCAGCCCTGCCGCTGCAGTGTCCAGCTGTCGCGAAACCCGATGGCCATCTGTTCAATGGCGGCATCACGTGAAACGCCAGGTTCGCGGTCGATCAGGCTGTCAAGGTGCCAGAGCAGGCTCTGCATCAGCTGGCGTGTGAGGGCTGCGCTGCCCTGGGTGAGTTGGGTGAGTTCCAGTTCGATCAGCACCGGGCGCAGCGCCTGGGTGGCCTGCGGGTCGTCCCAGTCATCACCCCGGTCCGGCAGCGTGCCTTCCATGAGTGCGCGCTGCCAGCGCAAAAGCTGCGGCAATCGGGCATCCGGCTGGCCGGCGCTGCACACCACGGCCCAGCGCCACAGTTCTCGCGGCAGGTTGTCCAGGTGGTGGTAGGGCGCGGCCGCGCCCGTGTTCATGTGTGGGACCACGTCACAGGTTCGGGCGGTGTGGCATGGGCTTCTTCGTTCAAAGGCATTGCAGAGAAACCCTGGCGTACCAGCTTCAGCCGCGACAGCCATTGCCCAAGGCGTTCGCAGCGCTGTTCATGCACCGCCTCAATTTGTGTCAGCCAGGAGGGTGGCAGCCAGTCGTGTCTGCGAGCCTCCAGGCACACCTGAGCGGCGGTGCTTCGGAAATCCTCGTGTACATCGTCCAGTTGTCCCAGCACCATGTCGCACTGATGCACCCTCGCAGCCACGTGCACCGGGCTGTAGCGGCGCTGGGCGCGATCACTGGTGATGCGCACCATCTCGCTTTCACCGCTGGAGGGCGCAGAGATGGCACGCGCCAGCGCCAGCTTGCCCGCGCTGTCGTCTTGCGCATCGGCGGGTGCGCGGCGTTCGATGTCGAGCTGCTGCTCAAAGGCCGCCACCGCACGCTCCAGCCCTTCCAGCGGTACGGGAGCCGTGTGGGCTACCCGGTGCAGGAAGAACTCGGTCCATCCGGCCACGTCGGCTGGCCCGGCGGCGAGCACGAAAGGGAGCAGCCACAGGTCCCACGGACTCACCTGATCGGCACCCCTGCTGACGGCCTGCAGCTTCAGCAGTTCGACCAGCTGGCGCCAGCGGCGGTCTGACACGGTTTGCGCGGTGCCAGTGGCGTGCTGGCGGGCGGCTTGAAGCAAATTCAGCACGTTGCCGCCCAACACCGCTGCGTGGGCCTGTTCGCGCAAGGCTTGCACACGCGTGAGAGCAACATGTGAACTCGCTGGGACGGCCCCGCCCCGCTTCACCGGCGTGGTGAGCAGCGCGGCGAAATGCGCGTCGTCCACCGGCTGCACAGGCACCCGCAAAAGAAAACGGTCGTAGAAGGCCAGCAGACTGTCGTCCTGCGGTTGTTCATTGCTGGCACCCACCAGCGTGACCAGGGGCACGGGCAGGCGCTGACTGCCATTGTCGAACTGACGCTCGTGCAGGATGCCCAGCAAGGTGTTGAGGATGGCCGAATTGGCCTTGAACACCTCGTCCAGGAACGCGACTTCGGCAGCCGGCAGATAGCCTTCGGTCAGTCGTTCATAGCGGTCGTTTTCCAGCGCGCGCAGCGACAGCGGCCCGAACAGCTCTTCCGGCACTGTGAAGCGAGTGAGCAATCGTTCGAAATACTGCGCCCCCGGCAACAGCCGCTGCAACCGCCGCGCCAGCTCACTCTTGGCCGTACCGGGCGGCCCCAGCAAAAGCACATGCTCACCCGCCAGAGCCGCCAGCAACAAGGCCCGCGCTGCCACATCGCGCTGCAGCAGGCCACGCTCCAGTTCCGCCAGCATGGGCGCCCATACAGATGCAGCGACGGGTTCGTGATTCATGTGAAAAGAAACATCCACTCAACGAATGCCATGGTGTGATCGGCGCACGTGCCTTCATCCAGAGATGCCGTGGAACCGGCTTCGCCGGGCCGCAGGCATCGCCCCCCTTTGGGGGGTGACGCCGAAGGCGGCGCGGGGGGGATTCCATCCCTGCGGCGCGGGGGGAGGCTAGTTACAGCCGCTCGAATATTGCTGCAATGCCTTGACCGCCGCCAATGCACATGGTCACCAGCGCATAGCGGCCCTGCACCCGCTGCAACTCGTACAAGGCCTTCACAGTGATCAGCGCACCCGTGGCGCCAATGGGGTGGCCGAGCGAAATGCCCGATCCGTTGGGGTTGACCTTGGCCGGGTCCAGATCCAGGTCTCTCGTGACGGCGCAGGCCTGGGCGGCGAAGGCTTCGTTGGCTTCGATCACGTCCAGGTCGTTGACCGTGAGGCCCGCCCTCTGCAGCGCGATTTTGGATGCCGGCACTGGACCAATGCCCATGTACTTCGGGTCCACACCCGCGTGGGCATACGCCACCAGGCGCGCCATGGGTGCCAGGCCGCGCGCCTTGGCCGCGCCGGCTTCCATCAGCACCACGGCTGCGGCTGCATCGTTGATGCCCGACGCATTGCCTGCGGTGACGGTGCCGTTTTCCTTGAGGAAAACCGGTTTGAGCTTGGCCAGGTCTTCGAGCGTGCAGTCGGGGCGGAAGTGTTCGTCGGTGGCGTAGGCCACTTCACCTTTGCGGCTCTTGAGCATGACCGGCACGATCTGGTCCTTGAAGCGGCCCTCGGTGGTGGCGCGCTGCGCGCGGTTGTGGCTCTCCACCGCCAGCCTGTCCTGATCCTCGCGGGTGATGCCCCATTTGGCCGCGATGTTCTCGGCCGTCACACCCATGTGAATGGTGTGGAAAGGGTCGTGCAAGGCGCCCACCATCATGTCCACCATCTTGGCGTCGCCCATGCGGGCACCCCAGCGCATGTTCAGTGAAGCGAAGGGGGCACGGCTCATGTTTTCGGCCCCGGCGCCGATGGCAATGTCTGTGTCCCCCAGAAGAATGCTTTGGGAAGCGGAGATGATGGCCTGCAGACCCGACCCGCACAACCTGTTGACGTTGAAGGCCGGTGTGGCCTCAGCGCAGCCGCCGTTGACGGCCGCCACGCGCGAGAGATACATGTCCTTGGGTTCGGTGTTGACCACATGGCCAAACACCACGTGGCCCACGTCCTTGCCTTCCACCTGCGCGCGTGCGAGCGATTCGCGCACCACAAGCGCCCCCAGTTCGGTGGGGGGCACATCCTTGAGACTGCCTCCGAAGGTGCCAATGGCGGTTCGGGTGGCGCTGACGACGACGACTTCTCGGCTCATGAAAGACTCCTGGATTGAGGGGGCTGCACACGTCCTCACGGCGGCTTTTCGATCTGCCGTAAAGACAACGCCACATCGTACCCCCGCAAAGCTCACATGGCGCTTGACGGGGATCAATTGCGACCGGTCTGCCCCAGCCTGCGCGTTGGCTGTTCACCGGGAATGGGCATGAAGACCGGTTTCCCGCCGAGCGTTCGATTCAACCCTCTCGCCCGGGACCGGCCATCGGCACCCGTGCCGTCTGGCTCGCGCTCACTGCCTGCACCAATGGCTGCCACTTGCAGGGCAACACAAACGCCCGTCAAGCCACTGCAAGCGCCTTCGGAGATTCATCGGGAACTGACCACGCCGTTTCGCGGCCACTGACCGCCGCCCCGGGCGGATCGACCCCACCGATGGTGCGCGCAGGGCCTCTACGGACTTTGTCGGGCCAGCACGCGAAGCTGTCGAGGGTTCGCAGGGTCTGGCCGGGTCAGCAGCATTTCGCCCATCGACGTGAAGCCACCGGTGAGTCCGGTGATGTTGACCTGGTGGGTCACCAGTGCGATGTTGGCGGGTCCTCTGAAGTCTTTCAGCGCTTCCAGCACTTCGCGTGTCTGGCTGTCGCCCGTGCCGCCGCGCCCGAAGAACGAATTGATCGGTTGCCACACCGTGTGCTTGCCGAATGCCAGTTCGGCGGTGTCGACGCAGCGGCACCAGGCGCTGGAACGCACGTCGTCGATGCGGATGCCTTCACGGGCAAAGGCCGCCGCCACCCGCCGCGACTGTTCGCGCCCGGCCTCGCTGAGGTTGCGCTGGGTGCTGCAGTCGCCCAGTCGAAAGTTGGTGGGGTCGCCCACCCCGGGGTCGGTCTGCGCATGCCGCATCAGCAGCACGCAACCGCCCTCGCGCAGCAAGCCCCAGAAATCGGCCCCGGTGCCGGCCTGGGCGCCCGCCGTGCCAAGGAACGAGCCGGCACCCGCCAGCGCCAGGGACCTGCAGAGAAACGAACGACGGGGAAAAAGCAAAGGGGTGGTCATGGGGCTGCTCGGTTCAATGGGTGGTGCAGCGGGCGGGCCTGCGTTCAGTCGCGCACATCGGCCACCGGTTGCTCGCCGAAATCCGGACGATCCAGCCACGCCAGCACCCGCTCCGCGGCGGCTTGTGGCGATGTGAGCTGTCCCTGGCTCTGCAATTCCACGAAGCGCTGGCGGTCCGGGAAGGCGGCCGGATCGCCGGCGCGCAGTTGCACCTGCATGTCGGTGTCGATCACGCCCGGCGCCAACGACACCAGTTTGGCGCCGTGCGGCCGCCGGGCTTCGTCGAGCGCACTGCATCGGGTGAAATGGTCCATGCCGGCCTTGGCCGCGCAGTAGGGTGCCTGGGCGGCCATGGCGTGACGACCCAGTCCGGACGAAATGTTCAGCACCTTGCGCGGACCCTGCCAGCCGCTGGCCACCCAGGCGCCCGTGGCGCGCAGAAACGCTGCGGTGAGTTGCATCGGCGCTTCCAGACCCACGCGCAAGGCGTTGGCCAGTTCTTCGGGCGGGCATTCGTCGAGCGGACCAATGTGCGGAATCACACCGGCGTTGTTGATCAGCGTGGCGCTGGCCAGATGGTTGGCGTCCAGTTCATTCAGCCAGGCTTGCAGCCGCTCGGCCGAGCCTTGTGTGTCCGCCAGATCTTGCGACCACAGGGTGACGGCGGCACCCTTTCGCACGGCCAGCGTTTCCAGCTCTCTGTTGGCCTGGCGCGAGATGCACAGCAGGTGGCTGTTGGCGTCCAGAAGCTGGTGTGCCATGGCCAGGCCCATGCCGCGCGAAGCTCCGGTGAGAATGGTGAGGTGGTGCTGGGTCATGTCATTGGATTCAGAAAGGGCATGCACTGGAGAAGTTCATGGGTTGGCCAGTGACCGGGTGGTCCAGCCGCAGTTCGGTGGCGTGCAACAAAAGCCGAGGAGCCATGGCTTGTTGCTCGGGCGTGGCGTAAAGGCGGTCTCCCACGATGGGGTGGCCGATCGCTTGCAGGTGCACACGAAGCTGGTGCGTGCGCCCTGTGACAGGTTCGAGTTCTAACCGCGTTGTCAAGCCCGTGTGCAGCAGTGGGGTTTGTATGGCGCTTCGCCGCCAGCGCGTCACACTGGGTTTCCCCAGCAAGGAGCTCACGATGCTGCGCGGGCGGTTGAGCCAGTCCACCGCCAGCGGCAGGTCGATGGTGTGCCAGCCTTCGTCCGTGGGTGGATCAGCGGGTTCGCCTGCCACCACGGCCATGTAGCGTTTGTGCACCCTTCGCTTTTCGAAGGCGTTGCTCAGCGCGCGCTGGGCGGTCAGCCCTCTGGCCATGACCACGACGCCAGAGGTGGCCATGTCCAGTCGGTGCACGACCAGGGCGTCGGGCCATCGGGCCTGCGCCCGTGCGCTCAGGCAGTCCTGCTTGTCGGGGCCTCTGCCTGGCACGGCCAGCAAGCCAGATGGCTTGTCGAGCACCACCATCGCGTCATCTGCATGGATCACCTGCAGGGCAGGATGGGGAAGAAGCTTCGACGCAAGAGGCTCCTGCGATGGAGGAGCGGCGGGCAGGTCGGTGCCTGCCATCACCGAACCAGAATCTCGGCGCGGCGGTTGCGTGGCTCAGGCACCTCGTCTTCCGTGGGCACCAGGGGTTCGCGCTCACCGCGCCCCACGGCCTCGATCCGCTCAGGGGGAAAGCCACGCGCTATGAAGAGTGCACGAACAGCCAGCGCCCGCTCCAGCGACAGTTGGTCATTGGATTCCAGGGAGCCCTGGCGGTCGGTGTGTCCGGTCACCACGATTTCGCCCCCCGGACGGTTGCCGGCGCGCTCCATCACGTCTTCCAGGCGGGCTTGCGCCTCCTGGGTCAGTTCGGATGTGCCGGGCTCAAACTCCAGCACGAAGCGATCGGGTGGAATGGGCTCGATCGCCAGCAGGAGAGGGTATTGGGCGCGCACCTCTTCTGCCGTGGTGGTGCCGGTGCCCACGCGGCCACTGCGCGCCACATTGGCCACGCCATAGGGCACGTCGAGTACCGCCTCGGCTTGCGGCGTCTGCACCACCACCGCACTGGGTCCACCACCAGCCTGAGGCAGCAAAATCACGCGAGACACCGGGGCACAAGCAGACATCCAGACCAGGGATGAGAGCACGGCAACAGCCTTGAGTGTGCGCACCAAGGCGCTTTGCGACGGCATGAGATTCACTGGTGATCAAGTGGGGGCGGTGGGTGGGCGGACACACGCGTGTTGCGACGTGATCACGGCAAGACACGCAGCGGGCAGCGCAAGGCCGGCGGGCGCAACCGCAGGCACCTTCATGAGGGCTCCATGGCATCAACGATGAAGTCGGTGCCCCGTACGCCCACGACGGAAGTCGGGGTCTGCACATTGAACAGATCGGGGTTCATGCGGGCCAGCAGACCGGTGATCACGCGCACCGAACCTTGCAGCAGGTCAAGCACGAAATGGCCCTTGTGGGTGGTTGAATCGAAGTTGAACCGGCTCAGGTCCATGGTGGTGTCGGGTCCCATGGTGAGCACCGTGCCGTCCCGCAGAAGAATGCTGGCCGCGCCGTCGGGGCCGGTGCTCAGGCGCTCGCTTTCACGCACGCCATCACCCGGTCGCAGCACCTGCTGGACAGGCGTGCGACCTATCAGGATGGCGCCTTGCACGTATTTCACGGTGCCGATGCGGCTGGCTTCGTTGGCGGGAATTCCGATGGCTGCCGGCGCCAGAGGGGTAGCTGCTGGTGGGGTCCTTGAAGGGTCGATCGAAGTGGGTACTTCTGGCGTTGCGCCAGGCACGACCAACTGGGCCATTGACAAAGAGGCAGCGCCGCACAGCAAGGCACCCAAAAACGATGAAAACGAAACACCCATCCTGCACTCCTGAAGGTCCCAGGCGGACCGCCGCTGCATGGTACTGGAGGCACCCAAAGGCGGCAAGCCACCTAAAATCCCCCTAGGAGCCTGCTCAAGGCCCTTCCCATCCAACCTTCCTGGTCCCCATGATTCTTTTGCTCGCGCCCATGGAGGGCCTGCTCGATGCCACTCTGCGCGATGTGCTCACGCGCACTGGCGGCATCGATCGCTGCGTGAGCGAATTCATCCGCGTGACGAATACCGTGCTGCCTGAACGCGCCTTTTTGCGGGTGGTGCCCGAGTTGCTCAACGGCAGCCGCACGCGCGCGGGCGTGCCGGTGCGCCCGCAGTTGCTGGGTTCAGACCCAGCCTGTCTTGCCGACAACGCCGCGCGCCTGGCAGGCTTGCGACCCCACGGCATCGACCTCAATTTCGGTTGTCCGGCCAAGACGGTGAATCAGAGCAGGGGCGGTGCGGTGCTGCTCGATGAACCTGAACTGGTGGGCCGCATCGTGGCTGCGGTTCGCCGGGCGGTGCCCGCTCAGCTGCCTGTGTCGGCCAAGATGCGGCTGGGCTACAACGATGACCGTCGGGCCGAGGAGTGCGCCATCGCCATCGCCGAAGCTGGTGCCAACGAACTGGTGGTGCACGCGCGCACCAAGGCCCATGGCTACCGACCGCCCGCCTACTGGGACCGCATTGCCCAGGTGCGTGAGTCCCTGCCCGCCCATCTGCGCATCCCCATGATCGCCAATGGCGACATCTGGACCGTTGAAGATGCCCTGCGTTGCCAGACTGTGACCGGATGCGATGCCCTGATGTTGGGTCGGGGCATGGTCACCAATCCGGGCCTGGCGCTGAGCATCAAGGGGCAGGGGCTTTTGCCCTGGAGCGAGATGCCAGGCCTGCTGCTGGCGTTCTGGCAGCAGGTCGCACTGCGGGTCGATCGACGCCATAGGGCCGGACGCCTCAAGCAATGGCTCAATTACCTGAGGCGGCACTATCCGCAGGCGCAGCGGGCTTTTGACGACCTGCGCCTCACCAACGACGCCGATGCCGTTCAATCCTGGTTTGATCGCACCGTACCCGCCTTCCAGAACACCCAGGCCGGGGAGGCTGCACGGATGGCCCCTTTTACAGAGCCATTGCCTGCCTGATTCGCTGGGCATAGGGTCCCGGGGACTTGCAGCCGTCGTCTCGGCAGTGCACCATGGCGGTGCGGTTGGCAGAGGCGGTGCCAGCAAGAACCCGCTACACGTGGTAACTTCCGCCCCCGGACCCGAAAACTCACGCTGTATGACCTCAATCCAACAACGGCTGGAAGCCATCCCGGGCCAACGCCTGCGTGGCATGCGCCGCGGCCTTGAAAAAGAAAGCCTGCGCGCGCAGCCCGATGGTCGCCTGGCGCTGACGCCCCACCCGGCGGCGCTGGGCAGCGCATTGACCCATCCGCATATCACCACCGACTACAGCGAGTCGCAACTGGAACTCATCACCGGTGTACACGACAGCGTGGGTGCGTGCCTTGCCGAGTTGCGGGAGGTCCACCAGTTCACCGTGCGCAGCCTGCACAAGCCAGAGAACCCGGGGGGTGACGAGATGCTCTGGGCCTCCAGCATGCCCTGTGGTCTGCCTACCGACGAAACCATTCCGCTGGGGCGTTACGGCTCGTCCAATGTGGGCCGCGCCAAGAGCGTTTACCGCATGGGACTGGGGCACCGATACGGCCGTCGCATGCAGACGATTTCGGGCATTCACTACAACTGGTCGCTGCCTGGCCTGGCCAGTGAAGACTATTTCGCGCTGATCCGCAATTTCCGTCGCCACGCTTTCCTGTTGCTGACCTTGTTTGGCGCCTCGCCCGCGGTGTGCTCTTCGTTTGTGGAAGGCCGTGAGCACGAACTGCAGCGATTGGGTGAGCGCACCCTGTACATGCCGCATGGCACTTCGCTGCGCATGGGTCGCCTCGGCTACCAGAGCGAGGCGCAGGCTTCGCTGGCGGTGAGCTACAACAGCCTGGAAGGGTACGCCGCCTCGCTGCACGATGCCTTGACCCGCCCCTGGCCGGCCTACGAAGCGCTGGGCATCCGCAATCCCGGCGGAGACTATAACCAGCTGGCCACCACCCTGTTGCAGATCGAGAACGAGTTCTACGGCACCATCCGTCCCAAGCGGGTCATCTTTCCCGGCGAGCGCCCGCTTCACGCGCTGCGCGAACGCGGTGTCGAGTACATCGAAGTGCGCCTGATGGACCTCGACCCGTTCGAGACCATTGGCATTGGTGCTTCCACCTTGCGGTTTCTCGATGTGTTCCTGATGCACTGCCTGCTCAGTGACAGCCCGCCCGACAACCCGTCTGAAATCCATGAAATGGCGCACAACCAGCACCTGACCGCTGCGCGCGGCCGGGAGCCCGGCCTGTGCCTGCTGCGCCAGGGCGAGAGCGTGCCTCTGATGCAATGGGGGCAGGAACTGATCGAACGCTTGAAGCCGATCGCGTTGGCGCTGGATGCCGCGCAGGGCGGCACCGAACACGCCGATGCCGTTTCCCAGGCTCTGGCCGCTTTGCAGGCCCCCGACACCTTGCCTTCTGCCCGCGTGCTTGCCGCCATGCACCAGGATCATGGCGACTCGTTTGTCGCATTTGCGCGGGCGCAGTCACTCAAGATACACGCCGACTTGCTTGCGCTCCCGTGGAGCGTGCTTCAACAAGCCCGCTTCGAGGCCATGGCTGCCAAATCGCTGGATGTGCAGCGAGAGATCGAGGCGGCCGACACCATGCCATTTGAAATTTACCGGCAGGAATACACCTCGCCTGATCGCCTGGGGCGGCCTGTTGTGGAGCCCGTGGTGGCCGCAGTTCATGCATAACCCCCCGCGTCGCCTTCGGCGACACCCCCCTGTATGGGGGGCGACACCAGAGGCCCGGCAGAGCCGGTTCCTCGGTGTCTCTGGCTTGAGGCATCGCGTTCGGTGCATATCGCTTCTGACGATGTGGCCCCGGGGCTTCTGACGCAGGGCCGCACCAGTTACAAATCCATACCCATAAAGGGCGTTTTCCTGACGTCGGTTGCTGGACTCCGTCTATCCTGCATTTTTTTTGCAGGGGGTCCGCATGAACCGACTCACCGCCGCTGATTTTGATCAGGAACTGCTGATCCTGTTTGACGCCTACGTTCACGGCGACATCGACCGCCGTGGCTTCCTTGATCGTGCCGGCAAGTTCGCTGTGGGTGGCCTCACCGCGGCCGGCTTGCTCGCTGCGCTCAGCCCCAACTTTGCGGCTGCCCAGGTGGTGGCCAAGGACGATCCCCGTCTGCTGATCGTGACGGAAGAAGTGCCGTCCCCTCAGGGGAACGGCACCATCAAGGTGTACGTGGCCAAGCCTGCGAGCGGCATCCAGAAGCTGCCGGGCGTGATGGTGGTGCATGAGAACCGCGGCCTCAATCCTCACATTGAGGACGTGACCCGGCGCCTGGCGCTGGAAGGCTATGTGGCGTTTGCGCCCGATGCGCTCACGTCGCTCGGCGGTTACCCGGGCGATGAAGACCGGGCACGTGCGCTGTTCGCCCAACTGGACCAGAGCAAGACGCGTCAGGATTTTCTGGCCGCCGCCGATGTGCTGCAAAAGCGGCCCGATGGCTCAGGCCGTATCGGCGTGGTGGGCTTCTGCTATGGCGGTGGTATTGCCCACATGCTGTCCACCCAGCGTCCTGATCTGGCTGCTGCTGTGCCGTTCTACGGCAACCACCCGCCGGTGGAAGACGCGGCGAAGGTCAAGTCGCCGCTGATGATCCACTTTGCCGATGTGGACGAGCGCATCAACGCCGCCTGGCCGGCGTATTCCGCTGCGCTGCAGGCAGCGGGTGTGGCGTATATTGCCCACCGCTACCCGGGCACCCAGCACGGTTTTCACAACGACACCACGCCCCGCTATGACGCGGCGGCGGCCAAACTCGCCTGGAAGCGCACGCTGGCGTTTTTCAAGGAACATCTGCCGCCGGCCTGAAGTGAGCATCCCCCCGGGGCGGCACTGGCCGTCCGGCAAAGCCGGCCCGTCGCTGCCCTGGACCGTGCCGCTTCATGCATGTGTGTGGTGCTCCGGCGCACTGGAGAGCGAACGCGTTTGGCGGCTGCCTGTTCAACAGGCACTCTGAGCTTTCTTCAGGCAGATCAGCTACTTGCGTCCGCCGTACAGAACTTGCCCCGAGTTATACACAAGCTTGTCCAGTGCAGGCGGGGATAACAGGCGGCACCCCCCGCCGCGCTTCGCGCGACCCCCCTCTCTCGCCTTCGGCGGGAGGGGGGCGGCACCTTGGGCCGGCCAAGCCGGACCCTTGGTGCCCTTGGCAGGGGCACTTCATCCTCGGAGGTGGTGGCATTGGTCCCGCCGCGCTTCGCGCGACCCCCCTCTCTCGCCTTCGGT
>NZ_JAUSCF010000002.1 GCF_030651625.1 Hydrogenophaga sp. | reverse complement strand
GCCCGGCCACAGCGATCACCACCATCAGCGTCAGCCAGCCGGCCATCCAGCCTGCAGCACGTGCAATGGAGGGGTTGGGGTGGGATGACATGGGCGGCAGCATACCGGATGGCTACCCCCGTGAAATCAGCGTGCGGAAGACGTGTTGCAGCGGTGCCAGGCCCTAACATGCCAAGGCGGGATGGTCAAGGTGCAAACCGGACTTCGGCACGCATGCAGCGACAGGCAGCTTCGGGTCGGCAGCGTGAGTTCGGCCCTTCGAGCAACTGGCATTCGACCGCGATTTGGCGGGGCAAACTTCGGCCCGCCAAGCAAGATGGCCGCAGCTCCCTCGATACCAGTCTTGATGCGGCCGCGCCGCCGGGTGAGCCGATGACAGCTTCGTGCCAGGCACCGTGAACCCAACTCCCGGCCGCGAATGACGGCAGTCGCTGCCTACCAGCCCCTCACCTCAGGAGACTAAACGACAGGTGCAGGTCGTGCACACGCTTCCCTCAATCCCTGCTATTGAATTATTCTGCCCAACCACCTTCACCCTCACGCGAAAGGCCGCTTCATGAACCTCCACGCCAAACTCCAACAGCGCGCTGCCCAGGGCAAGCCCCTTCGCGTCGGCATGATCGGTGCCGGCAAGTTCGGCTCCATGTACCTGTCTCAGGTACTGCGCACGCCGGGCATTCACCTGGTGGGCATTGCCGACTTGTCGCCTGTGCGGGCCAAAGCCGCCCTCAAGAACGTGGGCTGGAAAGAAGAGGCGTACAGCGCCACGTCGCTGGAGCAGGCGGTCAAGCTGGGCCACACGGCCATCATTGACGACAACATGGCGCTGATCGCTTCGCCGTTTGTGGACATCATCATCGACTCCACCGGCAACCCGGCGGCAGGCATAGCGCATGTGCTGGCGTGCTGTGAACACCAGAAGCACATCGTGATGGTGAACGTGGAGGCCGATGCGCTGGCTGGCCCCTTGCTCAAGCGCAAGGCCGATGAGGCGGGTATTGTGTATTCGCTGGCCTATGGCGACCAGCCGGCGCTGATCTGCGAAATGGTGGATTGGGCGCGGGCGGCGGGCTTCTTGGTGGTGGCTGCGGGCAAGGGCACCAAGTACCTGCCGGCCTACCACGAGAGCACGCCCGACACGGTGTGGAACCACTACGGCCTCACCGCCGAAGACGCGGCCAAGGGCGGCATGAACCCGCAGATGTTCAACAGCTTTCTGGATGGCACCAAGAGCGCCATTGAAATGGCGGCGGTGGCCAACGCCACGGGCCTGAGCGCGCCGCGCGGCCTGAAGTTTCCCGCCGTGGGGGTGGACGACCTGGCGCGCATCCTGAAGCCGCGCGAACACGGCGGCATCCTGGACCAGCGCGGGCAGGTGGAGGTGATTTCCAGCGTGGAGCGCGACACCCGGCCGGTGTTCCGCGACCTGCGCTGGGGCGTGTACGTGACCTTCGCCGCCGACAGCGAGTACGTGGCCCGCTGCTTCAAGGAGTACGGTCTGGTGACCGACCCGAGCGGCCAGTATTCCAGCATGTACAAGCCGTTCCATCTCATCGGGCTGGAACTGGGCATCACGGTGGCGTCCATCGGCGTGCGGCAGGAAGCCACCGGCGCGCCCACGTGCTGGCATGGCGATGTGGTGGCCACCGCCAAGCGCGACCTGCAGGCCGGTGAAATGCTGGACGGCGAGGGTGGCTTCACTGTGTACGGCAAGCTGTTGCCGGCGCAGGAATCGCTGGCGCTGGGCGGCCTGCCGCTGGGGCTGGCGCACGGGGTGAGGCTGCTCAAGCCGGTTAAGGCCGGCCAGCCGGTGAGCTGGAACGACGTGGCGTTTGACGCGAACGCCACGGCGGTGAAGTTCCGGCAGGAAATGGAGCGCGTGTTCGCGGGGTAAGCCCTTCCACCAGCTCAGGGCGAACGGAGTTTGGGTATTCGTTCGGGATTCCACAACGGGGCCTTCCGACTCGAAGCCAGCCCCGTCTCGTTCGGCCTGAGCCTGTAGAAACCTGCCTGCAACGGCCCATCCCCTTCCCCCAAAGACCCTTGAAAACCCCCCGCACAGGTGCAGGGCGCACCTGCATGGTGCGGACTGGGCCCTGCGTGTCACTTGCGCTACGGTGTGTCGCGCAGTAACCAAACTGACATGATCGGCGCACAAACGGCAATGCAGGCGGGATTCAGATGCCAGATGTCATCAGAAAGATCGTCGCTCAGACCCTCTCGATGCTTTTGTAGATTCGGCGTGAAATGGGCAAAGTCAGAAAAATGCCTTATGAATCAATGATTTGAGGATGTTTTTTCACTGGCACGGGTGTTGCTAAGTTAGAGTGCGCCACCTAGCAAATGTTTACTGCATTCCGTTTTTTTGGTTCCGTTGTGATCCTGTCAGCCCTCTTTCACAGTCCCGCCACCCGCAGATCCGCCCCATGACTTGGTCCATCCTCGCTCGCGACGAACACGGTCACCTGGGTGTGGCCATTGCCAGCCGCTTCTTTGCGGTGGGCGCTTTGTGCGTGCACACCCGACGCGACGTGGGGGCGCTGTCCACCCAGGCGCTCATGAACCCGCTGTACGGCCCGGCCGGCATCGAAGCCATGGAGCGCGGTTACGACGCGGCGTCCACCATTGCCATGCTGACCGCCGCCGACGATGGCCGGGAACAGCGCCAGCTGCACCTGCTGCCGGTCAGCGGCCCGGGGGCGGCGCACACCGGCTCGGCCTGCGTGGACTGGTGCGGTCACCTGGTGCTGGACGGCCTGAGCGTGGCCGGCAACATGCTGGCCGGCCCCCGCGTGATTGAAGCCACCGCCGAGGCCTACCAGGCCACGGCCGGCCGGCCCATGGCCGAACGCCTGCTGGCTGCCATGGACGCGGGCGAAGCGGCCGGCGGAGACAAGCGCGGCAAGCAGGCTGCGGCCTTGCGCGTGCATACCGATGAAGACTACCCGGCGCTGGACCTGCGCGTGGACGACCACGCCGAACCTTTGGTGGAACTGCGCCGCCTTTACGAAAAGAGCCTGGAGCGCTTCCTGCCGTTCGTGCAGTGCCTGCCGGGGCGGGGCCGGCCTTCGGGCATCACCGAGCGGCCGCTGATTGAAGCGCATATTGAAAAATTCCACGCCGAACGCCGCCGGGCGTCGGGGCAGGTTGCGCCGTGAGCGCGTTGCTGGAAGTCAGCGGTCTGCGCACCGTGTTCAGCGGTGACGACGGAGAAGTGGCCGTGCTGGAAGACGTGGGCTTTGCCGTCAGCGCCGGGCAAACGCTGGCCATCGTGGGCGAGTCCGGCTGCGGCAAGAGCGTCACGTCCCTTTCGGTCATGGGCCTGCTGCCCAAGCCCTACGGGAAGATTGCCGCGGGCTCCATCCGCTTCGAAGGCCGCGAGCTGGTGGGCATGAGCGAACGCGAACTGCAGGACCTGCGCGGCAACGGCATGGCCATGATTTTTCAGGAGCCCATGACTTCGCTCAACCCGGCCTTCACCGTGGGCGACCAGATCATGGAAGGGCTGGTGCGCCACCGCGGTTTGTCTGCCGCGCAGGCCCGCGAGCGCGCCGTGGAACTGCTGCGCAAGGTGCGCATTCCCGCGCCCGAACAGCGGCTGAACGAATACCCGCACAAGCTCAGCGGCGGCATGCGCCAGCGCGTGATGATCGCCATGGCCCTGGCCTGCGACCCGCGCCTGCTCATTGCCGACGAACCCACCACTGCGCTGGACGTGACCATCCAGGCGCAGATCCTTTCGCTCATGCGCACGCTGCAGCAGGAAACCGGCACCGCCATCGTGCTCATCACCCACGATCTGGGCGTGGTGGCCGAAGTGGCCGATGAAGTGGTGGTGATGTACGCCGGCCGCATCGTGGAGCGCGCGCCGGTGGCTGCGCTGTTCGACCAGCCGCAGCACCCCTACACCGTGGGCCTGCTGGGCGCCATTCCCCGGCTGGACGCCGAGCGCGAACGCCTGGCCTCCATCGACGGCCAGGTGCCGCCGCCGCACCTGCGGCCGGTGGGCTGCGCCTTTGCCGAGCGCTGCCCGTTTGCCGACGACGCCTGCCGCGCCGAGCGGCCCGCCCTGCGCGAACTGGGGGGTGGCCACGCTTCGGCCTGCATCAAGGCGCCGCTGGACCCGGACGCGTTGCTGGGCACCATGCAGCCACAGTTAGCAGAGGTGAGCGCATGAGCGGCGCACCACCTGTCGCTTCCCAGCCTGTTCTGCTGCAGGCCAAGGGCCTGGTGAAACATTTCCCCATTCGCAAGGGCCTGCTCAACCGCGTGAGCGACCACGTGCGCGCGGTGGACGGCGTGGACCTCACGCTGCATGTGGGCGAAACGCTGGGCGTGGTGGGCGAATCCGGCTGCGGAAAGTCCACCCTGGGCCGGCTGCTGCTGCGCCTGATCGAACCCACCAGCGGTGCGCTGCACATGGAAGGCGCCGATCTGATGGCGCTGGACAGCCAGGCCATGCGCGCCAAGCGGCGCGACCTGCAGCTGATCTTCCAGGACCCGTATGCGTCGCTGAACCCGCGCATGACGATCGCGCAAACCCTTTCCGAACCGCTGAAGGTGCATGGCCTGCACGCCGGCTTTGAGGCCAAACGGGTGAAGGAACTGCTGAACCTGGTGGGCTTGCGGCCCGACTTCGCCAACCGCTACCCGCACGAGTTCTCCGGCGGTCAGCGCCAGCGCATCGGCATTGCGCGCGCGCTGGCGGTGGAGCCCAAGCTCATCGTGTGCGACGAAGCCGTTTCCGCGCTCGATGTGTCGGTCCAGGCGCAGGTGATCAACCTGCTGCAGGACCTGCAGCGGCAACTGGGCCTTTCCTACCTGTTCATTGCGCACGACCTTGCGGTCATCAAGCACATTGCCACGCGCGTGGCGGTGATGTACCTGGGCCGGGTGGTGGAAATTGGCGACAAGCACAGCGTGTTCGCCGCGCCGCGCCACCCCTACACCGAAGCCTTGCTGGAAGCCATTCCGCTGCCGTCGCCGGGCGCACGTCCCGAGCGCAAGCTGCTCGGCGGCGACGTGCCCAGCCCCATCAAGCCGCCCAGCGGCTGCCACCTGCACCCGCGCTGCGCCTACGCCCAGCCGGTGTGTGCCGAGAAGGCACCCGCGCTCACCGGCGACAGCCTGCATGCCGTGGCCTGCCATTTCCCACTGAGTCCGCTGAGCGCACCAGCCCGCGTGGCCACCGCGCCCGCTGAAGCCAGCGCCTCCCGCCAGCGGCTGGAGCGGCTGCAGTTCGCTTTTTCCGCTCCGTTGGCCCCTGCAGGCTGACGGTGTTTTTTCCCCGTGTTGACCTTGTTGAACCACCAGGAGATCGAAGCATGAAAACCCGCAATCTGGCGCTGCTGAGCGCCGCGCTGCTCACCCTCGCACCGCTGGCCGCTCAGGCGCAGACCACGCTGCGCGTGGGTCTGGCCGAAGACCCCGACATGCTGGACCCGACGCGCGCCCGCACCTTCGTGGGCCGCATCGTGTTCTCGGCCCTGTGCGACAAGCTGATCGACGTGGACGAAAAGCTCAGCTACGTGCCGCAGCTCGCCACCGGCTACGAATGGTCGGCCGACGGCAAGACGCTGACCATGAAGCTGCGCACCGACGTCACCTTCCACGACGGCGAAAAATTCGACGCCGCTGCGGTGAAGTTCAACATCGAGCGCCACAAGACCCTGCAGGGTTCCAACCGCAGCGGTGAACTGCGCCCGGTGGACAGCGTGGACGTGGTGGACCCCACCACCGTGCGCTTCAACCTGAGCGCGCCGTTCTCGCCGCTGCTGGCCGCGCTGGCCGACCGCGCCGGCATGATGGTTTCGCCCAAGGCGGCCAAAGACAACGCCAACTTCGCCAACGCTCCGGTGTGCTCCGGTCCGTTCAAGTTCGTGGAGCGCGTGGCGCAGGACCGCATCGTGTTCGAGAAGTACGCCAACTACTGGAACAAGGCGAACATCCACTTCGACCGCGTGGTGTACACCCCCATCCCCGACGCCACCGTGCGCCTGGCCAACCTGCGTTCGGGCCAGCTCGACTACATCGAGCGCGTGGCCTCCAGCGACGTGGCCAAGCTGGCCACCGAGTCGCGCTTCAAGGTGAGCAAGATCACCGAGATCGGCTACCAGGGCATCACCATCAACATCGCCAAGAGCGACAAGGCCCAGGCCAACCCGCTGGGCAAGGACAACCGCGTGCGCGAAGCCTTCGAGCTTTCGCTGGACCGCGAAGGCATCGTGCAGGTGGTGATGGACGGCGAAGCCCTGGCCGGCAACCAGTGGGTGCCACCCACCAGCACCTACTACAGCAAGGGAAGCCCCATGCCCAAGCGCGACGTGGCCAAGGCCAAGGAACTGCTGAAGCAGGCCGGCGTGCCCAACCCGAGCTTCACGCTCATGACGCCCACCACTTCCGACGCGCAGAAGATTGCGCAGGTGGTGCAGGCCATGGCCAAGGAAGCCGGCTTCGACGTGAAGATCGCGTCCACCGAGTTCGCCACGTCGCTGAACCTGGCCGACAAGGGCGACTTCGACGCCTACGTGCTGGCCTGGAGCGGCCGTGCCGACCCGGATGGCAACGTCTACAGCTTCCTGGCCTGCAAGCAGCCGCTGAACTACTCGGGCTACTGCAAGCCGGAAGTGGACGCGCTGCTGAACGAAGCCCGCAGCAAGCAGGCCCCGGCCGACCGCATGAAGGCCTACGAGCAGGTGGCCAAGTTCGCACAGACCGACAACCCCATCCTGTACCTGTACCACCGCAACTGGCTGTGGGCCTACAACGCCAAGCTGACCGGCGTGCGCGAAATTCCGGATGGCCTGCTGCGCCTGACCGGCCTCAAGATGAATTGAAGCTGAAGCTCAGCTGAACCGAAGCCCCGCTGCAGGTCCGAACGATGTTTGCATTCTTCATTCGCCGACTGGTCACCCTGGTGCCCACGCTGGTGTTCGTGTCCATGCTCATCTTCGGCCTGCAGCAGCTGCTGCCCGGCGATCCGGCGCAGATCCTGGCCGGGGAAGACCAGAACCCCGAACTGATTGCGCAGTTGCGGGCCGAGATGAACCTCGACAAACCCCTGCCGGTGCAGTATGGCTACTGGATCGGCGGCGTGCTGCAGGGCGACCTGGGCGCGTCGGCCCGCACCGGGGAACCGGTACTGGACCTCATTTTGCAGAAGTTGCCGGTGACCCTGCAGCTGGCTTTCATGAGCATGCTGATCGCTTTGCTCATCAGCATTCCGGCGGGCATTGTCTCCGCCGTGAAGCGCGGCAGCGTGCTGGACACCGGTGCCACCGTCTTCGGGCTGGCGGGACTGTCCATGCCGAACTTCTGGCTCGGCATCCTGATGATCCTGCTGTTTTCGGTGGAGCTGGGCTGGCTGCCAGCTTCGGGCTACGTGAGCCCGTTTGAAAACCTGGGTGAAAACCTGGCGGCCATGGTCATGCCGGCCTTCGTGCTCGGCACCGGCATTGCCGCCGTGCTCATGCGCCACACCCGCAGTTCCATGCTGCAGGTGCTGGCCACCGACTACGTGCGCACCGCCCGGGCCAAGGGCCTGCGCGAGCGGGTGGTAGTGGTCAAGCACGCGCTGCGCAACGCGCTCACGCCGGTGATCACGCTGGCCGCACTCGAACTGGGCACGCTGCTCTCGGGCGCGGTGCTGACCGAGCAGGTGTTCACCATTCCCGGTTTCGGCAAGCTCATCATCGACGCGGTGTTCAACCGCGACTACGCCGTGGTGCAGGGCGTGGTGCTGATCACCGCCACCGCCTACATCCTGCTGAACCTGCTGGCCGACATGGCCTACTTCGTCTTCAACCCGCGGCTGCGGCACTGACCCCATGAGCACTTCCGCGCCCACCTCAACGGCATCCGCTTCGCTGGCTTCACCGGCAGCCGCCGCTTCGGCCGTGCACGCCGGCCCCTGGCGCCGCGCCTGGCAGAAGCTGCGCCGCAACCGCATCGGCATGTTCGGCCTGCTGGTGGTGCTGGCGTTTGTGGCCATGGCCGTGTTCGCGCCCTGGCTGGCCCCGCACGACCCCACCGCCGCCAGCTGGAGCGCGATCCGAAAGGCACCCACAGCCGAATTCTGGTTCGGCACCGACGAACTCGGGCGCGACGTGTACTCGCGCGTGGTGTGGGGCGCGCGCGCTTCCATCCTGGCGGGCGTGGTGTCGGTGGCGATTGCGCTGGTCACCGGTGTGGCCATCGGCATGATCGCCGGCTTCTTCGGCGGCGTGGTGGACTCGCTGATTTCCCGCATCACCGACGCCTTCTTGGCCTGCCCCTTCCTAATCCTGGCGATTGCGCTGGCCGCCTTTCTTGGCCCCAGCCTGAGCAACGCCATGATCGCCATCGGCATTTCGGCGGCGCCCATCTTCGTGCGGCTCACGCGGGCGCAGGTGCTCTCCATCAAGGTGGAGGATTACATCGAGGCGGCCCGCGCCGTGGGCTGCTCGCCGCTGCGCATTGCCACCTTCCACATCCTGCCCAACATCACCGCGCCGGTGATCGTGCAGTCCACGTTGACCATTGCCAGTGCCATCATCGCGGAAGCCAGCCTGTCCTTCCTGGGGCTGGGCCAGCAACCGCCCGACCCGAGCTGGGGCAGCATGCTCAACACGGCCAAGAACTTCATGGACAACGCGCCATGGATGGCCATCTGGCCCGGCCTGGCCATTTTCCTGCTGGTGCTCGCCTTTAACCTGCTGGGTGACGGCCTGCGCGACGCACTCGACCCGCGCCACCGCTGACACGCACCCGCTTTTCATCCCCGACAAGAAAAGGAGACCTCATGTCGTTCCAATGGACCAACCCCTACCCCACACTGCGCAGCCCCGTGATGGCGCGCAACGTGGTGGCCACCTCCCACCCGCTGGCCTCGCAGGCGGGCCTGCGCATGCTGCTCAAGGGCGGCAACGCGGTGGATGCCATCGTTGCCGCTGCCGCCGCGCTGACCATCGTGGAGCCCATTTCCAACGGCATCGGCAGCGACAACTTCGCCATCCTTTGGGACGGCCAGCAGCTGCATGGTCTGAATTCTTCGGGTGGCGCCCCCGCGGCCTGGACGCCCGAGTACTTCCGCAAGAAATACGGCGATGCCATGCCGCAGCGCGGCTGGGACACCGTGAGCACTCCGGGCGCGGTGGCCGGCTGGGTGGCGCTCTCGCAGCGCTTCGGCAAGCTGCCGTTTGCCGACCTCATGGAGCCCGCCATCGAGCTGGCCGAGCGCGGCCACGGCGTGGGCGTGATCGTGGCCGACAAATGGGCACGCCAGGTGCCGGCCCTGAAAAACCAGCCGGGTTACGCGGAGGCGTTCCTGCCGCGCGGACGCCCGCCCACGGCCGGCGAGCGTTTCGTGTTTTCGGAGGCCGGCGCCACGCTGCGCAAGATTGCAGAAACCAAGGGTGAAGCCTTCTACAAGGGCGAGATTGCCGAGAAGCTGGTGGCCCACGCCGCAGCCAACGGCGGCAGCATGGCGATGGCCGACCTGGCGGGCTACGCACCCGAGTGGGTCAAGCCCATCGAAAAGAACTTTGCCGGCCACACCGTGCACGAAATTCCACCCAACGGCCAGGGCATTGCGGCGCTCATGGCCATGGGCATGCTGGACAAGATGGACCTGGGCAGCATGCCGGTGGACAGCGTGGCGTCGCAGCACCTGCAGATCGAAGCCATCAAACTCGCCTTTGCCGACACCTACCGCTGGGTGGCCGACGAACGCTACATGACCGAAGTGACGGCGGCCGACCTGCTGAGCGATGGCTACCTGACCGAGCGCGCCAAGCTGATCCGCCCCGACCGCGCCAGCGTTTTTGAGCACGGTACACCGCCCAGGGGTGGCACGGTCTACCTCACGGCGGCCGACGAGAGCGGCTGCATGATCAGCCTCATCCAGTCCAACTACATGGGCTTTGGCAGCGGCGTGGTGGTACCGGGCACAGGCGTGAGTCTGCAGAACCGCGGTCATGGTTTCACCCTCAAGGAGGGCCACCCGAACCAGGTGGCGCCGGGCAAGCGGCCGTTTCACACCATCATTCCCGGCTTCCTCTCCAAGGACGGCAAGCCGCAGATGAGCTTCGGCGTCATGGGTGGCAACATGCAGCCGCAGGGCCACCTGCAAACGCTGGTGCGCATGCTGGTGCACAAGCAGCAGCCGCAGGCAGCCTGCGATGCACCGCGCTGGAAGGTGGGCAACGGCCTGAGTGTGGATTTCGAGTCCACCATGTCGCGCGACCTGGTCAACGGGCTCAAGGCCCTGGGCCACCAGTTCAACCCCTCGGCCGACACCTACATGGACTTCGGCAGCGGCCAGTTCATCTGGCGGCTCAGCGACGACCTCGAAGACGGCCATGTGGGCGCCAGCGATTCGCGCCGTGACGGACAGGCTGTCGGTTACTGAACAGGTACCGTCAAAGAGCGGTCCAGCAGACCAGCCTGACAGAAACTATTGCGGCATGGCGCTGAATGCCGCATGCGCCAGTTCCTGCGCGGTGCGAAGTCCGAGCTTGCGCTTGATGCTGGCACGATGTGCCTCCACGGTGTGGACGCTGCGGTGCAGCGTACGCGCGATATCGCCCGTCTTGAGGCCACGGCCGATCAGGCGCAGAACCTCCAGCTCGCGATCGCTCAGTGCGGCCATGGGCGAAGCGGGCGCCGTGGAGGAAGCGCCCGCCATTCGCTCCAGCAGGTCGCTGGCGATGGCGTCACTCAGAAAGATTCGGCCATCGCGGAGGCAGCGCAGGGCGATCACAATCTTCTTCGTGGTCTCGTGCTTCATCAGGTAGCCGCGCGCACCTGCCCGCAGCGCACGCTCGGCATGCAGCTTCTCATCGTGCATGGTCAAAACCAGGCATTTCACCTGGGGGTAGTGGGTTCGCACAGAGCGAATCAAATCCATACCCGACTGCTCCGCCAGTGACAGATCCACCACGATCAGGTCCACCTGCTGGCGTGCGAGAACCTCCAGCGCCTCGTCAACACTGCCCGCTTCCGCGCAAGGATCAAGGTCGGGTTCTCGCTCGATCATCTGCGCAATGCCATGACGCAGGATCGGATGGTCGTCAACGATCAGCACCTTCGAGACAGCAGGCGCGTCAGGCGAATGGTCAAGCATGGAGGTCCTCGTGCGATCGATGGCCCAGATCCTTGCACAACACGGCGACGCGCCAACGCGTACCAACGCGGCCGACTTCAAGATCTGCATGGATCAGCTGCGCCCTGTGCTGCATGATGCGCAGACCGATGCCGGCGCTTCCTCCAGGAATCAGAACCTGTGATGGCAGTTCGTTGCTGATGTCCATTTCAAGTTGCGTGCGCGTCTGGCGCAGCAGGATGCGAATGGTGGCCCCTGGCGCGTGCTTGATCGCATTGTTCACCGACTCTTGTGCGATTCGATAGATGTGAATCGCCATCTGGTGGTCAGTCAACGCGACATCGGCAGGGCAGTCCAGCACACAGGGCCGGCGCAGGCTGCGCTGCGTGTGTTCGGTGAGGTCCTGTAGCGCTGCCATCAGTCCATTGACTTCAATCTCGACCGGGAACAAGCCACGCGCCAACCGCCGGGTCTGCGAGACGGCATCGCTCAGCATGGCCTCGATTCGCAGGGCATCCTGCCAGACACCGTGCGCGCCAGCCGCTTCTGCATCGCGCGCCAGCAATTCGACCTGCACCGCAGCGGCGGTCAGGTGCTGCCCGAGACCGTCGTGCAACTCTTGCCCAAAGCGTTGCTGTTCGCGTTCGCTGACCTGGATGATCTCGCGCTCCAGCCTTTGCCGTTCGGCCATCTCCACCTTCAAGTCAGCGTTGGCTTGGGCCAGGGCGCTGGTGCGCTCATTCACGTGCGCCTGCAACTGGCGGCGCGCGTGGCGCAGGGCCTCGGCGGCATCCACCCGGGCGCTGACGTCTACACCTGAGACGATGGCATGTTCAATGCGGCCAGCATTGTCGCGCAACACCGATGTGGTCCACGAAACTGTCACTGGCGGACCCTTGCGGCGGCGCAGTGGGAGATCCAGGCGGCCGGTATCGCTGAGATTCATGCGCAACAGGTCAGCGTGTGCGCCAAATTTGTAGTGCTGTGCCGACGGTACCAGTGCATGCTCAAAGCGCAGGCCCGCCAATTCATCTGGGCCAAATCCGGTCAATGCCTCGAAAGCCCGGTTGGTGCGTTGAATACGCCAGTCGCCGTCCAGCACCAAGACAAGTGCACCTTCTGCGTCCAGTATGGCGCTCGTGAAGTCGCGGTCACGAATGGCTTCAACACGAGCCTGATCACGCTCGCTCTGTGAAGCGGCGAGCAGCAGGCTGGTCACGGTGATGACGTTGGCGAACAGCCACCAGCGCAGCAGACTGCTGGTCTGTGTTCCGTCGACAAAGGGACCATGCCCGTTCAAAGTACCCCATACGGCCGCGACCGACACCAGGAGCGTGAACAGCGTGGCGCCGCGCAGGCCGAAACGCAGGGCAGCCCACACGGCCAGCGGAAACAGCGCCATGGCGGCCGGGTAGTAGCCAGGTGCCAGCGGCACCGCAGCTCGAAAGTGCTGACCGAAAATGGTTTCGCACAGCACACCCAGCAATAGCAGCAGCAGCACGCCTTCCCACAAGCGACCAGGCTCCGGAGCGCGCGCATCCGTGCGCCACCAGGCCAGAAGCAGGGGGGCCAGAACGATGACGCCGGTTGCATCGCCCATCAGCCACTGCAGCCACACTGGACCGTATTCACTGGCAGGGATGCTGCCAGCCAGCGCCAGCGCACCAGGTCCGATCGTCGCGCTCATGGCCGCACCGATCGTACCCAGCGTCAGCAGCGCCACGACGTCTCGCACGCGTTGCAACGCCTCCTGGAATCCAGAGCGCTTCAGTGCCCAGGCACAGAAAAAGGTCTGCAGCACATTGCCCGCACCGATACCCAGCATGACCCACACAGAAATACCGGTTCCGGCGTTGGCGATCAAATCGCCTATGAAGATGCCAGGCAACAGGCGAGGCCCCCAGCGAAGCACCACGAACAGACTGATGCCGGTGGGTGGCCACAGCAACGTGACGTTCGGTGCGAGTGAAGAGTAGGCAAGGCCTACCCTCGCGGCAACGCCATACACCATCCCAAACAACAGGCACTCCGCCAGCAGGCGCGGCCAAGCAGGACCCGCTTCGTCGCGGGTCGCCCAGGCGTGGCGCCATCCAGGCAGCAGGTTCATCTTCATCGCGCGTTCATGAGTCCGCACACTTCTGCAAGTATCGTGCCGAGTCAGGTGCGTTGACAGGCTCAAACGATCTCAAACACGGCATCCACCTCCACTGCGGCACGCCTCGGCAAACTGGCCACCCCCACTGCCGTCCGGGCGTGTAGACCGGCTGCTCCCAGCACAGCGACGAACAGGTCTGAGGCGCCATTGATGACGGTCGGTACGAATTCAAACTCGGGGTCACAGTTGACGAAGCCGCGGACGCTGAGGCAACGCTGCACCTTGTTGAGGTCACCGCCGCAGGCCATCCGCAAGCAGGCCAGCAGATTCAAAGCGCACAACCGCGCCGCCTCCTGCCCGGCAGCAATGTCGAATTCGCGGCCAAGCTTGCCGACAAAAGGGACCGTGCCGTTCCACTCGTTGACCTGCCCAGCCAGGTAAATCACCTGACCGTGGCGCTGAAACGGTACGAAGTTTGCGATCGGCGTTGGCGGTGTGGGCAGGGTGAGGCCCATTTCGCTCAGACGATGTTCAATGCGGCTGGTCATGCTGTCTCCAGCCCTGTCATCAGGGCATTCGACTCTGTCATGAAGCCGTACAGCAACTTGACGTTGTACTCGGTCGCCTGCATGCAGTAGTCAGGAGACGTGGTAGCCACGCAGTCGCGCAGCATCAGCACGTCGTAGCCAAGAAAGCTGGCATCTTCCAGCGTTGTCATCACGCACTGGTCTGCGTTGACGCCGGCAAAGAACAGTGTGCGAACGCCGATGTTGCGCAGGATGCTGTCCAGCTCGGTGTCCCAAAAACCACTGAAGCGGTGCTTGGTCACGTGGATATCCTGGTCCCCCGGGTCCAGTTCGTCGACGATACGTGCTCCCCACGATCCTTTCAGCAGGATCTCGGCGCCGCCCGGAATCTTTTCGCCCAGACCGGCACCATTGCCGTCGTGTGTGTGTGCATGCAGCAGAGAAGGTGGAATATTGAGCAGGTCTTTGCGAACGCCCCAGTTCAGCCAGACGACAGGCACACCTTGTGCGCGCATGGCAGGCACCAGGGCCTGCAACGGCGCAATCGGTGCACGATCCGGTGTGATGTCGATACCTCGGTAGTCCAGGTAGCCGCCCTTGCTGCAGAAATCGTTCTGCATATCGACGACCACCAGTGCACACCGGTTCGCGTCCACCACGACGGACTGGGGTTCAGCGTCCACCTTCATGGGCCTCACAGGCCGCGACTCGGCTCGTGAAAGATCCACCGTTGTTTCATCCACTCGCCATCGGTTGGCGATATGCGATCCCATGGGTGTCATGTTGCGCCCCTTACTGAATCGTGCCGATCACACCGCGTACGAAGAAGTTCATGCTCTCCAATTGCTCCATGGGCATGGGCTGGCCTGCTGGCAGCAACGACCGGCCGTCCTGCGCTGCGAGCGGGCCGGACCAGACCTGGAAGCGGTTGGCCAGAATGTCGGCCTTCTTGTCCATGATGGTCTTGCGCACCGACTCAGGTACCGCTGGGCCGAAAGGGTCCAGCCGCACGGTACCGTCTGCCAGACCACCCCGCACATGGCTGGGCTTCCAGGTCCCGGCCTGGATTTCCTGCGTCAGCTTGAGCATGGTCGGGCCCCAGTTCCAAGAGGCGCCTGTGAGCACCGCCTTAGGGGCCAGACTCGAAACGTCAACATCCTTGCCGACGGCGTATGCGCCGCGCTTCTCGGCGGTCTGTGCATAGGTGATGGGGCTGTCGACCTGACCACCAATGACATCCACACCCGCATCGAGCAGCGAGTTGGCGGCCTCGGCCTCTTTGGCTGGCAGCAGCCAGCCACCGGTCCAGACCACGGTCGTCGTCACATTGGGGTTCATGGCCTGAGCGCCCAACGTGAACGCGTTGGCTGAGCGAATGACCTGCGGAATCGGAAAAGCTGCTATGAAGCCGAGCTTGCCGGTCTTGGTCACTGCGCCGGCCGCCATGCCGGCCAGGTACATGGCGTCATCGGAGTTGGCCCAGTAGGTCCCCACGTTGTCACCGAGCTTGAGGCCACCAGCGTGTAGAAAAGACACCTTCGGATACTTCTTGCCCAGCCCAATGGCGTAGTCGAGGTAACCGTAGCTGGTGGCAAATATGATGCTGGCGCCAGAGCGGATCATCCGTTCCATCACCTTCTCGACCTCGGCCGTCTCGGGGATGTTTTCGACGTGCAGCGTCTTCGTGCCAGGCAGTTTTTGCTCGACGTACTGTCGCCCCATGTCCATGGAGGCGTTGTAGCCATGGTCCTTTTCAGGTCCGACGTAGATGTAGCCGATCGTCGTCGCATGGATGGCCGTGCTCGCTAGCGTGGCGCAGGCAGACAGTGAGATGGCTGCCAAGGTGCGGGTGAGTGTCATAACGTTCTCCTTTGAACAGTGGTTGACGGGAAACAGGGAGCGGGAAAGGTGAACAAGGACTGGGTCAGCGATCAAAGACCGCCTGCAGGCCGGCGGGTGCACCGCCATGCCCAGGTCGGGCGCGCAGGCGTATGCAGGTGACGACGAACACCAGCAGGCTCACGAGGTAGGGAAGCGTGTGCAGCAGGTGCGCGGAGATGGCGCTATCGGCGGCCTGAAGCCTCAGCGACAAGGCCTCGGTGAGGCCGAACAGCAGGGCTGCGGGCAAGGTGAGCCATGGATTCCAGCGCGCTACGATGACCAGGCCCACGGCGACGAGTCCTCGACCGTCGGTCATGCCCTCGGCCCAGGTGCGCGTGTAATCGACCGACAGTGCAGCACCCCCTAAACCAGACAACAGGCCCCCGACAACGATGCCGCCGACCACGACTGGCCATGTTGCGATACCGGCAGCGCGCGCACTGGCGGTCGATTCGCCAACCGCGCGCCAACGCAGGCCGCTGCGCGTGTGATACAGCCAGAGCCCGATCAGCGGAACCAGCGCCAGTGCAAGCAGGATGGTGGGCGTCAGCCCGCCCGCCAGGGGTGTGAAACCTTCGATGGGCTGACCCACTAGGCGCGTGCCTGCGTAGGCGCTCAGCCCAGCACCCAGCATCCAGACGGCCAGGCCGCTGGCAAAGGCGTTCGCCTCCGCCGCCACGGTGAGCAAGGCAAACACGCAGGACAACAGCGCACCAGCCAGTGCCCCGGCAAGCAAGCCGAGCCAGGCGTTGCCGCTCACCACGCAAGCACCATAGCCTGCCACGGCACCCACGAGCATCTGACCTTCGACACCCAGGTTGATCTTGCCCACACGCTGGGTGATGCACTCACCCAGGAGAGCGAACAGCAACGGTGTGGCACTGCGAATCGCAGACACCAGCAGACCCGAAAACAGGATGTCAACGCCCGACATATGCGCCCCCATGGCGGGTGCGCCAACCGCCCACCCCGAGCACCGCCACGAACAACAGGCCTTGCACCACCAGCGTGGCGGAAGATGCGATACCTGCGCTCATCTGTAGCCCGTCGCCAGCGGCGAGCAATGCCCCCACGACGAAGGCAAGCCCCACCGCGCGCAGGGCGTGATTGCGGGCCAGCCAAGCGACCAGGAAGCCGCTGAGACCGGCACCATTGGAAAAATCTGCTTGCAGGCGTCCCTGTACGGCCCCGGTTTCGGCAATGCCGGCAAGACCGGCCAGAGCGCCACCCACCAGCATCGTGATCAGAATCTGATGGGAAAGGTTGAGCCCCGCCGCCTGACCCGCGCGAGGACCGCTGCGCAGCACGTCCAGAGTCATCCCCCAGCGGGTGCGCGTGAACAACAGGTGCAACAGCACGGCAGCGGCCAAAGCCAGAAACAATCCGGCGTGCACGCGGCTGTCCCACATGCTGGGCAGACGCGCAGCTTCCGGAAACGACATCGACGCGGGCCAGCCCTGACTTTGCGGGTCGCGCCAGGCGCCGTAGACCAGCCATGTCACCAGCAGTGCAGCCACGTAGTTCAACAGCAGCGTCGAGATCGTTTCGTTCACCCGCGCGACCGTCCGCAACAGGGCAGGCAAGAGCGACCACAGAGCCCCTCCAGCAGCACCTGCCAACAGCACGCCCGGTAACAGCATTGGCATGGAGCCATCCGGAAACGCCAGCACCACCCCGGTGCCGACCAACGCACCCAGGTAAAGCTGCCCCTCGGCGCCCACTGAGATGAGACCGAGCCGGGCTGGGACCATCGTCGCCAGCGCGCACAGCAAAATGGGCGTGGTGCGCAGGAGCGACTCACTGATGGCGTAGCCGTCTCCCAGAGCCGATTTGCCGATCGCCAGCAACATGGCAACCGGTTCGCGCCCGATGACAACGAAGAACAGTGCCGTCAACAGCAAGAAGACGGTCATGCTCAGGCCAGCACTTAGTGCGGCGCGGCGCAGGTCGGTCAGGCGAGCGTTCATGCTGGCTCCGCCAGCGCAGGCACGCGACCGGAGGCAAGTTCTGACACAGCGGGAGGTGCAGTGCCTGTCATCCAGGCACCGAGCTGCATCACGTTGGTAGCGGATGAGTCGACGTCCTGAACGATGCGCCCGTCCAGCATGACGACAATGCGATGCGCGTACCGAAGCAGGTCGTCCAGGTCTTCCGAGAACCACAGTACCGCGCTGCCCTGGCACGCGAGTCCGAACAACACCTCGTAGATTTGTGCGGAAGCAGCAACGTCCAGCCCCATCGTCGGGTAGCAGGCCACAACCGCAGCAGGCGTTTCTGACAGTTCACGCGCGGCCACCAGCTTCTGCAGGTTGCCCCCAGACAACCATTGAGCCTGCGCCTGCGGGTTGGCAGGGCGAACATCGAAGCGTTTCAGCAGCTCGGTGGCCTGACGCGTCAGCGCACCGGTATCTGGCAGGAAAGGCAGAGCGGTCAAGCGCTTCAAGACCAGGTTGAGCGCCAGAGGCAGTTCAGGGGCCACGGCGTTGACCATTGGCTGCTCGGGGATGTAGCCCAGACGGGGATCAATGCGCGGTCGCATGCGCGGAGCACGGATCAACTCGCCATCCAGAATCACCTCGCCCATCTCCAGCGGCAGCACCCCGGCGACCGCTTCGGCGAGCGCCGTCTGGCCGTTGCCGGATACCCCAGCCACCCCGACGATCTCACCGGCTCGAACCTGCAGATCGATGTCACGGGCGCCACCGGCATCGATTCCCTTGAGCCACAGACGCGTCAAGGCAGCTACCGGCAACGGCTGGCTGTTCTCCACTGCGCGCGGCGCCTGGCCCACCATCATTTCCACCACGGCCGAATCGCTCAGTCCAGCAGCCCGTCCACGGCCAGCCAATCGGCCTCCCCGCATCACGAATACCTCGTCTGCGCAGGCCTGCACGTCCTTGATCTTGTGTGTGATCAGCACCACGCTGAGGCCGCGTGCAGCAAGATCTCGCACCAGCGTCCACAGGCGTTGGGCCTCTGGTGGCGCCAGCACGGCGCTTGGTTCGTCCAGGATCACGCAGCGTGCGTCCAGCAGCAGTACCTTGGCCAGCTCAACGAGCTGCTTCTGTCCCACAGACAAATCACTCACGCGGCTGTCGACATCCACCTCCGGTACGATGCTTCGCACGTGCCGCTCCAGGACACGCAGCCGGCGTGCGCCGCGCCCTATCCACCATGGAGCCTGTTGTGTCACGAGCGCCAGGTTTTCGCGCACGGTCAATGCAGGAATGAGGCTGAACTGCTGGAACACCATGCCAATGCCCAGCCGCATCGCGTCCCGTGGCGAACCAAGCACCATGGGCCTCCCGTCCAGCGCAATCTCACCGTCGTCGGGCCTGTGAACGCCGTACAGCAGTTTCATCAAGGTGCTCTTGCCGGCGCCGTTCTCACCCAGCAGCGCGCTGACCTTGCCTGGGTGGGCCTCGAAGTCAACGCCATCCACCGCCAGCGTGCCACCGAAGCGCTTTCGCATACCCTTCATCTGAATGTGCACCGTGTGATCCTTCCGCCCCGGTGGGACGCTACGGTGTGACTCTAGATTCGGGCGGGGGCGCTGAAAATCGCGCAATCCACGGTAGTCGGCAACGGGAAACCGCTACTGCGGGATAGTGGATTCCGTGATGTCCCCTCAATCGGGCGGCTTGGCCCTCAGGGATGACGATGCGGCCAGCGACTTACCGGACGGCTGAACACGGCAGACTTGAAGCGAACTTTTTCAGCGCCCAAGATGCAATCGTTCTGTAGATGCACCTCACCGGTTTGCACCGCTGGTGACGAAAATCATTGCCAAAAAAGGCCGCAATGCGAAATTCGTTCCCGTTGGAAAAGCTTGTGAATGATCCATCGCCAGCAACGGGTCGAACCCAGACTGTCCTGATGGACTTGTCTCTCAGCGAGCCACAGCCCGCAAAACCTCTTCCGCCGCTCCCGGCGCATTCCTGTCTTCAACCTTCCCCCCGCCTGTGCCACCGCATCCCGAAGCGCTCCAATCAAACCGATGGACAGCATGAATGGGGGCTCACCCACGGCCTTGCTGCCGTGCAAGTTGTCGTCGCGATTGGTTTTGGGCCAGAGGTCACCTTGAAGTGTTCCGGGATGTCGCTGATGGCCGGGATCTTTTATGTGTTGGGGGCGTGGGTTTGTGTTTGTAGGAGGCATGGTGATTTTTTTGTCGGGCTGTCCGAAGAAAAATGGTCCACTTTTGGGGCGGACGCTTGGGTCACCTCAGCGGGATATTGTTCCGTCCACACCAGCTGTTCGGTGTTGAGCCAGCCCATGCCTTGCAGGGATGCCTCCTTGGGATGCTCTGCATAACCCCCGCGCACGGCGCGGGTTATGCAGAGCATCCCTTGGCCCTGACCGATGTCGATGGTCGGGTGGATGCTGCGTCCCGCGTCCTGCGTCGTGATGGATGTTTACCATCATCGCGGGGTAAGGCCACGAGCACCGCCTGGGCGCACTGAATCGCATCGCCGGGCGGCCGTCCGGGCGCTGGCGCACAGATGGCAGGGCCCATCCCGCCCAAGCTACCCCTTTGGGTGTTTTCTGGGCTCGGCGTGCAGCAGCGGTGCAGCGGGTGGCCTGCACAAGGCCAGCCAGATACCACCCGCCCCGCCATCCCACCCTTCAGGAGTTCCCATGGCCACCATGATGAAAGCAGCCGTCTTTGTCGAAAAAAACCGCATCGAGGTGGTGGACAAGCCCATCCCCGATGTGGGGCCCAACGACGCCCTGATGCGCATCACCACCACCACCATCTGCGGCACTGACGTGCACATCCTCAAGGGCGAGTACCCGGTGGCCCAGGGCCTGACCGTGGGCCATGAGCCGGTGGGCGTGATCGAAAAACTGGGCAGCGCCGTGATGGGCTACACCGAAGGCCAGCGCGTGATCGCCGGCGCCATCTGCCCCAACTTCAATTCGTACGCGGCGCAGGACGGCGCGCCCTCGCAGGACGGCAGCTACCTGATTCCCCAGGGCCTGTGCGGTTGCCACGGCTTCAAGGCCACGGCGGGCTGGCGCTTCGGCAACCTGATCGACGGCACCCAGGCCGAGTACGTGCTGGTGCCCGATGCGCAGGCCAACCTCGCGCCCATCCCCGACGGCCTGACCGACGAGCAGGTGCTGATGTGCCCCGACATCATGTCCACCGGCTTCAAGGGCGCGGAGAACGCCGGCATCCGCATCGGCGACACCGTGGTGGTGTTTGCACAAGGCCCCATCGGCCTGTGCGCCACGGCGGGCGCGCGCCTGCTGGGCGCCTCCACCATCATCGCGGTGGACGGCAACGACCACCGCCTGGACATCGCGAAGAAGATGGGTGCCGACCTCACGCTCAACTTCAACCACTGCGACGTGGTGGACGAGATCATGAAGATCACCGGCGGGCGCGGCGTGGACTCGTCCATCGAAGCGCTGGGATTGCAGTCCACATTCGAGTCCGCGCTGCGGGTGCTCAAACCCGGCGGCACCCTGTCCAGCCTGGGCGTGTATTCGAGCGACCTCACCATTCCGCTGGGCGCCTTCGCCGCCGGACTGGGCGACCACCGCATCGTCACCGCGCTGTGCCCGGGCGGCAAGGAGCGCATGCGCCGACTGATGAACGTGGTGGCATCGGGCCGCATCGACCTGGGCCTGATGGTTACGCACCAGTTCAAACTCGACGACATCGTGGCTGCGTACGAGCTGTTCGCGAACCAGCGCGATGGGGTGCTGAAGGTGGCGATCAAGCCTTGAGGATGTGGCGTGGTGCCACGCCATGCCCACCGCGCTTGCTTGCGGTACTGGTTTCCACTTCGGGCCAGGCACAGCCGCCTGGTCCGACGTTCCGAACGGCCGCTCAGGCCATGTTGTGCGCGTGATACAGCCCAGGCAGAAAATGCTCCAGCGCCCCGACCTCTTCGATGTTGTGGCGCAGCCAGGCCTCACCTTTGCCTTGCGGGAACGCGAGTGCCGCCACCAATGGACGTGCGACGCGAAACCATGGCGAGGCGTGTCCAAAGATCAGGCAGTTCTCGTACAGCGTGCCGCCAGGCACGCGCGTGAAGCGGTATTCCATGCGCGCCAGGCCACCGATGCCGTGCACCATGGGATTGTGGATGTAGCCCTCTTCGTCGAGCTTTTCGATGCGGGTGTGGATGTTCACCAGATAGCGCCGGTTGGCGCCGATGTATTCGCGCAGGCGGATCACCGCGCCAGGGCCCACGCTGCCGTCGGGCAGGCGCTGGGCATAGCTGGCGTGCACATGGTCGTAGGGGTGCCACACACGGTAGCGGTTGTAGCGCTGACCCTCGATCTCGATATCGCCCTCCAGGTTCGCGAACCACCAAGCCAGCATGCGAGGTGTCACGCCATGGACGACGTCGTGGCGGATCCAGTACCGGGTGCGGCCGTCCGGCAGGGTGTCCACGCCGAAATCGGCACTGCCCATGGGTTTCAGAGCCCAGGGCAGTGCCAGGGGCTTGGGCGGTTGCGGGTGCGACGCGGGGTAGGTGTGAGGGGTTTGATTCCAGTGCAGGGCGGTGGCAGTCAGCATGGTCGCTCCAATCAATGTATAGCGAGTACTATACAAAAGTTTTTGAAAAAGTCAAGCGAACGCTATACTTTTCCCACCAATCCCACGCCCGCCATGTCCCAGCCCGAATCCACCCCTTCGTCCACCGACCCGTCCGCCCCGCCGTCCACCCGCAGCGAGCGCAAGCACCGCGATTTGTTGTGGGCCGCTGCGCGACTCTTCGCAGGGCAGGGCGTCGGACACACCACCACCCGCGAGATTGCCGCCGCAGCCGCCACCACCGAGCGCACGCTGTTCAAACACTTTGGCTCCAAGGAGGGGCTGGTGCGCGCAGTGATCGCCGAGGCGGTGCTGCCGCACCTGGCCCCGGTGTCGCTCGCCGCCCTGCGCACTGCGATTCAGCGCGATCCCGGCGATCTCGTTGCCTGGCACACCCACTTGCTGCAAAGCCGCCGCGCGGCGCTGGAGGGGCAGCCAGAGTTGACCCGGCTGCTGTTGATGGAGCTGCTGCGCGACGAACAACTGCGGGCCGACTTCGAAGCGCAATGGCGCACAGCCGTGTGGCAGCCGCTGGTCGACCTGTTCGCGGGCCTGCAGCGCAACGGAGGCGTGCAGGCGGCTTGTCCGCCCGACACGCTGGCCAGGCTGTTCCTGTCGGTCAATCTGGGCTATCTGCTCGGCCGACTCGTGCTGGCACCGCAGGCCGACTGGCACGACGGGCGCGACATCGATGACATCGCCCGCTTCTTCGCCGCTGGTGCCCGGCCACAGGCAGCGCCTCCAGTCGCCTGATCGGGCGACTGCAGCGGAGCCTCAGCCACACACAGCCCGCAAGACCTCTTCCGCCGTGCCCGGTGCGTTCATGCTTTCAGGTTTTCCACCAGCCTGTGCCACCGCGTCGCGCAGCGCCTCGAACACACTGATGGCCAGCATGAACGGCGGCTCGCCCACGGCCTTGCTGCCGTGCACGTTGTCTTCCCGGTTGGCTTCGGGCCAGAGTTCGACCTTGAAATGCTCGGGAATGTCGCCGGTGGCGGGGATCTTGTAGGTGCTGGGGGCGTGGGTGGCCAGCTTGCCTTTGTCGGTCCACACCAGTTGCTCGATGGTGAGCCAGCCCATGCCCTGAACGAAGCCACCTTCAATTTGCCCGATGTCGATGGCCGGGTTGATGCTGCGGCCCACGTCGTGGAGGATGTCGACCTTGAGCACGCGACTCTCGCCGGTGAGGGTGTCGATGGCCACCTCACTGACTGCCGCGCCGTAGGCGAAATAGTAGAACGGCCGGCCAGTGAGGGTGGTCTTGTCGTAGTGGATCTTGGGTGTGCGGTAGAAGCCGTCGCTCCAGAGCTGGATGCGGTTGGCGTAGGCTGCGCTCACGACATCCTCGAACTGGCGGGTGGTCGAGGGTGTGATGACCTGGCCGCCTTCGAACCTCACCGCACCCGCGCCGCAGCCGTCCAGTCCGGACACAAACGCGGCCAGGTTGTCGCGCACGTTGCGCGCGGCGAACTGTGCCGCACGGCCGTTCAGGTCGGTTCCGCTGCTGGCGGCGGTGGCGCTGGCGTTGGGCACCTTGCTGGTGTCAGCGGCGGTGCTGAGCACGCGCTCGAAGGGCACACCCAGCTCGTCGGCCACGATGGCCGCCACCTTGGTGTTCAGCCCCTGGCCCATCTCGGTGCCACCGTGGTTCACCTGCACGCTGCCGTCGGTGTACACGTGCACCAGTGCGCCGGCCTGGTTGAACAGTGTGGCGGTGAAGCTGATGCCGAACTTCACCGGTGTCAGTGCAATGCCTTTTTTGATGACGGGGCTTTGGGCGTTCCACGCGGCGATCTGCTCGCGGCGTTCGCGGTAACCGCTGGTGAGCGCCAGTTGCGTCATCAGGGGTTCGAGGATGTTGTCCTCCACCTTCATCTGGTAGTGGGTGGTGTTGCGGCTTTCAATGCCGTACAGATTGCGCAGCCTCACATCCAGCGGGTCCAGGCCCAGCGTGAGAGCGATGTCACTCAGGATGCGTTCGATCACGATCACACCCTGCGGCCCGCCAAAACCACGGAACGCGGTGTGGCTTTGCGTGTTCGTCTTGCAGCGGTAGGAGCTGATCGCCACGTCTTCCAGGAAGTAGGCGTTGTCGGCGTGGAAGATGGCGCGGTCGGCCACGGGGCCGGAAAGATCGGCGCTGAAGCCGCAGTTGGCGAGCATCTCCAGTTCCAGCCCGCAGAGCAGACCGGTGTCGTCAAAGCCTGCGCGGTAGTGGTAGGCAAAGGGGTGGCGCTTGCCGGTGACCATGAAGTCGTCGTCGCGGTCCAACCGCAGCTTCACTGGGCACTTGAGCTTGTTGGCCGCAATGGCTGCCCACACAGCCAGATGGCCGGCCTGTGTTTCCTTGCCGCCGAAGCCACCGCCCATGCGCCGGCATTCCACCGTCACTGCGTTGTTGTGCAAGCCCAGCGCATGCGAGACCCAGTGCTGCACTTCGCCCGGGTGCTGTGTGCTGCTGTACACCCACCACTGTTTCTGCTCCAGCGGCAGCACGTAGGCCACCTGGCCTTCCAGGTAGAAGTGTTCCTGGCCGCCCACTTCAAAGGTGCCCTCCAGCGTGCGGGGCGCGCGATTGAGCGCAGCTTTCGCATCGCCGCGCTTCACATGCACCGGCGGCAACACATAGCTTTCCAGCGCGTGAGCCTCGTGCACGCTGAGCACCGGCTCCAGTGCGTCGATGTCCCACTTCACCAGACGCGCGGCGCGGCGCGCGGTCATCACGTCGTCCGCCAGAATGAGCCCGCCGACCTGGCCCAGGAACTGCACCGTGTCTTGTGCGAACACCGGCTCGTCGTGCGCAAAGGCGGCCAGCAGGGTGTCGCCCGGGATGTCGACCGCGCTCACGAAGCCGCGCACGCCGGGCAGTGCCAGCGCCGCGCTGGCGTCCATCCCTTTGAGCACGCCATGGGCCACGGGCGAGCACACGGGTGCGGCGTGCAGCGTACCGCGCACTTCGGGAATGTCGTCGATGTAGGTGGCGGCGCCGGCCACCTGGGCGCGGGCGCTTTCGTGAAAGCGCGAGACGCCGGCGGCGGGCTCTGCTCGCGCTGGGCTTGTCGGAGAGGCGGGGGCGGTATCGGGTTCTGCCACTGCATCTGCCCGGGACGAAATCACCATCGGCGTGTCGGCGTCTGCCTTCTGGTCTCGTGCGTTCATACCATCGCTTCCAGCGTTGCCGCGTTCAGGCTTTCCAGGTTGATGTGCTGCATGCCCTGACTCTCCAGCCAGTAGCGCTGCAGCAGGTTGCCCAGCACGGTCTGGCGGTAGTGGGCGCTGGCGCGCATGTCGGAAATGGGTTTGAACTCTGCCCGCAGGGTGGCGGTCGCGGCCATCACGGTGTCGGCCGTCCAGGGTTGGCCGAGCAGGGCGGCTTCGGTCTGGCAGGCGCGCACCGGGGTGGCGGCCACGCCGCCCGCGCCGATGGAAACCTGGGTCACGACGCCCCCTGCCACCGACATGTGGATGGCCAGGCAGACGGCGGAGATGTCGTCGTCGAAGCGTTTGCTGATTTTGTAGACGCGGAGGAAAGCCTGGCCTTCTTTGGTGCGACCCTCACCCCAGTCCTCTCCCGCAAGCGGGAGAGGGATTGACGACACCTCACTGGCGGGGCGGCCTGTCTTACCCCCTCTCCCGCTTGCGGGAGAGGACTGGGGTGAGGGCCGTACCGCACGTGGCACCTTGATCCAGCACAGCAATTCATCGGCCTTCATCACATTCGTCCGGTAGCCGGTGTACAGATCTTCCAGGCGCAGCTCCCGGTGTGCGATCTGTTGCCGCTTCCTGTCCCAGCGCATCAGCACCACATTCGCGCCCAGCGCAATCAGCAGCGGCATGGCGTCGCCAATGGGCGAGCCGTTGGCCACATTGCCGCCCAGGGTGCCGGCGTTGCGCACCGGCAGGCCGGCGAAGCGCTGGGCAAATGTCTTCAGAGGCGGGTACTCGCTCACCAGTGCAGCGAAAGCGTCGGTGAGGTTCACGGCGGCGCCAATGGCGAAGTGGTGAGGGTACGTCTCAACGCGCCTCAGCTCGCGCGCGGCGGTCACGTCCAGCACTTGGCTGAACCGCTTGTGCATCTTGGTGACCCAAAGCCCCACGTCGGTGCAACCGGCCACAATCTGGGCCTTGGGGTGGGATGAGCGTGCCTGCAGCAGGGCGCGCAGGGTGGCGGGGCGCAGGTAGGCATCACCGGCCTGGTCTTTGGGACGAATGGATTTCAATGCTGCCAGCGTGACGGCTTCGTCCACCCCGCAGCCGGGCGGCAGTGGCAGGCTGCCCATTTGCTGCGCCGCATCCAGAATGGGGCGGTAGCCGGTGCAGCGGCACAGGTTGCCGGACAGGTCGACCTGGGCCTGTTCACGGGTGATGCCTTTTCCGCCTGAGCCGAGCGCCGACGGGCCGCCCCTAGGCGCGAGAGCCCCCTCGGGGGGCAGCGAACCACACGCAGTGGGGAGCGTGGGGGCGATGTAGCGTTGGTACATGCCGAACAGGCTCATGACGAAGCCCGGCGTGCAAAAACCGCACTGACTACCGTGGCATTGCACCAGCGCTTCCTGTGATGGGTGTTGTTCGCCAGAGTCGGAGGAAAGATCTTCCACTGTGAACACCGCCATGCCATCCACCGAGTGCGCGAGCTTGATGCAGCTGTTCACCGCCTGGTACGTGAGCTTCCCGTCCACCGCCTCCCCAATCACCACGGTGCAGGCGCCGCAGTCGCCTTCTCCGCAGCCTTCTTTGGTGCCGGTGCAATGAAGGTCTTCGCGCAGTACCTGCAGCAGGGTGCGGTCGGGTGGTACATTGCCCACCGTCACGGGCTGGCCGCGCCGCAAAAAAGTCAGGGGGCGGGTGGTTTTTTCGAGCGTCATGCGCGCCAGCATAGCGTTTACCCCATGGCACAACATATGCTCAGCCGTATGGTCAGAATGCCAAAACCACCATCCTCACGCATAGTCGCCGGGTATGAAATACATGTCGATGTTCGACAAGATTGACCTGCACCTGATCCGCGTGCTGCACACGGTGCTCACCGAGCGCAGTGTTTCGCGTGCGGCATTGCGGCTGGGCATGTACCAGCCGGCGGTCAGTGCGTCGCTCAAGCGCCTGCGCGAGCTGGCCGGAGACCCTCTTTTGGTGCGTTCGGGCGCCGGCATGGTGCCCACCGTGGCTGGCTTGCGCATGATCGAGCCGGCCGCAGACATCCTGCGCAGTGCCGAAGTGCTGTTCTCGGACGCCCGCAGTTTTGACCCGCCCACCGCCCAGCACAGTTTCAGCCTGGCCGCCAGCGATTACCTCGACCCGTTGTTCCTGCCGCAGCTGGTGGTGCAGATCAAGACGCTGGCACCCCATTGCCCGATCGACATCCACCCCCTGTCGCGTGATTCCGACTACCGCAACCATCTGGCCCAGGGCGATGTGGACGTGGTGGTGGGCAACTGGCCCAAGCCACCCGACGACCTGCACCTGGGCCGGCTGTTCGGCGACGAGGTGGTGTGTCTGGTGTCCACCCAGCACCCGGCGGCGCGGCGCGGCTGGGACGTGGAGGCCTGGCTGGCGGCAGAGCACATCGCTCCCACGCCCACCCACCCCGGTGCGCGCGGGTTTATCGACGACCACCTGGCCGCTCAGGGATTGGTGCGCAACATCACCGCCCGCTGCCCGCATTTCGGCTTGATTCCCGCCATGGTGGCCGGCAGCCTGCTGGTGCTCACCACCGGGCGCCAGTATTGCGAACGCTTTGTGGGCAGCCTGCCGGTGCAGATCCTGCCTTGCCCGGTGCCGTTTCCCCGCATGATGTATTACCAGCTCTGGCACGAACGCACCCATTCGTCCAATGCGGCGCGCTGGTTGCGCGAGCAGATCAAGAGCGTGGCGGCGTCTTTGCGGCGGCCTGAAGCAGAGCTGGCCTGAAACAAAAAAAGGACACCGCCTTGACGACCCCCCGTCTCCAACTCACCGGCATCACCAAGCGCTATCCCGGCGTGGTAGCCAACAGCGAGGTGTCGCTGACCGTGGCGCCGGGTGAAATCCATGCCGTGCTGGGTGAAAACGGTGCCGGCAAATCGACCCTGATGAAGGTCATCTACGGTTCGATCAAACCCGACGAAGGCTCGGTGATGTTCAATGGCCGGCAGGTGCAGGTGCGCAACCCGCAGGAAGCGCGTGCGCTGGGCATCAGCATGGTGTTTCAGCATTTCAGCCTGTTCGACACGCTCAGCGTGGCCGAGAACGTTTGGCTGGGGCTGGACAAGTCGCTGTCGCTGCCCGAGGTGAGTGCCAGCATCACTGCCAAGGCGGCCGAGTATGGGCTGGACATCGACCCCGCGCGGCCGGTGCACACGCTCAGCGTGGGCGAGATGCAGCGGGTGGAGATCATCCGTTCGCTGCTGACCAATCCGCAGTTGCTGATTCTGGACGAACCCACTTCGGTGCTCACACCGCAGGCAGTGGAGAAGCTTTTCGTGGTGCTGAAAAAGCTGGCGTCCGAGGGTTGCAGCATCCTCTACATCAGCCACAAGCTGCACGAGATCCGCGAGCTGTGCACCGCCTGCACCGTGTTGCGCGGTGGCATGGTCACCGGGGTGTGCGACCCCCGGCAGGAAAGCAACGCCTCTCTTTCGCGCCTGATGATTGGTGCCGAGCCGCCGGCGCTCGACGTGCGGGCCTTGCACGCTGGGGCGAACGTGCTGGCGGTGAGCGGGCTGAGCCTGCAGAGTGCTGATCCGTTCGGCACCCACCTGAGTGACATCGCCCTCACGGTGCGTGCCGGCGAGGTGGTGGGCATTGCGGGTGTGTCTGGCAACGGGCAGGGCGAACTGATGGTCTGCCTTTCAGGCGAAGACATTCGCGCCCCCGCTGGCAGCATCCGCGTGGCGGGTCAGGATGCCGCGCGACTGAGCCCGGGCCGCCGCCGCGCACTGGGGCTGCACTTCGTGCCCGAAGAGCGCCTGGGTCGTGGTGCGGTGCCCACGCTTTCACTGGCGCACAACCTGCTGCTGACCCGGCGCGACGCGGTGGGGCAGGGCGGCTGGTTGCGGCTGGGTGCACTCCGTGCACAGGCGGCCGACATCATCCGGCGCTACAACGTCAAGGCCAACGGGCCGGACGCAGCGGCCAAGTCGCTGTCTGGTGGCAACCTGCAGAAATTCATCGTGGGCCGCGAGATCGAAGCCAAGCCGAAATTGCTCATCGTCAGTCAGCCCACCTGGGGCGTGGATGTGGGGGCGGCGGCCCAGATCCGGGGTGAGATCCTGGCGCTGCGCGACGCGGGTTGCGCGGTGCTCGTGGTCAGTGAAGAGCTCGACGAGCTGTTCGAAATCAGCGACCGCCTGCATGTGATCGCCAAGGGCCGCCTGTCGCCCAGCCTGGACCGGGCGGAGGCAACCATCGAACGCATCGGTGAGTGGATGTCGGGTCTGTGGGATGGCTCAGGTACGCATCAGAAAGAGAGCGAACATGCTGCGGCTTGAAGTCCGACCGCAACCCTCCAAAGCCTGGGGCCTGGCCTCGCCCTTGCTGGCACTGACTGTCACAGTGGCATTGGGTGTTCTGCTGTTCATTGTGCTGGGCAAGGACCCCGTGCGCGGCCTGCAGGTGTTCTTCTGGGAACCTGTCAGGAACGTGCGCGCCATCTCCGAACTGCTGGTCAAGGCCACGCCGCTGCTGATCATCGCGCTGGGGCTGGCGGTGTGTTTCCGCTCGAACGTGTGGAACATTGGTGCGGAGGGTCAGTTTGTCATCGGCGCGGTGTGTGCGGCGGGTGTGGCCCTCATGGCCGACAAGTCCAGCGGCAGCGCATTCTTTGTGCTGGTGCTGCTGGCCGGTGTGCTGGGGGGCATGTTCTGGGCGGGCATCACGGCGCTGTTGCGCGACCGCTTCAACGCCAACGAAATCCTGGTCAGCCTGATGCTGGTGTACGTGGGCATCCAGGTGCTGAACTACCTGGTCTACGGCCCCTGGAAAGACCCGGCTGGCTTCAACTTCCCGCAGAGCAAGACCTTCGAGTCCGCCGCGCAGATGCCCAGGCTGATGACCGGTTTGCGGGTGAACATCGGACTGCTGCTGGCCCTGGCGGGTGTGGTGGCGGTCTGGATCTTTCTGTTCCGCACCTACTCGGGCTATGCGCAGCAGGTGGGCGGCCTGGCACCGGCGGCGGCGCGCTACGCGGGCTTTTCGTCGCGAAAGGCCTTGTGGCTGGCGCTGCTCACCTCCGGTGGTGCGGCCGGGCTGGCGGGTGCTCTGGAGGTGGCCGGCCCCGTGGGGCAGCTCACGCCCCACATCCCGGTTGGCTATGGTTTCGCCGCCATCATCGTGGCTTTTGTGGGCCGGCTTCACCCGGTGGGCATTGTGTTCTCGGCCTTGCTCATGAGCATGTTCTACATCGGTGGCGAACTGGCGCAGTCGCGCCTGGGTTTGCCCAAGTCGATCACCGGGGTTTTCCAGGGCTTGCTGCTGTTCACACTGCTGGCTTGTGACACCTTGATCAACTACCGGTTGAGGTTCACGGGTGCTCCCACCACGGTCCGCGCACCGGCGCCCGCTGCGATCGGCAGCACCGCAGGCACTGCTTCACATGTCAAGGAGGGTCCGTGATGGAGGCCTACGCATTGCTCATCGCCGCATCGCTCAATGCTGGCACCGTGTTGGCGCTGGCGTCGTTGGGATTGTTGATCAACGAGAAAGCAGGCATCGTCAACCTGGGTACGGAAGGCATGATGTTGTGTGCGGCGCTGGCCGGGTTTGCGGCGGTGGTGCACACCGGCAGCAGCCTGGCTGGGTTCGCTGCGGGCATGGTTGCGGGTGCGTTGCTGGCTGCAATCTTTGGCGTTCTGGTGATCTGGCTCAACACCAACCAGTACGCCACAGGGCTGGCGCTGGCCCTGTTTGGCGGCGGATTCTCCGCTTTTGCCGGCTCCAGCTACGTGCGGGCCAATCTGCCCGAACAGCCCAGCTACGCCATCCCGTTTCTGTCCGACATTCCGTTTCTCGGCCCGGCCCTGTTTCGTCACCACCCCATGGTGTACGCCTGCGTTTTGATGGTACTGGGCCTGATCTGGTTCCTCTACCGCACCCGCGCGGGCCTGGTGTTGCGCAGTGTGGGTGAGAACCCCACGTCTGCCCATGCGCTGGGCTACCCGGTGCGCCGCATCCGTCTCATGGCGGTGGTGGCCGGCGGTGCCCTGTGCGGACTGGCGGGCGCCTATGTGTCCACGGTGTACACCCCGCTGTGGGTTGAAGGCATGATCGCCGGCAAGGGCTGGATCGCCCTGGCGCTGACCACGTTTGCGACCTGGCGCCCGGCACGGGTGTTGCTAGGTGCGTATCTGTTTGGCGGGGTGACCATGTTGCAATTCCATCTGCAGGGCATCGGCGTGAACGTGCCCAGCCAGATCCTGACCATGATGCCCTATCTGGCCACCATCGTGGTGCTGGTGCTGATCTCCCGCAACCCCACCTGGATCCGCATCAACATGCCCACTTCCATTGGAAAGCCGTTCTACCCCGGCGCATAATCTTTTCCCTGTCGACCGTCCCTTTGATTTCACTCCACTCTCCCCAATAAGAGGTTCACATGACCAACCTGAGCAAACGTTCCCTGATGAAGGCGGTCGCGCTGAGTGCGCTGGCCAGCGCCGTGCTGATTGGCTGCGGCAAGAAAGAAGAGGCTGCCGCACCAGCGGCTGCACCAGCCGCTGCCGAGGCACCCAAGGCCGAGCCGATCAAAGCTGCGTTCGTGTACGTCGGCCCCATCGGAGAGGCCGGCTGGACCTTCGCTCACGACCTAGGCCGCAAGGCAGCCGAAGCCCACTTTGGCGACGGCTTGCAGACCACGTTTGTGGAGAGCGTGCCAGAAGGCGCCGACGCCGAGCGCGTGATCCGTGATCTGGCCCAGCAGGGCAACAACATCATCTTCGCGACCTCGTTCGGCTACATGGAACCCATGCTCAAGGTGGCGGCAGATTTTCCCGATGTGAAGTTCGAACACGCCACCGGCTACAAGACCGCGCCCAACATGCGCATTTACGATGCCAGCTTCTACCAGGACACCTACATGGCCGGCGTGATCGCGGGCACCATGACCAAGACCAACACCCTGGGTCTGGTGGGTTCTTTCCCCATCCCCGAAGTGCTGCGCAACATCAACGCCTTCACCCTGGGGGCACAGAGCGTCAATCCTGAGATCAAGCTGCGCGTGGTGTGGGTGAACACCTGGTTCGATCCACCCAAGGAAACCGAAGCCGCACAAAGCCTGATCAACCAGGGTGCCGACGTGCTGCTGCAGAACACCGATTCCACCGCCGTGCTGCAGACCGCCGAGCGCAACGGCAAATTCGCCTTTGGCTGGGACAGCGACATGAGCGCTTTCGCACCCAATGCACACCTGGGTTCGGCGGTCGTCAACTGGGCGCCGTACTACATCCAGACCATTGATGAACTCAAGGCCGGTACCTGGGAAACCAAGCGCACCGTCTGGGGCGTGAAAGAAGGCCTGAACGACCTGATCAAGATCCCCGAGATCGTGCCCGCAGAAACGCGCGCCAAGATCGACGAGATCAAGGCCGGCATGAAGGCTGGCACCTTCGAGGTGTTCACCGGTCCGATCATGGACAACACCGGCAAGGAAGTGCTGGCCGCGGGCGCCGTGGGCGACCAGGCCTGGCGCGACAGCGTGAATTTCTTCGTCAAAGGCGTGGAAGGTCGCGTGCCCGCCGGCAACTGAACGCGCTTTCCCACTGGCTCACAGGGCCGGTCCGAACGACATTTCGGGCCCAGGCACGGCCACCCGACCGGTTCACCGGCTGGGTGGCTTTTTTTTGGAGATTCCCACGATGCACGAAAAGACATGGTGGTGGCCGGTGGCCACCGAGAGCGAACTGGCTACCGAACCGCTGGCCGTGCAGCTGTTTGACGAGTCGCTGGTGCTCTGGCGCGATGGCGCAGGGCAGGCCGTGCTCATGACCGACCGCTGTCCGCACCGGGGCGCGAAGCTCTCGCTGGGATCGGTGCAGGGCGGGCAGCTGCAATGCGCGTACCACGGCTGGCGCTTTGATGGCACCGGGCAATGCGCCAGCATTCCTGCCTTGCCAGGGTTTGTGCCGCCGGCCACACACAAGGCCTGCCGACACGAACTGCGTGAAGCGCACGGCTTGCTGTGGGCCAACATGGGTGGCGCGCAGTTCGATCCTCCTGCGCTGGCGGGTCTGCCGACGCGCCGTTTGATCTATGGCCCGTTCGACGTGGCCACCAGCGCGCCCCGAGCGGTTGAAAACTTTCTGGACACGGCCCACTTTGCCTATGTGCATCGCGGCTGGCTGGGTGAGGCAGGGCATCCGGAAGTGCCTCACTACGACGTGACCCATACGGCCGACGGGCGCCCCGTCATCGAGCAGTACAAGACCTGGCAGCCGCGTGCCACCGCCAGTGCGGCGGAAGGCGGCTGGGTGACCTACCGCTACGAGGTGCTCAGCCCCTACAGCGCACTGCTCAGCAAGCGCGCCGACGCGGGCGGACCCGAAGACAGCTACGTGATCTGGGCCTGCCCCACCAGCGAAGAGAGTTGTCGCCTGTGGTTTGCCCAGTACACCTCCGACGAGACTTCCAGTGACGACACATTGCGTGATTTCCAGGTCGAGATCTTTTCGCAAGACCAACCCATTCTTGAATCGCAGCAACCGCGCAGATTGCCGGTCAACGGTGGTGAGGTGATGTGCGCGGCCGACAGGCTCAGCGCGGCGTACCGGCGTTACCTTCAGAAGGCTGGTATCGCGTACGGGGTTTGCTGAGGGTTCAAGCGCTCCAGGCCATGCCGTGGGCAAGTGCGTAGACCCCACAGATCAGTGAAGACACAATCATGAAGCGAGTTCGCATGGACGCCATCAGCGGCGCGAGCAGCAACGGCACGACGGCTCTCAGTGCATAGATGGCGGTGATCGCCATGAGCGCTTCACGGGCCAGAGGCAGGGCGGGAAAGTGACCGCCTGCCGTCATGGCGTAGGCACCAAACACGCACAGTCCGCTGGCGATGGCCAGCGTGACCACGGTGGGCCAAGGGTGGCGACGTTCGGCCATGCGTGCCATGCGCTCACCCGCGCCAAAGAATCGGTACCAGGCAGGCCCACCTAACACGATGCCGACATGCAAAGCGGCGGCGAGAAAGTCCAGCCCGGCGGCCAGGGTCCACGCATTCATGAAGAGATCCCCACGGAGGCGAAGGCCATGGCGTGCAGCGCATGGTCCATCCTGACGGCATCTGCCGGTGAAATGAAGGCCTGCAGGTGCTGCATGCCGACGAGCTGTGCGTAAGCCATCTTGGCCAGCAGCACGGCCTGTTCGTGGCGGACACCCATGCGCTGGGACATCTCCACCAGGTATTCGATGCGCTGCGCGTCCACCTCGCGAACGGTGACAGCCACTTCCGGGTGGCTGTTGGCCCAGGCGCGCATGGCGACTTCGGGACGCATGTCCTTGCGGTAGACCAGTTCGCTCAGTCGCTGGCTGCGAACATGGGGGTCATCGATGCCCGCCACCGCCTGGATGAGCTGCTGTGTGTAGGTCGCTTTCCAGTGTTCGAGGAGGGCGCTGACATAGGCGGCCTGGTGCTTGAAGTGGTGATAGAAGGATCCTTTGGTGACGCCCAGCGCCTTGCACAGGGTGTCAATTTTCAGATGCTGGGGACCGTCGGTGCTCAGCAATTGCAGGCCTTGTTCCAGCCAGTCGGTGCGGCTCAGTTGCATGGGGGCGCTTGAGGAGTCAATGAGTGCCAAGCATACCATACCGTTTGGTATGTTTAGAGGCAAATGCTGTATCGGAAACCGGTCACTGGCGGGGTGCGCCGTATCATGCAAACCATCCACGAATGCAAACATCGCTGCCCCATGAACGCCATCGAACTCGCCCGCAGCCTTCCCAAGGCCGAACTGCACATCCACATTGAAGGCTCACTGGAGCCCGAGCTGATTTTTGCGCTGGCCGAACGCAATGGCGTGCCACTGCCGTACGCCGATGTGGAAACCCTGCGTGCCGCCTACGCCTTCACCGACCTGCAAAGCTTCCTGGACATCTACTACGCGGGTGCCAGTGTGTTGCTGCAGGAAGCGGACTTCTACGACATGGCCTGGGCGTATTTCAAACGCGCCCAGGCCGACCACGTGGTGCACGCCGAACTGTTCTTCGACCCGCAGACCCACACCGCACGCGGCGTGTCCATGGCCACCGTGATTCAGGGTCTGTCGCGTGCCTGCGCCGATGCGCAAACTCGGTTGGGCATCAGCGCTTCATTGATCCTGTGCTTCCTGCGCCACTTGAGCGAAGAAGACGCCATGGCCACCCTGGAAGCCGCGCTGCCCTACCGCGAACACTTCATTGGCGTGGGGCTCGATTCCAGCGAAGTGGGCCACCCGCCGTCCAAGTTCTCGCGCGTGTTTGCGCGTTGCCGCGAGCTGGGGCTGCGCCTGGTGGCGCACGCGGGCGAAGAGGGTCCGCCGGCCTACATCTGGGAAGCGCTGAACGATCTGCAGGTGGAACGTATCGACCACGGCGTGCGCTGCCTGGAAGACCCGGCCCTGGTGGCCGAGCTGGCGCGCCGCCGGGTGCCGCTCACCGTGTGCCCGCTGTCCAACCTCAAGCTGTGTGTGGTGAATGACCTCAAGCAGCACCCTATGAAGCGCCTGCTCGATTCCGGGCTGTGCGCCACGGTGAATTCGGACGACCCGGCCTACTTTGGCGGCTACATGAATGCCAACTTCACGCAGACCGTGCAGGCGCTGAACCTGTCGGCCGACGACGTGATCGCCCTCGCGCGCAACAGCTTCGAAGCCAGCTTTGTCAGCGAGCCGCGCCGCGCCGAACTCATGGCCGCGCTGGATCGGGCGGTGGCTGCTGCGTAGGCAGATCGCCGACAGGCAGGGCCACATCGGGTTGATCGACTAAAATCGACCACACGCGAGCCGGTGCTTCCCCGGCTCGCGTTTTCATTCACGGAAGCCATGTAGAGGAACACCATGTACAAAAACCTCGTGGCCCGGCGCGCCTGCGTCCTGGCGGCCGCCAGTTTTTTCATTCCCATTTCCAGCCACGCCCAGGCGCCCAAGCCAGCAGACAAGCCCTTGAAAGTGGCGTTCGTCTATGTGGCACCGCTGACCGACGCTGGCTGGGTGCGTCAACACGAGCAGGGCCGCCTGGCCGTGCAGGCCGCGCTGGGCGACCAGGTGCAGACACGCTATGTGGAGAACGTGCCCGAAGGTGCCGACGCCGAACGCGTGATTCGCGACCTGGCGCAAGAGGGCCACAACATCATCTTCACGCCCAGCTTCGGCTACATGGAGCCCACCTTGAAGGTGGCGCGCGATTTCCCGGACGTGAAATTCGAATCCATCACCGGCTACAAGACCGCGCGCAACGTGGCCACGGCCAACGCACGCTACTACGAAGGCCGCTACCTCGCCGGTGTGGCGGCAGGTCGCCTGGCCACGCAGGCCGGCTATGTCGCGGGTTTTCCCATTCCGGAAGTGATTCAGGGCATCAACGCTTTCACCTTGGGCATGCGCTCGGTCAACCCCAAGGCGCAGTTGCGTGTGGTGTTCCTGGGCGAATGGTTCAACCCGCCGCGCGAACGTGATGCGGCCATGTCGCTGATGAACCAGGGCGCAGAGGTGCTGGCCTTCCACACCGGCTCGACTGCGGTCATGGCGGCGGCACAGGACCGTGGCCGGCTGGCCGTGGCCTATCACTCCGACATGCGCAGGGTGGCACCGGATGCCCAGATTGCTGCAATCACCCATATCTGGTCGGACTACTACACCGCGCGGGTGAAGGCGGTGCTGGATGGCACCTGGCAGAGCGGCAGCGTGTGGGGTGGCGTGAAGGAGGGCATGATCCGCGTGAGCGGCTTCGGCAGCAAGGTGCCGCTGGAGGTGCGCGACGAAGTGACGGCCCGCCAGGCCGACATGGCCGCTGGCAAGCTGCACCCGTTTGCAGCCAAGGTCGCCATCAGGGACAACGAAGGCCGTATCGCCATACCCGAGAACACCGTGCTCAGCGATGCCGAGATCCTGAACATGAACTGGCTGGTCGAAGGTGTGGTGGGCAAGCTGGCGCGCTGAACCGTTGCGGGCCGGTGCGCATGCCATCTGACCCATGCAAGTTCCTGCATGACTGACCGCTCTCGGCCAGTTAAGCTTGGCACTTTTGATCCTCCGCTGGCCGGTAACCGCCCCGCCAACCGATCCTGTTCACCACCCATGCAAGGCTTTCGCGCTTCCATCCTGCGATTCACCGACGACGCCATTCCGGTCTTCGATGTGGACGGCCTTCTGGTGGTCGGTCCGTCCGGCACAGGCGTGAGCATGGTGCTGGCCGTGGGCGACCACGGATCCCTGGCGCCGCGGTTTCCTGGTCTGGCGGTGCAGGATCTTCGCGGCCGCATCATCGCGCCGGGTTTTGTGGACATGCATGTGCATTACCCACAGACCGACGTGATTGGCGCGCCCGCTGCAGGTCTGCTGCCCTGGCTGGAGGACTACACCTATCCACACGAATCTCGCTTTCACGAACCGGCTTACGCCAGCGAGGTCGCAGTCATTTTTTTCGATGAACTGCTCCGGCAAGGCGTGACCACTGCGCTCACTTTCGCCACGTCCCACGTGGCATCGGTGAACGCCGCATTCGATGAGGCCCGATCGCGTGGTCTGCGATTCATTACCGGCAAGGTCCTGCAGGATCGCCACAGCCCTGATGGTGTGCGGGACGAGACCGAGCAAAGCCTGATCGACACCGAGGCGCTCATCCGGCGCTGGCATGGCGTGGACCGGCTGGGTTACGCAATCACCCCGCGCTTTGCGCCCACCAGCACGCCCGAACAGCTGCGCGGCGCTGGCGCGCTGGCCGCGAAATACGCCGATGTGTGGATCCAGTCGCATGTGGCTGAAAACCTCGACGAGGTGCGATGGGCCAACGAACTGTTCCCGCAGTCGCGCAGCTACCTCGGTGTGTACGGCGACTTCGGACTGCTGCGTCAGCGCGCGGTGTACGCCCACTGCATCCATCTGGACGCAGAAGACCGTGCCCAGATGGCCCGCACCGGCGCCGTGGCCGCCGTGAGCCCCACCAGTAACCTCTTCCTGGGCAGCGGTTTTTTCGACTACCTCGCGGCCGACGCCGCCGGCATGCGCTACGGCCTGGCCAGCGACGTGGGCGGTGGCACCAGCTTCTCGCCCTTCCACACCATGCTGGCCGCCTATTACGTGGGCCGCGAAAACCAGACCAAACCCGGCCTGAGCCTGTCCCCCGGGCAGCTGTGGTGGCAGCACACCGCAGGCGCTGCGCGGGCGCTGGGGCTCGAGGGTGTGGTGGGCAACCTGCAGCCCGGCTGCGAAGCCGATTTCGTGGTGCTCGATCCCAACGCCACACCGCTGCTGGCCCGCAAAACCTCTCAGGCCAACAGCCTCGATGAATTGCTGTTCGCGCTGATCGTGCTGGGGGATGACCGGGTTGTGGTTCAGACGGTGGTGGCTGGGGGCTGACTTCCCTGTCGCCTTGTCTCGCACGTTCTTTTTGGTGCGACTTATTGTGAGTGGCTTTTGTGGCGGGGCGGGTGGGCCGGGTGTCCGTTCTCCGGTCCAGCTCGCGGGCGGCTTTCAGTGGACGCTGCCGTGACTGCGTCAATACCTTGATTGGCACACAGGCTCTGTGGCAACCGCGAATCGTCCCTGCGCCCGCGCACCCAACCCACCCATCCTGGAAAAGTGCAGGCTCGCCAGCAAGGGAAGAACATGCAGCGTTTCCGGAGCGAAATGTCCCTATCCAGGGCACCTGTGGAACCGGCTTCGCCGGGCCACCAGGTGCGTCCCCCCTCGAAGTGCCGAAGGCGCGCCACGGAGGGGGGGAAGCCGCGTCAGCGGCGCAGGGGGGTGTTCCTAGCCATACGTCAATGCCCGCGCTTTCCCCCAGAACACCCGGTACATGAAGATGGTGTAGCCGATGATCACGGGCAGCGTGATCGCCACGCCCACGAAGATCACGGTGAGCGACTCGGTCGCAATGGCTGCTTCCCACACCGTCATCTGTCCGATCACGATGTCCGGGTAGATGCTGTACGACAGACCGAAGAAGGCCAGCACGAAGATCAGCACCGTGGCCACGAACACCACCCAGCCGTAGCCGGCCTTCACCACGTCCGGGTGGGTCACCACCCAGCGCACCGCAAAGAACGCCACGGCGCAGCTCAGCGGCACCGGCAGCAGAGCAAACACCTCGGGAAAGCCGAACCATTTGTCGATCACTGCCGGGTTCACCAGTGGGGTGGCGGCGGAGATGGCTACCAGCGCAAAACCCATGGGCCAGAGCACGCGCCGGGCCCATTGCACCGCACGTTCCTGTAGCTCACCCTCGGCCTTCATGATCAGCCAGCCCGCTCCAAGGAGTGTGTAGGCCGCCGGGAGCGTGAGGGCGATGCCCAGGCTGAATGCCAGACCCAGCAGGCCCTTGTCGAAGCCGGTGATGTAGCTGCCCAGCATCCAGCCCTGCGCGCTGCTGGCCAGGAGCGAACCAGCGAAGAACGCCCGGTTCCAGAACGCCTTGTAGGCAAGTGGCGCCTTTACCCGGAAGTCGAACGCCACGCCTCGCAGGATCAGTCCGATCAGCATCACGGCCACCGGCAGGTACAGGGCCTGCAGCACCAACCCGTGGGCAAACGGGAACGCCACCAGCAAAACGCCCACGCCCAGCACCAGCCAGGTTTCGTTGGCATCCCAGAACGGACCGATGCTGGCGATCATGATGTCCTTTTGTGCATCATCCGCCAGCGGTAGCAGCAGGCCCACACCCAGGTCGTAGCCGTCGAGCACCACGTAGGCGAGCAGTGACAGGCCCATCACGGCCAGAAAGATCAGGGGAAGCCATTCGGCCCAGGTCATGTTCATCGGATGCTCCTGACTTCAGACGCCGGCTTTGCCGAGGTCGGCTTCGTGACCGGGCAAAGGGGCGTGCTTGAAGGGGTTTTCGGCCATGTACTTGAGCACCCCGATGTAAGTGACCAGCAGCAGCCCGTAGACGATCAGGTAGGCGGTGAGGGTGAGCGCGATCATGGGCGGCGCGATCTGGGTCGCCACCTCGCTGGTGCGAAGCAGGCCGTGCACCACAAAGGGCTGTCGACCGATTTCAGTCACGTACCAGCCCGAGAGCGTGGCCACCCAGCCCGAGAAGGTCATGCCCGCGAGCACATACAGCAGCGGTCGTGGCAGTTGCACCTTGCCACTGGCACTTTGCCCACGCCGGCGCCACAACTGCCAGGCGGCGAACCAGGCCACGGCGAGCATCAGCGTGCCCACGCCCACCATCACCCGAAACGCCCAGAACACCGGCGCAACCGGTGGGTGAGCGTCTGGAAATTCGTTGATTCCCTTGACCTCGCCGTTGAGGTCGTGCGTGAGGATGAGGCTGGCGAGCTTGGGGATCTTGATCGCGTAGTGGGTCGTGCCGGAGGCCTGGTCCGGGATGCCGAAAAGGGTCAGCGGGGCACCGGATTCGGTTTCCCAGATGCCTTCCATGGCCGCCACCTTGGCGGGCTGGTGCTCCAGCGTGTTGAGGCCGTGCAGGTCGCCCGCGAAAAACTGGACCGGAATCACCAAGGCCGCGGCCACCAGGGCGCTGCGCATGGCCTTGTGGGTGCCGGCGGTGGCGCTGCCCTTGATGATCTGCCAGGCGCACAGACCGGCGATCAGGAACGATGCCGTGAGTGCAGAGGCCAGCAGCTTGTGGGCCAGCCGGTAGGGGAACGAGGGGTTGAACACCACCGCGAACCAGTCGGTGGGGATGAACTGACCGTCCACGATTTCAAAGCCGGCCGGTGTCTGCATCCAGGAATTCAGGCTCAGGATCCAGAATGCCGACATGGTGGTGCCAAACGCCACGAGAAACGTGGCGATCAGGTGCACGCGTTCCGACACCCGTCCACGGCCGAACAACATGATGCCGAGGAAGCTGGCCTCGAGGAAGAACGCGGTGAGCACCTCGTAGCCCAGCAGCGGGCCGGAGATGTTGCCTGTGCGCTCCATGAAGCCGGGCCAGTTGGTGCCAAACTGGAAGCTCATGACGATGCCGGAGACCACGCCCAATGCGAAGGTCAGCGCAAACACCTTGGTCCAGAAGTAATAAGCCTCTTCCCAGGCGGGATCGCGCGTCTTGATGAAGCGCAGCCGGAAGAACAACAGGAACCAACACAACGCGATGGTGATGGTGGGAAACAGGATGTGAAAGCTGATGTTGGCCGCGAACTGCATGCGCGACAGGATCAAGGCGTCCATGGGGGTTTTCCGGTTGGGCGTGTCAGAGAATCAGGCAATCAGGCGGCGGCGTCCAGCGACGGTTCCGGTGGCGGCTCCGTGCGCTTGGACGACCTGCCTGTGAGACGGTCCTTCAGTTCCAGCACGCGTGTCACCTTGGTGCCCATACCCATCAGCTGCATGGCAGTTTCCGGCGCGAGCTTCTGCACGTCGTCGAACCAGGTCATCAGGCGGTCGATCAGGTCGTGCATTTCGCGCATGCGGGCCTGCGCATGGCGTTCGGCATCGTTGGTGGGTTTTTCCAGCAAGGCCGTGCGCAGCATCGACAACGTGGGCTCCACCTCGCGTCGGCGCCGTTCTTCCGCCAGCACACGGAAAATCTCCCATACGTCGGCCGGAGCTTCGAAATATTCGCGCCGGTCGCCCGGCTGGTGGCGCAGGCGCACCAGGCGCCACGCCTGCAGTTCCTTCAGGCCCATGCTCACGTTGGATCGGGAGAACTCCAGGGTCTCGGCGATTTCGTCGGCATTGAGCGCGCGCGACGAAATGAACAGCAGGGCATAGATCTGGCCAACGGTGCGGTTGATGCCCCATCGGCTGCCCATTTCGCCGAAATGGGCCACGAACTCGCGGTTCAGAGGAGGGAGGTGTTCTTGCAGTGACATGCCAGAAATGTAGCCAGTTCCGTCTGAATTTTCAGTAATTACTGAAAATACATGAGCAGTTGTGAGGCCATTTCTGGAAGGCTGGCGCAGCCTGAGCGTCAGAGAATGCCGATGGCGTTGCAGGAACCGGACTTTCATGTCGTGCATCTCCCTACAATGACTCCCCATGAGCATCAAAAGCGACAAATGGATTCGGCGCATGGCCGAGCAGCACGGCCTGATCGATCCCTTCGAGCCCGGTCAGGTGCGCGAGGTCGACGGCAAGCGCGTCATCAGCTATGGCACCAGCAGCTACGGCTACGACATCCGCTGTGCGCCCGAGTTCAAGGTGTTCACCAACATCCACAGCACCGTGGTCGACCCGAAGAATTTCGACGAAAAGAGCTTCGTCGACATGCACGGCGACTATTGCATCATTCCGCCCAACAGCTTTGCGCTGGCGCGCACGGTGGAATATTTCCGCATACCGCGCAACGTGCTCACGATCTGCCTGGGCAAGAGCACCTATGCGCGCTGCGGCATCATCGTCAACGTGACACCTTTCGAGCCCGAATGGGAGGGGTACGTGACGCTGGAGTTCAGCAACACCACGCCACTCCCGGCCAAGATCTATGCTGGCGAGGGCTGTGCCCAGGTGCTGTTCTTCGAGAGTGACGAAGTCTGCGAAACCAGCTACCGCGACCGCGGCGGCAAGTACCAGGGCCAGGTCGGCGTCACATTGCCCAAGGCCTGAAGAGCTCAGGCAAACGCCCCGGCGAGGCTGGCGTTGCCCCGTGCGCCACGGTATGAGTACAACTGGCACCCAACCCGAGGAATGCGTCCATGAAGTGGGAAAAAAACCGCCAGTCTGACCAGGTGGAAGACCGCCGTTCGCAAACCGGCCGAGGGGGCATGTTCGGTGGCGGGGGGCGCGGTGGTGGCGGCCGCAACATCGGGCTGGGCACCATCGTGGTCGCATTGGTGGCGGGCTGGATATTCGGCATCAATCCCATCACCATCCTGGGAGCGCTCAGCGGCGGTGGCGATCTGGTGGCGCCGACCGAACAGTCCCAGACCGCCCCCGGGCCAACGCAGGCACCCACCGACGACATGGGTCGTTTCGTGGCCGCCGTGCTCGGTGGCACCGAAGATGTGTGGGGCCCCATGTTCCAGCAGGCTGGATCCACCTACCAGAAACCGCGCCTGGTGCTTTTTAGGGGTGCCACGCCAACGGCGTGTGGCACCGGCCAGTCGGCCATGGGGCCGTTCTACTGCCCGGGCGACCAGAAGGTCTACATCGATCTCAGTTTTTACGACACGCTGCGCAGCCAGCTGGGCGCACCGGGCGACTTCGCGCAGGCGTACGTGATTGCGCACGAAGTGGGTCACCACGTGCAGAATCTGCTGGGCATCACCGGCAAGATGGACCAGATGCGCGGTCGTGTCAGCCAGCGCGAATACAACGCCATGAGTGTGAAGCTGGAGTTGCAGGCCGACTGTTTCGCCGGAATCTGGGCCCACCACAATCACAGAACCGGCGCCATCCTGGAGCCTGGCGATGTGGAGGAAGCGCTGAACGCGGCTGCGGCCATCGGTGACGACGCCCTGCAACGCAAGAGTCAGGGCCAGATCGTGCCCGACAGCTTCACCCATGGGACGAGTGCGCAACGTCAGCGCTGGTTCAACACCGGTCTGCAGACGGGCAGCGTGCAGGCTTGTGACACGTTCAGTTCAAAAAGTCTTTGACATTCCCTGCTTCGGAATGTGACTCGCCGCCCAGGCTGTGGCCGGACGGAGACGATTCCAATGCGACCGGGGCGGTTCTGCTTGAGTCATTTAGAGCGCTTTTCAGCGAAAAATCGTCAAAGTGAGACAATAACGGGCTAACTTTGAAGCCAATGACCCAATCTTTCTCCGAACTTTCCCTCTCTCCCTTGCTTGAGAAGGCCGTGGCCGAAATGGGCTACGAGAACATGACGCCGATTCAGGCGCAAGCGATTCCCGTGGTGCTGCAAGGCCGTGACGTGATGGGCGCAGCCCAGACCGGCACCGGCAAGACCGCCGCCTTCACACTGCCGCTGCTGCAGCGCATGATGAAGCACGACAACAGTTCCACGTCGCCCGCACGCCACCCGGTGCGTGCGCTGGTGCTGCTGCCCACGCGTGAACTGGCTGATCAGGTGGCCGAGCAGGTGAAGCTCTACGCCAAGTACACCAACCTGCGCAGCATGGTGGTGTTCGGTGGCATGGACATGAAACCTCAGACCGCCGAACTGAAGAAGGGCGTGGAGGTGCTGGTGGCCACGCCAGGGCGCCTGCTGGACCACATCGAGGCCAAGAACTGTGTGCTCAACCAGGTCGAGTACGTGGTGCTCGACGAAGCCGACCGCATGCTCGATATCGGCTTTCTGCCCGATCTGCAGCGCATCCTCTCGTATCTGCCCAAGCAGCGCACCACGCTGCTGTTCTCGGCCACGTTCTCACCTGAAATCAAGCGGCTGGCCAACAGCTACCTGCAAGACCCGGTGACCATCGAGGTCGCGCGCTCCAATGCCACAGCCTCCACCGTGGAGCAGCACTTCTACCGCGTGGACGACGACGACAAACGCGCCGTGCTCAAGCAGATCCTTCGCGATCGCGGCCTCAAGCAGGCCTTCGTGTTTGTCAACAGCAAGCTGGGTTGCGCGCGCCTGGCCCGCTCGCTGGAGCGTGAAGGCCTCAACACCACCGCACTGCACGGTGACAAAAGCCAGGATGAACGCCTGAAAGCCCTCGACGCATTCAAGTCCGGCGCGGTCGACCTGCTGGTGTGCACCGATGTGGCCGCGCGCGGCCTGGACATCAAGGATGTGCCTGCGGTGTTCAACTTCGACATTCCATTCAACGCCGAAGATTATGTGCACCGCATCGGCCGCACCGGTCGCGCAGGTGCGTCGGGCCTGGCGGTGTCATTTGTGAGTGGGCGAGATGCCCGGCTCATGGGGGATCTTGAAAAGCTGCTGGGCAAGAAGCTCGAACTTGAAGCCCTGGAGCTCGAAGCCGACCGCCGTCCAGCTGGCCACTTCAACGATGGGCAGCGTGCATGGCAGCAGGGCGAAGGCAGCGAGCGACCGGCGCGAGAAGCGCGAGCACCGCGCAGTGAAGCGCCACCGCCACGTGCTCCGAGAGCACCACGCCCGCCCGCAGATCCCTTGTTTGACAAGCCCTACGAGCCGACCATCGCAGCGGATGCCCAGCCGCCATCGTGGGAGCAATCCCAGCGGCCAGCGGCGCGCAGCGCCTCTCCCAACATCAAGAGCCGCAAGAAGGTCCCCGCCCTGTTCAAGCGTGCCGAGGTGCAAGCAGCGCCGCCAGAGCCCGCAGTGGCGGAGGAGCCGCAGCAGCATCCCGCCATCGAACAGAGCGAGCGCTGAATCCCTCTGGCAGCGCGCGTCGAAGGCGTTGCATTGCCTCAGTTCATGCCAGGTTTACAAGTCTGTGCACAGGGCATAGAGATGATCTCGCTGACCTTGCCAGGCGATGAGATGCGGGCTGCTGTCAGGCTACCTCCCCACACACAGCCGGTGTCCAGCGGCAGCACGCCTGCGGATCCTGCGCCTTGCAGCGTGGACCAGTGCCCGAAAGCCACCGACACCCCTCTGGTCCGGCGTTCCGGGACGTCGAACCAGGGCATGTATCCCTCAGGCGCAGTGGCTGCGCTGTCCTTGCTGTCAAACTCCATGACGCCCTGCGCCGAACAGAAACGAAGCCGCGTCAGGGCATTGACCACCACCCTCAAGCGTTCAGCCCCTGCAAGATCGTCCTGCCACTGCGAGGGCTCGTTACCGTACATGTGGTGCAGGAAGTCCACCCAGTCCGGGCTTCGCAACACGGCTTCCAGTTCACCAGCCAGCTGCAGCGTCAGCGCGACATCCCACTGCGGCAGCACGCCGGCGTGCACCATCAGCCAGCCGTGTTCGAACATGGCCATGGGACGGGCGCGCAACCAGTCGAGCAATGCGCCGCGATCCGGCGCGCTCAGAATGTCGCCCACGGTGTCGCTGCGGTGCGGCTTGCGCACGCCCTGGGCGGTGGCGAGCAGATGCAGGTCATGGTTGCCCAGAAGGCAGTGTGCCGAACCTTCCAGTGCGGTCAGGCGGCGCAGCACCGCCAGCGATAGTGGCCCCCGGTTGACCAGATCCCCCAGCAGGTAGAGCGTGTCCCTGCTGCGCGAGAACCCGACCTTTTCCAGCAGTTGCCCCAAGGCCTCGTCGCAGCCCTGCACGTCGCCGATCATGTAAAGTGCCATCCACAAATTATGGACATATTGCTGATTGCCTTTTTGACCTTGCTCAGCGGTGTCTTTTCCATGACGGAAATCGCTGTGGTGTCCAGTCGTCGCGTTCGGATCGAAACGCTGGCGGCCAGCGGAGACAAGGGCGCCGTGGCCGTGATGCGGCTGCAGGACAACCCCACCCAGTTTTTCTCCACCATCCAGATGGGCAATACCACGATTGCCCTGCTCAACGGCATCGTGGGCGAAGGTGCGTTTGGCGCCGGACTGAGTCTCACCTTCGAGCGCTGGGGCATGTCGACAGGGGTCGCCAATGCCCTGGGTACGGCCGTGGTGGTGATTGGCGTGACCTACATCACCATCGTGTTCGGTGAACTCGTCTCCAAGCGCATCGGTCAGAGTGCACCCGAGCAGATCGCACGATGGATGGCACGCCCCGTGCTGTTTCTGGCCACCGCGGCCAAACCTTTTGTGGCCTTGCTGGCCCTTTCCACCAATCTGGTGCTGCGCCTGCTGCGCATTCCTTCAGAGTCCCCCAAGGACGTGACCGAAGCGGAGCTGCAGGCGCACCTGGAGCACGGTGTGGACGCCGGCATCATTGAGGAGCACGAGCACCAGATGGTGCGAAATGTGTTCCTGCTCGATGACCGGCAGCTCACTTCCATCATGGTGCCGCATTCGGAAATCAAGTGGCTCGATGCACAGGACACCATCGACATTGCCGTGCAGAAGGCCTGGACCACGGGCCATTCCTGGTACCCGGTTTGCCGAGGAGGCCTTGACGATGTGGTGGGCGTGATCCATTTGCCGCACTTGCTGTCGTTGCAGGCCGATGGCGTGAACGGGGCCATTCGCGAACATGTGCAGCCAGCGGTGTTCGTGCCCGAGACCCTCAGCGGCATGGAGTTGCTGGAACAGTTCCGCGAACGTTCCACCCGTATGGCCCTGGTGGTGGACGAGTACGGCGTGGTGCAGGGGCTGCTCACGCCGCTGGACATGCTGGAGGCCATCACGGGTGAACTTTCACCACAGGCATCGGTCGATGCCTGGGCCACCCAACGCGAGGACGGGGCCTGGCTGGTCGACGGCGCGATGCCTGTGGCCGAACTCAAGTCCCGCCTGGCCATCGATGAACTGCCAGATGAAGACAAGGGCCGGTACAACACGGTGGCCGGCCTGATGCAGACGGTGGCCGGTGATCTGCTCGACCTGCATCAGCAGGTGGACTGCGCGGGGTGGCGCTTTGAGGTGCTGGTTCTGGACGGCCGTCGCATCGACCAGGTGCTGATTTCAGCGATCCTGCAAGAAGGCGACGAGTCCGAAGACGCTGCCACCACCTGAACCACAGACCCCTTGTGGGATGCCATCTCAGGCGGGCGCGGCAAATCGATCACCGTTCCAGCGCCAGCCAATGAAAGCCGCCAGCGCAGAGCGCGCGATCATCGCCGGCGGGTAGAGCAGCGCGAGTTCGTCGCCCAGCAGCGTTTCACCCGCGATCAGGCCTGTGAGGTTGATCCATTGCGTCAGCGTTCCTGCCTGGCCCAGCGATGTCGGCAGCGCCAGGGGTGAAGGATGGATCCAGCCGGCCTGCGAGAGAAAAGGGGCCAGATCCACATACCGGCGGTCCTCTGCGGGATCAATGGCCACAGCAGTGCTTGACGCGCGCAGGGCCACCCAGCGGGCCTCTGGCACCAGCGCCCCTTCACCCAGTTCCCGCGCCACGGCCCGGAAGGGTTCGGTATCGGGCGACTCAGGCCGCGCGATGACCACGGCGTCCACGGTCGGATCGTGCAGCACGTTGCCAGGAAAGACTGCCAGCCGTCGCCCGAGCACACCCATCAAGAGTGATTCGTCCAGACCGGTCGGCTCGGCCCCCGGGAGGTTGGCGGGAAGGGCGGGGCGAGGCGCGCGAAGTGGCAATTGGCATCCAAGGGCTTGCACTTGAGCGCGCGCCTCCATCAGCGGCGTGGCAAAGTCGGCGCGCACATGGAGCGTGGGAAGCACGCTGGGGTGTGCAGGGCCGGGTGGCCGGTCATTGCCGATGTCGACAAAGCCCACTGGCGTTGAGCCGATCAGGGACACGCTTTGCGGCGGTGGCGCGGCCACCCCCAGGGCACTGGCCACGGCAGAAGCGCGGGTCTCGTGCAGGCCGGCACGCTCCAGCAGATTCAGGTAACCCCCGATCTCGGTGATGTTGAGCGGTGCCGGTATGCGTGCGGGGAACACGTCGCCCTGGTGCGCCAGTCGCTGCAGCAGGATGCGCTGGGCTTCGAGCACGTCGGGGCGCACCCCCGAACGCATGATTTCGATCAGCACGTCCATCATGCTGGTGAACGCCTGGTCGCTGGCTGTGGCCGCAGATGCAGCGGGTTGGGTCTCGGGCATGGTGTTCTCCTCAGATCAGGCCAAGGGCGGTGAGCCAGGCGGTGCTCGCCGGTGTTCGGTTGCCGCCTTCCTTCTTGTCGTAGGCGGCCAGCAGCAGCTCGGCTTTGTCTTTGGGCAGGCCGGCGCCACCGGTGAGCGCACCAATCTTGCTGGCGGCAAACAGCAAGGCCTTGGTGGGGTCGCCGGTATTGCCGGCGGCGATCAGGTAGGACGGCGCGTTTTCCTTGAGGTCCTTGAGCGCCGCATCGACAGGTGACGAAGCCGCCTTCTTTTCGTCTGACGCTTTTTCTGCTGCCGTCTTCGACTTGAACACGTCCACGCTCGCAGCCAGTGCCTTGTCGGCCATCTGGGTGGCCGATGCCAGTGCGTCCTTGCGTGCCGCCTCGGCGCTGTCGATGGTCTTGCCGCCCAGGGCTGTGAGCACGCTGTGACCCAGGAAGTCGGTGGAGAAGCCTTGCGCTGCGGCGCCGCCAGTGGCCAGGGCCTGGGCGAGGGCTCCCAGTCCATTGCTGCCGCCATCACCCGCCACATTGTTCACGATGGTGGGTGTCGCAGCCAGGGCAGAAGCGGCGCTCAGGCCCGCGAGGTTGTTGGTTCGAAATCCCACGTTGCCGATGGCTGTGGCCTCGTCTGCGGGTGAGTCCTGCCAGTTCCAGAAGCGGGTGAGATCGATCTTTTCTGCTGCGGAGCAGTTCCCGAGGACGGCTTCACCCAGCACGCCACGGGTGGGCAAGGTGAAGTGCGATTGGGGTGGCGAAAAGGCCTCGCGGTGGAACTGGGTCAGTGCATCCTGCACCGACGCAGTGGTGAGCGGCTCACGGTCTTCGGCATCTTCGGCATCGGGATCGCCTGCAAGCGCCACCGCCAGCGAAGCGGGGATGGAGAAGGGCATCACCATGCAGTTGCCGTAGTAACCCAGTACCTGGTTGCAGATGCAGTTGAGCAAGGGCACGTGCTGGCTCGGGTCGGTCATGCCGTCGGCGTCCAGTCCGCTGGCCGGAAGGCCGATGGTGTAACCCTCCAGCATCACCACGCGCTCTTCAGGCGTGAGCGATGACCACACAGCCTTGGAATAGACCAGCGTATGGCGCACCACATGCTGCAGCGTACGTTCGATTTTCATGAGGTCGCGAAAACTCAGGCTGGGGTTGGTTTCGACGGCGGCAATCGGCAGTCCCCCGGGTGGAAGCTCGACCAGGCTGCTCAGGCCATCGGCGGCGCGCGATGGTGCCACCCCGTTGGGCAAGGCACGAAACGTCGTGACCATTGGCCCTCCAATTTCGGCTTCAAGCTGGGCCGGCGTGAGGCGAACCGAGGTTTCGATAGAGGCGGGATTGAAACCCGGCAACAGGTTCTGGATTGCGAGCAGGGCCTGGTACTGCGGGTTCTTGGCGGGGTCCAGCGGGTAGTTCAGGGTGTCGAACCAGCGCCGGATCTCAAAGGCGATGATCTCGCTTGGGTCCACCGAATCCGGAATCAGCAATGAGCCGGTCATGCCCACCATCGGTCCCTCTTCCCGCAATCGCCGCAGCTCACCCACGAACTCGATCTGCGTGCCGAACTGCTTGCCCGGAATCACGGTCAGGGGTGAATCGAGTTGCACTGGCCCCAGTTGCCTGCCGCCGCGCAGCAGCACGCGCACCGACAAGCGCTCGTAGGGTATGAAGCGACCCCGCAAGGAAAACACCATGGTTTGTGCTGCCGGTCCAGCGATGTTGACGTTCGATCGCGGATTGGCGGCGAAGTCTTCCAGAAGTCGCAAGCCCTCGCGGTGGCGTTGCGGCAGGCTGGGCTGGATCACATCGCTGTGGCGGTGCATCAATGCGTAGCGGGCAAGCACCTCGCTGCGCGTGTCCACGCCCGCTGTGTTCGTGAGCTCCAGTTGCTGCCCGGCCGGCAGGAATCGCACCACGTCCAGCGGAACGAAACACACCAGATTGACGCCTTCGACCTCGGTGGTGCTGATGAACTTGCGCAGCACCTCCCAGTACTGCATGGTCAGTGCATGGGCCTTGTTGTGGTTGGTGATGACCTTGGTGGTCACCGTTTCGCGATCGGTCTCGGTGGCCAGACGGATCGACGAGCGCTGTGCACTGCGGCGTGCCGAGGCCTGTCGCTCCACGCTGCGATGCATGTCTTCGGCGGCGGTGCTGGTGTAGCTGCGTGCGCCATCCAGTGCGCTGCGGGTGCTGCCGTTGTTGCTGCTTTTGCCGCCGCCACCCCCGGCCCCGATGCCGATGGCCACCGGGCCCAGAATGGCGCCGATACCACCCGCCACGCCCCAGCTGGACGAACGCGCCTCGTTGCGGTAGCTTGATGAGGCCGCCACATGTTCTTCGAAAGCCGAGGAAAACACGGCCTGTGACGACGCGTCCTCGCGCAGCGAGGAATGCTGTCGTTCAGCGATGTCGAGTTGCTCTATTTCGCGCACCGAAGCGCTGGCCACGCGTTCGGAGATGGCGATGCGCTGCTGCTCACCGGGAGCCAGTGGCAGGGAGTACAGCAGGTTGCCCAGCGCAAGGCCCTGGAACTTCCATACCTGTGCCAGATTGAGCACATAGCCCAGTCCCAGCGTGCCGGCCATGGGTACGGTGCGTTCCGCGCCAATGGTATTGCCCCGTACGCCGATGAGCTGGTCCCGGAAGCCGTCGACGCTGATCGGTTTGTCCACCGGCAGGCGTTCGACAAAGCGCGTGGTGGAAGCACCCAGTGCCAGTGTCAGCGAGGGGTTCCAGTCCGGGACCATCATGGCCAGTGCGGTGGTCGGTGGTGCGCCCGTGGTACCAGGCAACCGTGGAATGAACACGCGGTTGACGGTGGTGGTGCGGGGTTCGATCAGGCGAACCAGCATCTTGTAGGGAAAGCGGCGCACGGCGGTGTCCTGCTCGAAGGTGATGCCGCAGGCGTCGTGGCCCAGTTGCACCTTGACGGTGGGGATCGGGTGCCCACCGACGTCCTTGCCAGCGGTCACGCCGGGCAGGTCTTCCACCAGATCGATCAGCGCGCCGATGATGCCTTGCGGCAAGGGGCGCAGCGCGCGAGACATGACCAGTTCGCCCAGGGCCTGCCGGCCCTGGCCGGGCAGAACGGCGACCACGCTGGCGGTGGCGTTGTCTGCGCCAGTGATGCGCAACCCCAGGCCTTCGGCCAGCCACTGTTTTCGCTGCGCCTCGGTCACAGGGGGCAGGGCCAGCGTGAACACGCCCAGCTCGTCGGTCAGCACACCGCGCCCCAGGGGCGAGCTCTGGTGCGGCAAGGTGGGCTGCACGCTCACACGCGGCGCCGGACTGCGGTCCGGGTTGAGCAGCATGCCTCGCACCTGGCTGGGCAGCGCGCGCACTTCAGGCAACAGCTCGCGAGCGATCTTGGCATGCTCGTGCAAGGTGCCGAGCCCTACCCTGAAGTGGGTGACGTCGCTCACACGGGTGGCCAACAGGCGCTGCTTGTTGTCGTCGCTCAGGCTTGCCAGCTCTCTTTCGTTGGTGTCGATCAGATCGATGCTGGGCAGGAAGCGCCGGGACAGCATGGCGGTATCGATGGACACGCTGGCGTTGCTCAGTCCCTCGCGTTCGTCCGTCGCGCTGGCAGCGTCCGGGTTACCGGGTGCAGGCCTTTTGTCTGTGGCCATGGTCCGTCTCCTTGGGTCCGCTCTGAAGGGGCGTGCAGAGCGGCGGAGACCCTGCCATGGCAATTCTGGGACGGCAGTCAAACGCTCACATCCTCACTCGATGGGAGCGAACCCCGCTGTTTCACATATTCAGGGGATGCGCCTGCATGTGCTTGGGATGGGTCCGGAAACGGGACGGGTCGGCGCTCAAGGCGCCGCTGGTCCAGCAGGACGAAGCGTATGCATGCGCCACGTCACCTGATTTCGTTCTCGTCGTTGGCTGTCCGTTGCCACTCGGCGTGCATTTCAATTCAGTAAATATTAATTGAATTGGTATCAAACTTGAATTTACCTTATCTGAAGTCGTTTCTATAGTTCCTCCATCCCACCTGTTTCACAACCCACCCCAGAGGAGACGACGTGACCGATTCCACCAGCAGCATCATCACCGATGCCAAAAAGCGCTACAGCGCCGGCGTGCTCAAGTACCGCCAGATGGGCTACTGGGTGCCCGACTACCAGATCAAGGATACCGATACGCTGTGCCTGTTCCGGATCACCCCGCAGGACGGCGTGGACCCGGTGGAGGCCGCAGCAGCGGTGGCTGGTGAATCCAGCACGGCCACCTGGACGGTGGTCTGGACGGACCGTTTGACCGCCTGCGACAGCTACCGCGCCAAGGCTTACAAGGTCGAGCCGGTGCCGGGGCGCCCAGGTGAGTACTTCGCCTGGGTGGCCTACGACCTGATCCTGTTCGAAGAAGGCTCGATCGCCAACATGACCGCCAGCCTGATCGGCAACGTGTTCAGCTTCAAACCGCTGAAGGCCGCGCGGCTGGAAGACATCCGAATTCCTGTGGCCTACGTCAAGACCTTCAAGGGCCCGCCCACCGGGCTGGTGGTCGAACGCGAGCGCCTGGACAAGTTCGGTCGTCCGCTGCTAGGGGCCACCACCAAACCCAAACTGGGCCTGTCGGGTCGAAACTACGGTCGCGTGGTGTACGAAGGTCTCAAGGGTGGGCTGGACTTCATGAAGGACGACGAGAACATCAACTCGCAGCCATTCATGCACTGGCGCGACCGTTTCCTGTACGTGATGGACGCGGTGAACAAGGCGAGCGCTGCCACCGGCGAGGTCAAGGGCAGCTACCTGAACGTGACCGGCGCAACGATGGAGGACATGTACGAGCGAGCCGACTTTGCGAAGGAACTGGGCAGCGTGATCGTGATGATCGACCTCGTGATCGGCTACACGGCGATCCAGAGCATGAGCAACTGGGCGCGCAAGAACGACATGATTCTGCACCTGCACCGCGCTGGCCACGGCACCTACACGCGCCAGAAGAACCATGGTGTGAGCTTTCGCGTGATCGCCAAGTGGATGCGGCTGGCGGGTGTGGACCACATCCATGCCGGCACCGCAGTGGGCAAGCTCGAAGGCGACCCGCTCACGGTGCAGGGCTATTACGACGTGTGCCGCAACAGCGTGACCAAGGTGGACCTGCCGCGAGGCAATCACTTCGAGCAGGACTGGGCCGACATCAAGAAGGTGATGCCGGTGGCCTCGGGCGGCATCCACGCCGGCCAGATGCATCAGCTGATCGATCTCTTCGGTGACGACGTGGTGCTGCAGTTCGGCGGCGGCACCATCGGTCACCCTCAGGGCATTCAGGCCGGTGCGGTGGCGAACCGCGTGGCGCTGGAATGCATCGTGAAGGCGCGCAATGAGGGCAAGAACATCCTGGAAGAAGGCCCGAGCATCCTGCGCAAAGCCGCAGAGGGTTGCAGCCCGCTGAAGGCCGCGCTCGACACCTGGGGCGAGATCAGCTTCAACTACACCAGCACCGACACGTCGGACTACGCCATTACGCCATCGGTAGCCTAAGGAGAAACCACCATGATGACCAACCCCACCGGCCGCCTGACGCAGGGCCAGTTCAGCTTTCTCCCCGACCTCACCGACGCCGAGATCGTGATGCAGATTGAATACGGTCTGAAGAAAGGTTACGCCTGGAGCGTCGAATACACCGATGATCCACACCCGCGCAACACCTACTGGGAAATGTTCGGCAACCCGATGTTCGATCTGAACGACGCCGCCGGCGTGATGGTGGAGTTGCACGCCTGCCGCAAGACGTTCCCCAACCACTACATCCGCATGATGGCTTTTGACTCGACGCGCAACACCGAGTCGATCGTGATGAGCTTCATCGTGAACCGGCCTGCCACCGAGCCGGGCTTCGGCCTCTCGCGGCAAGAGGTCGGAGGCCGCTCCATTCGCTACACGGTGCACAGCTACGCCACCGACACGCCCGAGTCCGAAAGGTATTCTTGAGGACACCCCCGCGCGCCTGCGGCGCTCCCCCTCAAGGGGGCGATGCCAGCGGCCCGGCAAAGCCGGTTCCGCGGCATCTCTGGATGAAGACAGCTCGCTCCGGAGGCTTGCCATGAATGCACCGAGTTACCACATCCCAGGCGCAGCTCTTGACTCGGCCGCACCGGCTCCAGCTGCCGCGCCTGACAAAGCGGCACGCACCGTCAACGAGGTACTGTCGCAGAGCCAGGTCGAGGCGGTCATGGACGAGCTGGACCGCGACCTCATCGGGCTGGCGCCGGTGAAGGCGCGCATCCGCGACATTGCGGCGCTGCTGGTGGTCGACAAGCTGCGGCTCAATCTGGGCCTGCAGGCGCAAACGCCGTCGCTGCACATGAGCTTCACCGGTAACCCCGGCACCGGCAAGACCACGGTGGCCATGCGCATGGCGGAAATCCTGCACCGGCTGGGTTATGTGCGAAAGGGCCATGTGGTGAGCGTCACACGCGACGACCTGGTGGGCCAGTACATCGGTCACACGGCACCCAAGACCAAAGAAGTGCTCAAGAAGGCCATGGGCGGCGTGCTGTTTATCGACGAGGCCTACTATCTGTATCGCCCCGAGAACGAACGAGACTATGGCCAGGAAGCCATCGAGATCCTGTTGCAGGTGATGGAAAACCAGCGTGACGACCTGGTCGTCATCGTGGCGGGCTACAAAGACCGCATGGACACCTTCTTCAAGTCCAACCCCGGTTTGTCGTCGCGTATCGCGCACCACCTCGACTTCCCTGATTACGACCAGGGAGAGCTGCTGGACATCGCCGACCGCATGCTGGGCACAATGAACTACCGCTTCGGCGAAGGCGCGCGCGAAGCTTTTGAAAGTTACGTTCAGCGCCGCATCCCGCTGCCGCACTTTGCGAATGCGCGCAGCGTGCGCAACGCGCTGGATCGCGCACGGCTGCGTCAGGCCAGCCGCCTGTTTGTGGACCGTGACCGTGCGCTCACGCGCGATGACCTCACCACCCTCATGCCCGCGGACATCCTGGCGAGCCGGCTGTTTGCTGACCGTTCCGCCTGACGGTCAGCTGCCCGGCGAGCATGGCCTACAGTGAGCTCGGCATGGTTTCAACATGCCACCACGCAGGAAGCAGTCGGCGCACGTCCCCTCGTGCAAAGCGGTCGTCCAGCAGCAACACCACGCCGCGGTCATCTTCGCTGCGGATCACCCGACCCGCTGCTTGCACGACTTTTTGCAGCCCGGGGAACTGGTAGGCGTAGTCGTAGCCCCGTCCGAACCGGCGCTGCAGCCGTTGGCGGAGGCGTTCGTTGAGCGGGTTCACCTGCGGCAGGCCCAGCGTGGCAATGAAGGCACCCACCAGGCGCCGGCCGGGCAGATCGATGCCTTCACCAAAGGCACCACCCAGCACCGCAAAGCCGACGCCTTGCCCGGCTTCGGTGAAGCGCGCTATGAAGGCTTCACGCTCCGGCTCGTTCATGGCGCGTGACTGTGCCCAGACCGGAAGCGTTGGGTGCAGCGACTGCAAGCGTGCCAGTGCCTGCTGCAGGTAGTCAAAGCTGCTGAAGAAGGCGAGGTAGTTCCCCGGCGTGTGCTGGTATTGCGTGGCGATCGCCATCACCAGCTCATCGAGCGAGCCGGCGCGGTCGCGCCAGCGGGTGGAAATGTGCGGTGCCACGCGCACGGCGAGCTGCTCGGTGGAGAAGGGCGAGGGCACATCGAGCCGGGTGGTATCGCTGGGCAGGCCCAACAGGTCCGTCACGTAGTTCATGGGCGTGAGCGTGGCAGAGAACAGGGTGACCGCTTGCGCTGCGCTCCAGCGCGCGGCGAGCATCGGGCCGGGCACCAGGTTGCGGATGGCGATCGCCGCGCGGGGCTTGCGCGCCCGCCCGGTAAGGGGTGTGCGCGTGAGTTCCACCAGGGAGTGGTCGGCAAAGTTTTCTGCCAAACGCAGAAACCCCAGCACCTCGAACAACCAGGCCTGCACGCGTGGATCGACCGGGTGCGCGGCGTCATCGGCGCGGGCCAGGTGCTCGGTCAGGTCGGTGCTGTGCAGTTGCAGGGCGGTGACCCATCCTTCGGGCAGCTCATCGAGCAGTGCGTGTTCAGCGCCAGAAGCGATGGCCACAGTTCCCCAGGCCCGGTGCAGGCGGTCCAGTGACGCACCCAGCCCTGCCGGCGGACTCAGGCGCAGTGCGGCCAGGGTGGCGGGATGCAGTTCAGCCGAATACATCTGGCGTGCGCGTTCGATCAGGTTGTGCGCTTCGTCCACCAGCAGGGCCACCCGGCGGCCTTCGTCCACGGCAAGCGCCCAGGCGTGCGCATGGAGGTCGAAAAAGTGGTTGTAATCGCCAACCACCACGTCGCTCCAGCGCAGCATTTCCTGGCCCAGGTGGTATGGGCACACCTGGTGCCGCAGGGCGACGTCGCGCAAGCTGGTCTGGTCGAGCCAGCCGGTGCGGGCCGCATTCTCCCGGGCGGCGGGAAGGCGATCGTGAAAGCCACGTGCCAGTGGGCAGGACTCGCCATGGCAGGCCTTGTCGGTGTGCTCGCAGGCTTTGTCGCGCGCCACGCGTTCGAGCACGCGCACCGTGGCGCCGGAGACAGCCATACCCAGGCGGCGCAGGCCGTCCAGCGCCAGAGCTCGCCCGGTGGTTTTTGCGGTCAGATAGAGCAATTGATCGGTGTTCGCGGCGGGTGCTGCCTTGAGCGCCGCAAAAAGCGTGGCCACGGTCTTGCCGATGCCGGTGGGGGCCTGCGCCAACAGCGTGCGTGCCGCACCGTGGTGGCGGTACACCGCTTCGGCCAGCGGGCGCTGGCCGGCCCGAAAGGATGGGAACGGGAACGCCAGGGCGCGCAAGGCTGTGTCTCGCTGGAAGCGGTGTAGCGACTCGCTGCGCGCCCAGGCGATGTACCGTTCACACAGGCCCTCGAAGTGAGCGCGAAGATCGTCAGACTGGTGGCGCTGCAGCAGTGGCGTCTCTACCCCGGTGTCGATGTGGAAATACACCAGCGCGATGTCGAGTTCGGTCAGGCCGAGCTGGTCGCAGAGCATCCAGCCATACACCCGGACCTGCGCCCAGTGCAATGCCTGTTGTGAGGGCTTGATGCGGGCCGGGTCGCCGCGGTGGGTTTTGATCTCTTCAAGTCGCCCCGCCTGGTTGTCGAAGCCGTCGGCACGGCCCTGTACGCGCAGACCCCGCCAGGTCGCAGACAAGGGCAGTTCACGCTGGTAAGCCGGGCCGCGCCGGGCGGCCACCGTGTTGTGACCGGCCACACCTTCCTGGCCGCTGGGTGAAGCTGAAAAGCGCAGGTCCAGATCACCGTTGCGGGCGGCGAAATCGCACAGGGTTCGCACCGCCACTTCGCCCAGGGGCGCGTCAGCGCCGTCGGGCATGGGCAGCAGTTCGTCGGTTGGTGCCACTGGCATGGTGCCATGGATGGTACTGGATATATAGTCAGCTCATGGATCCGATCCTGCCCACCTTGAACCGGCGCCACCACCAGCGCCTTCGCGAGATTTACCGCTCCGCAGGTTGGCCCTGCCAGGACTCGCTGGAGGTGGAGTTGATTGCCACCGGGCATGTGCAGCGCCAGCGCTCGGCTGAAGGCCATGAAACCCTGCGACTGACCGATGCCGGCGTCCGGACGCTTGCCCAAGCCTTTGCCCGCAATCAGGCGGCGCGCAGTCCGCATGAAGCGCTGGTGGTAAAGGTGGCGGTGGCCATGGCGAGAGCAGGGCGACTCGCCTGGCGCGGACTTGCGTTGCGCGTGCCACTGCCTCGGGCATTGCTGCAGGACGCGCCAGCAGACGGCACAGTTGCGGGGGTGCCGTCCGACGCGCCATTGCAGGCGAGTGTTTTTGAACACGAAGCCGAAACCCTGCAGACAACGCCCGACCACACCTGGTGCATGGCCTGCCCCGATGTGTTCTCGATCCGGCGCAGCACGGTCGAGGCCTACCTGGAACCGGTGGTGCACGAGATCAAGGTCAGCCGCGCCGATCTGCTGGGCGATCTGAAAAGGCCGGCCAAGCGCGCCGCTTACCTTGCCATGGCCGGCGCTTGCTGGTACGTGCTGGGGCTCGACGCGCGGGGGCGTCCCGTGGGCGGGCCTGACGATATTCCGTCCGAATGCGGCGTGATGGTGGCCCGGGAGGACCGCCTGGATGTGCTGCGGGAGGCCCCCCGGCGGGCCATGCCCCGCTTGCCGTTGCACGTCTGGATGGCGCTAGCTCAGGCATCGCCGGTGCCGAGGGACGTCACCCTTGAGCAATCTCTATTGCGTGCCGTGCCTGAAAGCGCCATTCCGCCTCGGCCAGAAGGCTGAAATCCCTCGTGTACCATGCGGCGGCGCTTTTCGCGCAAGCGCCCACTTGCCATCTCCACACCCCATGCCCATCCCTGCTTCTCACGCCTCGACCCCGGAAAGCCTGCCCACCTGGCGCCGACACGACGCCCGGATTTTTGCCTGGATGGGCGCCGGGCATGCCGTGTCGCCGGGCTGGCTGGCTGTGGCCAAGGGCATTTCGCACTGGAGCTGGGTGCCGCTCACGGCGGTACTGGCGCTTTGGGCCTTCCAGGGCATGGACGCACTCAGCGTGGCCTTTCACGCCGTGCTGACCGGAGGCGCGGTGCAGGTGCTGAGCAAGAAAACGTCGGCTCGCTGGCAATCGGCGCGCCCCTTTGCCGTGGGGCTGAGCCCGAACCACCTCAACCACAGTTTGCGCGCCGGCTTTCCCAGCACGCACGCCACCGTGATGGGGTGTGTGTTCGGTTTCTTGCTGCATCTGGGGGCACCGGCGTGGGTGCTGGGCGGCGTGCTCGCGATCACACTGGCCACCGGCTGGGCCCGGGTGTATGCCGGTGCACATTTCCCTTCAGATGTGATCGCCGGGCTCGCGCTGGGCACCGGCATCGGCGCGTTCGTGGCCTGGACGACAAGCCTCTGACCCGCTGCGTCAGCCTTCGTCGACCGTCGGGGTGTGCTCCAGCGAGGCGGAGTTCATGCAGTAGCGCAAACCGCTGGGCGCAGGGCCGTCTTCAAACACATGACCGAGATGCGCACCACACTGGCTGCACACGGTTTCCACCCGCACCATGCCATGGCTGCGGTCGGTGATTTCGGTGATGGCACCGGGTACCGCGTTCCAGAAACTGGGCCAGCCGCAACCCGCATCGAACTTGGTACCGGCGTTGAACAGATGGTTGCCACAGCAGACGCAGTGGTAGCTGCCATCAGCCCAGACGGTTTCATATTTTCCGGTGAACGGGCGTTCGGTATGTGCCTGCCGCGTGACCTCGAAGGCCACAGGCTCGGCCCCTTTGGCCGCCAGGATCGCGCGCCACTCGGCATCGGTTTTCTTGATCGGGAAGTCCACAAATGCTCCTTGTTTGCTCTGCATATTGCCACCACACACACGGAGAAGCGCCGATCAAGGTTACTGGGGAACCGGTTCAGCCGGGTAGTGGGTGCACGCTGGTCGAAGTTTTGCGTCCCGTGATGTCCTGGCCACAGGCGATAACGGGTTTCTTCATCCGCACGACGTCATCAATCGTTGCGAGGGATGATCGAGAAAGTCGACCCGTCCATGAGACATTCTCGGCGCGCCTGCTGCCGCATCAGCGGGCCAGTGCAGCCTTGACGGCTGCAGACACCTGTCCCATGTCGGCCTTGCCGGCCAGGCTGGCTTTCGCAGCGGCCATGAGCTTGCCCATGTCGGCCGGGCCGGCAGGGCGCCCGAGTTCAGCGTCCAGCGTGGCAACGATGGCACGCACTTCGACCGCCACTTCTTCAGCGGACAGGCGCGCCGGAAGATAAGCCTGCAACACAGCCATTTCGGCCTTTTCCTTGTCGGCCAGATCCTGGCGGTCTGCCTGTTCAAACGCGGCGATGGAGTCCTTGCGCTGCTTCACCAGCTTGTCCACGATGGCCACCACCATCGCATCGTCCAGTTCCACACGTTCGTCCACTTCCTTCTGCTTCATGGCAGCGGTCAACATGCGGATGGCACCCAGACGCTCCGTGTCTTTGGCGCGCATGGCGTTTTTCATGTCTTCAGTGATCTGTGCTTTGAGACTCATGGTGCAAATCCGTTGAATGTTCAGATGAACCGCCAATTGTCGCGCAAGGGAGTAGGCGTGCGGGGACTCAGACCAGGGCACCCGAGGAACCGGCTTTGCGGTTCCGAGACGACACGCCCTCCGGCGAGAGGGGCTCCCATCCAGGGGCAGCACGGGACGGCTTTGCCGGCCCAAGATGCCGTCCCCCCTCGAAGCGCCTTCAGGCGCGCCACGGAGGGGGGAAGCCGCGTCAGCGGCGCAGGGGGGAGACCCTATACCTTTTCGAGTTCCAACAACTCATCCAACCGCTGGCGCCGCCGGATCAGCCTCGCATGCGAACCATCCACCAGCACTTCTGCGGCAAGCGGGCGGCTGTTGTAGTTGCTGGACATGGATGCGCCATAGGCACCCGCATCGTGCAGCACCAGCAGATCACCCACGTGTGCCTCGGGCAGTTCGCGGGTCAGAACCACGCCGCCTTCTTCCTGTGTGAACACGTCGCCCGATTCACACAGCGGTCCGGCCACCACGGTGTGCCGCAATGGCCGCCGCCCGACGTCCGGTGCCAACAGGCTCATGCCGTGAAAGGCACCGTACATGGCCGGGCGCATCAAGTCGGAGAAACCGGCGTCGACCAGTGTGAAGTGCTGGTCGCCTTGCCACTTGGTGGCCCGCACCTCGGCCAGCAACACACCGGATTCGGCCACCAGGTACCGGCCGGGTTCGATCTCCAGGTGCACGTCGCGCTTCAGGTGGGTGGCGATGTCGCGCCGTGCTGCGTCCCACAGGCTGAAGTAGTGCGCGGTGTCGATGTGCGCTTCCCCTTCTCGGTAGGGAATGGACAGGCCGCCACCGGCCGAGATGGCTTCCAGCGTGCAACCGCTGTCTTTCACCAGTGTCACCATGGCCGCGCACACCTGCTGCAGATGGACGTAGTCCACGCCAGAGCCGATGTGCATGTGCAGGCCCACCAGGTGCAGCCCATGGCGCTGGATGGCGGCCAGGGCCCGGGGGAGTTCGGTGTGCCAGATGCCGTGCTTGCTGTGTTCGCCGCCGGTGTTGGTCTTGTTGCTGTGGCCGTGGCCAAAGCCGGGGTTGATGCGCAGCCACACACGGTGGCGGGGTGAGCGCGCTCCCAACTGGTCGAGCATGTCTGTGGATCCCGCGTTCACGGGCACGTTGTGGCGCACCACCGTGTCAAGCGTGGCGTGGTCGAAGAGATCGGCGGTGAAGACGATGCCGCTGGCGCCGCAGGCTGCTGGGGTGGATGTGTAGCCAGCGGCCAGCGCGCGCTCGATCTCGCCGCGCGAGACCGCGTCCACCACCACGCCTTGTTCGCGCATGAGGCGCAGCAGGTGGGTGTTGGCGTTGGCCTTTTGAGCAAAACGAATGGAGTCAAACGCGCGCAGGTCGGCGATGCGCTCCCGGATGGTGGGCGCGTCGTACACCCACAGGGGGGTGCCGTGCTCCTGAGCCAAGCGGGTGAGGGTGACGGGGTCAAAGGGGTTCATGTGCCGGATGATGCGCTTTTACGCCCATGTTGCAAAATGCTTTGTTGTTGAAACTGTATTCATTCTGGATATGAAATTGACCCATCGTCAGATCGAGGTGTTTCGCGCCGTGATGCAGGCAGGGCACGTCACGCACGCTGCCGAACTGCTGCACAGCTCTCAGCCCACGGTGAGCCGCGAAATCGCACGTCTGGAACAGGTGCTGGGTTTGGTGCTGTTCGACCGCCGCAAGGGCCGCCTTCAGCCCACGGCACGGGCGCTGGCGTTGATGGAGGAGGTGCGCTTGTCGTACCTGGGGCTGGATCGTATCGCGGCCACCGCCCTGGCATTGCGCAGCTATGCCCATGGCCGGTTGCAGGTGGCCTGCCTTCCTGCATTGGCCCATGCCCTTTTGCCAGACGCGATTCGCCGGTTCGTTGGTCGTCAGGTCGAAGCGGCGGTGAGTCTGTTGCCGCTGGACTCGCCGCAACTGGAGGCGGCGATGTCTGAACAGCGATTTGACCTAGGGCTGAGCGAACGGCGCGATCCGCCCAGCGCATGCGACTGGCAGTCGCTGATGGTGGCCGACGAGGTGGCGGTGCTGCCAGCATCGCACCCGCTGTGCGCTCGCACCCGACTGGACCCCACCGACTTCGAAGGACAGCCCTTCATCAGCCTGTCGCCGGCCGATCCTTACCGCCTGCAGATCGATGACTTGTTCGAAGGTGCCAGCGTGCGGCGCGAATTGCGGCTGGAAACAGCCAGCGCGGTGTCGGTCTGTGCGCTGGTGCGCGAGGGGCTGGGCCTGGGCATCGTCAATCCCCTGACGGCACTGGCCATGGCGGGCGATGGGCTGGTGGTGCGCCCGCTCACGGCGGCCATTCCCTTTCAGGTGGCGGTGATGACACCACGCTGGCGTGATGCGCACCCCCTGCGCAGCGACTTCGAGGCCGCCTTGCGCGAGGCGGCGCAGGCGCTGGCGCAACGCCTGGCTGGAGCCTGAAGCCGGTGGGATTGACACGGGCTTCAAGGCAGCAGGTGGCGTTGAAAGAAGGCCACGATGCGGGCGTCTACCTGCGGAAGTTCGTGCTCGCGATCGAAACCCGACGGATCGCTGAGCAGATCGCCCAACGGGTTGTTCCCCAGCGGTGGCAGGGGAGAAAGCATGGCACTGTGTCCAGCGTCCGGCAGCGTGCCCAGGTCTTCGCAGGGAACGCATGCCTGTGCCACCCGCAGACCGTGGAATCGGGGTTTCAGCCAGCGATCCTGCAAGGCGTTCACCAGGCCCAGCGGCACACGCGGTTGCTGGAGGGAATCGGGGTCGAAGTCGGCAGCGAACGGCACCGCTGCCACAATGGCACCGATGCGCGGGTCGTGATCTTCGCGCAGACGTTCATCGCTGGCAAAACGCCACTGGATCACCCGGCGCACGCCCCAACGCTTGAGCCCATCAAGCCCATTGCCCTTCAAGGAGACGTAAAGGCCTGAGCAGGCTGCGAAGTCTTCGTCGAGGTGCTCGTTGCAATGGCGCTCAAACCGCGCCGGCGACCACCGGCCACCGGCCAGGCTCAGCGCCGTGTGCCCACCGGCGGACCCTCCGTACAGCCCCACCCGCCTGGCGTCCAGACCGCCCCAGCGGCCGTCGGCCAGCACCGCGTCGATCGCTTGGCGCACTTCGTCGGGTCTAAGCGACCAGCTGTTGGGGCCCGGGTCGCTGCTGTCGCCGCTGTGATCGCGATGGTGTTGGGGAAAGGCCACCACGAAACCGGCCGCCACCAGTCGGCGCGCCAGGTCCAGGTGCACCCAGGGGCCGCCACCCGATCCGTGCGAGATCACCACCAGTCGGCCGTTACCTTGAGCTGGCGGGCCATCTTGTGCCAAAGGTGTGTGCATCCAGCCGGTGCGAATGGGTTGCTCGGGCGCGTCGCTGGGGTAGAGCACGGTCACCGGGCTGGCGTCCGTGGCGAGCCGGGTGAAGCCGGTGCCGGCCACAGCCTGGCTCAGACCCAGTGCCAGGGCGCAGGCGGTCAAGCCGTGTGTGAACCGGTGCAGATTGAAACGGTGACAGTGAATGCGTTGAAAAAGATGCGGGCGAAGCATGATCCGGGTTTCCTTGCAGTGGCGAAGGCCACCGGCGAGGCAGAGGATCGCCATGCAAGGTCGGCGCGTCTCGCCGAAAGCTGAAAGCAACCGTTGGCGGCCAGCCGATTTCAGGAATCGGCCAGTCGCTGACTGCGGAATTCCGTGGGCGTGCAACCCGTGGCGGCTTTGAAGGCGCGGTTGAATGGCCCTATGGACTGAAAGCCCACGGCCATGGCGATGGCCAGCACCGGTTCCTTGCGCCGGACGGGGTCGGTCAACATGGTCTGCGCTTCTGCAATGCGGTGGCTGTTGAGAAAGCTCGTGAAGTGGCCGTGGCCCAGGCGCTCCCGGATCACGCGGCGCAAGCGGTATTCCGGGCAGTTCAACCGGTCGGCCAGCGCGGCGATGTTCAGATCGCCTTCGCGGTAAATGTGGTCTATGTGCATGGCGCGGTGCAGGCGCTGCGCCACCAGCTCGTCGTCGGCATCAGGTGGGGGCTCTGGGGCGCGTTGCGGCGCTGATCCCCGCTCAGGGGGTGTTGGTTGGGCAAACCAGACAAGAGCGGGAGACAGTGTCAGCATGTGCCGGGCCACCAGCGTCAGTACAGCGGCCATCAGGGCGGTGTCCGTCAGCGCCCAGGCGCCTGTGAGTTCGCCACGGGGTTGGCCCAGCCGCATGGTGAGTTGCAGCAGCGAGTAGCCGGCGCCCGCAGCAATGATGAGGGGGCGCAACTGGCGCCGCAGTTCCACCAGATCGCCTCGCCAGTGGCGCGCTGCGGCCCATACCGCACCTGCTGCACAGACCAGGGGCAGCACGCGCTGCACGGCCGCTGCTGCGATGGCCCAGGACTCGGTGCGTCCCTCGCAGCCCAGCAGCACGTTGAAGACGCCCAGCGCAAAGGCGCCCACCCAGGCGACCAGCAGGCCCGGGCCGGGGCGGAAATCGGCATCGAACATCGCCAGCGAAAGGCCCCAGAACAGCACCGCATTGGCCACCGACACACCCACCAGGACGGCCAGCACAGGCAGTGGCATCCTGGCGGCCAGGTCCGGGCTTGCGGCCAGGGTCTGCAAGACCAGGCACAGGAGCAACACCACGGCCAGGCGGGGCGCCGGGTCCTTGGGCCGTTGGCGCCAGAGCAGCACGGCCAACAGCCCGGCCAGGGCCATGACGGCACCCCGCAGCAGGTGGTCGGTCAAGGCGAGGATATCCATGGCAGCTCCAACCCACTCCTGTCACAAGGGTGTAAAAGCACAACAAAAAGCCCGCTGCGGCGTCCCGAGCGGGCTTTTTGTTGGTCTGAGCAATGATCAGTACAGCTTCTTGGGCAACTGCATCGAGCGCACACGCTTGTAGTGGCGCTTGACGGCGGCTGCTTTCTTGCGCTTGCGCTCGGCGGTGGGCTTTTCGTAGAACTCGCGGGCGCGCAGATCGGTCAGCAGGCCGAGTTTTTCGATGGTGCGCTTGAAGCGGCGCAGGGCGACGTCGAAGGGTTCGTTGTCTTTTACACGGATGGTCGTCATTGGCGAAAGTGATCCAGATTGCGCGGAAAGAGGATGACCAGGAAGATCGGGCCCGGGCGTCATTTCCGCAAAAAGTCCCGTCGTTAACTAGTATTGGCAGACGGGTATTTGCCAGCAAAGCCTTGGATTATAGCCCTTCGGCAGCCTTCGGCAAGGGGTTGCGCGGCCGAAACTGGGGCAAAAAGAGGGCCTATGCAGCGATCGCCTGCGCACAGGCATGTGCACTGGCCCATGCCCACTGGAAGTTGTAGCCGCCCAGCCAGCCGGTCACATCCACCACCTCGCCAATGAAATACAGCCCGGGCTGCCTGGATTCCATGGTCTGGGAAGAAAGGTCGCGCGTGTCCACGCCGCCCAGGGTGACCTCTGCCTTTTTGTAGCCTTCGCTGCCGGTGGGGGTGATTTCCCACTGTGACAAGCGCTCGGTCAGCCGTGCCAGGGCTTTGTCTGTGGTTTCGGCCACCGGGCGTTGCCAGTCGGCGTCTTGCTGCACCCAGGCGTCGGCCAGGCGGCTGGGCACCAGGTGGGCCAGCTCGTTGGCGAGCAGCTTGCGCGACGTGGCCTTGGCGCGCGCCAGGGCTTCGGGCAGGTTCACTTCGGGTGCCAGGTTCAGGCGGATCGGTGTGCCGTCGCGCCAGTAGCTGGAAATCTGCAGGATGGCCGGACCTGAGAGACCTCGGTGGGTAAAGAGCAGGTCTTCGAGGAAGGCCATGCGTTGTTTCTTGGCCCCTGTCTCAATCTGAACCGGCAGGGCAAGTCCAGCCAAGTCTGCATAGGGTGCCCACGCATCGCCGTCAAAGGTGAGCGGCACCAGACCGGGGCGGGGCTCAACCAGCCGCAATCCGAACTGTCTGGCGATGCGGTAGCCGAAGTCGGTGGCGCCGATCTTGGGGATGGACAGGCCGCCAGTGGCAATCACCACAGCACGGCTGGTCACGGTGCCGCGGTCGGTGTCGATCTCGTAGATCGCATCGCCGTTGACACGCACGGCCTTGATCGCGCAGGGCTGCCAGCGCTGCACGCCACCGGCTTCGCATTCGCGCAGCAGCATCTGGATCAGGTCTTCCGCCGAGCGGTCGCAGAAGAGCTGGCCCTTGTGCTTTTCGTGGAAGGCGATGCCGTGCTTTTGCACCAGTTCAATGAAATCGGCCGGTGTGTAACGTGAGAGGGCCGAGCGGCAGAAGTTGGGGTTTTCGCTCAGAAAGTGCTTGTGCGGCTGTCGCACGTCGATGTCTCGGTTGGTGAAATTGGCGCGCCCGCCGCCGGAAATGCGCACCTTCTCGGCCACTTTGTCACTGTGGTCGATCACCAGCACCTTCAATCCCCGCTGCCCGGCCACGCCCGCGCAGAACAGACCGGCCGCGCCGGCCCCCACGATCACCACATCAAATGCTTGCATGGGCGGCAGTGTAGGGCCTGCGCACAGGTGCCAAAGTCAGCGGTCGCCGCCCAGCGCCTGTCGCCATCATCGACCGAGCCCGATACCGTTGTGCTGGATGGAACTGAGTTGTTATTCCGTGCATCCGCTTCCTGAAGCACCCGCACGACCATCAAATTCATGCTGCTCTGCCTGGGAGATGAAGCACAGGAGACCTGCCCGCAGGGCCTGGGACCTCATCCCGTGAAATGAATGGGGTCATCCTTTCCAGGTGAATGGAAACTTCATCTGTTTCCAGAAGCCGTCAGGCACGTAGTCGCCCAGCACGCCGTATTGCTCAGGCCAGGCTTTGTCGCTTTTCACGGCGGTGCCAAACAGGTGGTCCAGAAACGCGAAGTGCGCAGCGTAGTTCTTGTCGAGCGCTTCCTTGTCCTGGCTGTGGTGCCAATGGTGGAAGTTGGGTGTGACGATGAGGTAGCGCAGCGGGCCCAGGCGCACGCTCACGTTGGCGTGGTTGAACACCGCCTGGAAGCCCACGATGATGATGTAGGCGTCGATCACTTCCTTGGAGAAACCCAACAGGAAGATGGGAGCCAGCACCAGGGTGCGGGTGATGAGGATCTCGATCAGGTGCTGGCGCGAGCCGGCCATCCAGTCCATGTGCTTGGCGCTGTGGTGCACGGCGTGAAGGCGCCAGAGAACAGGCACCTCGTGGTAGGCGCGGTGGGTCCAGTACTGCACCAGGTCGGCCACCAGCACGATGAGTGGAAGGCCCGCCCAGAACGGCAACGCGCCGAACCAGCCGCGTATGCCGTCGTCGGCCGCCCATCCAAACAGGCGGTGCACCAGCAGGTTGGTGGCCAGCAGCATGAAGCCGATGACCATGTGGTTGACGACGAAGTGTTGAAAGTCGGTCTGCCATTCGGGGCGAAACACCGGCTGGTCTTTGCGCAGGGCGAACAGCTTTTCAATGAAGATGAAGATCAGCGCCGAGCCCAGCAGATCGAGGATGAACCAGTCCAGTCCGATGTAGGGCGTGTGGTCAGGGAAGTTCGGGTCGACCTCTACCTGATGCCCTCCCAGCAGGGCCGACAGCAATACCAGCGCGAAGGCCGCACCCGCCAGCCAGGGCGCACGGCGGAACACCAGGTTCACCAGACTGAGCGCGCCGGCCAGCACCAACGACCAGAACAGCAACTGGCGCATCAGGGTCACGTCGTAGCTGCGGCGCAGTTCGGGTGTGGTGAGGTACTGCGGAAAGTGAAAAGCCAGCACACCCAGAAAGCACAGGATGGCGAGCGACAACGCGATCACGCCCGTGACCATGCCGCGCCCGGGCGGCAAAGCGCCATGACTGCGCGTCAGGTCGACCAGTTTTTCGATCATGGCGAACTCTCCGCAAAGCTTGGGCAGGCGCGAACCTCTCGGCCTTTCCAAGCGCGCAGTGTAACGGGCGGATGTGGCCGTGCATGGGGCGCCGCTAAGCGCGGCGAGGTGTACCCAAGCCTTTCCGGAGTGAAGTGTCCCAGTCCAGAGATACTGTGGAACCGGCTTTGCCGGGCCACTGGTATCGCCCCCTTGAAGGGGGTCGCGCGAAGCGCGGCGGGGGTGAGCCAATTCAAGCGGCGCGGGCGCGCGCAGCGGGCTGCGCCAGCGCCGCCACACCGCTGACCACATCACCCACCACAATCACGGCAGGGCTGCCTAGTTGCTCGTGCTCGATGGTGGTGCGCAACTCGCCCAGCGTGGTCACTGCGTGGCGCTGATTCGGCAGGGTGGCGTGCTGGATGATGGCCAACGGTGTGCTGGCGGGCAGACCGGTCAACAGATCGGCTTGTATTTGCGTTGCGCTGGAAACACCCATGTAGATCACCAGCGTGAGCTTGGCGTCGCGTGCGGTGGCGGCCAGGGCTTTCCAGTCCGTGCCGGTGTCGCCAGGCTTGGCATGGCCGGTGACGAAGACCACGCCGTGGGCGTGTTCGCGGTGGGTGAGCGGCACGCCGAGCGAGGTGAGGCCGGCAAGGCCGGCCGTGATGCCGTTGATCACCTTGACCTCGATGCCCGCTTCGCGCAGGTGCTCCACTTCTTCGCCGCCGCGCCCGAAGATGAATGGATCGCCCCCTTTGAGCCGTACCACCACCTCGCCTTCGCGCGAGGCCATGATCATGAGCTTCTCGATGAAGGCCTGTGGCGTGCTCTTGCATCCGCCGCGCTTGCCAACGTACACGATGCGTACCTTGGGGGATGCATGGGCCAGCACACCATCGCTGACCAGATCATCGACCAGCAGCACGGTGGCCGCCGCGATGGCCTTGGCGGCCTTGATGGTGAGCAACTCCGGATCACCGGGGCCCGCGCCCACGAGCGCCACGGAGCCGGGCAGGTATTCAGAGGGCGGTGGCGTGGACATTGGAATCATGGTGGTAAAGCTCCTGCAAGATGTGTTCCAGTTGCAGGGCGATGGGTAAAGGTACCGGGCGCTCGCCATTCATCACGGCTCGGATGTAGTCAGCCGTGGTGTGGGCGTCGACCTCACGGGGCAGGTCGGGCACGGTGGCCAGGGTGCCGCCCTGGGCGGCTTGCAGCAGGTGGCGCTCGCCATTGCGGAAGGCTTCCATCTGCGGCGTGCGGCGCGCATCGGCCACCGGTTCGCCTTCGGTGCCGCGCAGCAGCATGGCGTGCGTGCCGGTGAGGGCGAAGGTGGCTGCCATGGAACTGGCGTATTCGGGGTGGGTGTAGCTGCCCACAATGAAGGCCTGACCCTGGCAGGGGTTCATGAGTTTGACCAGGCTGTGGGCCGGATTGCGCAGGCCCACCGCTCGGCGCACGTCGAGCAGACGCTTGAGACCGGGGCTCAGCACCTCGGTGGGCGCGTAAACGATCTGGCCGGCACCCAGCGCGACGGGTCCAGTTGCCGGGTGGATGCCCAGCGCCGCGAACACGCTGGCGCTGACCACGCGTTTGTCTTCGGTGGCCGTGCCGTGCACCAACACCGCAGCACCGCGCCGCGCCAAAAGCAGCGCCAGCAGGGGCGTGAGCACCGGCAGCTTGCGGGCGCCGTTGTAGCTGGGCAGCACCACGGTGGTCAGCCTGTTGTCGGGCAGGCGATGCAGGCGCTGGTGCGTGGCATCGAGAAAACCCGCCATTTCTTCGGCCGTTTCGCCCTTGATGCGCATGGCCAGGCAGAAGCCGCCCACTTCCAGGTCGGTCACCGTGCCGTCGAGCACCTGGCCCATCAGGTCAGCGGCCTGCTCACACGTGAGCGAACGCGCGCCGTCCTTGCCGCGACCGATTTCCTTGATGTACTGACTGATGCCCATGGCGCGCAATTGTCGGGGAGTTCAGATGACTTCAGGTTATATGCCGATTGACTGGAAGGCGCTCAACTTCTCAAGCCACTCGGAGGGCCTTAGGTATGGCGCGTACCAGGCGACGCAATTCCGGAATGCACGACCCGCAGCTGGTGCCGCACCGCAGACGGCCTTGCAGCAACGCAAGGCGCTCGTTGTCGGTACCACCGCAGGACGGTAGTTGGGCAGTGATGTGGTCTTCGGTCACGTTGAAACAGGTGCAAACCTGTTTGCCACGCGCCACCACCGCCACCGGTGCCTTGGCACCGGGCATCAGCAACAGGCGCCCGTAGGCTTCTGCTGGCAGTTCGTCTTGCAAGAGCGGGCGAATCCAGGCTTCAGCCCGGGTGTCGCCCGCCAATACGAACGCTTCCAGCCGGGTGGCATCACCGGTGCGCACCAGTCGTGCGGTGCGGCGCTGGCCCAGGCGGCGGTCGACGTAGCGCAAGGCGTCTGCTGTCTGGAGGCCCAGTAAAGCCTCCACTTGTTCCACCACGGCGGCATCGGGGGCGTCGTGGGCTGCTGCGCGAAACAGCACGCCGGTGCGGTCGCGCCCGAAGGGCACGCAGGTGGCGAATTCAAATGTGGGCATCAGGGCGCGCAGTGATGTTTGAGCAGCCAGCGCCCGGTCGGTCGGCAGCCAGGCCATGGCCAGCAAGGACCACGGCAATTCGGCCTTGAGCACCTTGACCGCTGCGTGTTTCAGTTCGGGCTGCTTGGATGTGGGGCAGCAGGCCGAAGTGGTGAGCGCGTTCACACCGGCCAGCACGCCACCGTTGCTGCTGCGCCCGCTCAGGTATTCGGGGCCCCAGTGCATGGCAATGAAGGCTTGCGACAGACCGATGCTGGTTGATCCCTGCAGCGGCAGCACGATGGAGCCGCGCTTGCTGGTCACATGCACCAGATCGGCGTCTTTCAGGCCACGGCGCTCCATGTCTTGCGGGTGCATTTGAATCGCGGGTTCGGAAACATGACCGAACAGGCGGCCGAGCGTGCCGGTGCGCGTCATGCCGTGCCACTGATCACGCAGGCGCCCAGTGGTCAGCGAGAAAGGAAAGCGCGACTCGCGCGGTTCGGCCACGGGTTTCCAAGGCAGGGCAGCGAAGCGGGCTTTGCCGTCGGCGGTGGGAAAGTTGCCGTCTTCATACAGGCGGGCCTTGCCGTGTGCTTCGCCCTCGCGCAATGGCCACTGTTGCGGGCCTTGCGTTTCCAGCATGTCGTAAGAGAGGCCGGTGATGTCGAGGTCACGGTTTCGGGTGGATTCTCGGTGTTCGAGCCAGATGGATTCGGGGTTGTCGTAGGGGAAAAGCGTGCCGTGTTCTTGGCTGGGGCTGCTTTCGGTTTGGTCCAGGTCAGCCTCCGTTAAGGCTGAGCCCCCCTCCGTTTGGGCTGAGCCACCCCCCGTTCGGGCTGAGCTTGTCGAAGCCTTCACCAGCACCGCGTGGGCGAGCCCTTCGACAGGCTCAGGGCGAACGGTGGGGGAGAGCTCGGTGCGAGCTGCGAGCAAGCGTTCCAGCCGCTGCGCAAAATCCACCACGATCTGCCAGTCGTGGCGGGTCTCGCCGGGCGCGGGCACGGCGGCGCGGGCGCGGCTGATGCGGCGTTCGCTGTTGGTGACCGTGCCTTCTTTTTCACCCCAGGTGGTGGCGGGCAGCAGCAGGTCGGCGAAGTCGCAGGTGGTGGCGGTGGCAAAGGCTTCCTGTACCACCACGAACTCGGCGCGCTCCAGCGCGCGGCGCACGGTGGCTTGGTCGGGCATGGACTGCGCCGGGTTGGTGCACGCGATCCACAGGGCCTTGATCTCGCCGTCGGCGGCGGCCTGGAACATCTCGACCGCCGTCTTGCCCGGCTTGTCGGGCACCGAGGGCACACCCCAGAACGCGGCTATCTCACTGCGGTGCGCGGGGTTGGCCAGGTCGCGGTGGGCGCTCATGAGGTTGGCCAGGCCGCCTACTTCGCGGCCACCCATGGCATTGGGCTGGCCTGTGAGCGAGAAGGGACCAGCGCCAGGTTTGCCGATCTGGCCGGTGGCCAGGTGCAGGTTGATGAGCGTGGCGTTCTTGGCCGTGCCGCTGCTGCTCTGGTTCAGGCCCTGGCAGTACAGGCTAAGCGTGGGCTTGCGTTCTGCGGATCCCTGGCCGTCCAGGCCTGCGAACCATCTTGCGGCGATGAGCAGGTCTTCCTTGCGGATGCCGCACACATCGGACACCCGGTCGGGCGTGCAGTCCCTCACCAGTGTCTTGAGTTCGTCGAAACCGCTGGTGTGGGCCGCGATGTAGGCAGGGTCGGACCAGCCTTCCCACAGCATGATGTGCAGCAGGCCGTGAAACAGCATCACGTCGCTGCCGGGCTGGATCTGCAGGAACAGATCGGCGAGTTCGGCGGTGTCGGTGCGCCGCGGGTCGGCCACGATGACCTTCACGCGGGGGTTGCGTTGCCGCGCTTCTTCAATGCGGCGGAACAGCACCGGATGGGCAAAGGCGGCGTTGCTGCCGACGATGAACAGGCACTGGGCGTGGTTCACGTCGTCGTAGCACGCCGGTGGTGCGTCGGCACCCAGCGTGAGCTTGTAGCCCGCCACCGCGCTGCTCATGCACAGGCGGGAATTGGTGTCGACGTTGTTGGTGCCGATGAGCCCTTTGGCCAGCTTGTTGAAGACGTAGTAGTCCTCGGTAAGCAACTGGCCGCTGATGTAGAAGCCCACGGCGTTGGGCCCGTGTTCGCAGATCACGCTGTAGAAGCGGTCTGCAGCCAGGGACATGGCGCTGTCCCAGTCGGTGCGCAGTGCAGGGCCGCCGCGGGCGGTGCGCAGCATGGGGTGCAGCAGCCGGGCCTGTGCGGTCACGGCAGGCGAGGCGGTGAAGTGCAGCGTCTGGCCCTTGCTGCACAGCTTGCCGAAGTTGGCCGGATGGTCCGGGTCGCCCTGCACACCGGTGATCTGATCGCCCTGGCTCTCGATGAGCACGCCGCAGCCCACGCCGCAGTAGGGGCAGGTGGATCGGGTGATGGCTTTCACACCCTCTCCCTCTGGGAGCGGGTGGGGGTTGGGGCCGCTTCCGGAGAAGAATGGCACGGCGCCGGCCCTCACCCTAGCCCGCTCCCAGAGGGAGAGGGGATGAGACGCGGCGATCCGGCGCCGGGCCGCCCCAAGCCGGATCAGCCCCCTCGGGGGGCAGCGACCCGCGCAGCGGTGGAGCGTGGGGGCCACGCCTCGCGGGGCCAGCGATCGGGCGGGTCAGGTCCGTCGCCTGGGTGGTGAGTTCGTTCGCGTCCAGGAACACCTGGCCGTCTTCCACCTTTACCGCGAACTTGGGCGTGCAGCCTTCGTCGGGTGCCGAAGCCTGCCCGTCGCACAGACCGATGGTCCAGTTGTGCAGCGGGCAAGCCACGCTGGTGCCGAACACGATGCCCTGGCTCAGCGGGCCACCCTTGTGCGGGCAGCGGTCCAGCAGGGCAAAGACTTCGTTGCGGTCGTTGCGGAACACGGCCACGTCCAGCCCCTGTTTGCGGGCCACGCGACGCGAGCCGAGCACGGGGATTTCCTGCACTTGGCAGATGAGGGTCCAGTCGCGGGCGCTCATGCCGCACTCCCTTCGGTGATCATGGGTTGGATGGGAATGAACTGGCGCGTGTCCACCGCCGCTTTGTCGAATTCGAACCATGGGTCGGGCTCGCCGTCGAGGGTGAACTGCAGTTGCTCCCACAGCGCCTTGCGGCCTTCGGCGTCGTCCAGAATCTTCTTTTTCACGTAGTCCAGGCCCACGCGGTTGATGTAGTGCACCGTGCGCTCCAGGTACCAGCCTTCCAGGCGGTAAAGCTGCATGAAGGCGCCGGTGTATTCCATGACTTCTTCGGCGGTTTTGAGCTTGGCGAAGAAGTGCGCCACCTCGGTTTTGATGCCACCGTTGCCGCCCACGTACATCTCCCAGCCACTGTCCACGCCGATGATGCCCACGTCTTTGATGCCGGCCTCGGCACAGTTGCGCGGGCAACCGCTGACGGCGAACTTCACCTTGTGCGGCGCGTACATGCGCCACATGGCGCGCTCCAGGTCCTTGCCCATTTGTGTGCTGTCTTGTGTGCCCATGCGGCACCACTCGCTGCCCACGCAGGTCTTCACCGTGCGCAGCGCCTTGGCGTAGGCGTGGCCGCTGGGCATGCCGATGTCTTTCCACACGTTGACCAGGTCTTCCTTCTTCACGCCCAGCAAATCGATGCGCTGGCCGCCCGTGACCTTGACGGTGGGGATGTTGTACTTGTCCACCGCGTCGGCGATGCGGCGCAGCTCGTCGGCCGTGGTCTCGCCGCCCCACATGCGCGGGATCACGCTGTAGGTGCCATCTTTCTGGATGTTGGCGTGCGCACGTTCGTTGATGTAGCGGCTTTGCGGATCGTCCCGGGCTTCCTTGGGCCAGGTGCTGATGAGGTAGTAGTTGACCGCCGGGCGGCAGCTTGCGCAGCCGTTGGGTGTTTTCCATCCCAGCTGGGCGAACACCTGGGCCGTGGTGAGCAGCTTGCTGCCATCGGGCAAAGGGGTGCGGATGGCTTCGCGCACGGCGGCGTGGCCGTGTTCGGTGCAGCCGCACATGGCTTTCAGCTTGGGTGTGGCTGAATAGTCGCCACCGGCGGTGAACATCAGGATCTGTTCCACCAAGCCGGTGCACGAGCCGCAGGAAGCGCTGGCCTTGGTGTGCTTGCGCACCTCTTCCAGCGTGAACAGGCCCTTGTCCTTGATGGTCTTGCAGATGCTGCCCTTGGTCACGCCATTGCAACCACAGACTTCATCGCTGTCTGCCATGGCGGCGGCCTTGCTGTGGCCCTGGTGGCCCACGTCACCGATGTTGCTTTCGCCGAACATCAGCTTGTCGCGGATGTCGCTCAGCGCGCGACCTTCGCGCAGCAGCTTGAAGTACCAGCTGCCGTCCACCGTGTCGCCATACAGGCAGGCACCCACGAGCTTGTCGTCCTTGATAACCAGTTTTTTGTAGACACCGCCGAAGGGGTCGCTCATCACGATCTCTTCGGTGCCGTCGCCACCCATGAAGTTGCCAGCAGAAAACAGGTCGATGCCGGTGACCTTGAGCTTGGTGGAGGTGAGCGAGCCGGTGTAGCGTCCGATGCCGAATTCGGCCAGATGGGTGGCCAGCACTTTGCCCTGTTCAAACAAGGGCGCCACCAGGCCGTAGGCAATGCCACGGTGTGCCGCGCACTCGCCCACGGCATAAATGCGCGGGTCGGTCACGGTCTGCAGGGTGTCGCTCACCACGATGCCCTTGTTCACATGCAGGCGCATGCTTTCTGCCAGCGCGGTGTTGGGGCGAATGCCCACTGCCATCACCAGCAGATCGGCCGGTACTTCGCTGCCATCCTTGAAACGGATGGCTTTCACTCGGCCACTCTTGCCATCTTGCTCATCGCCCACCAGTTCCTGCGTCTGGGCGCCAATCAAGAACTTCATGCCGCGCTCTTCCAGCGAAGCCTGCAGCATCTTGCCGGCCACGTCGTCGAGCTGGCGCTCCATCAGCCAGGGCGCCACATGCACCACGCTCACGCTCATGCCGCGCTTCATCAGTCCGTTGGCCGCCTCCAGCCCCAGCAAGCCGCCGCCAATCACCACCGCGTGCTTGTAGGTGGTGGCCGCGTCGATCATGGCCTGCGTGTCGGCAATGTCGCGGTAGGCGAGCACGCCCTTGAGGTCTTTGCCGGGAATGGGCAGGATGAACGGATTGGAGCCGGTGGCCATGATCAGGCGGTCGTACTCGGCCGAGACCTGCTGGCCATATGGGCCCACGGCGTGAACCATGCGCTTGATGCGATCCACCTCAGTGACCTTGAACCCGGCGTGCAAGGTGACACCGTTGTCGGTGTACCAGGACCAGTCGTTGAGCACGATCTCGTCCAGCGTCTGTTCGCCCGCCAGCACAGGCGAGAGCAGGATGCGGTTGTAGTTGGGGTGGGGCTCGGCGCCGAAGACGGTGATGTCGTACAGGTCCGGGGCGATCTTGAGCAGTTCCTCAAGTGTGCGTACGCCAGCCATGCCGTTGCCGACCATCACGAGTTTTGCTTTTCCCATAGCGGGCGTTCCATTCAAAAAGGTGCTTTGGAGTCGGGCAGTGCGCGCCATTGCGCGCGGGCACGTCTGAACAAGGCATTGAGTAGGGATCACGATCTGGTCGACTGAACAGTCGACGCCAGGCAGGCTTCATTGCCGTCTGGCTCAGCCGCGCACGTCGTTGTGCGCGTAATCCTCGACGCTTGGGCGAGGTAGGCGCTTCGTTGCGCCCGGTGAGCATCAAGCAATAGGCATGCCATCCAATTTCATGGTGGTGACGCGTCGATCGCCGTCGGGTCCATCCCTGGTTGTGTCTTGGCAGGTTGTTCATCAGTGCGAAGCACGGGCCTTGCAGGGTGCATGGCGTTCTTGTCACGAATGGTTGAGCGTCTGTCGGCTTTGGCAGGTGACGAAAGAGCCACTGAACGGACGCAGCCTGCTGGTGCCAAGCGTGGTGCGTGATGCACCAAATCTGGTGATGTGGCTCACCAGACCGGGTCACGGCGGGATGCACCAAGTTGCTGGAGACCACAGCCCGCTCACGATCGTGCGCCTCTGGCGCAAATGGTTTGCTGCGGGCGTGCTGAAGGGTCACGCGACCCGTCGGCGGATGCGGTTGTTGGGGAGCGAGTACCGGTCTGGGCCTTGCACGTGATACCTTCGAAAGGCAGTCAGATTCAGTCTGTCCTGCGCTTGCCGGCCTCACTGTCACTAAACGGCCCGCCTTTGAGTGCAGTATCTTCAAAGCAACGCGTCGTTATCTATGTGCGGTGGCGCACTGAGATGAGGCCAGCCAAACGAGACAATCTTGGCTTGACGCCGAAGACGCTCGCGCCACGTCATCTGGCGAAACCCCCAATGCCTGTGTTGTTCGGTGCCCAACCGATGCTTCGGGGGTATTGCCTTGGGTTTGCTGCGAAAAACCGTTGCGATCCGGCAATACCCGGTGAGCGGGGCTGCATGGCGGACAGGCATGACCGCCCCGCTTTTTTTGGTGAACCATTTTTCGAATAGACCTTTTCTGACCCGAGCATTGACTTCGCGAATCCACCATGTTTGAACACATCCGCGCTGACTACCACGCCCACGGTCGAAGCTTGGGCGCTCAGGGTCTGTGGGTCATGACGGTTTACCGTTTTGGTCGCTGGCGCCATGGCATTCGTCCAAGATGGGTGCGCATGCCGTTTTCGTTTGTCTACAAGGTGCTTTACAAGACCGTTCAGGTGCTCACCGGCATCGAGTTGCCTTGTGAAGTCACAGTAGGGAAAAACTTTGTCATCGATCACTTCGGCGGCATCGTGATCAGCGGTTATGCAAAGTTTGGCGACAACTGCCGCATTCGAACGGGTGTGGTGGTGGGGCTGGCGCGTGTCGACGATCCTTGTGCGCCGACCTTCGGTGACAACGTGGACATTGGTGCCGGCGCCAAGGTGCTGGGGAGAATCACCATCGGCGACAACGTGGCCATCGGGGCCAATTCGGTGGTGACACGCAGTGTCCCGTCCGACTCGATTGCCGTTGGCGTGCCTGCCAAAGTCAAACAACGCAGTCGTCTGCATGTGTTGCCGGAGGCAGGTGATATCGATCTCTCAGAGCCTTTGGAAGGTCCCCCGACCGACCTGGAGATCATCGGCGCTGAAGGTGGATCCGAGCGCCCCTCGAAGCGGGCCATCAGCGCCTGAAGCGACGCTGTCTGGACTTGTTCGCCGGCAGGGCGGCCAGCCATCGCTCAGGCGACCTTCTCCACGTGTGCCTGGCGCGTGTAGAGAAAGTCGATCACCGACTTTCGGCAACGCTGGTATTGCGGATCGTCTGCGAGCGCCACGCGATGACGAGGCCGCGGCAGATCGACCGACAGAACCTCACCAATCGTGGCGGCCGGGCCGTTGGTCAGCATCACGATCCTGTCGGACAGCAACACGGCCTCATCCACGTCGTGCGTCACCATCACCACCGTGCTGTGCGTGCGTGCCACGATTTCCAGCAATTCGTCCTGAAGTTTGGCGCGTGTCAATGCATCGAGGGCGCCGAAGGGTTCGTCCATCAGCAGCACCTTGGGCTCCATGCACAGCGCGCGCGCAATACCCACGCGCTGTTTCATGCCACCCGAGATCTCACCAGGCCGTTTGTTCGCAGCCGGCGTGAGGCCCACCAGCGCCAGGGCCTCTTCCGTGCGCGCCTTGAGCTGCACCTTGCTTTCCTTGGCGCCGAACACCCGCTCCACCGCGAGGTAGATGTTTTCAAAGCAGGTCAGCCAGGGCAGCAGAGAGTGGTTCTGGAACACCACCGCGCGCTCCGGGCCCGGGCCAGCGATTTCCTTGTCGGCGCAGAGCAGCACGCCACTGGTGGGCATGGTCAGACCGGCAATCAGGTTCAGCAGCGTGGACTTGCCACATCCCGAGTGGCCGATCAGCGTGACGAACTCTCCCTTGGATACCGTGAGGTCGATGTCGCGCAGGGCCGGGAAATTGCCCTTTTTGGTCTTGAACGTCTGTTCGACGCCCTGGATGTCGATGTACTTGCTTGCTTGCATGGGGAACTCCTGAGCCTCAGCTCTTGACTTCTTCAAAGGTGAACAGCGTGGCCAGTTTGATCAGGCCGAATTCGAGCAGCAGACCCACGATGCCGATCACGAAGATCGCGATGATGATGCTGGCCACATTGAGGTTGTTCCACTCGTCCCAGATCCAGAAACCGATGCCCACGCCACCGGTCAGCATCTCGGCGGCCACGATCACCAGCCACGCCGTGCCCACGGCCAGGCGCACACCGGTCAGCAGATAGGGCAGCACCGCAGGGAACAGGATCTTGGTGAAGATCTTCCACTCGCTCAGGTTGAGCACGCGCGCCACGTTCATGTAGTCCTGCGGCACGCGCTGCACGCCCACCGCGGTGTTGATGATCATGGGCCAGATGGAGCAGATGAAGATGGTCCAGATGGCGGCCGGGTTGGCACCTTTGAACACCAGCAGGCCAATGGGCAGCCAGGCGAGTGGCGACACCGGGCGCAGCAAGCTGATGAGAGGATTGAACATCCGACTCAGGAAGGTGAAACGTCCGATCATGAAACCCGCCGGAATGCCCACCATCGCCGCCAGGCCGAAACCGATGGCCACGCGCTGCAGCGACATGAGCACGTTCCAGCCCACGCCCTGGTCATTGGGCCCCACCTGGTAGAACGGGTCGGCAAACACCTCGAGTGCCTGCTTCCAGGTTTCCAGAGGCGTGGGGATGCCGCTCTCTCCGGTACCGGCCACGAGTGCCCACACAATCACGAGAAACGCCAGTCCCAGCAGGGGCGGCAGCACGGCGGTCCAGAGGAAACTGAAGTCCCAGCTCCGAGCGCGTGAGACGCTGGCCGAGAGGGTGGTGGACGGTGTTGAAGCTGTGGAAGACATGGCAGTTGAAGGCGGATACGGCGCCACCGGGTCGGCGCTACGAGGGGAAGCCTTGGGGGACGAAACCCCTTCCAGCGGTGAATGAAAAACAGCGCTGACCATCGTGATGTCCTTTCAGTGCAAAGCGGCGAGAGAGGTGTCTTCAGTCCAGTAACGCCGCGGATCCGGCTCTGCCAGTCCGCCAGCGTTGCCCCCTCGAGGGGGTGACGCACCGAAGGTGCGGCGCGAGGGTGGGTCAATCTTTGCGGGAGTGGGTCACGCTTTTATCTTGAATCCGTCGGCGTATTTGGCCGGGTCCTTGCCATCCCACACCACGCCGTCGATGAACTTGGCGCTGCGCATGTCGGACTTGGGGAGCGGTGTCTTGCTGGCAGACGCTGCTTCCTTGTAGATGTCGATGCGATTGACCGCTTTGGCCACGGCCAGATAATCTGGGTGGCTCTTGAGCAGGCCCCAGCGCTTGTGCTGTGTCAGGAACCACATGCCGTCCGACAGATAGGGGAAGTTGGCTGATCCGTCGTTGTAGAACTTCATGTGATCAGGATCGTCCCAGGTCCTGCCCAGGCCGTTCTGGTAGCGGCCCAGGATGCGCTGGTTGATCGCATCCACACTGGTGTTCACATACGAGCGCTGTGCAATGGTCTCAGCCATCTTCAGCTTGTTTTGCAGGCCGGCGTCAATCCATTTGCCGGCCTCCAGGATGGCGGCCGTCACGGCCCGTGCGGTATTCGGATTTTTCTGCACGAACTCCGCCGAAGTGCCCAGCACCTTTTCGGGATGGTCCTTCCAGATGTCCTGCGTGGTATTGGCGGTGATGCCGATGCCGTCCATGATGGCGCGGTGGTTCCATGGTTCGCCGACACAGAAGCCGTCCATGTTGCCCACGCGCATGTTGGCCACCATCTGCGGCGGTGGCACCACGATGGCGCGCGCATCCTTCATGGGGTCGATGCCTGCGGCAGCCAGCCAGTAGTACAGCCACATGGCGTGTGTGCCGGTGGGAAAAGTCTGGGCAAAGGTGTACTCACGCTTTTCAGCCGCCATCAGCTTGGCGAGCGACGGACCGTCCACAGCGCCTTTTTCTGCCAGCTTTTTCGAGAGAGTGATGGCTTGGCCATTCTGCTGCAGGTTCATCAGGATGGCCATGTCCTTCCTGGGGCCGGCGGTGCCCAGCTGAAGTCCATAAATCAGTCCGTACAGCACATGGGCGAAGTCCAGTTCGCCGTTGACCAGCTTGTCGCGCACACCGGCCCAGCTGGCCTCTTTGGTCGGCACGATCTTCACGCCGTACTTCTTGTCGATGCCCAGCTCGGCTGCCATTACCACGCTGGCGCAGTCGGTCAGCGGAATGAAGCCGATCTTCACCTCGACCTTCTCGGGCGCGTCCGAACCCGCTGCCCAGACGCCGTGATGGCCCAACGTGGAGAACAGCGCGGCCGTGCCGACAGCGCTGCCCTTGATCAGGAAATCCCGGCGCGACGCTGCAGACGTCTCTTGAACGGGGGCGGCGGTTTTTGTGGAAGCGGTTTCTGCTGTCATGGACAAACTCCTGGCTGATGAACAATTCGAAACCCCAAACAAAAACGGCGCCCATTTCCTGGCCTGCGCTGCAAGCTGGAAATGGACGCCGTTGTCCGTGTCTGGGGAGACTTCGGAAAGAGCGCCGCCATTGGCGTCCTTCCGTTTGCATCAACTTAAGCAGGGAGCGTGCCAGACCGATCTGTTGGCGGCATGCCGATGTTCAGTTGTTTGATTTTGAAAGAGAAAATGCCAGTTGAGCAGCCGGTTGGGCACCGTTCCCGGTGCGCAGGTCCAGCCCGGCGCGTGCCTTGTCTGGCGTCAGTTTGGTGCGACGGTGTCGTCAGGCACAGTTGTTGTGCGCCGCAGCATCCGGGGTGCACCCATGGCGCTCAACGGGGGCCTTCGGGCAGCACATCGGCCATGGCCAGCACCGCGTCAGCCACTTCGATCAGGCGCCGATTTTGATTCATGGCCATCTGTCGCATCATCTTGTGGGCGGCTTCTTCGTTCAATTTGCGGTGTGCCATGAGCAGACCCTTGGCCCGTTCGATCACCTTGCGCTCGTTCAGACTCGCGCGCACCGTGTCCAGTTCGTCGCCCATGGTCTGCAACCGCTGTGCCTGTTCCTGGACCAGTTCAAGGATTGAGCGCTCCAGTTGCAGGCCAAACCCCTGGGTCGCCATGCCCAGACCGGGTGTGCCCGGCGCCGGGGCAGCGTCTTCGAAGAACGACATGGCATCGGTTGCGGACGGCGGTGCGGCGCTCAACGCGTTGTAGGCCGCCAGATCGGCGTTGGCTGCGGCCACCTTGTCGTGACACACCCGCAGCAGATCGTCAGCCACCCGCTCCTCCACCGCCTTCATGCTGTCCATGCGCCGGCTGCAGCAGTCGAACCAGATCTGACTCAAGCCAGCGTCGAGGGTGGTGCCATGACTGGCGGTGCACAGAATGCGGCGCATCCGCTCCAGTTCGGCCAGCGTGGCGCTTTCCTGGCTTTGCTTCCAGAGAGTTTCCACATCGGCCCCGGCGAACTCCACAAACACCTGCAGGCAGCGCTCCTGTGATTCGATCAGATGCAGCAGTCGCTGCTGTTCGCCGGCATCGGCACGCCCCTTGACAAACAGCGCGGAACCCACGGCGCGCTCCTGCCCTGCAAACTCTTTGCCCTGCATGAAGTTGAACAGCGCCACCAGCAGGCGAGACACTTTGGGGTCGGTGGCGCTGTCGGCGGCCTCGAACACCACCGCGAGCAGGCCTGTCACCAGTCGCGCATAGGCATCAGTGGCCTGGCGGGACGTCCAGCCCAGGGTCCTGACGCAATCCCGCAAGCCGGGCAGAGCGTCCAGCCCGTGCAGCACATAGGCAATGCGGCTGTACAGGCGCGCCCCATTGCCAGTCAGGGTGGCGCTGGTGTCCATGCGGTCCAGGCAGCCACGCAACTCGGCTTCAATCTGCTGGCATTCACCGATCTGTTTTGACAGGACCTCTGTGAAGCGTGCACCCTGGGACCCCAGCACCAGATTGGACAATCCTCTCTCGCGCTGCAAGCCATGCACCAGTCGTCCGGTCACGTTCACCAGCGCACTGGTGCGCGTCAGCTGTTGCAGCTCATCGATTTCGCAGCGTTTGGCAGCGACCAGGAAGTGAAGACCCGATTTCATGTGGAAAGGCGTGTTGGGGAGAGTGGGTGTGAACCATGCAGCAACAAGCATGCCGCACGCCCGGTGCGTGATTGTGCCGCCCCGTACACTCCCGTCATGCGAATCCTTGGCATCGAATCTTCCTGTGACGAAACCGGCGTGGCCCTGGTCGATGCGAGTGGAAATGGCACGCCCCGCCTGCTGGGGCATGCGCTGCACAGCCAGATCGAGATGCACCAGGCCTACGGTGGTGTGGTGCCTGAGCTCGCCAGCCGAGATCACATCCGGCGCGTGCTGCCGCTGACCGATGCCGTGCTCGTACAGGCCGGGCTCTCACTGGCAGACGTGGACGCTGTGGCCCACACCCGGGGCCCTGGCCTGGCGGGCGCGCTGCTGGTGGGGTCCGGCGTGGCCTGCGCACTGGGTTTTGCGCTGGGCAAGCCGGTGCTGGGTGTGCACCACCTCGAAGGGCATCTGTTGTCTCCTTTTCTCAGTGCAGACCCACCCGAGTTTCCTTTTGTGGCGCTGCTGGTGTCCGGTGGCCACACGCAACTCATGCGCGTGGATGGGGTGGGGCGGTACGAGCTTCTGGGCGAGACCATCGACGATGCTGCGGGCGAAGCGTTCGACAAGTCGGCCAAATTGCTGGGCCTGGGCTACCCTGGCGGGCCCGCGCTGGCGCGCCTGTCGCTGGAGGGCAGCGACATCGCATTCCGTTTTCCACGCCCTCTGTTGCACAGCGGCGACCTGGATTTTTCCTTTGCGGGCCTGAAGACCGCCGTGCTCACGCAGGTCAAGCGCCTGGTGCATGCACATCCCGATGGACCCGCCACCACCCACCTGGCCGACCCACTGACGCACCAGCAGCGTGCCGACGTGGCCGCCAGTGTGCAGGCGGCGATCGTCGATGTGCTGGTGAAAAAATCGCTGGCGGCGATCGACGCCACTGGACTGAAGCGGCTGGTGGTGGCTGGGGGCGTTGGCGCCAACACGTGCTTGCGCGAACAACTCGATGCTGCCTGCCATCGGCGTCGGGTGCGCGTGCATTATCCCGAACTCCACTTGTGCACGGACAACGGCGCCATGATTGCGCTGGCGGCAGGCATGCGCTGGCAGGTGGGATTGAGTGAGGCTCAACGGGCGGATCAGCCCTACGCTTTCGACGTCAGGCCGCGCTGGAGCCTGGCGGAGCTGGCGGGTCGCTGACCCTCGGCAATGCGCGAGATCCCGAACGCAGGGAATGAAGACCTGCGGTCGTGCTACTGAATCATTAATTGCGCTAATCACGGCATTGAGGTGAGAAACCGCACGGTGGCATGGCCACCCTCGCCATTAAGCTCCGCTGGCCTTTAAGCCTGCGAGCGTCTGTTCACGCTTCAATTGCAACGGACGTTCGAGATTCCTTCGCATCTCAGGAGCCCCCTTGATGAAAGCTGTCATTGATCGCCGCTGTATTTCCCGCCACCTGCTGGCTTCTGCGTTGCTTGCGGTGGGGCTGCTCACCGGTTGCGGTTCAGGCGTCCCGGACACCATCAAAATCGGTGTCGCTCAGCCACTGAGTGGCTCTCTGGCCGACCTGGGCCAGGATCTGCTCAATGGCGTCACGCTGGCGGTGGAAGAACTCAACAAGCAGGGATTCAAGGTCGACGGCAAGCCTGTGACGCTTGAAGTGGTGGCGTTAGATGACAAGGCCGACCCTGCCACCGGAAAAGCCGTGGCCCAGCAACTGGTCGATGCCGGCGTGGTCGCGGTGATCGCCAACCTGAATTCAGGCGTCAGCATCGAAGCCGCTCCGGTTTATGCGGCGGCCAACGTTGCACAGATCGCCATTTCGACCAATCCGCGCTACACCGAACTCGGGTTTGAAACCACGCTGCGCATGGTGGCCAACGACAACCTGCAGGCCAGGGCCATGGGCGCGTACGCGGCTGGCCTAGAAGGCGCCAGCCGTTACGCAGTGGTTGACGAAGGCACCACCTACGGCATAGGCCTCGCTGAAGGCGCGGCCAAACGATTGAAAGAGCTGAACAAGGATGTCACCGTGCGCCAGTCGTTCGATGGCTCCACGGTGGCGTTCGACGAGTTCGCGGCCCAGTTGAAAGCGGACAAGACCAACGTGGTGGTGTCCATGCTCAACGACTTCCAGGCCATTGCATTGCTGGAGGCCCTGGTCAAAGTGGGCCACACCGATGTGCATCTGGTTGGTGGCGACACGATCAAAACCACCACCATGACAAAGGCCTCAGGTCTGATCAACCAGATCTCAGCGACCTCACCCGTGCTCAACGCGGTGGAGTTTGGTGCCGGTCCGAAGTTTGTGGCCAGCTACCAGGACCGCTTCAAACAGCCTGTTGCATATGGCGCTCACTACAGCTACGACAGCACCTATGTGCTGACGGGTGCCATTCGCGCGTCCAAGTCGGCCGATCGAAAGAAGGTGCTGGCAGCGTTGCGCAGCCTTGAAGGCTACGCACCTGTGACCGGAACCATGCGCTGGGATGCCAGGGGCGAGCAGAGCTTTGGTGCCGTTGGCATCTACCAGTTGCGCGCTGGCGAATGGAAGCTCAGGAGCCGTTCAGCCAACTGGTGATGGAATTTCGACTGGCCCCTTCGTTCTGCATGCGCCATGGAAACGCATGCCCGCCGACCGTCATGCCCTGTCTGCGGCACCTCCGTGCCGAAGGTATTCCAGTCTGGGATGATCGCGGTACCGCACATTGCTGCCCACTGAGATCGGGCACACCTGCGGCCGATGCGCTACGCGACCCACTACACTACGCGCCCGTGTCTCCCATGTGACACATTGGGAAACCAGGGTGCGTCGCCCAGCGGGCGGGCGCGATCATTCAAAGATTGTTCACACATTGCATGCAGATCTTCACCGCTACCCGTCGACTCCTTTTCACTTTCGGGCTGACCTGCGCTGCCGCTGCCGTGCTGGCACAAGCGCCTGCCCCTGCCGCCGCCCCCATCCGCATCGGCATGATTGAAGGCCTGTCAGGCCCATTCGCCAACACCGGCGAGGCCGTCTTCCGCAATCTGGTCTGGGCCACCGAGCGGGTCAACGCCCGCGGTGGCGTGAGGCTTCCTGGCGGCAATCGGCCTCTGGTCATCGAGCGTTTTGACAGCAAAGGCCAGACCGAGGAAGCGCTTTCCGCGCTGCGTTCGGCCATCGACCGCGACATCACCATCGTGACCCAGGGCAACAGCTCGGCTGCCGCTACCGGGCTGATCGACGCCATCGGCAAGCACAACCAGCGCGACGCTGGCAAACAGGTGATCTTCCTCAACTATTCCGCGGTGGACCCGGTGCTCACCAATGAAAAGTGCAGCTTCTGGCACTTCCGTTTCGACGCCCACGCCGACATGCGCATGACCGCGCTCATGAGCGTGCTCAGCGAAGACAAGGCCGTTGAGAGCATCTACCTCATCGGGCAGGACTACAGCTTCGGCCAGGCCGTGCTGCGCGAGGCGCGTACCCAGCTTGCGGCGCAGCGGCCGGACATGAAAATTGTCGGGGACGAACTTCACCCCATGGCCCGCATCAAGGACTTTCTGCCTTACGCCACCAAGATCAAAGCCAGCGGCGCGCAGGCGGTGCTCACCGGCAACTGGGGCAACGACCTCACCTTGCTGGTGAAAGCCGCGCGCGAAGTGGGCTTTGAAGGCACCTTCTACACCTTCTACGGCAATGCGCTCGGTGCACCTGCGGCCATGGGAGAAGCCGGTATCGGCAAGGTGATCGCCGTGGCCGACTGGTTTCCCAACGTGCCCACCCCGGAATCCCAGGCTTTCTACACATCCTTCCGCCAGCGCTTCCCCAATCCGGCCGATGATTACGTGCACATGCGCATGCAACTCATGATCGAAGCGCTTGCACAAGCCATCGAACGCGCCGGGGCCAAAGACGGATCCATCAGCGCAGCAGCCATTGCCGCGCAACTGGAAAAGGCCGAAGTCACGCTGGCCGGCCAGACCGCGCGGATGCGCGCCGCGGACCACCAGTTCCAGCAGCCGCTGGCGGTGGCGGTCATGGACCGACAAGGCACACCCGGCACCCAGTTTGATGTGGAAGGTTCAGGCTACGGCTTTCGCGTGATCCGCCAGCTCACCCCGGCACAGGCTGAGCAGCCGCACCGCTGTAGCATGCAGCGGCCCTGAGCCTGGAATTTGCAGTGGGCCAAGCCTTCAACGGGTAGGAGCGATTTGATGCGGGATGTGGTGAGTCAACTGGCCGAATCGCGCATTCGCGAAGTGGCCAACGAAGGTTTGGGGCACGAAGGCGTGCTCAAGTTCTGGTTCGGTGAAAGCGACGAAGTCACGCCCGATTTCATTCGCACCGCAGCCGTCGAATCCTTGCAGGCTGGCGAAACCTTTTATGCCCACAACCTGGGTCTGGTTGAACTGCGAACGGCGATTGCCTCCTACACCGAGGGCCTGCATCCCGGACCAGGGACAGACCGTTGGTTTGAACGCCTTGCGGTCACCTCAGGCGGGGTCAACGGCCTCATGCTGGCTTCACAGTTGCTTGTTGATGCGGGTGACGAAGTGGTGGTGGTCACACCGGTGTGGCCCAACCTGGTGGCCCAGCCCCGGATCATGGGTGCGAAGGTGAAGGCGGTGCCCTTGCGCGTGGTCGCCGAGGGTCCCGAAGTCGGTGCCTGGGCGCTGGACCTCGATGAGCTTTTGACCAGCATCACGTCGGCCACGCGCCTGCTCATCCTGAACGCGCCCAACAACCCCACGGGTTGGACCCTCAGCCGCAGCGAACAGGCCGCCATCCTGGCACATTGCCGCCGCACTGGCACCTGGATCGTGGCCGACGAGGTCTACGAGCGGCTCTACTACGCGGGCGACACCGCCAATGGCGCGGCCAGCAGTTTTCTCGATGTGGCCGAATCCGATGATCGCCTCATCGTGGCGCACAGCTTTTCCAAGAGCTTTCTCATGACCGGATGGCGTCTGGGCTGGCTGGTCGTGCCGGCGACGCTCACCCGGGAAATGGCCAAGCTGATTGAGTTCAATACATCATGCGCGCCGGTCTTCGTGCAGCGCGCAGCGGTGGCGGCCATGCAACGTGGCGACGAGGTCACACCTGCTCTGGTGGCCCACCTCAAGGCCTGCCGCGACACGCTGGTGCCCTTGCTGCAAGCCGTACCCGGCGTCAGGCTGGCCCTGCCCAAAGGGGGCATGTACGCCTTCTTCAGCATCGACGGGCAGCCCGACTGCCTGAATGTGGCCAAGCGCCTCGTGCGCGAAGCGGGGCTGGGTCTGGCGCCCGGCAGTGCCTTTGGCCCGGAAGCCACCGGCTGGTTGCGCTGGTGCTTTGCCAGCCGCGACCCGCAGCGACTGGCGCAGGGGGTGGACCGTCTCAAAGGGTGGCTGGCTGGGTCATAGCTCCATCGGGCACCAACCCCCGCGTCAGTGCTTCGAACACCACCCGTGTATCCGAGCGGTTTCCAGGATGGCCTTCAGCTGATTCCAGTCGACTTGATCCATGCGTAGATGCATAAGTTGTCTGCGAGTTATCGCAATTCCCTAATTTGTTGTGCATGGATAGCATCCGTGACATCCACCATCCGCAACCGCTGTTCAAACCCTACGCACCTCGAAACACATGCAATCAAGTGTTCCTTCCAAACGCGAGCAGATCACCGACACCACCTCCGCCGCAAACAAGGCACGCTTCTGGAACAAGATTGCGCGCAAATACGCCCGAGATCCGATCGGAGACATCGCCGGCTACGAAAAGACGCTGGAACGGGTCCAGGCCCTGCTTGCCCCGGAGCACGAAGTGCTCGAGATCGGCTGCGGCACGGGCACCACCGCCTTGCGTCTGGCGCCCGGTACCCGCCGCATGGTGGCCACCGACGTTTCGGCAGAGATGGTGGCCATCGCCTGCGAAAAGCTGGCCACCCAGCCGGTACCCCAACTGACGTTTCGGGTGGCCGATGCCGACGCTCCCTTGACCACGCAGCCTTGCTTTGATGCCGTGCTCGCTTTCAATGTTCTGCACCTCGTGGGCGACCTTGAGCAGGCGCTGAGCTCGGTCCTCCACGCCCTGAAGCCAGGAGGCCTGTTCATTTCCAAGACGCCTTGCCTCAATGACATGAACCCCCTTGTTCCCCGTCTGGCATTGCCTTTGATGCGGGCCTTGGGAAAGGCACCTCATGTGCTGTGCTTCAGTTCAGTGCAGTTGGAGAACGCTTTGGCGCTACACGGGCTGGAAATCGTGAGCCTGGAGTGGCACGGCTCGAAAGGCAAGGACGTCAGGCCTTTCATCGTTGCCCGCAAGCCGGCGGAGCACTGAAACCCGACCCCGGCACGATACGGTCCGAAGATGGCGAGGTGCGATATACTTGCGGGTTGCCATGCCTTTCGGGGTACGGCAATTCACGCCCGTTGCGGCGGCCGGTTGCGGACCTTTTCCAATTGACCAGCCTGCTGCGTCGGGACGCATGTTGCAATAGCAGGAAATTCAATGATCGAACAATCCGTCAAAGCCGCTGTCATCGCGGACAACGCCCGTGCCCCCAGTGACACCGGCAGCCCAGAAGTGCAGGTCGCCATACTGACCGCACGCATCAACGAACTCACCCCCCACTTCAAGACCCACGCCAAGGATCACCATGGTCGCCGTGGTCTGCTGCGCATGGTGAGTCGTCGTCGCAAGCTGCTGGACTACCTCAAGTCCAAGGACGCACAGCGTTACCTCGCGCTGATCGCGAAACTGGGTCTGCGCAAGTAACTTGAGCCCGGTTTAACGCACGAAACGCCTGAGTTGGTTCGCTGGCTCGGGCGTTTTTTGCTTGTTTTTCCACTTATTTGATTCCGGAGCTGCGATTACAGAGCGAAGCTGTGTCATTCCAAAGAGGTTGCGTGTCTTCCGGCACCTGCTCAGCCCTTCTGGAATGGCATCGTGTTCTGGATCGAGGTTTCCGGGTTTTGTGCAGTACCTCTGCACGTTTTGCTTTCCGTCAGGTGACGGAAACCATTCCAGGAGATAGACCATGACCATGTTCAATAAAGTCACCAAGACCTTCCAGTGGGGCCCCCACACGGTCACCATGGAAACTGGCGAAATCGCGCGCCAGGCAACCGGCGCCGTGCTGGTCAACATCGACGACACCGTGGTGCTCGCCACCGTGGTCGCCAAGACCGAAGCCAAGGCTGGCCAGGACTTTTTTCCGCTGACGGTCGACTACACAGAGAAGTCGTACGCTGCCGGCAAGATTCCCGGTAGTTTCTTCAAGCGCGAAGGCCGCCCGAGCGAACTCGAAACGCTGACTTGCCGCCTCATTGATCGCCCCATTCGCCCCCTGTTTCCCGAAGGCTTCTACAACGAAGTTCAGGTGATCGTGCATGTGGTGAGCCTGAACCCCGAAGTGCAGGCGGACATCGCAGCGATGATCGCCACCTCGGCTGCTCTGTCCGTCAGCGGCATTCCGTTCAATGGCCCCATTGGCGCCGCCCGTGTGGGCTATGTGAACGGCGAATATGTGCTCAACCCCGGTCAGACACAGTTGAAAGACAGTCAACTCGACCTGGTGGTCGCCGGTACCGAATCCGCCGTGCTGATGGTGGAGTCGGAAGCCGACCAGTTGTCTGAAGAAATCATGCTGGGCGCCGTGGTGTTCGGTCACGAGCAAGGCAACATTGCCATCGCCGCCATCAACGACCTGGTGCGCGACGCCGGCAAGCCGGCCTGGGACTGGCATCCGCCCGCCAAGGACGAGCCGCTGATTGCCAAGATCGACGAACTGGCCAAGGCCAAGCTCGAAGCCGCCTACCAGATCCGCAACAAGCAGGCCCGCACCCAGGCTTGCCGCACCGCCTACGCGGATGTGTTTGCTGCCCTGAAGGCCGAAGGTGTGGAATTCGACAGCGTGGCCATTGAAGCCCTGCTGTTCGAGATCGAAGCCAAGATCGTGCGTGGTCAGATTCTGGCCGGCGAACCGCGTATTGACGGTCGCGACACCCGTACCGTGCGCGCCATCGAAATCCGCAACGGCGTGCTGCCCCGCACCCATGGCTCGGCCCTGTTCACACGTGGTGAAACCCAGGCGCTGGTGGTGGCCACGCTGGGCACCGACCGCGACGCGCAGCGCATCGACGCACTGGCTGGCGATTTCCAGGACAACTTCATGTTGCACTACAACATGCCTCCCTTCGCCACCGGCGAAGCCGGCCGTTTCGGCACGCCCAAGCGTCGCGAGATCGGTCATGGCCGCCTGGCCAAGCGCGCGCTGATCGCCGCGCTGCCCAGCAAGGAAGACTTCCCCTACACCATGCGTGTGGTTTCCGAAATCACCGAGTCCAACGGTTCCTCTTCCATGGCTTCGGTCTGCGGTGGCTGCCTGGCCCTGATGGACGCCGGCGTGCCCATGAAAGCCCACGTGGCCGGCATCGCCATGGGTTTGATCAAAGACGGCAACCGCTTCGCCGTGCTGACCGACATCCTGGGTGACGAAGATCACCTGGGCGACATGGACTTCAAGGTCGCGGGTACCACCAACGGCATCTCGGCCTTGCAGATGGACATCAAGATCCAGGGCATCACCAAGGAAATCATGCAGGTGGCGCTGGCTCAGGCCAAGGAGGCGCGCATGCACATCCTGGGCAAGATGCAGGAAGCCATGGGCGAAGCCAAGACCGAAGTGAGCAGCTTCGCGCCCAAGCTGTTCACCATGAAGATCAATCCAGAGAAGATCCGTGACGTGATCGGCAAGGGCGGCGCTGTCATCCGTGCGCTGACCGAAGAAACCGGCTGCCAGATCAACATCGACGAAGACGGCACCATCACCATCGCCTCTGCCGACTCGGCCAAAGCCGACGAAGCCAAGCGCCGCATCGAACAGATCACCGCAGAAGTTGAAATCGGCAAGGTCTACGAAGGCCCGGTCACCAAAATTCTTGACTTCGGTGCCCTGATCAACCTGCTGCCCGGCAAGGATGGTCTGCTGCACATCAGCCAGATCGCACACGAGCGTGTGGAGAAGGTCGCCGACTACCTCACCGAAGGCCAGATCGTTCGCGTCAAAGTGCTCGAGACCGATGAAAAGGGTCGCGTGAAGTTGTCGATGAAAGCACTGGCCGCACGCAACGTGGGTGAAACCCCTCAGCAGCAGCCTGAGTCCTGATTCATGACAAGGTCAGGCATGAGAGCCGTCGAAATCAGCGTTTTCGGTGCACCCGAGGTTTTGCGCATGGCCGAGCGGCCCATGCCGGAGCCTGGGGTGGGCGAAGTGCTGATCCGCGTGAGTGCATCGGGCGTGAACCGCCCCGACGTGCTGCAACGCACCGGCAATTACCCCGTTCCGCCGGGTGCCTCCGACATCCCGGGTCTGGAGGTGGCGGGCGTGATCGAGTCCGGAGACGAGGCTGCAATGGCTTCGGCCGGTTTCAATATCGGCGACAGGGTGTGTGCGCTGGTGGCGGGTGGTGGGTATGCCGCTTATTGCGTGGCGCCGGTAGAGCAATGCCTGCCCATCCCGGATGGTCTGGACGATATCGCGGCGGCTTCGTTGCCCGAGACGTTCTTCACCGTCTGGAGCAACGTGTTCGATCGGGCTCGCCTTCAGTCAGGGGAAACGCTGTTGATCCAGGGAGGCACCAGCGGTATTGGTGTCACCGCGATCCAGATGGCGAAGGCGTTGGGGGCAAGGGTCATTGCCACTGCCGGCAGCGACGAAAAATGCGCTGCCTGCCTGGCGCTTGGTGCCGATCACGCCATCAACTACAAGACGCAGGACTTCGTGCGCGCCGTGGCCGATCTCACCGAGGGTCAAGGCGTCAACGTGGTGCTCGACATGGTGGCAGGTGCCTATGTGGCGCGCGAACTCGATTGCCTGGCCGAAGACGGGCGACTGGTGATCATTGCGGTGCAAGGCGGCATCAAGGCAGAAATCAATGCGGGTATGGTGCTGCGTCGCCGCCTGACCATCACCGGTTCCACCTTGCGTCCACGTCCGGTGGCCTTCAAAGCTGCCATTGCCCGGTCGCTGCGCGAGAGGGTGTGGCCGTTGCTGGCCAGTGGCGCCATCAAACCGGTGATTCACCAGGTGTTTCAAGCCGAGCATGCGGCAGCCGCCCACGAACTGATGGAATCGAATCGCCATATTGGCAAACTGGTGCTGTCGTGGTCCTGAGCGGACGTGGCTTTGCCCAGGAGCAATTCAAATGAAAAAACTCATTGCTGGCAACTGGAAGATGAATGGCTCGCTCGTCGCGAACGAAGCCCTGGTCAGTGCCATGCTCGCCGGGATCGGCTCAGAGGAGCCGGTGGCCGAACTGGCCCTGTGTGTGCCTGCGCCCTACCTTGCCCAGGTGCAGCATTTGCTCATAGGTGCGAAGCTCGCCTTGGGTGCGCAGGACGTTTCAGCTCATGAACTGGGCGCGTACACCGGCGAGGTGAGCGCCGCCATGCTGAAGGATTTCGGTTGCCGCTACGTCATCGTCGGTCACTCCGAACGCAGGCAGTACCACGGTGAAACCGATGCGCTGGTGGCCACCAAGGCACAGCGTGCCCTGGCTGCGGGCATCACGCCCATCGTCTGCGTGGGCGAAACGCTGGCAGAGCGCGAAGCGGGCCAAACCGAGGGGGTGGTCAAGCGACAGCTGGCGGCAGTGATTCACGCCGTCGCCCATTGCACCAGCGAAATCGTGGTTGCCTACGAACCCGTCTGGGCCATTGGCACGGGCAAGACGGCTTCACCCGAGCAGGCGCAGCATGTGCATTCGGTGTTGCGCGTGCAGTTGGCCGCCGCGACCGAACACCCTGAGCGGGTGCGCATCCTTTACGGAGGCAGCATGAACGCCTCCAATGCTGCGAGCCTGCTGTCGCAAGTCGACATTGATGGCGGCCTGATTGGTGGCGCCTCTCTCAAGGCACCCGATTTTCTGAGCATTGCTGCGGTCGCCCGCTGAGTCCCTTATCCCCTGCGTCGCTGTTGGTGGCGCACAGTTTCTGGAGTTGAAGATGAACGTAGTGTTGACCCTCCTCTTGGCAGTGCAGATTCTGTCTGCCCTGGTCATGATCGGATTGATCCTGATGCAGCATGGCAAAGGCGCCGATGCCGGAGCGGCTTTCGGCGGCGGCGGTGCTGGTTCTGCCAGTCTTTTTGGTGCATCCGGAGGAGCCAACTTCCTGTCGCGCACGACGGGCGTACTGGCGGCTGTGTTCTTGGGGTGCACATTGGGACTGGCCTACTTCGGCAACCTGCGTGAGGCACCGAGTTCGGGCAGTGTGCTCGAAGGCGTCGTGGTGCCGTCGCAGCAGATTCCAGGCGTGGGTGACGCACCGCCTGCGAGGGATGTTCCGCCACCTGTGACGCCGGCGAACCCTGCTGGTACTGATGCTGGCGCCGCACAGATTCCTGGCAAATAGTCGGTTTTCCTGGGATTGGAGCTCGCAACGGGCGATGCCCGGCGCGAGCTCTGCAGCCACCTGCAAGAGCCCATTCTTCGACTGAAAAAGGCTCGAACCATCCCAAAAAGAGGGGGTGTTTCAGGGTAAACTCTAAGAGTTGTCAGCAAGGTGCACACCGTTCCTCGTGCGCCGTCAATGCAGGCGCAGCCGACGTGGTGAAATTGGTAGACACGCTATCTTGAGGGGGTAGTGGCGAAAGCTGTGCGAGTTCGAGTCTCGCCGTCGGCACCAATCTTAGGCAAACATGGCGCCCAGCCATGTCAGTGGACATATCCCAGATGAGTCTCGATCAGTACCTCCCCGTGCTCCTCTTCATACTGGTCGGCATTGCCATTGGGATCATTCCCCAGGTCTTGGGTTACATCCTTGGTCCCAATCGACCGGATGCAGAAAAAAACTCTCCCTACGAATGTGGCTTCGAAGCCTTTGAAGATGCCCGAATGAAGTTCGACGTGCGCTACTACCTCGTGGCCATTCTCTTCATCCTGTTCGACCTCGAAATAGCTTTTCTGATTCCCTGGGCGGTTGCCTTCTCGGACATCGGCATGACCGGCTTCCTGGCTGGTGTGGTCTTTCTGGCCATTCTCACGGTGGGCTTTGCCTACGAATGGAAGAAGGGTGCGCTGGATTGGGAATGAGTGTGGGCAAGGTGAGTCAAAGCTTCGGAGTGGTACATGATTGAAGGCGTATTCAAGGAAGGTTTTGTCACCACCAGCTACGACTCGGTGGTGAACTGGGCCAAGACCGGCTCGCTGTGGCCCATGACCTTTGGACTGGCCTGCTGTGCGGTCGAAATGATGCATGCGGCCGCAGCGCGATACGACATCGGGCGCTTCGGTTCGGAGGTGTTTCGGGCCAGCCCGCGGCAGTCCGACCTGATGATCGTGGCTGGCACGCTTTGCAACAAGATGGCGCCTGCATTGCGCAAGGTATACGACCAGATGGCCGAGCCTCGCTGGGTGCTTTCCATGGGCTCTTGCGCCAATGGCGGCGGTTACTACCACTACAGCTACTCCGTGGTTCGCGGTTGCGATCGCATCGTCCCGGTTGACGTCTACGTGCCTGGGTGCCCACCCACGGCGGAAGCGCTGCTCTACGGCATCATCCAGTTGCAGCAGAAGATCCGTCGCACCAACACCATTGCGCGCGCCTGAGCGTCGACGCAGACGGCCAGTCCAAGAAAGACGGTTTTCATGAGCGAGTTTGCTGTAAATCCTGATGTGTTGAAGACGGTGCTTGCCGACTGTCTGGGCGAGCGCGCACAGACCATTCGTGTGGAACGTGAAGAGGTGACGCTCACAGTAGGGGCTGCCGATTACCTGTCGGTCATGCAGCAGCTTCGCGATGCGCCGCAGCTCAGGTTCGAGCAATTGATTGACCTCTGCGGCATGGACTACTCCACTTACGGAGAAGGTCGCTGGGAAGGCCCTCGTTTTGCGACGGTGGTGCATCTGCTTTCGATCACGCACAACCACCGCGTCCGGGTGCGCGTCTTCTGCGATGAAGATGAGTTCCCCGTGTTGTCGTCGGTCACGTCGGTCTGGGCCGGGGCAAACTGGTATGAGCGCGAAGCCTTCGACCTGTATGGCATTGTGTTCGAAGGCCATGACGATTTGCGACGCATCCTGACCGACTACGGTTTCATCGGCCATCCTTTCCGCAAGGACTTCCCGCTATCGGGCCATGTGGAAATGCGCTACGACGCAGAGCGCCAGCGGGTGATCTACGAGCCAGTCACCATCGAGCCGCGAGAGGTGACGCCTCGTGTGATTCGTGAGGACAACTACGGAGGCCTGAAGTGAAGCACCCCCTGCGCCGCTTCGCGTCTTCCCCCTCTCTTGCGCCTTCGGCTTGGAGGGCGACGCACCCTGTGGCCCGGCCAAGCCGGTTCCACGGGTGCCCTGAATATGGCTCGCTCTCGGCCATGGCGAGGCTGATGACCAGCGTGTTGGACAAGTGACATGGCAGAGATAAAAAACTACACCCTGAACTTTGGTCCGCAGCACCCTGCCGCTCACGGTGTGCTTCGTCTGGTGCTCGAACTTGACGGCGAGGTGGTGCAACGCGCCGACCCACACATCGGTCTGCTGCATCGCGCCACCGAGAAACTGGCCGAGCACAAGACCTTCATCCAGTCGCTGCCTTACATGGACCGGCTGGACTACGTGTCGATGATGTGCAACGAGCACGCGTACTGCCTGGCGATTGAAAAGCTACTGGGCATCGAGGTGCCCATCCGTGCGCAGTACATCCGTGTGATGTTCAGCGAGATCACGCGCCTGCTCAACCACCTGATGTGGCTGGGCTCGCATGGCAACGATTGCGGCAGTTCCACCATCCTGATCTACGCGTTCCGTGAGCGCGAAGACCTTTTCGACATGTATGAGGCCGTGTCTGGCGCTCGCATGCACGCTGCGTATTTCCGCCCGGGCGGTGTGTACCGCGACCTGCCCGACAGCATGCCGCAATATCAGTACAGCAAGATCCGCAACGCGCGCGCCATGGCGGAAATGAACGCCAATCGCCAGGGTTCTTTGCTGGACTTCATAGACGATTTCACGCAGCGTTTCCCGACCTACCTCGCCGAATACCACACCCTGTTGACCGACAACCGCATCTGGAAGCAGCGCACCGTGGGCATTGGCGTGGTCACGCCAGAACGCGCACTCAATCTGGGCATGACCGGTCCGATGCTGCGTGGTTCCGGCATTGCCTGGGATCTGCGGAAGAAGCAGCCTTACGACGTGTACGACCGCATGGAATTCGATATCCCCGTGGGCAAGACCGGCGACACCTACGACCGCTACCTAGTGCGCATGGAAGAGATGAAGCAGTCCAACCGCATCATCAAGCAGTGTGTGGACTGGCTGCGGGTGAACCCCGGCCCCGTGATCACCGACAACCACAAGGTGGCGCCACCTTCCCGTGAATCGATGAAGTCGAGCATGGAAGAGCTGATCCACCACTTCAAGCTCTTTACAGAGGGCTTCCATGTGCCTGAAGGCGAGGCCTACGCGGCGGTGGAGCACCCCAAGGGCGAGTTTGGTATTTACCTGGTCAGCGACGGCGCGAACAAGCCCTACCGCCTGAAGATTCGCGCGCCCGGCTTCGCGCACCTGTCCGCCATGGACGAGATGGCCACAGGCCACATGTTGGCCGATGCCGTTGCCATCATCGGCACCATGGACATTGTTTTTGGAGAGATTGACCGATGACATCAGTCAACCCACCCGTGAGGTCGCCCTTGCTGTCCGAAGAAACGTTGCAGCGTTTCGCGCGCGAAGTGGCGAAGTACCCGGCCGACCAGGCGCAGTCGGCGGTCATGGCCTGTCTGGCCATTGCCCAGCAAGAGCACGGGTTCGTGAGTCTGGAAGCGGAGAAGGCGATTGCCAATTACCTCGGGATGGCGCCCATGGCCGTGCACGAGGTGACCACCTTCTACAACATGTACAACCAGCGCCTGGTGGGCAAGTTCAAGCTCAACGTGTGCACCAACCTGCCTTGCCAGTTGCGGGATGGCGGCAAGGCCCTTGCGTACCTGGAAGAGAAGCTGGGGATCGCGATGGGTGAAACGACGCCTGACGGCATGTTCACTTTGCAGCAGAGCGAATGCCTGGGTGCGTGTGCCGATTCGCCTGTGATGCTGGTCAATGACCGCCACATGTGCAGCTTCATGAGCCACGAAAAGCTCGACCAGCTCATCGATGGCTTGAGTGCTTCGGAGGGCAGAGCATGAATGCAGAGCAAGTGATGTCCCAGTTTCGCGCCACCGGCGTGCAGACCTGTTTTCACGATCGCCACATCAATCCCCAGATTTATGCGGGACTGGATGGAAGCAACTGGTCGCTCAGGGACTATGAGGCCCGAGGCGGCTATCAGGCCTTGCGAAAGGTTCTGGGGCAGGACGGCGGCGAGGGCCTGACACAGGATCAGGTCATTGCAACGGTCAAGGATTCTGCGTTGCGCGGCCGCGGTGGCGCCGGTTTTCCTACTGGACTGAAGTGGAGTTTCATGCCACGGCAGTTCCCCGGTCAGAAGTACCTGGTGTGCAACTCCGACGAAGGCGAACCCGGGACCTGCAAGGATCGCGACATTCTTTTGTACAACCCGCACATCGTCATCGAGGGTATGGCGATCGCCGCCTATGCCATGGGCATTTCAGTGGGTTACAACTACATCCACGGCGAGATTTTCGAGGCGTACGAGCGCTTCGAAGCCGCGCTGGAAGAAGCACGAGCCGCCGGGTATCTGGGTGACAAGGTGCTGGGCAGTGGTTTCAACTTCCAGTTGCATGCATTCCACGGCTTTGGTGCATATATCTGCGGCGAAGAAACCGCCTTGCTCGAATCGCTGGAGGGCAAGAAGGGCCAGCCCCGTTTCAAGCCACCGTTTCCTGCGAGCTTCGGCCTGTATGGCAAACCGACCACGATCAACAACACCGAAACCTTCGCGGCGGTGCCATGGATCATCCGCAATGGTGGCCAGGCCTACCTGGAGTGCGGCAAGCCCAACAACGGTGGCACCAAGATCTATTCGGTCAGCGGCGATGTCGAATTGCCCGGCAACTACGAAGTGCCCATGGGCACCCCCTTCGCCAAGCTGCTCGAACTCGCAGGCGGTGTGCGCAAGGGACGCCAGCTCAAGGCCGTGATCCCGGGCGGCTCTTCGTCGCCGGTGCTGCCTGCGCACATCATGATGAATTGCACGATGGACTACGACTCCATCGCCAAGGCCGGGTCCATGCTGGGTTCGGGGGCGGTGATCGTCATGGACGATTCGCGCTGCATGGTCGAATCCCTCAAACGTCTGTCCTATTTCTACATGCACGAAAGCTGTGGCCAGTGCACGCCCTGCCGCGAAGGCACGGGCTGGCTGTGGCGGCTGGTGGACCGCATTCACCGGGGTGACGGTCGCCCTGCCGACATGGCATTGCTGGACAACGTGGCTGAGAACATCATGGGCCGCACCATCTGCGCCCTGGGCGATGCTGCGGCCATGCCGGTGCGCGCCATGATCAAGCATTTCAGGCCCGAGTTCGAGGCCATGATCCGGGCCGACGCCGGGACAAGGCCAGAAGCTCCGGCAGTGGTCTGACATCGGTATCGGAAGAAACATGGTTGAAATCGAACTCGACGGCAAGAAGGTGGAGGTGCCCACTGGCAGCATGGTCATGCATGCGGCCGAGAAGGCTGGCACCTACATACCTCACTTCTGCTATCACAAAAAGTTGTCCATCGCGGCCAATTGCCGCATGTGTCTCGTGGACGTGGAGAAGGCACCCAAGCCCATGCCGGCCTGCGCCACGCCGGTCACCCAGGGCATGATCGTGCGCACCAAAAGTGACAGGGCCATCAAGGCCCAGCAGTCGGTGATGGAGTTCCTTCTGATCAACCATCCGCTCGATTGCCCCATTTGCGACCAGGGTGGCGAGTGCCAGTTACAGGATCTGGCCGTGGGTTACGGCAGTTCGGGTTCGCGCTACGAAGAGGAAAAGCGTGTGGTGTTCCACAAGGATGTGGGCCCGCTGATCTCGATGGAAGAGATGAGCCGCTGCATCCACTGCACGCGCTGCGTGCGCTTTGGCCAGGAAGTGGCCGGCGTGATGGAACTCGGCATGTCGCATCGCGGTGAACACGCCGAGATCGAAACCTTCATCGGCGAAACTGTTGATTCCGAACTCTCGGGCAACATGATCGACATCTGCCCGGTCGGTGCGCTAACCAGCAAGCCGTTCCGTTATCAGGCACGCACCTGGGAACTGTCACGGCGCAAGTCGGTGAGCCCACACGATTCCACTGGCGCCAACCTCATCATCCAGGTCAAGAACCACCGGGTGATGCGCGTCGTGCCCCTGGAAAACGAGGCCGTCAACGAATGCTGGATCGCTGATCGTGATCGCTTTTCCTATGAGGCCGTGAACAGTGAAGACCGCCTGACAGCGCCCATGCTCAAACAAGGCGGCGATTGGAAGACGGTGGACTGGCAGACGGCCCTGGAATACGTGGCCAACGGCCTCAGGCAGGTCAAGACCGACCACGGCGCCGAAGCCATTGGCTTGATTGCCAGCCCTCACAGCACGGTTGAAGAGTTGGCGCTGGCCGGTGCTTTCGTGCGTGGCCTGGGATCGGAAAACATCGACTCGAGATTGCGCCACGCCGACTCCGATAACCGCGCCGCTGTCGCAGGCCATGCACGCTGGCTGGGCATGCCCATTGAGGCCCTGGCGGGCCTGCAGCGTGTGCTGGTGGTGGGTTCGAACCTTCGCAAGGACCACCCCCTGTTTGCCCAGCGCATCCGTCAGGCGGTGCGCAAGGGCGGGGTGGTTCACCTGCTGAACGACAACTCGGCCGATTGGGCCATGCCCTTGGCTCAGCGCATTGTCAACGACAGCCGCCGGTGGGTGAGCGAGCTAGCCGGTATTGCAGCGGCCGTGGCTGCTGAAGCCGGTGTTCAGGCGCCAGTGGCTGTCGAAGAGGTGCGCGACGAAGCGCGTGCGATTGCCAAGTCACTGCTGGGCGGTGAGCGCAAAGCCGTGCTGCTTGGCAATGCAGCCGCTCACCACGAGAAAGCGGCCAGCCTGCTGTCGCTCGCCAACTGGATTGCCGAACACACGGGTGCCACCGTGGGTTACCTGAGTGAGGCCGCCAACACGGTCGGTGCACAACTTGTGGGTGCCGTACCAGGGCGTGGCGGACTGAATGTCGCCCAAATGCTGGGCGGTGCGCTCAAGGCCGTGTTGCTCCTGAACACAGAACCTGGCCGCGATTCAGCCGCTTCAGCAAAAGACCTGGCGTCGGCCGGCATGGTTGTCACACTGAGCCCTTTCAAGACCAACCTTGAGTTCAGCGATGTGCTGCTGCCCATTGCGCCGTTCACCGAAACGTCCGGCTCGTTCGTCAACGCCGAAGGGCGACTGCAAAGTTTCCATGCCGTGGTCAAGCCCTTGGGCGAGACCCGACCCGCGTGGAAGGTGCTGCGGGTGCTGGGAAATCTGTTGGGCCTGGGCGGTTTTGATGCCGATTCTTCACAGGCGGTGCTTGCCGAGGCATTGCCCGGCGTGGCTTCGGGTGCGTTCGTGGATGTCATGCGCCTGGACAACGCCGGCAGCGTGGTGCCCGATCTGGCGCCCGCCGCTCGTGTGCCCTGCGTGGCGTCCATTTACCAGCTCGATGGTCTGGTGCGCCGCGCGCCCGCCTTGCAAATCACATCCGACGGCCGCGATGGCAAGGTCTCATCGGGAGAGGTGGCAGCATGATCGATGCGATGTACAACGGCGGGCTGGGCCTGATCGCAGCGCCGTGGTGGACAACGGCCGCATGGCCTGTGCTGTGGATCCTGGTCAAGATCGTGGCGGTGCTTGCGCCGTTGATGGGCGCCGTGGCCTACCTCACGCTCTGGGAGCGCAAGCTGCTGGGTTTCATGCAAGTGCGCCATGGCCCCAACCGCGTGGGCCCGTTTGGTCTGCTGCAGCCGATTGCCGATGCGGTCAAGCTGCTGACCAAGGAAATGATTCGCCCCACGGCCGCCAGCAACGGTCTGTTCCGCCTCGGGCCCATCATGGCCATCATGCCGGCGCTGGCCGCGTGGGTGGCGGTGCCTTTCGGGCCCGATGCCATCCTGGCCAACGTGAATGCCGGGCTGCTGGTGATTCTGGCCATCACGTCGATCGAGGTTTACGGCGTGATCATTGCGGGCTGGGCGTCCAACTCCAAATACGCCTTTCTGGGAGCGTTGCGCGCATCGGCGCAGATGGTGAGCTACGAGATCGCCATCGGTTTCTGTTTCCTGGTGGTGGTCATGACCGCTGGCAGTCTGCACCTGGGCGAAATCGTCGCGTCGCAAGCGCGCGGTATGGGCGCCGACATGGGGCTGAACTTCCTGTCGTGGAACTGGCTGCCGCTGCTGCCCATCTTCGTGGTGTACCTGATCTCCGGTGTGGCCGAAACCAACCGTCACCCGTTCGACGTGGTCGAGGGCGAGGCCGAGATCGTGGCCGGCCATATGGTGGAGTACTCCGGCATGGGCTTCGCCATCTTTTTCCTGGCCGAGTACGCCAGCATGTGGCTGGTCTCCATCCTGGGCGTGCTGATGTTCCTGGGTGGCTGGTTGCCGCCTGTGGACAGCGCCGTTTTCAACTGGGTGCCCGGCTGGATCTGGCTGGGTCTCAAGACCTTTGTGGTGGTGTCCATGTTCATCTGGATCCGAGCCACCTTCCCGCGCTTCCGGTACGACCAGATCATGCGTCTGGGTTGGAAGATTTTCATTCCCGTGACCCTCATCTGGTTGCTGCTGGTTGGCGGCCTGATGCAGACGTCCTGGAATATCTGGAACTAAGCAGGGCGACCGATCATGTCTACCACCACCGCCTCCACAGCCGCATCGCCAGCGGTTGTCGCACCGTTCTCGTTCCGCGATTTTTTCAAGAGCTTTCTGCTGGTCGAACTGGTCAAGGGCATGGCCCTGACCGGGCGCTATGCCTTGCGTCGCAAGATCACAGTGCAGTTTCCAGAAGAGAAAACGCCGCTGTCGCCGCGTTTCCGTGGCCTGCATGCCCAGCGCCGCTACGAAAACGGTGAAGAGCGCTGCATTGCCTGCAAGCTGTGCGAAGCCGTGTGCCCGGCCGTGGCCATCACCATCGAATCCGACCAGCGCGAAGACGGCACCCGTCGCACCACGCGCTACGACATCGACCTGACCAAATGCATTTTCTGCGGCTTCTGCGAAGAAGCCTGCCCGGTGGATGCGATCGTGGAAACCCACATCCTTGAATACCACGGTGAAAAGCGGGGCGACCTTTACTTCACCAAAGAGATGTTGCTGGCCGTCGGTGACCGATACGAGCCAGAGATCGCTGCGGCCAAGGCGGCTGACGCCAGATACCGTTGACCGTTCAGCGACACCCCACCTGCGAAATCGCCCCGCGCATCCAGCCAGACCCCCTCTATGGACTACCAGACCGGCTTCTTCTATCTGTTCGCGGCCGTGCTGCTTTTTGCAGCCTTCCGCGTGATCACTGCGCGCAACCCTGTGCACGCAGTGCTTTTCCTGATGCTGGCTTTTTCTCAGGCGGCAGCCCTCTGGTTGCTGCTTAAAGCCGAGTTTCTTGGTATCACGCTGGTGCTGGTCTACCTGGGGGCGGTGATGGTGCTGTTCCTGTTTGTGGTGATGATGCTCGACATCAACATGGATTCGATGCGCCAGGGATTCTGGAAGCACTTTCCGCTCGCGGCAATCCTGGGTGCTCTGGTTGCGGCCGAACTGATCGCCGTGCTCTGGGTCGGCTTTCCTTCCGTGTCTGCCAGTCCGGATGCGGCGGGCGTGGGCGTCAACGCGGCCGACTATTCCAACACCCGCGAACTGGGTTTGTTGCTCTACACCGAGTACCTGTACCCCATTGAGGTGGCTGCGGTGATCCTGCTCGTGGCCATGATCGCCGCTATTGCGCTGACCCTGCGCCAGCGCAAGGACAGCAAGGCCATCAACCCTGGCCTGCAGGTGCATGTGCGTGCGGGCGACCGCCTGGTGGTGGTGCCCATGGCAGCGACTCAAAAACAGGCGCCTGCCTCTGACGCGGCTGCCACCGAGGAGGGCAAGGCATGAGCCTCACGCTGGGACACTTTCTTTCCGTGGGCGCGATCCTCTTTGCCCTCTCGGTCATCGGCATTTTCCTGAACCGCAAAAACCTGATCGTCCTGCTCATGGCGATCGAGTTGATGTTGCTCGCCGTGAACATGAATTTTGTGGCTTTCTCGCATTTCCTGGGTGACATGCACGGCCAGGTCTTCGTGTTCTTCATCCTGACGGTGGCAGCGGCCGAGTCGGCCATTGGCCTTGCAATCCTGATGCTGCTGTTCAGGAACAAATCGTCCATCAGCGTCGAAGAAATCAACACCCTCAAGGGTTGAAGCCCGATTCAGACGAGACACCACAACGATGAGCTCCACCCTTTCTGCAAGCACCCTGCTGGCCATCCCGCTGGCCCCCCTGGTCGGGGCCGCGTTGGCCGGCATCCTGGGCACCACGTTTGGCGGCAACGTGATCGGGCGCCGTGCCTCCCACACCTTCACCATCCTGGGTGTGCTGCTGGCCTTCATCCTGTCGGCAATGACGCTCAAGGACGTGATCGGTGGTGCCCGCTTCAACCAGACCATCTATGAATGGATGGTGGTGGGCGGCCTGAAGATGGAAATCGGTTTCATGGTGGACGGTCTGACCGCCATGATGATGTGCGTGGTGACCTTCGTTTCGCTCATGGTGCACATCTACACCATTGGCTACATGGAGGAAGACGCCGGCTACAACCGCTTCTTCGCCTACATCTCGCTCTTCACCTTCTCGATGCTCATGCTCGTCATGAGCAACAACCTGCTGCAGCTCTTCTTTGGCTGGGAAGCCGTGGGCCTGGTGTCCTACCTGCTGATCGGGTTCTGGTTCAACAAGCCCACGGCCATCTTCGCCAACATGAAGGCTTTCCTGGTCAACCGGGTGGGCGACTTTGGCTTCATCCTCGGCATTGGCCTGATCGTGGCCTACACGGGCACGCTGAACTACACGGAGATCTTCACGAAGATCCCGGAGCTCAGCACCGTTCTCTTCCCGGGTACGGAGTGGCTGCTCGTAACCGTGATCGGTGTGTGCCTGTTCATTGGCGCCATGGGCAAATCGGCCCAGTTTCCTCTGCACGTATGGCTGCCCGACTCCATGGAAGGTCCCACCCCCATTTCGGCGCTGATTCACGCGGCCACCATGGTCACGGCGGGCATCTTCATGGTGGCCCGCATGTCGCCGGTGTTCGAGCTGTCTGATGCGGCGCTGAACTTCATCATGGTGATCGGTGCCATCACCGCGCTGTTCATGGGTTTTCTGGGCATCATCCAGAACGACATCAAGCGTGTGGTGGCCTACTCGACCTTGTCCCAACTGGGTTACATGACCGTGGCACTGGGCGCTTCCGCCTATTCGGTGGCGGTGTTCCACTTGATGACGCACGCCTTCTTCAAGGCGCTGCTGTTTCTGGCAGCGGGCTCCGTGATCATCGGCATGCACCACAACCAGGACATCCGCTGGATGGGTGGTTTGCGCAAATACATGCCCATCACATGGATCACGTCTCTGCTGGGCACGCTGGCCTTGATCGGCACGCCATTTTTCTCAGGCTTCTACTCCAAGGACAGCATCATCGAGGCGGTGTATTTCAGCGCATTGCCAGCCTCGGGCTTTGCCTACTTCGCAGTGCTGGCCGGTGTGTTTGTCACCTCCTTCTATTCGTTCCGTCTGTATTTCCTGGTTTTCCATGGCAAGGAGCGCTACGACCAGAATCCGGAAGCGCACCATGACGATGACCATGGTCACCATGACGACCACGGACATGGCGACGGCAAGCCGCACGAGTCGCCCTGGGTGGTCACCGTGCCCTTGTTGCTGCTGGCCATCCCATCGGTCGTCATCGGCTACATGACGATCCAGCCCATGGTTTTTGGCAGCTTCTTTGCTGATGCGATCTACATCAACACCGAAATCCATCCGGCGATGGTCAAGTTCGCCGAGATCTTCCATGGCCCTCTCGCCATGGTCAGCCACGCCTTCTTCACGCCACCGCTCTACCTGGCGCTGGCAGGTGCGATCACGGCCTGGTACATGTACCTGGTGAACCCGGCACTGCCAGCGGCCATTGGCCGTGCGCTGCGCCCCGTCGTGACGATCCTCGAGAACAAGTACTACATGGACTGGTTCAACGAGAACGTGCTGGCACGTGGGGCACGCGGGCTCGGGCTTGGCTTGTGGAAGGGTGGTGACAGAGGGGTCATCGAAGGAGGGGTGGTCAACGCCAGCTGGAAGCTGGTGGGGCTGGTGTCGTCCGTGGTGCGCCGCGCGCAGACCGGTTACCTGTACCACTATGCGCTGGTAATGATCGTGGGCGTGCTGCTGTTCATGACGTATTTCGTCTGGCTCGCCAAATAAGAGGAAGAACAAGATGGGTTTGTTGAGCCTTGCGATCTGGACGCCGGTATTTTTTGGCGTCGTGCTGCTGGCGTTGGGCCGTGACGATCAGGCACACATGGTGCGCTGGATGGCGCTGGTGGGCGCCATCGCCGGACTGGCTGTGACCGTGCCGCTCTACGCCGGCTTCGAGCTGGGCACGGCGAGCATGCAGTTTGTGGAGAAGGCCACCTGGATTGAGCGATTCAATGTGCACTACCACCTGGGTGTGGATGGCATATCGCTCTGGCTGGTGTTGCTGACGGCCTTCATCAATGTGGTGGTGGTGGTTGCCAGCTGGGAGTCCATCACGCAGCGTGTCAACCAGTACATGGGCGCCTTCCTGATTCTCTCGGGCCTCATGATCGGTGTGTTCAGTGCGCAGGATGCGATGCTGTTCTACGTGTTCTTTGAGGCCACGCTGATCCCGATGTACCTGATCATTGGTATCTGGGGCGGCCCCAACAAGATCTACGCCGCGTTCAAGTTCTTCCTTTACACGCTGCTGGGCTCCCTGTTGATGCTGGTGGCGCTCATCTACCTCTACACCGAATCGGCAGGCAGTTTCGCTCTGGCCGACTGGTACCAGTTGCCGCTGAGCAGCACGGCGCAGACACTGCTTTTCTTCGCCTTCTTCGCGGCTTTTGCGGTCAAGGTGCCGATGTGGCCCGTGCACACCTGGTTGCCGGATGTGCACGTCGAGGCACCCACCGGCGGATCGGCTGTGCTGGCCGCCATCATGCTCAAGCTCGGGGCTTATGGTTTCCTGCGTTTCTCGATGCCGATCCTGCCGGATGCCTCTCACGAATGGGCCTGGCTGATGATTGCGCTGTCGCTGGTGGCGGTGATCTACGTGGGTCTGGTGGCCATGGTGCAGCAGGACATGAAAAAGCTGGTGGCGTATTCGTCGGTGGCCCACATGGGTTTCGTCACCTTGGGCTTCTTCGTCTTCAATGATCTCGGCATGGCGGGCGGTATCGTGCAGATGATCGCCCACGGTTTTGTGTCGGCCGCCATGTTCCTGGCCATCGGCGTGCTCTACGACCGCGTGCACTCCCGTGAGATTGCCGACTACGGTGGTGTGGTCAACACCATGCCCAATTTCACCGCATTTGCGCTGCTGTTCGTGATGGCGAACGCAGGTTTACCGGGCACGGCCGGGTTTGTCGGTGAGTGGATGGTGATCCTGTCGGCCGTCAAAGCGAATTTCTGGATTGGTATGGGCGCCGCGTCGGCGCTGATCTTTGGCGCTGCTTATTCGCTGTGGATGTTCAAACGGGTGTACCTGGGTGCGCCGGCCAACGACAACGTCAAGGGGTTGACCGACATCAATGCGCGTGAATTCCTCGTCATGGCTGTGCTGGCCATTGCCGTGCTGTTCATGGGCGTGTATCCCAAGCCCTTCACCGATGTGATGGACGCCTCGGTCGCCGAATTGCTGCGCCACGTGGCCATCTCCAAACTGAACTGATTCCGTGACCAGCAAAATGCAAGAGAGCGCTTACATGATTGACAACCTCAGCTGGGTCGCGGCTTACCCTGAAATCCTGTTGCTGGTGATGGCCTGCGTGATCGCGTTGCTGGACCTCGCCGTCAAGAGTCCGCTGCGCGGCGCCACCTACGTACTGACATTGCTGACCCTGGCGGTCGTGGCGGTGCTGCAGGGTTACTACGCCAGCACGGGCATCACCATCATGGGATGGGGTGGCATGGTCGTCAGCGATCCCATGGGCAACTGGCTCAAGTGCTTCGCTGCACTGGCCGTGATGGTCACACTCGTGTATGGCCGGACCTATGCAGGTGCGCGAGACATGTTGCGCGGCGGTGAAATGTTCACCCTTGCGCTGTTTGCGCTGCTGGGCATGTTCGTCATGATCTCGGGCCACAATTTCCTGGTGATCTACCTTGGGCTGGAATTGTTGACGCTCTCCAGCTATGCGCTGGTGGCGTTGCGGCGCGATGACGTGCAGGCCACCGAAGCCGCCATGAAGTACTTCGTGCTCGGCGCCCTGGCCAGCGGCTTTTTGCTCTACGGCCTGTCCATGGTGTACGGCGCGACCGGCTCGCTGGACCTGTCGACGGTGATGCAGGCGATTGCAGGTGGCGAAGCCACGCTCAAGGGCTCGAGTCAGGTGCTGGTGCTGGGCCTGGTGTTTGTGGTTGCGGGCCTGGCCTTCAAACTGGGCGTGGTGCCCTTCCACATGTGGGTGCCAGATGTTTACCACGGTGCGCCCACCGCGATCACACTGATGATTGGTGGTGCGCCCAAGCTGGCGGCCTTTGCCATCGTCATCCGCTTGCTCGTTGAAGGCATGTTGCCGCTGGCGTTCGACTGGCAACAGATGCTTGGCGTGCTCGCTGTGGCCTCATTGCTGGTGGGCAACCTGGCGGCCATTGCACAGACCAACCTCAAGCGCATGCTGGCCTTCTCCACCATCGCCCAGATGGGGTTCATGTTGCTGGGCCTGCTCGCGGGTGTGGTCGATGGGGATACCGGCAACATGGCCAACGCTTACGGATCGTCGATGTTTTACGTGGTCACCTATGTATTGACCACGCTGGGCGCTTTCGGTGTGATTCTGCTGCTGTCACGCGACGGTTTTGAGTCGGAAAACATCAGTGACCTCGCAGGCCTGAATCAGCGCAGTCCGTTGTATGCCGGCGTGATGGCGATCTGCATGTTTTCCCTGGCTGGCGTGCCGCCGCTGGTGGGCTTCTACGCCAAACTCTCGGTGCTGCAGGCATTGCTGGCGTCCAGCGGCGCTTTCTACATCGGCCTTGCGGTGTTTGCGGTGTTGATGTCGCTGGTAGGTGCTTTCTACTACCTTCGCGTGGTCAAGGTGATGTACTTTGACGCAGCTACCCAGACCGCAGAAATCGTCGCGGGCGCAGACGCACGCTCCGTGCTCTCGATCAATGGTGCCCTTGTGCTCTTGCTGGGCATCGTGCCCGGGGGATTGATGACCTTGTGTGCGCAGGCGGTTTCCACGCTGTTTATCTGAAGATGCGTTTGATCATCGGGGTGAACTCACTGCCCCAGGTTCAGTCGAACGTCCCACCATGACCCATCAAACCTCTATCTGGCTGGTGCTGCTGGCCGCGCTCGTGGCCGCGAATATCCCATTTTTGAATGACCGTTGGCTGGCTGTGATACCGCGCGCCAATCCCAAGACCTTGGGGATGCGCGCTGCCGAACTGTTCGTTTGTTATTTGCTGGTGGGGGCGGTCGGTCTGGCACTTGAGCAATACGCTGGTCAGATCTCCCCGCAAGGGTGGGAGTTTTACGCCACCACGGGAGCCTTGTTCCTGACACTTGCTTTCCCGGGTTTTGTCTACCGCTACCTGTTCAAGCGGAGAACATGAAGCACCCCCGCGTCGCTTTGCGCCACCCCCTCAAGGGGGCACACCTTCGGACCGGCAGAGCCGGATCCTGGGTGTCGCTGGATGGGGGGCAGTCCGCTCCGGAAAGTACTGACAACACCTCCACGTCGCCTTGCGCCACCTCCTTCCTACCAGACCCATCTGAATGAGTGACTTACCCATGGGCAGCGATGACCATCTGCGAGAGACCACGCTCGATCGCACCGAGCTGCTGAATGGTCATTTCTTGCACGTGGTGCGTGATGCGGTGCGTTTGCCCAGTGGTCGCGATGCCACGCGGGAATACGTGCTGCACCCCGGTGCTGTGATGGTGGTTGGTCTGCTTGACGATGGCCAGGTGGTGCTGGAGCGCCAGTACCGCCACCCGATGCAGCGCGTGATGATCGAGTTTCCTGCCGGCAAACTGGATGCAGGGGAGGGCAGCCTGGCCTGCGCCCGACGTGAAATGCGGGAAGAAACCGGCTACAGCGCCAGAGAATGGGCTTTTGCAGGGCGCCTCGCTCCCACCGTTGCCTATTCGAATGAGCTTATCGATATCTGGTTCGCTCGCGGATTGAGCCTGGGAGAACGCAAACTGGATGAGGGCGAATTTCTCGACGTGATCACTGCCACACCGAACCAACTGCATGCGTGGTGCCGCAATGGCGAAGTGGTCGATGGCAAGACCCTGGTTGGCACTTTGTGGTTGCAACAAGTGCTGCAAGGCGCCTGGGCACTGGACTGGTCGGCAGATCCAGCCATGCCTCTGCCGGATAATCCGCCCCATGAAGGTTCTTGACCTGCAGTGTTCTCGGCAGCACAGCTTTGAAGGCTGGTTCGCTTCTGAGCGCGATTTCGGTGACCAGTTGGCGGACGGCCTGGTCACGTGCCCCATGTGTGGCGATGCACAGGTGCACAAGATGCTTTCGGCGCCCCGGTTGAATCTGGGTGCGGCGCGCGAGCCCGAAGGTTCCAGTCCGGATCCGTTACAGAAGCAGGCGGTGCAGGCCAGAGGCGCGCAAACGACGTTGCAGACGCAAATGCTCATGGCGATGCGCCATGTGCTCGCCCATACCGAAGACGTGGGTGAGCGCTTTGCCGACGAAGCACGGGCCATGCATCAGGGAGAGATCGATCAGCGAAGCATCAGGGGACGCGCCAGTCCGGAAGAAGCGCTTGCCTTGATCGAGGAGGGCATCGAGGTCCTGCCACTGCCCGATCTTCCACCGCTCAAGGAAACGCTGCAGTAGCACCCCTTCAGCCGTGCGCAGAGACGCATGGGATGCGCCAGTGCGCGAATGCCGCCCCTTGCTGGAGCGTGTTTGCCAAACCTGGTTTTTGCGGTACCGTGGCCTTGGCTGCTCCGGTTGGCGTACTTCTTTCTCCATGCATTTCATGCATAAAGCCATGGTATGGGTCCATGCAATCCACTACTGACCCGGTTGGGAGGCACTGTTCGCTCCTAGAATTTGCGCGACCTGAGACCTGCTCAGTGACTTCTCCCTGACCCCATCCGACTGGATAAAAACGATGAAACCGAGTTTTCAGGAACTGTTTTTTGCCGCTGCCGACCCCGACGAGATGCGCAACCGCGATCCCGGCATGCTCAAGCTCATGGCAGAAGCACACCAGGCATTGCTGGAGGCGTCAGCCGCCAACGAGGTGCGGGTCCAACTGTTGACACAGCCCGTCGATCATGCACTGGATGCCGCGACGAACATGGTGCAGATCGTGCATCCTGATCTGCCTTTTCTGGTTGATTCGGTCACCATGGCGGTCAACGGCACCGGTCGCACAGTGCACTGGATTGTCCATCCTTTGCTGAGCGTGACGCGAGACGCCTCGGGCAAGGTGACACGCATCGAAGGCGCGGTGGATCACGCACCGGCAAAGGGGCAGATGGTGTCGTGCATTCTGGTGGAGTGCGACCGGCTCGCCTCGGATCCGGATGGCGAAGGCTTGTGCCGGAGGATCGAAGACACTTTGCGCGATGTTCGGTGTGCTGTGCAGGACTGGCGGGCCATGCTGTCTCGCGTGCAGGTGCTCAATGCCAGCTTCACGGCACTGGATTCGCCGGGCGCCGACGAAGCCAAGGCCTTTCTGACCTGGCTGGAACAGGGGCATTTCACCTTTCTGGCGGCAGAAGACTATGCATTCAATGGTGAGCAGCTGGAACCCGTGCCCGGTACGGCGTTGGGCTTGCTGAAGAACGCCGGCGAACAGGCTTTGCCCAGCCAGCCCCCGCAACATTTCCTTGATAGCACGGTCCTTGTACTCTCGACCAAGGCCATGCGGCGTTCCACCGTGCATCGCCCCGCCTGGCTCGACGCGATCAGCGTGAAGCGCCTTGACGCATCGGGCAAGCTGGTGGGTGAGAGCCGCTTCTTCGGCCTCTACACGGCTGCTGCTTACGCCGCGTCGGTGGAGCAGATTCCGGTGGTGCGTCAGCACGTGGCCAAGGTCATGGACGATGCAGGCGTGGTCAAGGGCAGCCACGCTCACAAGGCCATGCAGGCCATTCTGGAAACCTACCCGCGCGACGAACTCTTGCAGATTGACCCGGACACGCTGTCTCAACACGCCATTGGCATCTTGCGTCTGCAGGAGCGACAGCGGGTGCGCCTGTTCGCGCGTCGCGGCGCTTTTGGCAGCCTGGCCTCGGTGCTGGTGTATGTGCCTCGCGATGTGTACACCACAGAGCTGCGCGTCAAGGTGGGCGCCTTGCTGGCAGAGGCGTTTGATGCGGAGTCGGTCGAATTCACGCCCATGCTCACCGACAGTGCCCTGGCGCGCATTCACTACATCGTGCGGGCCAAGGGCCAGCTACCGCAGGACGTGGACCTGTTCAAGCTGGAGGCACAGGTGGCCCAGGCATGCAAGCGTTGGGTCGACGGCGTGCATGCCGTGTTGCTGGCGCGCAATGGCAAGGGAGCGGCCAGGTTGAGCGACCTGCTGGACGCATTCCCCACGGCGTACCGTGAAGACTTCGATGCCGAGACCGCCGCCCAGGACGCGGTCATCCTGAGCCAACTGGGCGAACAGCAGCCGCTGGCACTGAACCTGTACGACCGCCAGGGCCAGGTGCGCTTGAAAACCTACTCCACGCAGAAGATCCCTTTGTCCGATGCCATGCCGGTGATGGAAGCCATGGGCGCCCGCGTGCTGGACGAACACCCCTATCTTTTTGCGCCCCAGGGCCACTGGATCCACGACTGGGGCATGGCGTTTTCCCATCCTCTGGATGTGGCCGAACTCAAGCCGCGTTTTGAAGAGTTGTTTCATGCCGTGTGGCGCCAGGAAGTGGAAAGCGACGCGCTCAACCGGCTGGTGTTGACCACGGATCTGAATGCGCGCGCCATCTCTGTGCTGCGGGCCTACGTGCGCTACTTCAAGCAACTGGTTTTTGCCTTCAGTCAGAGCTACATTGAAGACACGCTCAACAGGAATCCGCAGATCGCGCAAAACCTGTTCGAGCTGTTTGCGCTGCGATTCGACCCAGCCGAAGCCGACCGCCGTCAGGAACGAACCGACGAGAAGGTGCAAGCGATTGAGGCATTGCTCGCGGAGGTGGCCAGTCTGGAAGAAGACCGCGTGCTGCGTCAGTTCCTGTTAACGATCAATGCCACATTGCGCACCAACGCCTACCAGAAGGGGCGCGACCACATGAGTTTCAAGCTCAGCCCGCGCAGCATCCCCGGCATGCCCGAACCCAAGCCACTGTTCGAGATATGGGTGTACTCGCCCCGGGTTGAAGGTGTGCACCTGCGAGGTGGCAAGGTGGCGCGTGGCGGCTTGCGCTGGTCGGACCGGCGCGAAGACTTTCGCACCGAAATCCTTGGCCTGGTGAAGGCGCAGATGGTGAAGAACACCGTGATCGTGCCAGTAGGTTCAAAGGGTGGCTTCGTGCTCAAGAATCCGCCACCGGCCTCGGACCGTGAGGCCTATCTGGCCGAAGGCGTGGCCTGCTACAAGACCTTCCTCTCGGGTCTGCTCGATGTCACCGACAACCTGGTCAAGGGTGCCGTGGTGCCGCCCGCCGATGTGGTGCGCCATGATGAGGACGATCCGTATCTGGTCGTGGCGGCCGACAAGGGTACAGCCACCTTCAGCGACATCGCCAACAGCGTGAGTGCGGCCTATGGTTTCTGGCTTGGCGACGCCTTTGCTTCGGGAGGGTCGGTCGGATACGACCACAAGAAGATGGGTATCACCGCACGCGGGGCCTGGGAGTCGGTCAAGCGCCATTTCCGTGGCCTGGGTGTGGACACGCAAAGCCAGCCCTTCACCGTGGCCGGCATCGGCGACATGTCGGGCGATGTGTTTGGCAATGGCATGTTGCTGTCGACCCAGATCAAACTGGTGCTGGCGTTCGATCACCGCCATGTGTTCATCGACCCCAACCCGGACGTTGCTGTCAGTTATGCCGAGCGCGAACGGCTGTTCAAGCTGCCGCGCTCCAGCTGGGAAGACTACGACAAGTCACTCATCAGCGAGGGTGGCGGAGTGTTCCCCCGCAGCGCCAAATCCATTCGCCTGAGCCCGCAGGCGCGGGCCGTTCTGGGCACCGAGGCCACCGAGATGGCGCCAAACGAACTTCTGAACGCCATTCTCAAGGCGCCCGTGGATCTGGTCTACAACGGTGGCATCGGTACCTATGTGAAAGCCAGCTTTGAGAGCCATGCGCAGGTGGGCGACAAAGCCGGCGATGCGTTTCGCGTCAACGGCAACGAACTGCGTTGCAAGGTGTTCGGCGAGGGTGGCAACCTGGGTTGTACGCAGAATGGCCGCATTGAATTTGCGCAAGCGGGGGGGCTGATCTACACCGACGCGATCGACAACTCCGCCGGCGTGGATTGTTCGGATCACGAGGTCAACATCAAGATCCTGGTGGGCGCGGTGCAGGAGGCTGGCGCCTTGACGCTGGACAGCCGCAACGAGCTCCTGGCGAGCATGACTGACGAGGTTGGTTTGCTGGTGTTGCAGGACAACTATTACCAGACCCAGCAGATCGAACTGGCCGCCGCACGCCCCGTATACCTGCTGGACGGGCAGCAAAGCCTGATGCGCTGGCTGGAAAGCACGGGACTGCTCAATAGAACCATCGAGTTCCTGCCCAGCGACGAGGAGCTGGCCAGGCGCAAACGCGAAGGCAAGGGCCTGACGCGACCAGAGAACGCGGTGCTGATGGCCTACGCCAAGATGAACCTGTTCGAGGAGTTGTGCGCCAGCACGCTGCCAGACGATCCTTTCTACGCTCGCGTGCTGAAGATGTACTTTCCGAAAGTACTGGGTGAACGCTTTGGCGAATACATCGGCCGCCATGCACTGCGCCGGGAAATCATTGCAACCTACATGACCAACGCAGTGGTGAACCGGGTGGGGGCCACCTTCGTCAACTTCCTGGCCAATGAGGCGTCGTGCACAGCCAGCGACGTGGTCAGCGCCTACACGCTGGCGCGTGAGGTGTTTGGGCTGGAGCAGATCTGGGATCGCATCGACGCACTGGACAACCGCATCGGTTCCGATTTGCAGTTGAACCTGCTGACCCAGTTGGCGGCCATTGCCCAGCGCGCCAGCCGCTGGATGCTGCGTCACCGGGGCCAGGGTGATCTGCCGAGCATGATTGCGCACTACCAGCCAGCGGCCCTGACGCTGCGTCAGCACGTGGACCAGTGGCTGCCTGCCACGGCCCTGGCGCAATGGAAGGCAGACAGCACACGACTGACCGAGGCCGGGGTGGACGTGCAGCTGGCCGACGACCTCACGGTGCTGGACTACCTATACCCGGTGCTGGATCTGGTGGACGTGGCTGCCAAGGCCGACTGCACGCTGGAGCAGGCCGCTCGGACGTATTTCGCCCTCGAGCAGACGCTTGGCCTCGTGCTTTGGCGCCAGCAGATCGGCAAGTTGCCCACCGAATCTCTGTGGCAGACACAGGCCCGCGCGAGCGCCAGAGACGACGTGTATTCCATCGCAGCGCAGATGTCGCTGTCGCTGCTGTCCAGCCGGCAACCCCTGGCGCAATGGCTGGAAAACCATGCCAAGGCCATCGAACGCCTCAATGCCATGCGAGAGAGCATCGCGGGACAAACGCCTGACCTGGCCCCGGTGTCGGTGGCTTTGCGCGAACTGCGCGGATTTGCGTAACACCCCCCTGCGCCGCTGACGCGGCTTCCCCCCTCTCTGGCGCGCCTGCGGCGCTTGGAGGAGGGACGGCACCCTTGGGCCGGCAGAGCCGGACCTTCGGTGCCCCTGGATGGGGACATCTCCACCTGGAAACGCCTCTTCTAATGTCGCGCAGAAAGTGCATTGTCTCCCGGCGTGTGATCTGCATCGCGTGAAGTGCCCCCGTCCAGGGACCTCAAGGGTCCGGCTTCGCCGGCCCGAGAGGTCGTCCCCCTTCCAAGCGCCGCAGGCGCGCCAGAGAGGGGGGAAGCCGCGTCAGCGGCGCAGGGGGGAGCTACACATTGAATTGCAGTGCCGCCAGCCCGGCGTACACGCCTCCTGCGGCCACCAGCTCGGCATGTGTGCCTTGTTCGACCAGGCGGCCGTGGTCGAGCACCACGATGAGGTCGGCCTGTTGCACGGTGGCCAGTCGGTGGGCGATGACCAGCGTGGTGCGGTCTTTCATGGCCGATTCAAGTGCGGCCTGCACCATGCGCTCGCTTTGTGCATCGAGCGCGCTGGTGGCTTCGTCGAGCAAGAGCAGGGGCGGGTTCTTCAACATGGCACGGGCGATCGCGATGCGCTGGCGCTGACCACCTGAAAGTCGCACGCCGCGTTCGCCCAGGAAGGTGTCGTAGCCCTCAGGCAGCTTGGCGATGAATTCGTCTGCAAACGCAGCATGAGCGGCGGCGCGCACCTCTTCATCGGTGGCATCGGGCTTGCCATAGCGGATGTTTTCCATGGCACTGCTGGAGAAAATCACCGGGTCCTGCGGCACGATGCCGATGCGTTCCCGCAGGTCGTGCAGGCTGAGGTGGTCGATGGGCACCCCGTCGAGCCGGATGCTGCCCACCAAGGGATCGTAGTAGCGCAGCAGCAGCCCGAACACGGTACTCTTGCCTGCTCCGCTCGGGCCCACCAGCGCCACCGTCTGGCCAGGCGGGATGTCGAGGCTGAATTCCGAAAGTGCCGCCTGCGCCGGTCGCGAAGGGTAGTGGAAGGTGATGTCGTCGAACCGCACCCTGCTGCCGCCCTGGGGCGCCTGGGCCACTTGTGGCCGCTCAGGCGACTGAACGGGCGATTGGGTGTTCAGCAACTCCACCAGGCGTTCGCTGGCGCCGGCCGCGCGAAGCAGGTCGCCGTACACCTCGCCCAGCACCGCCACCGCGCCCACGAAGATGATGGTGTAGAGCACCGCCTGCCCCAGTTGGCCGGCACTGAGGTCACCCGCAATGACGGCTTGCGTGCCCTGATACAGACCCCACAGCACCAGTGCCGCGTTGGCAATGATGATGAAGGCCACCAGCCCGGCACGGGCCCGGCTGCGGCGCACGGCGGTGTGGAAGGCGTGTTCGGTGGAGTTGTCGAATCGCCTGGCTTCGCGGTCTTCGGCGGTGTAGCTCTGCACAATGGGAATGGCGTTGAGCACTTCGGCTGCAATGGCGCTGGAGTCGGCCACGCGGTCTTGGCTGGCACGTGAGAGCTTGCGCACCCGGCGGCCGAACCACATGGTGGGCAGCACCACCAGGCCGATCACCAGCAACACCTGGATCATCACGTAGGGGTGTGAAATCACCAGCATGATCAGCGCTCCCAGCCCCATGAACGCGTTGCGCAGCCCCATGGACAGTGACGAACCCACCACCGTCTGCACCAGCGTGGTGTCGGTGGTGAGGCGGCTGAGTACCTCGCCGGTTTGCGTGGTCTCGAAAAACTGTGGGCTCTGGCGCAGCACATGGCTGTAGACCGCGTTGCGCAGGTCGGCGGTGATGCGTTCGCCCAGCCAGCTCACGATGTAGAAACGGGCGGCCGAGAACAGGCCGAGGGCCACGGCCACGCCGAACAGTTCCAGGAAGTGCCCCTGCAGGGCCATCGCCTGCGCATTGCGGTCTTCCGGCACGAGCCCGGTGTCGATCAGGTGACGCAGCGCGACCGGAAACAACAGTGTGGCGACCGCGGCGAGCGTCAGGAACAGCACCGCCAGTGCGATCTGCACCTTGTAGGGGCGCATGAAAGGCAGCAGGCCACTGAGTGAAGTGGCAGAAGACGCCTTGGGGCGTTCAGACGCAGAAGTGAGGCTCATGCTGCAAGTGTGCCGGGTTTTCTTGAGCAGGGTGTTCAGATGAGACGGTGGACAGGTCGCTGCTTCCACACACCATAGAAGTAGGCGACTTGCAGCAGCAACGCGATGGCAAACGTCACCGGGTAGGTCAGCCAGATGAACGGCAGGCCAAGGGTGCTGTCGAATATCCGGCCCAGCGGATACAGCAGGAAAACCAGGCATCCCAGCGACATCAGGGTGGGCACCCGCACTGTGCCGGTGGCGCGCATCACGCCACTGAATACGCTGGCCATACCAAAGATGATGTTCCCCCAGACCGCGATGCGCAGCACCGTGGCGGCGAGCTCGATCACGGCGAGGTCCTGCACGAACAGGGCAGCGATCTGTGGCGCGAGAAACGCCACCACAACCGCGAGAGATCCGGTCAGCACCAGGTTCATGATCAGGCCGACATGGGTCACCTGATCGATGCGCGCCGTATCGCCGGCTCCCACGGCCTGCGCAGTGAACACGGAAGCCGCAATGGCGATGGACATGGCGGGGAAGAGCACGTAGGCGGTGGTCTGGCTCACCGCACCCCATGCCGCTGTGGCGTGCACGCCATGGCCGTGGACCAGGGCCAGCAAGCCCATGTCGGCCGCCGCGCTGGTGATGAAGAACAGCGCGGTGGGAACGCCCAGTCGGGCCACCGTCAAGAACCGGCGGGACAGCCGCAGATGGGGCATCAGCGCCGTCCAGGCCAAGAGGTGGCTCTGGCGATGGAAGCGCCAGACCAGCCAGACAAGAGCGGCCAGTGTGCCGATCAACGTACCCCAGCCGGCGCTGGCCACACCCATTTGGGGAAGACCGAACCAGCCCAGGATCAACGCGGGTGTGATCACGGCCGACAAGGCGAACGACACCATCAGCATGCGCAGCGGCGTGACCGAGTCACCCATGCCGCGCAGCACGGACGCCACCAGCATGTTGGTGAAAAATACCGGCAGACCGAACATCATCACCCGCGCATAGCGCACCGAGTCCGCCTGTATTTCTGGTGGGGTACCCAGCCAGCCCATCAGGGGCTGCGCGAACACAGCACCTGCCACACCCACCAACACGCCCAGCAGCACCCCTCCCAGTAACACGGCACCGGCCACCTCGCGCACCTTCTCCGGCGCGCGCGCGCCATGGGCCTGGCCAACCAGCACGGAAGCGCCCGTGCCCAGTCCGATGACGAAGGCCATCAGGAACATGAACGCAGGGAAGAAGCCCACTGCGGCCGCCATGGAGGCCGCGCCCAGCAACTGCCCCAGAAAGATGATGTTGAGCGTGCCAGACAGGGCGTTCAGCACATTGGTGAGCACCAGTGGCCCGAGGAAGCGCAGGAAGCGCACGGACAGCGGACGTTCGGGGATGGGGGTCATGAAGTGGTGGGCAGATTGGGAGCCGCACCAATGTAGCCGCTTGGCCGCCTTGGCCTCTGCTGCCGCTACTGCCAGTCTGGTCTGTAAGGATGTTGCACATGGTCCGACTCATGTGAACGGAATCTGCCCTATGGTAGGGAAAAAGGGGTTGAATCTCCGACCTGGAAAGGCCGTGCGCAGGCGCAGTGCCCACGCGTAGCGAACCGAGGAACAAGTGATGGAGCGACGAACCATGTTGAAGACCCTGACTGGCTTGCTTGCTGGTGCTTCTGTGCCGGCCAGCGCCCTTGCCACCGCGCCGTTCCCGCTCAAAAAAACGGCGGCTGAATGGAGGCAGATCGTGTCACCCGCTGCCTACCGCGTGCTGTTCGAACACGGCACGGAACCCCCTGGCTCCAGCCCGCTGGACGGTGAAAAGCGCCCGGGCGCCTTTGTCTGCGCTGCCTGCAACCTGCCGCTGTTCAGTGCCGCACACAAATACGACAGCGGCACGGGCTGGCCCAGCTTCTGGCAGCCCCTGCCGGATGCGGTGGGCACGTCCACCGACTTCAAACTCATTTTCCCGCGCACCGAGTACCACTGTGCACGCTGTGGCGGGCATCAGGGGCACGTGTTCAATGACGGGCCTCGCCCCACCGGCAAGCGCTACTGCAACAACGGCGTGGCGCTGGCGTTTGTGCCTGAGGGTGCTGAGCTGCCGGCGCTGCGCGTCTGAAAGGCTCCACAGCAGATTCGCAGGATGCCATTACCCCACCCGTTTTCCTCTCCATGAACCAGACGCTTGCAACCCTGCTCGTCAGCGCCTGCCTGACCGCGCAGACCGGTGTGGTCCACGCCGCCACCGCCACCGCGATTTTTGCCGGCGGTTGTTTCTGGTCCATGGAGAAAGCCTTCGAGAGCCTGCCGGGCGTGCGGGAGGCCGAGTCCGGTTACACCGGCGGCCGCACGAAGAACCCCACCTACACCGAGGTCAGCAACGGCCACACGGGTCACGCAGAGGCCGTGCGCGTGATCTATGACCCCACCCAGGTGAGCTACGCCGCGCTGGTGGAGCACTTCTGGCGCCAGATCGACCCCACCGTGAAGAACCGGCAGTTTTGCGACATTGGCACCCAGTACCGCAGCGCTATCTACTGGCAGAACGACGATGAACGCCAGGTGGTGGAGGCCAGCCATCTGGCGCTGGTGAAGAGTGGTCGGTTCAAGGTCATTCACACCGAACGGGCGCCGGCCAGTCCTTTTTATTTGGCCGAAGATGAGCACCAGGACTTCTACAAAAAGCACTCGGTGCGCTATCACCACTACCGCCTTACCTGCGGTAGCGATGCCCAGATCAGGAGGCTCTGGAAAGAGGGTCGTACTGAGCCTGTCGAAGTGCTCGCGGGCACGGTTTGACCTCCGGGGCTCGCTACAACACCAGTCGCGTGGCATATCCCGTCATCTCCAGGTACCCACGCCCCACCAGCCGGCCCTGGCTGTCGAGCAGGTCGGACAGGCCTTCCCAGTAAATGGTGCCGGTGCTCTGGCGGCTGTCGAGCTCTTGCGGGTCGATGACCGCCTGCACGGTGAAGCGCCCTGCCGGTGTGGTGACGGTCCAGGCCACCGGGTAGGTGGCGCGGGTGAGGGGGCTGGTCCAGTTGCGTAAGGGTTCAAAGCGCACGGCATCGGCGGCGAAGCGCTGGCCGCCCAGCGGGTCGGCAGCATCGGCGGCACTGCGGAACGACCCGCCGCTCCACAGTGCGCTGCCATCCTGACGGCGCAACTGGAAAGCAGTGAGGCTGTCGCCGTTGAACAGGTTCATGCCGATCCAGTCCCAGCCCACCGCGTCGGGCGCCAGCACGGCCTCGCTCCATTCGTGGTCCAGCCAGGCGGTGCCTTGCACATCGAACCGCTGGCTCCGCACCGTGAGGGCAGCCCTTACCGCCAGTTGCGGGTGGGTGACGTAGAAGCTGGACTGTGCTTGCTCAGGCCCCTTGCGTGAAAAGCCTTGCTCACCCTGCAAGAGCAGCGCCTGTGTGGGCGTTCCGGTGAGGTCGATGCTGATGTCTCTACCCTCGATGCGAGAGCGGTAGCGGCCGTCGGCCAGGCGCTGGAACGACCAGTCGCGCAGCACCACCTGCATGTCGCTTTCGCTGGCGAACACGCCGCGCTCCGTCTGCGTGGGTGGCAGGCCGTTCCAGCGGGCGATGCGGTCGTCGTGCCACAGCTTGGCCTCTTGCACGTCGGTGATGGCGGCGTGAGCGAAGAGCAGTTGTCGCGCCGCCAGTCGGCTCTGCAGCGACTGTGCCTCGTCGACGCGGCTGCGAAAAAAGGTGATCTGGTAGCCGAAGGCGCGGCCTTGTGCGTCTTTTCCGTGGCCAGTGAGGTACCACCATTCGGTGCGGGACTCGTTGTGGCTGCCGTGGTCGCGAGGAAATACCAAGGCTCTCGGTTGCAGCACATCGCCCGGCTGGTGGGGGGGAGTTTGTGCGCGCGCACCCGGCAACGCCAGCGCAGCCGCCGTGCCCAGCAGCCAGCGTCGCCGGTCGATCCAGGCAGCGTCTGCGATGGTTGGTCTTGAGGGCAAGGTCGTCATGGGCCCTGAAGCTGACTGGCGATACGCGCCTGCGCGGCACTGCAGTCGCCGAACTGGGCGGCGACCCAGTCGTTGTCGAAATAGGTGGGCCGGTAGCGTTCTCCGCTATCGCACAGCAGCGAAAGAATCGCACCGGTTTCGCCCTGGTCCTTCATCTCCTGTGCCAGCGTGAGCATGGCCACCAGGTTGGTACCGGTGCTGGGCCCCACGCGGCGGCCGAGCAGCGCGGAGAGCGCGTTCATGGCGGCCAATGAATCGGCGTTGGGCACTTCGACCATGCGGTCGATCAGGCTGGGTATGAAGCTGGGCTCCACGCGCGGGCGGCCGATGCCTTCGATGCGCGAGCCCGGTGCGGTGAGTGTGGCGTCGCCGCTGCGGTGGTAGGCCGCGAACACCGAGCCTTCGGGATCGGCCACGCACAACCGGCTGGCGTGACGCTGGTACCGCAGGTAGCGGCCAATGGTGGCGCTGGTGCCGCCGGTGCCCGCGCCCACCACGATCCAGCGCGGCACCGGGTGGCGCTCGCGGGCCATCTGTTCGAAGATGCTTTGCGCGATGTTGTTGTTGCCGCGCCAGTCGGTGGCGCGTTCGGCGTAGGTGAACTGGTCCATGTAGTGGCCGCCCGTGTCCTGCGCCAGTTGTTGCGCGGCGGCATACACCTCACCGGCTTTTTCAACGAAGTGGCAGCGCCCCCCGTGGAACGTGATCTGGTCGACCTTTTCCTGCGAGGTGCTGCGCGGCATCACCGCGATGAACGGCAAGCCGAGCAGGCGGGCGAAGTAGGCCTCGCTCACGGCGGTCGAGCCGCTCGACGCTTCGACCACGGTGGTGCCCTCGTGCAACCAGCCGTTGCACAGCGCGTACAAGAACAGCGAGCGCGCCAGCCGGTGCTTGAGGCTGCCGGTGGGGTGGGTGGATTCGTCCTTCAGGTAGAGGTCGATGCCGTGCGCTGCCCACCCGGGCACGGGCAGGGCGATCAGGTGCGTGTCGGCGCTGCGGCAGAAATCGGCTTCGATGAGGGCGATCGCCTGGTGGGTCCAGACCGGGGCAGACGGGGTGAAGTTCATGGCTGGGGTTTTACCAGTCTTCCTTCACCGCCTGCACCGCGTCGCGGCTGGCCGCCGCACGGCCCGCCAGCCAGGCGGTGGCCGTACCCGCCAGCACCACGGCGAAGCACAGGGCCAGCAGCCGCGCCCAGGGCAGGGCCAGGTCCATGGTCCAGTGGAAACTCTGCGGGTTCACCACGTGCACGAGCACCAGGCTCACCGCCAGGCCCAGCAGCAGGCCGGCAATGGCGCCCAGCACCGTCCAAGCGAGGCCTTCGAGCGCCACCAGGCCCAGGATCTGCCGCCGCGTGAGTCCCAGGTGCGCGAGCAGGCCGAATTCGCGCCGGCGCGCCAGCACCTGCGCGCTGAAACTGGCGGCCACGCCGAACAGGCCGATGGCAATCGCCACCGCCTGCAGCCAGTAGGTCACGGCGAAGCTGCGGTCAAAAATGCGCAGCGACACGGCGCGTATCTGCCCGGCCGACGCGAACTCGATCAGCTCATCAGCACCTTGCTTCCTCGCCAGTGCCCGGATACCTTCCTGCACGGCTGTTTCATCCGTGCCTTCATCCAGATGCAGCGCCAGATCGTTCACCCGCTCGTCGCCAGAGAGACGCACGAAATCGGACCGGTCCATCACCACGCTGCCGTGCTGGCGCGCATAGTCTCGCCATACGCCTGCCACAAAGAAGCGGGGTTCGGGCGCTCCCTTGCTCGCTGGAGGAAAGGCCAGCCCCAGTGCTGGCAGCCAGCCACCGGGTTGGGCGTCGTACAGGTCCAGCATGGCCTCGCTCACGTAGACCGGCACCACGTCCTGGGTTTGTGAAGCAGGGGGTACCGGCAGTGGGTTGCCCACCAGCGGCAGGCTCTGGCCGGAAGTGCCTGCGCTGTCCAGCGGGCGGGACAGCAGCACCACCGCAGGCAGCGTGGGGCTGAACTGCAGCGACGTGGCGCGCAGCGGGTCCACCCGCGCTACACCCGGCACCTGGCTCACCGCCTGCACAAAATCGGGTGGCAAGGTGTTGCTCTCGCTCAGACTGCTGCCTGCGGCGCGCACGTACAGCGGCGCGGGCAGCACGCCATCGAGCCACTGCGTGACCGAATCGCGAAAGCTCGCCACCATCACGGTGAGCGCTACCGACAGGGCCAGGCTGGCCACCACGCCGCTGGTGGCCACGGCAGCGGTTTCGCGCATGCGGCGTGATCGTTCCACCGCCAGAAGGGGCAAGGCATGGCGGGCCACCCAGGGCGCCAGTCGGTCGAGCAAGGCGCTCACCCCCAGCGGCAGCGCCGCGATACCGCCCACCAGCAGCAAGCCCACTGACAGGTAGGCAAACAGCGGAATACCGGCCACGGGCGGTGCCCAGGCCAGTGCGGCGGCCAGCAGCACCAGCGCGAGTGCCGCCGAGTGGCGTCGGCGCACCGTGTCGCTGCCTGCACCCCCCAGGCCTTTGAGGGCAAGGGCGGGCGCCATTTGCGCGGTGGCGCGCGCCGGCCACCAACCACCCGCCACGGCGGCGGCCATTCCCAGCCCGCCATAGAGCAGCGCGGCCCAGAGCTGCCACTGCAGCGGCGGCGTGGCGCCTGAGAAGTAGCCACCCCCCAGGTCGCCCCCCATCAGACTCAATGCCATTGCCGCCAGTGCCGTGCCCAGCGCCACGCCCAGCACACTGCCCAGCAGGCCCAGCAGGGCCGATTCGGCCAGCACCAGGTTCAGCCGTTCACGCGCAGACAATCCCAGCACGCCCAGCAGCGCAAACTGTTGCTGACGCCGCGCCACCGAAAGCGACAGCACGCTGAACACCAGGAATGCGCCAGTGAACAGCGCCACCAGCGCCAGTACCGTGAGGTTCACGCGGTAGGCCCGGGATAGGTTGCTCACGCGCTCGGTGGCCTGTTCCGGGCGCTGCGCCACCGCCTGTGGCGGCAGCTCCAGCGAAGCCAGCAGTGCATCTGCCTGCGTGCCAGGTGCCAGCCGCAGGTCGATGCGGCTGATATCGCCGACGCGGTCCATCAGCGCCTGCGCCGCGGCCACGTCCATCACCAGCATGGGCCCACCCGGTGCGCTCACTGTGCCGGTCACGCGCACGGTGCGCAGGCTCAGACCACTTTGCACTTGAAGTGTGGCGGGCAGTTTGCCTTCTGCGCTGAGCGCCAGGCGTGCTGCCGGATTCAGAAACACAGCGTCGGGCGCGAACAGGTCCAGCCGTCGCCCCCCGGTGCCATCGTCTGCTTGTTCAATGCGCGGCATGAGTGCGGGTGACACGCCGGCCACCGACAGGGCGTCCACGCCCACCAACTGCACCGCCAGCTTTTCGCCGCGCGCATCCAGCACGGCCGTGGAAAGCGCCAGTACCGGGCTGGCCAATGCCACACCAGGGTGTGCACTCACATGCTCCACCAGCGCATCGTCCATCAGGCCCTGACGCGCGCGCAGTTCCAGATCGGGTTGACCGTTGACGGAGCTGACCGCACTCGAGAATTCAGCCAGCGCCGATGCGTTGATCAGGTGCACTGCAAAGGCCAAAGCCACGCCCAGCATCACCGCCGCCACCGCCGACGCGTTGCGCCACGGGTGGTGGCGCAGTTCTTGCAGTGAAAAAGTCGTCAGCAGGGCGCGCATGTTTTCAAGCTTACGCGCTCCTGAGCGGCTTCCGCGAAAGGGGGGACATGAAGAGTTCCTATGGTTCGACATCGCACAGAGAGAAAAGCATGCTGGGCGTAAGATGGACCATCGGTCTTGAATGTTTCACCGTTCACTGGCGCTGTCACGCGCTGCATCCGCCGCAAAGGCACCCACATTCCTCAACACGGTGATTTATGGTCCGCATCCACCTTGCTATCGACCTGCAGTACGACGTGGCGCCTCCCTGCGCCGATTTCATCTTCAACGTGCAAGCCGCCCACGCACCGCAGCAGAAGGTGGTGTGGGAAGAGCTACAGGTGAGCCAGCCGGTGCCCATGGTCATGCACACAGATGCCGCCACCCGCAACCGCACGCTGCGCCTCACGGCGGGTCCTGGTCCGCTCACGCTGCGATACCGGGCCACGTTGGACATCACCCACCATGTGGCCCAGCCCGACAGCGTGTTTGAGACCCCGGTGGCCCAGTTGCCCACCGATGTGCTGAGCTACATCTATCCCAGCCGCTACTGCCAGTCCGACTGTGTGACAGCGATGGCCATGGAGCTGTTTGGTCAGATGCCGCAGGGCTACCGGCGTGTGCAGGCCATCAAGGACTGGGTGCAGAGCCAGGTCACGTTCGAGTCGAACACCAGCAATTCCATGACCTCGGCGCTGGACACGCTCAACGACCACAAAGGTGTGTGTCGCGATTTCGCGCACCTCATGATCACCATGTGCCGCGCGCTGAACATTCCCGCCCGTTTCACCACTGCCATCGACTATGGCGCAGACCCCGCGCTGGGCCCCACCGATTTCCATGCCTATGTGGAGGTGTACCTGGGCCACCGCTGGTACATGTTCGACCCCTCAGGCACCGCCATTCCCATGGGCTTCATCCGCATCGGCACCGGGCGCGATGCGGCCGACGCGTCGTTTGCCACCATCTTTGGCGGCGTGATTGCACAGGCGCCGCGCATCGATATTTCCGCTCAGGCGAATCCGCAGAACGGCTGGCAAATGCCTGTGCACCGTGAAGAAGCGCTGTCCACCGACTCGGCATTCACCTGGAACATGGTGGACGCAGCCTGATCCTGGCGTCCGGCACGGCGCTTGTGGTCCAATAGCGGTTTTTCTCCAACTTTCTCAGGATGCAGCCATGGGCAACAAAATCGTCACCGAAGCCGACCGCAGAGCCACCCCCCGTCCCACCCCCGTGCCTGGCGTTTCGCTGACCTCCCCCGGCCGCGGTCAACGCGTGAGCCTGGAGCGTGGCGTGGCCACTCGCAGCAAGAAGAATCCCGGCAAGCGTTCGAAGAAGGGCGGCTGACCCGCCTTCGCGTTTCACGCATCGCCCATGCAAAAGGCCCGCACCAGCGGGCCTTTTGCATGGGCGATGCTGCACTTCAGTTGCTCCACCGCGCGCCGCCTGAAACGGTCCAACCCAGGGGCACCGCCGGGCCGGCTTTGCCAGACGTCCGGTCCCACTCCCCTTGGGGGCGACGCGAAGCGGTGCAGGGTGTTTCACTACAACACTTCCGGAGCGAAATGCCTCATTCCAGTGACGCCGAGGACCCGGCTTGTATGGTTGAGGTGTTGGGGTGGAGGGCCTGAAATACCGGCTAACGGCACTGACCGACTGGCGGAGATTGCCCCCACCCCGCCTTCCAGCGTCGATAAGGAACTGAGCGGCACCGGGTATCGGTAGCGCCGATCTTTGAGCAAGCCAACGCGG
>NZ_JAUSCF010000037.1 GCF_030651625.1 Hydrogenophaga sp. | reverse complement strand
TGGGGGTAACGAACAGACCGCAGCGCAGGGCCGCCCCAAGCAAGGTCAGCCCCCTCGGGGGGCAGCGACCCGCGCAGCGGCGGAGCGTGGGGGTAACGAACAGACCGCAGCGCAGGGCCGCCCCAAGCAAGGTCAGCCCCCACGGGGGGCAGCGACCCGCGCAGCGGCGGAGCGTGGGGGCGCTACCTTCCACCTGAAACATCCAGCAAACTCATGGTCGTGTAGCTGGCTGCGTCCGACAGCAGCCACACGATGGCCTGCGCCACCTCGTCGGCCGTGCCGCCGCGCCGCATCGGTACCAGATGCTTGAGCTCGTTCACCCGGTTGGGCAGGCCGCCACTGGCATGGATCTCGGTCTCGATCAGGCCTGGCCGCACCGCGTTCACGCGAATGCCTTCTTCCGCCACCTCCTTGGCCAGGCCGATGGTGAACGCGTCCACCGCTCCCTTGGCCGCAGCGTAGTCCACGTACTGGCCCGGCGAACCCAGGCGAGACGCCGCGCTGGACACATTGACGATCGCCCCGCCCGGACCGCCATGCCGTGTGCTCATGCGGCGCACCGCTTCGCGCGCGCACAGCAGCGTGCCCATCACGTTGATGTCGAACATGCGCCGCCAGCGCGCCATGTCCATCTCATCCAGTCGCGCGCTCACGTCCACCACGCCGGCGTTGTTCACCAGGCCGGCCACATGGCCGAACTTGGCATCGATGCGCTCGAACATCGCCAGCACCTGCGCTTCGTCGGCCACGTCCGCCTGCACCGCCATGGCGCTGCCACCGGCCGAACGGATCTGCCGCACCACTTCGTCGGCGGCCAGTGAGTTCGCCGTGTAGTTCACTGCCACCGTCCAGCCGTGGTGTGCCGCCAGGCGCGCCGTGGCCGCGCCGATGCCCCGTCCGCCGCCGGTGACCAGAAGCACCTTCTGTTGCTGCTTGCCCATATCCTGTCTCCTGCATAAAGTGGACGCATCGCGTACAACATACGCGGCCCGCTCCCCTGCGCCATTCATCTCGATTACAACAGCCTCAGGAGACCTTCATGCGTCGCACAGTCGACTATTACTTCGCGCCTCAGAGCCCCTGGATGTACCTGGGCCACGCCCGCTTTACAGACATCGCACAACGCGCCGGTGCCGACGTGCGTGTGCGCCCGGTCGATTACAGCCAGATCTTCGCCGCTTCCGGCGGCCTGCCGTTGCCCAAGCGCGCACCTCAGCGGCAGGCCTACCGCCTGTTGGAACTGCGCCGCTTCAGCCAGACGCTGGGCATCCCCCTGAATCCCGAACCCCGCCATTTCCCGGTTGCGGGCGACCCAGCCGGTCTGCTCATCACCGCCGTGGCCGACACGGATGGAGCCGATGCCGCGATGCGCCTGACAGGCGCAATCGGTCGGGCCATCTGGGTGGAAGAGCGCAACGTGGCCGATGACGCCGTGCTGGCCGAACTGCTCACCGGGAACGGGCTGGATGCTTCACGCCTGATGCAGTCGCAGCAGGCCGATGTCAAAGCCCGCTACGCCGACCACACCCGCCAGGCGATCGACGCTGGCGTGTTCGGCGCACCCAGCTACGTCATCGATGGCGAAATCTTCTGGGGCCAGGACCGCCTCGATTTTGTCGAACGCCGCCTCGCTGGCTGATCTGCCACGCATCTGTTTTCTTCCTCACCTCAAAACCTCATCAGGAGCACACATGGGCCAGTTCATCGATCTCACATCCGCCGACGGTTTCACCTTCCCCGCCTACGTGGCACAACCCACCGGCACACCGAAAGGCGGCCTCGTGGTGCTGCAGGAGATCTTCGGTGTCAATTCGCACATCCGTTCCGTGGCCGATGGCTACGCGGCCGACGGCTATTTCGTGGTCGCGCCGTCCACCTTCCATCGTGTGCAGGCCGGCGTGGAACTCGGTTACACCGAAGCCGACATGGGTCAGGGCTTTGGCTTCAAGACGGCGGTCGAGGCCCTGCCCGAGCCCGGAGTCATGTCCGATATCCAGGCCGCCATTGACCATGCCGCGTCGGCCGGCAAGGTCGGTATCGTGGGCTACTGCTGGGGGGGCCTGCTGACCTGGCGTTCTGCATGCGGGCTCAAGGGCCTTGCGGCCGCCGTGCCCTACTATGGCGGTGGCATGACCGGCGATGCCGACGCCCACCGCAAGCCCGTGGTGCCGGTGATGGCCCACTTCGGCGACCAGGACCACTGGATTCCGCTTGACACGGTCGAGGCCTTCAAGGAGGCCCAGCCCGGGGTCACGGTCCATGTTTACAACGCCAACCACGGATTCAACTGCGACCAGCGCGGTTCGTACGACGAGGCGGCGGCCAAGCAGGCGAGGGTGCGCACCCTGGCTTTCCTCAATGAGCACGTGGGCTGAAATGGACCAGCCCCGCCGCGGCTCGCGCCCGGACGGCTGTCAGGAGTGGCTGCGCTTCGGGCATGTGCACGCCTGCGCAGTCAGGCTTGGATCTGCCTCCCTCCGTCTCCTTCAGGGACACTGTGCCTGTGACCCTTCCAAGCCGGCTTTGCGACGTTACTGGTGGGGGCTGCTGTTGGCTGGACTGATGGCCCCCGCATCTGCGCAGTACGCCGGCCCGCTGTTCGATGCTCACCTGCACTACAACGACGAAGCCTGTGTGCACGACGGCGTTTCACCCGGCTGCCCGTTCCCCCTCTCCGACGTGCTGGACCGCATGCAGCGCAACGGCGTGCGGGCCATCATTGCAAATTCGCGCCCCAATGAGGGGACCAAAGCTCTGGCGCAAGCCCGCGAGCAGACAAGTGCCGCCGGGGTGACTGTGGTGCCCTTCATCCGCCTTTACCGCAACCGGGCCGACTACAACAACTGGTTCCGCGACCCCACCATCGCCGAACTCGTGCGCACCGAGCTCGCCAGCGGAACCCCGGCCGGTCCGTACCGGGGTCTGGGCGAATTCCATCTCTACGACAGCGCCAACGCCAACGGCCCGGTGGCCCAGGAGCTCATGGCCCTGGCCGAAGAAAAGGGCCTGGCCATTCTCGCCCACGTGGACGACGTCGCCATCGATTTGCTCATGGCCCACACGGCTCCTCGGGGGGCAGCGGCCCGCACAGCGGCGGAGCGTGGGGGCAATGAAGTGTCCAGCGCCGGGCCGCCCCAAGCAGGACACACGCCCCCTGGGGGGGCAGCGACCCGCACAGCGGCGGAGCGTGGGGGCAATGAAGTGTCCAGCGCCGGGCCGCCCCAAGCAGGACACACGCCCCCTGGGGGGGCAGCGACCCGCACAGCGGCGGAGCGTGGGGGCAACAGTTTCCGCCTGATCTGGGCCCACACCGGTATTGGCGGTACCCCCGTGGACAGGGTGGATCAGCTGATGGCGAAGTACCCCGCGCTCATGGGCGAACTCTCCTACCGCCCAGGCCTTACCTGCAGCGACGGCCAGCTGTGCCCCGAATGGCGCGCCCTCTTGCTCAAGTACCCGGACCGCTTCCTGATCGGCTCCGACACCTGGGTCAATCTGCGCTGGCTGTATTACGACGACCTCATGCGCGGCTACCGCGTCTGGCTCGGAGGTCTGCCGCCTGATGTGGCCCGCCGGATTGGCTGGGAGAATGGAGCCCGCCTGTTCGGCGTGCCCACTCCTTCCCAACGACCATGATTCAGCTTCACCACTACCCCAGCACCGCCAGCATGGTGCCCCACATCCTGCTCGAAGAGCTGGCCGTGCCCTATGAGCGGGTGCTGGTCGACCGCACCCAGGACATACACAAGACCACTGCCTACCTCAAGCTCAACCCCAACGGTCTCATTCCCGTGCTCACCGATGGCGATCTCGTGCTCTACGAGACCGCGGCCATCTGTCTGCACCTGTGTGATACGCATCCACAAGCTGCACTGGCGCCCCCCCTGGGCACGCCACAGCGCGCCCACTTCTACAAATGGCTGGTGTGGTTCACCAACACCCTTCAGGCCACGCTGATGGTCTACTTCCACCCGGAACGCTGGGTGCACGCGCACAACCACGGCGCCGCCAAAGAGGTGCAGCACATGGCGCAGAACCAGATCCGTCCGATGCTCCGGCAGGTCGACACCGAACTCGCCCGCCATGGTGGCGCCTGGATGCTGGGCGACGCCTACAGCGCGCTCGACCCCTATCTGTTCACGCTCTGCCGCTGGACCCGCAACTTCGACAATGGCCAGGCCCGCAGCCTGCCTCACATCGGCCCCTTCCTGCAGCGCATGCTGGAACGCCCCGCCGTGCAGCGCGCCCTCGCCAACGAGGGCCTGAGTGCACCCTTTGTCTGACGCGCTGAAAGCGCGGCGTTGAGGCGTGCAAAGTGCGGCCCGGAGCGACGTGACTCAATCCAGAGATGCCGTGGAACCGGCTTTGCCGGGCCACTGGTGTCGCCCCCTTGAAGGGGGTGACGCGTTGAAAGCGCGGCGCGGGGGTGGGCCACAGGCCCTGCGCGCGGGGGTGTGCCTATTTTGTCCTAGCCAGATACCGCTTGCGCCAGAACAGCACCCCCAGCACCGCGGCGGTGAACAGCATGGAGCCCACCGCCCACCAGAAACCCGCCTGCTGGTGCACGAGTGGAATGAACTCGAAGTTCATGCCGAAGATGCCGGCAATCAGGTTCAAAGGCAGAAAGATCGCGGTCAGCGCCGTAAGCGTGCGCATGATGTCGTTGGTGCGGTTGCTTTGCGCAGAAAAGTGCATCTGCACGGCGGTCTCTGCGTTCTGTTCCAGCCGCCGCACGTGATGCACCACGCGCTCGATGTGTTCCAGCACATCGCGTGAACGCACCCGCAGCAGGTCCAGTCCGCGCTGCCCGCCGTCGTGTTCACCCGGCTCCCATTCTTCCAGCGCCTCGATCCAGTCCTGAATCGCCGATCGCTGGTCTTCACAGATCTCGTCCAGCTGGTGCAGCGAAATCCGCGCGTCCAGCAGCGAGCTCCAGTTGTTGAAACGGGTTTTGGGGTGCAGCAGTTCGGCCTGCCAGTGGTCCAGCTGGCGGGTGAGCTCGCGCCGCAATTCCAGGTAGCCATCGACCATCTGGTTGACGATGCGCAGCATCAGGTCGGCCGGGTGCGGAGGCAGGTTCGCGCCCGCCGTGCGCGAAGCCCCGTTGACCGAAGCCAGCAGGCGGGACGCGTACTGATCCAGCACCTGACAGCCGGCGGGGTGCACCGTCAGCAGCACGCGATCGAACACCGCAAAGCCCACCGGGCTGGTGTCGATGCGGCGCAGCACGGGTGGCCCACTGCGCCTGGTCTTCTGGGTGAGCACCGTGCCGGGCTGCGCCAGATCGGTCTCCGAATGACCGGCCGCCAGGCGCCGGAACACCAGCACGTCGTACTGCGAGGTGTAGTCGAAGTGCGAGGGGAGCTGGTTGTTGAGCAAATCGGCAATGTGCAGATCCACCAGCGCCAGACCGATCCAGGCATGCAATGCGGCCTGTACCCTGCCCTGCTCCAGTTCGAACTCCCGCCTGCCACAGGCGATCCAGACATAACCCGTTGCTGGCAACCGCTCAGGCAGGGCATCGGACTCGACGATCCCTGCGGGCTGGATGTGGAAGACGCGCATTGTGCGGTTTTGTTCAGCCGCGCAACAGACGCGCCGCGTCGCGCGCGAAGTAGGTCAGCACCCCGTCCGCACCCGCGCGCTTGAAGGCCAGCAGGCTTTCCATCATCACCGCGTCGTGGTCCAGCCAGCCGTTCTGTGCGGCCGCCTTGAGCATGGCGTACTCGCCGCTGACCTGATAGGCGAAGGTCGGCACGGCGAATTCGTCCTTCACGCGGCGCACGATGTCCAGGTAGGGCATGCCGGGTTTGACCATCACCATGTCGGCGCCTTCGGCCAGATCCAGTGCCACCTCGCGCAGCGCCTCATTGGTGTTGCCCGGATCCATCTGGTAGACCTTCTTGTCGGCCTTGCCCAGATTGGCGGCAGAGCCCACCGCATCGCGGAAGGGACCATAAAAGGCGCTGGCGTACTTGGCGCTGTAGGCCATGATCCGCGTGTGCACGAGGCCGTTCGCCTCCAGCGCGGCGCGGATGGCGCCGATGCGCCCGTCCATCATGTCGCTCGGGGCCACCATGTCCACGCCCGCCTGCGCCTGAGTCACCGCCTGCTTTGTCAGTATCTCCACTGTGGGGTCATTCAGGATGTAGTTGTGCTCGTCCAGCACGCCGTCCTGTCCGTGGCTGGTGTACGGGTCCAGCGCCACGTCGGTCATCACACCGAGTTGCGGAAAGCGTTCCTTCAGACCCCGCACCACGCGCGGTACCAGTCCGTCGGGATTCAAGGCCTCCTGGCCGTCCGGCGTTTTCAGCGATGGGTCGATCACCGGAAACAGCGCCATCACTGGAATGCCGAGTTGTACGCAGTCTTCGGCCACGGGCAGCAGAAGGTCCAGGCTGAGCCGCTCCACGCCCGGCATCGAACCCACAGCCTCCCGGCGCCCCTGGCCATCCAGCACGAACACCGGGTAGATCAGGTCCGACGGGCTCAGGCGGTGTTCGCGCACCAGGTCGCGGGTGAAGGCATCGCGGCGCAGGCGTCGCGGACGATTGAAGGGGTAGGGAGCGGGTAAGTGCATGCAGCGTATTGTGTCCAAAGCCGCCCCTGGCGCCAGTCCCGCTCGCATCGAACGTGGAAAAAGACCTGTTTTCCTCAAAAGATGAATATGTATCAAGCAGTAATAAAGGTATAGATATTGAAAAAAACAGCGGTTTGTGTTGAACTCCAATTTAAGTAGAAATTATTGGCTTTGGCCTGATTTCTGCACCTTGCATCGCACGCCCCAACCAAGCGCTCTCATGTTGTCATCCAAGAAAAACCCTTCCTCGTCCCACAGTTCTTCAAGGGGGGCTGTCGGTGAAGCGGATGCATGGTCCCTAGAGGTGCACTGGCCCGACCTGCTGGCTGGTCTGGCAGATCAGATCACCGAGGGGGTCAGCGCCCTGCAAAACCAGATTGACCAGCTGCTCGCCAAGGACCGCATCACGCGGCAGGAGCACCACGCATTGAGTGTGCCCATGGGTCGGGTCAAGCTTGCCGGCGTCAGCACCCAGCAGATTCACCGCTTCTACAGCGGGCGCATCCGGCAGTCGCACGAGAAGATCAACATGGCCGAGTTGGTCGAGGGCGTCTTGCAGGAGCGCAAGAAGGAGTTCGCGCTGCTTGGCATTGCGCTGCGGCGCAAGCTCAAGCCGGTGGACGTTCTTGTCGATCCCACTGTGGCGCACACGTTCGTGAACGCTGTGCTGGACTGGGCACTCCCCTACGGCAACCGTGTCGATGTGCGCATGGACGTGAATGCCTGGCCGCCCCATGCGCGTTTCCAGGTTCGGGTGGCCAACGAGGGCGCGCCCCCTTCCAGCCAGACGGCCGACGACAACCTCAGCTGGATGCTCATCCGGCAGATCGCAGCGAGCTCCGGCGGCATCGAACTGGAGCGAACCTTGACGAGCGAGGGCACCACCTTCAACGCGATGTTCACCCGCACCGTGCGGGCGGTCGACGGCATCTCTGCGGTTGACTTGTCGGACGACCATTCCTCGATGTTCAAATCGCTGTCCGGCACTTACGTGCTCACCATCTCGCCCACCCTGCAGATTCGGGCAGACGTGCGCGACGCCCTGCGCGAAATCGGCATCGTGTCAGACAGCGTGGTCGACTTCGTTCAGGCACGCGATGCCATCAAGGGCCGCATGCCCAATCTGATCGTGGTGGATTCGGAAATCAAAGGCGCAGACTTCGAAGCCTTTCGGCGTGAACTGCTCAGGGAGGTGTTCGAGTTTCCCTTTGTGGAAATTTCGCCAGACGACAGCTCGTTCGACATGTCCGGTTTCGGCGAGTTTTCAATGGCCAAGGTCGGTCGCGGCAACATTCGCGAAGCCTTGGGCACTGCCGTCATGTTCGAGCTGGCAAAAATGATGTGATCAATATCACCATTGTTGTTGTTCTGTTGACATGACCCTGTCAAATCTGACAGGGTGACTTGCCAAAAAACAGGTCTTTTGCTGTAACATTCCGTTCGAGCAAACCGAAAGGAGCGCTCCCCGCTTTTCCTCCCTGAGCGGGTGCCTTAGTGTGTGACAGCAAAAAGGCTTCCCAACCCGGCCCTTGGCCGGGTTTTTTTTGCCTCGATCCTGGATGCGCTCACGCCGGCCCGGAGCGCATCTGGCAGCGAAGGCTACACTGCGGCGATGCTCTGGATCAAAGCCTTTCACATCGTTTTCGTCGCCAGCTGGTTCGCAGGACTGTTCTACCTGCCGCGGATTTTCGTGAACCTGGCGATGGTGCCGCCAGAGAGCGTTGCGGAGCGGGAGCGATTGCTCGTGATGGCTCGAAAACTCATGCGTTTCACCACCATGCTGGCTGTCCCGGCGCTCGGACTTGGCGTCTGGCTGTGGTGGGGCTACGGCATCGGGCGCGGACCTGGCAACGGCTGGATGCATGCCAAGCTGCTGGTCGTGGTGCTGACCGTGGCTTACCACCATGTGTGCGGACTTCTGTTGCGCCGGTTCGAGCGGGGCGAGAACCGGCGGCAGCATGTGTGGTACCGGTGGTTCAACGAGGCGCCCGTGCTGATGATGGTGGCGGCGGTGGTGCTGGTGGTGGTCAAGCCCTTCTAACTTCAGCGTTGCGCCTTGAAGGTCCGTTCATCCGCCTGGACACTTTCCTTCCTGTTTGGAGGGTTGATCCTCTACGCCAGTCTGTACCCGTTCAAGGGCTGGTGGGTGCAGGGGGTCTCTCCCATCGCGTTTGTCTGGGCACCGTTCCCGCAGTACTGGACCACTTTCGATCTGGTGGCGAACCTGGTGGGTTATGCGCCCCTGGGCTTTCTGCTGGCGCTCGCCATGATGCGTTCAGGCTGGGGGCGACTCGCCTGGCCGGTGGCGGTGCTGGTCCCGGCCATGCTCTCGTTCGGGATCGAAGTCACGCAGAACTTTTTGCCCATGCGCGTGGCTTCGAACGTGGATCTGGTGCTGAACGCGCTGGGTGGTCTGCTGGGGGCCAGCATCGCATGGCTGCTTGAGCGAATGGGTGCCCTGCGACGCTGGAGCCAGTTTCGGGCCGACTGGTTCGAGAAGGACGCGCACGCCAGCCTGGTCTTGCTGGCGTTGTGGCCGCTGGCTCTGCTGTACCCAGCATCGATCCCGTTTGGATTGGGTCAGGTGTGGACGCGCTTGGAAACGGGATTGATCGACCTGCTTGAAGGAACACCTTTTCTGGAATGGGTGCCCGTCCGTGCCACCCTGCCCGAACCGCTCAGCCCGCTGGCAGAAGCTTTTTGCATTGCGCTGTGCTTGCTTGCTCCCCTGATGATGGGCTTTTCCGAGATGCGGTCGGTGCGGCGGCGGCTTCTTTTTGGCGGCATGCTTTTTCTCTGTGCCATGGGGATGGAAGGCATTTCAGCGGCCATGACCTTTGGACCGGTGAACGCGTGGTCATGGTTCAACGTGCCGGTCGCCATCGGTATGGGTCTGGCGCTGGTGCTGGGGCTCGCTCTGGCGGGGCTGCCAGGGCGCCTTTGCAATGTCGTCATGCTGCTGTGCCTGGCGGTGTCCCTCACGCTGCTCAACCGCACCTCGGACAGCCCTTACTTTGCACAGTCTCTCGAAATCTGGGAGCAGGGACGTTTCATCCGTTTCCATGGTCTGTCCCTTTGGGTGGGCTGGTTGTGGCCTTTCCTGGCACTGATATTTGGCCTGAGCGCAGTTTCCAGAAAATCCTCGTGAAGGGTCGAGCCCCCGCTGAACTGCGCGATGGGGCGGCTGCGCATCGGGTGCGTCAAGGCCGACATTGACATAACTCGTTGCAAGCCAGGACAAGGTGTCCCACTAGAATCGGGTCATGACAGAAAACCCGCCTTACTACCAGCGGCACATCTTCTTTTGCCTCAACGAACGCAGTGGCGAGGAGGCTTGTTGCGCCCGCCACAAGGCGCAGGCCGCATTTGACCGATGCAAGTCGCTGTCCAAGGCGCAGGGCCTGCTCGGTGCGGGCAAGGTTCGCGTGAACAAGGCCGGTTGCCTGGATCGCTGTGCCGGTGGTCCCATCGCCGTGGTGTACCCCGAGGGCGTCTGGTACAGCTATGTGGACGAGAGCGATATTGACGAGATCGTGCAGTCCCACCTCAGGGACGGCATCGTGGTCGAGCGGTTGCTCACGCCACCCGATGTTGGGCGCTGAGAGCGAAAGCGTGGTTTTCTTCCACCATGGCCAGATGGGCTTGGAAGACGCTGCGCCATGAATGCCCAAACCGAAGCCCTGCAGATCGCCGGACCTTCTGGTCCCCTGGAAGTGGCGGTGGATCGTCCTGTGGCCGATGCCAAAGGCACGGCCGTCATTGCCCATCCTCACCCCTTGTTTGGCGGCACGTTGAGCAACAAAGTCGTGCAGACGTTGGCACGCGCATTTGTGCAAAGTGGATGGACATCCGTGCGGTTCAATTTCAGGGGGGTGGGTGCCAGCGCCGGCGTCCATGACGAGGGCAGAGGCGAACTGGACGATATGCTGGCGGTGGTGGATGCCTGCGCACCACAGGGGCGCCTGAGCCTGGCCGGGTTTTCGTTTGGTGCTTTTGTCACCAGCCACGCGGTCGAGCGCCTGCACGCGCAGCGTGAGATTGACCAGGTGGTTCTGGTGGGCACGGCCGCCAGCCGATTCAATGTGGCCAACGTACCAGAGGAACTTCACCTGCGCACGCTGGTCATCCACGGCGAGCAGGACGATACAGTGCCTTTGGCGTCGGTCATGGACTGGGCCAGGCCCCAAACGCTGCCCGTGCTGGTGGTGCCTGCCGGCGCGCATTTTTTTCATGGGCAATTGCCGCTGTTGCGAGCCCTGGTTACGCGCCACCTGAGCGCGTGACAGCCCCCCTCATTCTTCAATTCAATTCAAGGAACCCTACTTTGTTGCGTCGTTTTGTCCCGTTTGCGCTATCGGCCTGCCTGCTCCTGGGCGCCTTGTTGCCTGCCGCAGCGCAAATGCCTGAGCCGCCTGAAATCGCAGCCAAGGCCTATCTCCTGATGGACGTCACCTCAGGGCAGGTGCTTGCCGCCAAGGATCCAGACCAGCCGGTGGAGCCAGCCTCGCTGACCAAGCTCATGACCGCCTACCTGGTGTTCGATGCGCTCAAGTCGCGCAAGATCACCCTGACCCAGACACTCCCGGTCAGCGAGCGCGCCTGGAAGATGCCGGGTTCGCGGATGTTCATCGACCCGCGCATGCAGGTGCCGGTCGAAGACCTGGTCAAAGGCATGATCATCCAGTCGGGCAATGACGCAACGGTCGCGCTGGCGGAGGGTGTCGGTGGTTCTGTCGAGCGTTTCGTGCAGTTGATGAATGATCAGGCAAGAGCGCTGGGCATGAACGCCTCCAGTTTCCGCAACCCGGAGGGACTCACGGAAACCGGACACACCACCACCGCCCGCGATCTGGCGACCCTGGCCACCCGGTTGATGAACGACTTCCCGGAATATGTGACCTACTACGCCATTCAGCGCTACCGCTACCCCGGCACGCCTGAAGCCAATGACCGCAACCGCAACACCTTGTTGTTCCGTGATCCCACCGTCGATGGCTTGAAAACCGGTCACACCAGCGCCGCCGGCTATTGCCTGGTGGCCACGGCCCGGCGTGAGGTGCCGACCCTCGGTACCGGGGCAGATGGCCAAAGGCGTCTGCTGAGTGTGCTGCTGGGGGCGACCAGCGAGAACGCCCGTGCCAACGAAAGCCAGAAGCTGTTGAACTGGGGCTACACCGCCTTTGATGCCGTGCGGCTGACGAAGGCGGGAGAGCCCGTGTCCACGCCCAGGGTATGGAAAGGCAAAGAGGCTCAGGTGAAGCTGGGTCTGCCCCAGGGCGTGGTGGTGACGGTCCCTGCTGGCGAGGGTGCCAAGCTCCGGACCGAGATTATCCGTCCCGAGCCCCTGGTTGCGCCCCTGGCGCGCGGGCAGGCATTGGGCAGCCTGAAAATCTCGACCGCCAATGGCGCGCCGGTGGCCGAAGTGCCGCTCACCGTGCTGGAGACCGTCGAAGAAAGCGGCATCTTCGGGCGGGCCTGGGACGCGATGCGCCTCTGGATCCAGTAAGGGCACAGGAAGCCGTCGTGCTGCGGCTTGCCCCGCGCCCGGTTGCCTGAATTCGGGCTGCGTGCTACATTAGCGGGCTTTTCGGAATTTTCCGAAGAGCTTTGTCGTTTTCGCTTTTTCCAAACGTTTAGGGACGTTTTTCAATGCCAACCATCAATCAACTCGTGCGCCACGGCCGGGAGGTCGAAAAGACCAAATCCAAGAGCCCGGCCATGGAAAACTCTCCGCAGCGTCGCGGTGTGTGCACCCGTGTGTACACCACGACCCCCAAGAAGCCCAACTCCGCTCTGCGTAAAGTCGCCAAGGTGCGCCTGACCAACGGCTTTGAGGTCATCTCCTACATCGGCGGTGAAGGCCACAACCTCCAGGAACACAGCGTCGTGCTGGTTCGCGGCGGTCGCGTCAAGGACTTGCCTGGTGTGCGTTACCACATCGTGCGCGGTTCGCTGGATCTGCAAGGCGTGAAAGACCGCAAGCAGTCGCGCTCCAAGTACGGTGCGAAGAAGCCCAAGGCCAAGTAAGTCTGTATTTCGGTGTTTGACCGGCCGGCAAGCCAGTCGAACGTAGTGACCCCAAAACGCCATGTCGGCGCCGGGTCGAGTAAGTGAGGGCCTTGCTGGGTTCTCGCGGTGCCTGAAAAGGTGCCAACTGAAGCAAATTTGAGGTGAAAAAATGCCACGTCGTCGCGAAGTCCCTAAACGTGAAATCCTGCCGGATCCCAAGTTCGGCAATGTCGAGCTCTCCAAGTTCATGAACGTGATCATGGAAGGCGGCAAAAAAGCGGTTGCCGAGCGCATCATTTACGGTGCGCTGGAGCAGATGGAGAAGAAGAGCGGCAAAGACCCGCTCGAACTCTTCGTCACCGCCATCAACAACGTCAAGCCCATGGTGGAAGTCAAGTCCCGCCGCGTCGGTGGTGCGAACTACCAGGTGCCCGTGGAAGTGCGCCCGGTGCGCCGTCTGGCGCTCTCCATGCGCTGGATCAAGGAAGCCGCCCGCAAGCGCAGCGAAAAGTCCATGGCCATGCGCCTGGCCAACGAACTGCTCGAAGCCAATGAAGGCCGTGGTGGCGCCATGAAAAAGCGCGATGAAGTGCACCGCATGGCCGAAGCCAACAAGGCTTTCAGCCACTTCCGCTTCTAAATTCCGTTTCCCTCAGTCATTCCAGGCGAGCCCGCAGCACCCCAAAAGGGTGGCGGGCTTGCCCCATTCAGGAGTATTTCCATGGCACGCATTACGCCACTGGAGCGGTACCGAAACATCGGCATTTCCGCCCACATCGACGCCGGCAAGACAACCACCACCGAGCGCATTCTTTTCTACACCGGTGTGAACCACAAGATTGGTGAAGTGCACGACGGTGCGGCCACCATGGACTGGATGGAGCAGGAGCAGGAACGCGGCATCACGATCACGTCGGCCGCCACCACCTGCTTCTGGAAGGGCATGGACCTCTCCTACGAAGAGCACCGCTTCAACATCATCGACACCCCCGGTCACGTGGACTTCACCATCGAGGTGGAGCGTTCCATGCGCGTGCTGGATGGCGCCTGCATGGTGTACTGCGCCGTGGGCGGCGTTCAGCCCCAGTCGGAAACCGTCTGGCGCCAGGCCAACAAGTACAAGGTGCCCCGCCTTGCGTTCGTCAACAAGATGGACCGCACCGGTGCCAACTTCTTCAAGGTCTACGACCAGATGAAGCTGCGCCTGAAGGCCAACCCCGTGGCCATCGTGATCCCGATCGGCGCTGAAGAAAACTTCACCGGCGTGGTCGACCTGATCAAGATGAAGGCCATCATCTGGGACGAAGCGTCCCAGGGCATGAAGTTCGAATTCCAGGAGATTCCTGAGGCACTGGTGGCGCAGGCGAAGGAGTGGCGCGAGAAGATGCTCGAAGCCGCCGCCGAGTCCAGCGAAGAGCTGATGAACAAGTACCTTGAAGAGGGTGACCTCACCGAGGCAGAGATCAAGCAGGGCATTCGCGTGCGCACGCTGGCGACCGAGATCCAGCCCATGCTGTGCGGTACCGCGTTCAAGAACAAGGGTGTTCAGCGCATGCTCGACGCCGTGATCGACTTCCTGCCTTCTCCAGTGGACATCCCTCCTGTGGGTGGCACGGACGAAGACGAGGCGCCGACCTCCCGCAAGGCGCAGGACGACGAAAAACTGTCGGCCCTGGCGTTCAAGCTCATGACCGACCCGTACGTGGGTCAGCTGACTTTTGTGCGCGTGTATTCCGGCGTGCTGAAAAAGGGCGATTCCGTTTTCAACCCCGTCAAGGGCAAGAAAGAGCGCATCGGCCGTATTGTGCAGATGCACGCCAACAACCGCCTGGAAGTCGATGAAATTCGCGCCGGCGACATCGCTGCCTGCGTGGGCTTGAAGGACGTGACCACAGGTGAAACCCTGTGTGATCCGGACGCCATCATCATGCTGGAGCGCATGGTGTTCCCTGAGCCCGTGATTGCGCAGGCCGTGGAACCCAAGACCAAGGCCGACCAGGAAAAGATGGGCATCGCCCTGCAGCGTCTTGCAGCTGAAGATCCATCGTTCCGCGTCAAGACCGACGAAGAATCGGGCCAGACCATCATCGCCGGCATGGGCGAGCTGCACCTCGAAATCATCGTCGACCGCATGAAGCGCGAATTCGGTGTGGAAGCCAATGTGGGCAAGCCTCAGGTGGCCTACCGCGAAACCATCCGCAAGGAAGTGGCCGAAGCCGAAGGCAAGTTCGTTCGCCAGTCGGGTGGCAAGGGCCAGTACGGTCACGTGGTGTTCAAGATCGAACCCAACGAAGCTGGCAAAGGATTCGAATTCGTGGACGCCATCAAGGGTGGTGTGGTCCCGCGCGAGTACATCCCTGCGGTGGAAAAGGGCGTGGTCGAAGCGCTGACCGCTGGCGTGCTGGCGGGTTACCCGGTGGTGGACGTCAAGGTCACGCTGCACTTCGGTTCGTACCACGACGTGGACTCGTCCGAAATGGCCTTCAAGATGGCAGCCATCTTCGGCTTCAAGGAAGGTTGCAAGAAGGCCAGCCCGGTGATTCTGGAACCCATGATGGCCGTGGAAGTGGAAACGCCTGAAGACTACGCCGGTAACGTGATGGGCGACCTGTCCAGCCGCCGCGGCATGGTGCAGGGCATGGAAGACATGGTCGGTGGTGGCAAGGCCATCAAGGCCGAAGTGCCGTTGTCCGAAATGTTCGGCTACTCGACCACGCTGCGTTCGATGTCGCAAGGCCGTGCCACGTACTCCATGGAGTTCAAGCACTACGCCGAAGCGCCACGCAACGTAGCTGAAGCCATCGTCGCAGCGCGAGCCAAGTAAGCCCACCCCCGCGCCAAGCCTGCGGCGCGTCACCCCCTCAAGGGGGCGTTGCCATCGGGCCGGCAGAGCCGGACCCTTGGCAACCCTTGATGGGGGGGAGCCTGTAGCTGTAGCGCGAGAGATTTTCAGTGGTCTTCGACGCCGCTTTGCGGTTGATCAGCTGCCCGTGGCAGGTCTGTGTCGGAAACCTTAAACACACACGGGTTTTGTTCTTTCAGGAATTGAAAAATGGCAAAAGAGAAATTTGAGCGGACCAAGCCGCACGTGAACGTGGGCACCATTGGTCACGTGGACCACGGCAAGACGACGCTGACGGCGGCGATCACCACGGTGCTGTCGGCCAAGTTCGGTGGTGCCGCCAAG
>NZ_JAUSCF010000029.1 GCF_030651625.1 Hydrogenophaga sp. | reverse complement strand
GGCCTGAAGACCACCGAGGCGCTGGTGGTCCTGGCTCGCAAGCTGCTGCGCATTGCGTTTGCCGTCTGGCACAGTGGCACACCGTTTGACCCGCAGCGGGTAGCCCTGCGCGCTTGACGAAAACCATAGAACCTCTGCCGGTCCGAAGGTGTGCCCCCCTTGAGGGGGGCGACGCGAAGCGGCGCGGGGGGTTCACCACAACACCTCAGGAGCGAAATGCCCCATTTCAGTGACGCCGAGGACCCGGCTCTGCCGGTCCGAAGGTGTGCCCCCCTTGAGGGGGGTGACGCGAAGCGGCGCGGGGGGTGTTTCATCTCACCGAGCAAACGTCAGAAAGCGCCCTTTGTAGGCCACACCGTCTTCCAGCTCGCGGTCGGCCGTGCGCATGATGAGTCTGTAGCCCAGCGCCGCCATTTCCTGCCCAAACGCGGCCCGATTGCCTCGGTCCGGGTCCACCACGATTACCTCACAGCCTGCGGCGGCATGGCGGTCGATGAAGCTGGCGAGTTGCGCTGGCTGCTGGCGTTCGTAGAGCAGGTCGCTGCCCAGAATCAGGTCGAAGCGACCCAACCATGGGCTGGGTATGGCCCAGTTGCCAGCTTCGTAGCGCATCGGACCGAGGTGGTTCAGGCGCAGGTTCTCCAGCAGGAAAGACTCGGCCAGCGGGTGCCAGTCGCTCACCGTCACGTTGGCCCCCCGGCGGTGCAGCACCAGGCTGGTCAGGGCCAGTCCGGCACCGATCTCCAGAATGCGCTGGCCGTGCAGCGGATGGGTCAGCATGGCCAGCGCCAGCACGCGGGCAGACGGCCACACCTGGCCGAACATCGACCAGCCGGCCGGTGGGATGCCAATGTCACCCGAAGTGTTCAGCGGATCGGCGTACTGCTGGTTGTTCATCAGGCTGCGGATCTGCCAGGGCGTGTTGCCCAGCAAAAGGGTTTCGGTCTTGACCTGATAGCCGGGCATGGGTGGCTGCTTTCCATGAAGCGTGATCGTCGGGTGTTCAGATCGAACGGGCACAACGCTTCCGGAGGGAAAGCCATGCAGGCCGAAGAGGCACTGGCGTGCGCCAAGGGATTTGGCGCCTGACCACGGTAGCACGACCCGAGGTCTACAATGCAGCGCTTCACCGGGGGTGCCGGGCCAGCGCTTTTGCGGGGGTCAAAGGCTGAGAAATACCCCTCTCACCTGATCTGGGTTGTGCCAGCGTAGGGAGCGTGACAGGCCCTCTCCGCCTCGCCGGAATCGCCACTGCCACCGCCCTTCAAGGCGTTCATGAATTGGCGGTCTGGCATGCAGCGACGAGTGTTTTTCCTGGCGACGGGCGGCTTTTTTTCCTTGGCACTGGTGGGTGCTGCGTTGGCCCAGTCGCCCAAGCCGCAGTCCCTTCGCGTGCTGACCCACAGTTCCTTTGAGCTGCCTGCCGAACTGCTGGCCGGGTTCGAACAGCAAGCCGGCGTGAAGCTGCAAATCGTCAAAGGCGGCGATGCGGGCGAGATGCTCAACAAGCTCATCCTCACCCGTGCCAGGCCCATTGCCGACGTGGTTTTCGGCATCGACAACACGCTGCTGCCGCGCGCCGTGGCAGCCCAGGTGATTGATCCGTATGCAGGCCCGGCCGCTCAACGAAGGTCCGCCGCCGGCATGGCCGAGACGGCGGATGCGACCGGCGTGGTCGCCGGGGTGGTGCCGGTGGACCATGGCTACGTCACCCTCAACATCGACAAGACCTGGTTCGCGAAGGCTGGATTGCCCTTGCCCACCCGCCTGGAGCAACTGGCTGAGCCGGCCTACGCCAAGCTGCTGGTGGTGCAGAACCCCGCCACTTCCAGCCCCGGCCAGGCCTTTTTGTTCGCCAACATCGCGGCCCTGGGTGAACAAGCCGCGTTCGACTGGTGGGCGAAGCTGCGAACCAACGGCGTGAAGGTGGCCAAGGGCTGGACAGAGGCCTACTACACCGAATTCACCCAGAACGGTGGCACGCGCCCCATCGTCGTCAGCTACGCCAGCAGCCCTGCAGCCGAGGTGTTCTTCAGCAAGGACAAACTCACCGAATCTCCCACCGCCAACCTGTTCCTGAAGGGCGGTGTGTTCCGGCAGGTTGAAGGCGTGGCGCTGGTGAAAGGTGGCAATCCGGCTGCACGCGAAGCGGCAGGCCAGTTCATTGAATTTCTGCGCTCTGTGCCGGTGCAACAGGCCCTGCAGACCACCATGTGGATGTACCCGGCCGAACCGGGTGCGCCACGTGCCGAGGTGTTGCAGCAGCACGCGTTGGAGCCCGTTGCGTTCGACAATCCGCCTGCCGCGCAGATGCAGGAGAAGGGCCGGGCCTGGGTGCAGCGGTGGACCCGAACGGTACTCAAGTAACCCCCCTGCGTCGCTTCGCGCCTTCCCCCCAGGGGGACGATGCTGGTGGCCCGGCAGAGGTTCTATGGTTTTCGTCAAGCGCGCAGGGCTACCCGCTGCGGGTCAAACGGTGTGCCACTGTGCCAGACGGCAAACGCAATGCGCAGCAGCTTGCGAGCCAGGACCACCAGCGCCTCGGTGGTCTTCAGGCC
>NZ_JAUSCF010000021.1 GCF_030651625.1 Hydrogenophaga sp. | reverse complement strand
CTCTAGATGATGCCTTGCGCCAGCATGGCATCCGCCACTTTCACAAACCCTGCAATGTTGGCGCCATCCACATAGCTGACCGTGCCGTCTGCTCGGCGTCCGTGTACCAGGCAGGCTTCATGGATGCCCACCATGATGCTGTGCAGGCGCTGGTCCACTTCTTCTCGTGGCCAGCTGATGCGCATGGCGTTCTGGCTCATTTCCAGGCCCGATGTGGCCACGCCCCCGGCGTTGCTCGCCTTGCCCGGCGCAAACAACACCCCGGCATCTTCAAAGCGCTGGGCTGCCGCCATGGACGTGGGCATGTTGGCGCCTTCGGCCACGCAGGTCACGCCGTTGCGGATCAGCACGTTTGCATCTTCGACATCGATTTCATTCTGCGTGGCGCATGGCAGGGCCACATCCACTGGCACGCCCCAGGGTTTCATGCCAGCTTCAAAACGGGAGCCGGTGCGCTCGGCGTAGTCGCTGACGCGGCCGTACAGGTGGTTCTTCACTTCCATCAGTTCGGCCAGCTTTTCGGGCGTGAAGCCGTCGTCATCGATGATGGTGCCGCTGGAGTCGGAAACGGTGACCACTTTCGCGCCCAGTGCCATGGCTTTTTCCACCGCGTACTGCGCCACATTGCCCGAGCCTGACACACTCACGCGCAGGCCTTCGAAGGCCTTGCCTTGCTGCTTGAGCATCTGCTCTGCGAAGTACACCGTGCCATAGCCGGTGGCTTCCGGGCGGATCAGCGATCCGCCAAAACTCAGGCCCTTGCCGGTGAACACGCAGTCGGCCCGGTTGCTGAGTTTTTTCATCATGCCGGCCATGTAGCCCACTTCGCGCGCACCCACGCCGATGTCGCCGGCGGGCACGTCGGTGTCTGCGCCCACATGGCGGAACAGTTCGGTCACCAGCGCCTGACAGAAACGCATCACTTCGCCCGGGCTCTTGCCTTTGGGGTCGAAATCCGACCCACCTTTGCCACCGCCCATCGGCAGGGTGGTCAGCGCGTTCTTGAAGGTCTGCTCGAAGGCGAGAAATTTCAGGATGGACAGGTTCACCGAAGGATGAAACCGCATGCCACCCTTGTAGGGACCGATCGCCGAACTGTGCTGGATGCGGTAGCCACGGTTGACCTGCACATCGCCGTGGTCGTTCACCCACGAAATGCGGAACATCACGATCCTCTCGGGTTCGATCAGCCGGTCAAGCAGGCCGTGCTCCGCGTAGCGGGGATGGGTGGCGATGAAAGGCCAGATGCTTTCCATGACTTCTGCCACCGCCTGGCTGAATTCGGACTGCCCGGGGTTGCGCGCGGCGACATGTTCGAGAAAGTGGTGAACGGAGGTGTATTTCATTCGGGGTTGGTGCCTTAAAAGAGTGCATGAGATTATGCGCACTTTGCATTTCGCGACGCGAAATGCCCCGATATGGGGAGTTGAAGCAACGAAATGACTCCTTGTACACAGTGAGTGCACTACAAAGGTGCAAAATTTGACTTGGAAGTCTCATGCATGTGCCTTTGATGGGCATCGGGTGATTCAGCGCGATGTGGCAAGGGGGCGGTGATGGCATCCCTGCTGTCGTTTTCCTGTTACCCCCTCACTGGGCGAAAAGGGGCGGTTCGACGAGCGACTTGGCGGCAGCGGCCTTTTCAGCGCCCGCGCATGAAGAGGCCGTCGAGTTCCTTCATGCTCACCTGCCGCCAGGTGGGTCGGCCGTGGTTGCACTGGTCTGAACGCTCGGTGACCTCCATCTGCCGCAGCAGCGCGTTCATTTCTTCCAGTGTGAGCCGGCGGTTGGCGCGCACAGCACCGTGGCAGGCCATGGTCGCCAGCAGTTCATTGCGCGCGCGGTGCACCACGGTGGAGGCATCGTGCTGGCTGAGCTCGGCCAGCACGCTGCGGGCGAGTTCCACTGGGTTACCCTGGGAGAGCGTGATGGGCACGGCACGCACCGCGAGTGTCTTGGGCGAAAACGGCACCACTTCCAGGCCCAGCATGGCCAGCACCACGGCATGGTCTTCGGCGGTAGCCACCTCTTCAGGCGTGGCTGCAAAGGTGGCCGGAATCAGCAGCGGCTGGCTCGATAGCTGTTCGTCGTCCATCTGCTGCTTGAGGCGTTCGTACACGATGCGCTCGTGCGCGGCATGCATGTCCACCACGATCAGGCCCTGTGCGTTTTCCGCCAGGATGTAGATACCTTGCAGTTGGGCAATGGCACGACCGAGTGGCCAGTCTCCCTGGGGCAGAGGGAGGGGAGTGGCTTCGACAGGCACGGTCCGAGCGGGGCCTTGTGCTGGGGTAATAGCTTGACCGGCTTCTGGATTTGCTGTGCGTGGATTTGCCCATGTATCTGTGCGGGCTGGGCTGGTGGAGGTGGCTGAGGGTGTACCACCCCAAAGGGCTTCCAGGTCGCTCACCCGGTGGCCGACTTCTGGCTCTCTCGGGGCGAAGGCCAGGCCGGACTGTTGTGAACGTGGTGGCCATGCCGCCGCGGGCTCGGCAACCGCGGCGGGGCCTGGGTCGACCGTGCCCGCCGAGCGGGGCACGGCCAGTGCCGATTCGACCGCGCGCCGCACCGCCTGGTGCACTTCGCGGCTGTCGCGAAAGCGCACTTCGATCTTGGTTGGGTGAACGTTCACGTCCACCCGGGTCGGGTCCAGCGACACAAACAGCGCATACACCGGCTGGCGGTGCCCGTGCAGCACGTCTTCATAGGCACTCCGGGCCGCGTGCGTGATGACTTTGTCGCGCACATAGCGGCCGTTCACATAGGCGAACTGCCAGTCGTTTCGCGAGCGGGCCGCGTCGGGCACGCCAGCAAAACCCCGCACCCGCAATCGCTGTCCGTTGCCATCATCAGGCAGGTCGATTGGCCAGTCCACCGCCACTGCCTGGGCCACAAAGTCTTCGCCCAGCACATCGGCCAGGCGTTGGCGCAGCGGGTCGATCTGGTGGATCGAAACGGCGCGCCACTGGGCCACCAGCTTGCCTTCGTGCCAGATGGCAAAGCCCACGTCCGGGCGCGCCAGTGCATGCCGGCGCACCGCTTCGACACAGTGCGCGAGTTCGGTCGCGTCGGTCTTGAGGAACTTGCGCCGGGCGGGCGTTGCAAAGAACAGCTCGCGCACCTCCACCGTGGTGCCCCGGTTGCGGGCGGTGGGCTGCAACTCGCCACTGCGACCGTCCAGCAACCAGCCATGGGCTTCCTGTGAATCTTCCACGCGCGTGAGCACCGACACTTCGGCAATCGAGCAAATGGCCGCCAGCGCTTCACCCCGAAAACCCATGGTGTTCACCGACTCCAGATCGCTGAGACTGGCAATCTTGCTGGTGGCGTGGCGCTTCAGGGCTGTGGGCAATTCGCCGCGCAGAATGCCGCATCCGTCGTCTTCCACGCTGATGAGGCGCACCCCGCCGGCCATCAACCGCAGCGTGACCTGGGTGGCACCGGCATCGAGTGCGTTGTCCACCAGCTCACGCACCACCGAGGCGGGCCGCTCGACGACTTCACCGGCTGCAATCTGGCTGATGAGCTCGTCCGGCAGCTCAAGGATGGGGGCGCGGGACGGAGGGATACTGGTGGCAGGGTGAAGGGTGGGATGGGTCACCAGATCATTGTATGCAGTGACGGATAATTCAAGGTTTGGCTGAAGCTGGCCCGCCACCCGGGCGCGCCGTTCACAGCTGCACGAGGACGCTCCCTTGAAACTGTTTGGACCGCTGTACGACCGCGTCATGAGCTGGAGCCGCCACCCCAAGGCGCCCTGGTACCTGGGAGGACTGAGCTTCGCCGAATCCTCGTTTTTTCCCATCCCGCCCGACGTCATGCTGGCGCCGATGTGCCTGGCGAGGCCCGCTGCTTGGTGGCGACTGGCGCTGCTGACCACGATCATGTCGGTGCTGGGTGGCATGCTGGGCTATTTTCTGGGCAGCATGGCTTTGGATGCGATCATGCCGTGGGTGGATCGCATGGGCTGGACACCGAAGCTGGAGACCGCGCGCAGTTGGTTCGACCGCTGGGGCTTCGCCGCCGTGCTGATCGCGGGCTTTTCACCGATTCCCTACAAAGTGTTCACCATCGCGGCCGGCGGCATGGGCATGCCGCTGCTGCCTTTTGTTCTCGCGTCCATCGTCGGAAGAGGCGGCCGCTTCTTCCTGGTGAGCTGGCTCATGGCCCGCTTCGGCCCCGCCATGGAACCCAGGCTGCGTCCCGTGATGGAGTGGCTGGGCTGGGGTTCGGTGGCAATGGTTGGGGCGTTGTATCTGTACCTGCGCTGAGCTTTCCTGTGCGAAATGCCTTCATTCTGGGGCGAAGCGCCGCAGGCGCGGCGAAGGAAGCCATCTCTCCGGTGTGAGTTGTCTTCGACCAGGAACACCGAAGATCCGGCTCTGCCGGTCCAAGGTGTTGCCCCTTGAGGGGCGGAGCTGGCTACACGCAGTGAGCCAGCGATGGGGGGGAGCCTAAATCTGCCGATTCCGCGCCAGCGGCGGGTTCAGTGAGAAATAGCTCACGATGCCGCGCAGCAGCGCGTCGGCCAGTTCGTTCTGGTACTGCGGGTCGCGCAGGCGCCGCTCTTCGTCCGGGTTGCTGATGAACGCAGTTTCCACGAGCACGCTGGGAATGTCGGGCGCACGCAGCACCGCAAAGTTGGCCTGCTCCACCCGGGGCTTGTGCAGCTTGCCGATGCGACCGACCTCGCCCAGCATGGATGCGCCGAGCCTGAGGCTGTCGTTGATCTGCGCGGTGGTGCTCATGTCGAGCAGGGCGCGTTGCAACGTGGCGTCTTTCGCCTTCACGTTCAGGCCACCCACCAGATCGGAAGCGTTTTCCTTGTCAGCCATCCAGCGCGCGGCCGCACTGGTGGCGCCCCGGGTGCTCAGCGCGTACACGCTGGCGCCTTGGGGGCGCGGCGTGTAGAACGCGTCGGCGTGCAGACTGATGAACAGGTCGGCCTGCACCCGCTGCGCCTTTTGCACCCGCACCTGCAGGGGAACGAAGAAGTCGGCGTCGCGCGTCATGTAGGCGCGCATGGGGTTGCCATTCACACGCGTGGCGTTGATGCGGTCGCGCAGCCTGCGCGCGATGGCGAGCACCACGTCTTTCTCGTAGGTGCCACCCGGTCCGATGGCGCCGGGATCTTCACCGCCATGGCCAGGGTCCAGGGCCACGATGATCAGGCGGTCGGTCTGCGCCTGACGGGTGGGCGCTTTCGCAGCGTTGTTGGTCGTGCCGCTCGGAGGAACGCCTGCCACGGTGGGTGGTGCACTGCCCCTGCTGCCGTTGGCTGCGTCGCGTTCGGCCTGTGCAATCAATGCACCCAGCGGGTCGCTGGCGGGATTGGGCACGGTGGCGACCGCCCCGCGTTCTTCCAGGCGCCCGGTTTCCATTCCCAGCAGTCGCGCGGCACGCTCGCTGGCCGCATCGAGATCGCGCAGGCGCTGGCTGATGAGTTGCTCCAGCGGGTCTGGCGGGTTCAACGGGTAGAGGTCCAGCACCAGGCGGTGCTGGTAAGCGGCCACCGGTTCCAGGTTGAAGATCTGCGGTTTGACGGAAAGCTTCAGGTCAATCACCAGACGCACCACATTGGGGGCGTTCTGCGCCACCCGGATTCGGGCGATGTTGGGATCGTCCGACTTGAGCTGGCCCACAAGTTCACGCAGGCCGGGCAACAGGTCGATGCCTTCGATGTCCACCGCCAGCCTGGGCGGATCGCTGAGGAAAAACTGTCTGGCCTTCAATGCGCCATCGGACTCAACGGTGACACGCGTGTAATCCTGTGCCGGCCAGATGCGCACGGCCACCACGTTGGCCCCGCGTGCGATTTGCTGCACGCCCAGCAGCAGTACCAACGTTCCTGCGCGCAGCAGGCTGCGCCTGTTCAGCGCAGCAGTGGGCGGAATGTTCATGGGAGAACCTCCAGCAACAGTTGACCTGTGGGCGTGAGCGCCTTGATGGCAACGCGGCGGGCTTCGTCCGGGTGCTCGGTCATGTCGAAATTGCTGGTCGGGTGGGCAAGGGAGTCGTCGGGTTGTATGTCGATGATGAGATCCATCACCGGCAGGAAATCGCCGGCACGTTCTGGCCATTCCACAAGCTTGAGACCACGGGCTGCAAAAAGTTCGCGAAAGCCGGCATCTTCCCATTCGCGCGGATCGTTGAAACGGTAGAAATCGAAGTGCCAGATGGCCAGGGCCTCGCCCGCCGGCATGAGCGGGCAGTCGATGGCAGTGTGTGGTTCGACCACGGCGTAGGTCGGGCTTTTGATGCGTCCCCGCACGCCCAGTGCGCGCAGCAGGTGACGCACGAAGGTGGTTTTGCCTGCGCCCAGATCGCCTTGCAGCGCGAGCGTGGCGTGTGCCATGGCCGGGCTGGTGGCCAGTGCGCTTGCAAACGAAGCCGTGGCCGCTTCGTCGGCCCAGATCCCGCTCCATGTCGACGCAGCGACGGCCGCACCGCTGGTGGGCTGCGTTCCTACAATGGTCGGATCATGAATGCCGGTTTTGATGCTGATCAACTCGTCTCTCAGATTCAGGCTTGGGGCCGGGAGCTGTCATTTTCCCAAATTGGGATCGCAGATGTGGATTTGTCCAGCGCAGAAGCCGGTTTGAAGGCCTGGTTGTCGGCTGGATGTCACGGTCAGATGGGCTACATGGCCTCACATGGCCTGAAACGGGCGCGTCCGGCCGAACTGGTGCCGGGCACCGTGAGCGTGGTGACAGCGCGCATGGACTACCTGCCACGCGACACCACCGGCAACTGGCAGGTGCAAGAACTGGATCGATTGAATCACCCAGGCGAGGCGGTCGTGTCGATTTACGCACGAGGACGTGACTACCACAAGGTGCTGCGTGCGCGGCTGCAGAGACTGGCCGATCGCATCGAGCAGGCGGTGGGACCCTTGGGCTATCGCGTCTTCACCGATTCCGCACCGGTACTGGAGGCCGAACTGGCACAGCGAAGTGGGCAGGGCTGGCGCGGCAAACACACATTGCTGCTGAACCGCGAAGCGGGGTCGATGTTCTTCCTCGGTGAAATCTTCGTTGACCTGGCCTTGCCGGCCACCGAGGCGGTCAAAGCGCATTGCGGCGCCTGCACGGCGTGCATTGACATCTGCCCCACCCAGGCCATCGTGGCGCCGCACCGGCTGGACGCGCGCCGCTGCATCAGTTACCTCACCATCGAGCACCCGGGTGCCATCCCGGAGGACCTGCGCCCGCTCATGGGCAACCGTATTTACGGGTGCGATGACTGCCAGCTGGTGTGCCCGTGGAACAAGTTTGCCCAGCGCAGCGCCTTACCGGATTTTGATGAGCGCGAGGGATTGAGCGGTGCGCAACTGGTCACGTTGTTTGCATGGTCAGAGGAAACGTTTCTGCGGCGCACCGAGGGAAGTCCGATCCGTCGCATCGGTCACGAGCGCTGGTTGCGCAACATCGCTGTGGCCATCGGCAATGCCCTGCACCACCGCGATGCCATGGACGAGGCTGCGCGAACCGCGCTGATTGCCGCGCTGCAGCTGCGGCTTGCTCATCCGAGTGACCTGGTGAAGGAGCACGTGCGCTGGGCACTGCGCGAGCGACCCGGTCAGCCCACATAGCGCTGCCGCAGTTCGCGCTTGAGCAGTTTGCCGCTGGGGTTCTTGGGCAGGCTCTCGGCAAACACCACGCGCTTGGGCGCCTTGAAGCCGGCCATGTGGGTGCTGCAGTGGGAAATGACCTCGTCTTCGCTCAAGGACTGACCGGCTTTCACCACGATCACCGCGGTCACGGCTTCCACCCACTTCGCATCGGGCAGGCCAATCACCGCCACCTCACTCACACTGCCCAGCCGGTAGATCATTTCTTCCACTTCACGGCTGGCCACATTCTCGCCGCCGGTCTTGATCATGTCCTTCTTGCGGTCCACGACCGTGATGAAGCCTTCTTCATCGATTGTGGCGAGATCGCCGCTGTGGAACCAGTCACCCTCGAAGGCGGCGCGTGTGCGCTCCGGGTCGTTGAAGTAGCCCAGCATCAGGTGGGGCGAGCGGTGCACGATTTCACCGACTTCGCCCACCGCCACGTCCTGCATGGCGTCGTTGACCACCCGCGTTTCCACGTTGAGGACGGCTTTGCCGCAGGAGCCCGGTTTGCGCAACTGGTCGTCTGGGCCCAGCATGGTGGCCAGCGGAGCAATTTCGGTCTGCCCGTAGAGGTTCCAGAGCCGCACACCGGGGAGCCGCGCGGCCAGTTCCTTGAGCACCTCCACCGGCATGATGGATGCGCCGTAATAGCCCTTGACCAGGCTCTGGAGCTTGGCCGGGTCAAACAAAGGTGAACGTAGCAGCGCGATCCACACCGTGGGCGGCGCGAAAAAACTGGAGATGTCGTGCTGTTCGATCAGGGTAAGCAGGTTGTCTGGCACCGGTTTGCTGGTGATGAAGTTGCTGCTGCCCATGTAGATCGCAGGGCCGAAGAACACATCCAGCTGGGCGCAGTGGTAGAGCGGCAAGGCATGCAGGGCCCGGTCTTCTTCGGCTATTTTGGCGTTGATCACGCAGCTGACGTATTGCCACAGCACGGCGTCGTGGGTGAGCATGGCGCCTTTGGGCGTGGACTCGGTGCCACTGGTGTAGACGATCTGGGCCAGGTCGGAGCTGCCGAGGTTCACGTCCGGCAGCGGGTCGGTGCAGGCCGCCAGTTCATCGAAGGTGCGCATGCCGGCCACGGGTTCGCTCGGGTCTTCGGCGGGCAGCCAGATGAACTGCTCCACCTGGGTGTCGAGCGCTGCCGCTTCGCGCGCCAGGGTGGCCAGGCCGCTGTCTGTGGCCAGCACTTTCGCCCCTGCGTGGCGCAGGATGTAGGCCACTTCGTCGGCCTTGAGCATGAAATTGATGGGTACCAGCACCGCGCCACGCCGCGCCAGTGCAAAGCGAAGGGCGGCGAAACCGTGGGAGTTGCGCGACAGCACAGCCACCTTGTCACCCTGCGAAACGTCCATCGAAGCCACACCGGCCGCGAGGCGGTCCACCAGCGCGTCGAATTCGGCGTAGGTCCAGCGAACGGCGCCGCAGGCAATGGCCAGCTTGGCCGGCAACCGTCGCGCGGTGCGGTGCAAGGCGTCGGCAATGGTCTGGCGACGGACCGAGGGGTGAATCGTGGGTAGCATGAAGGGGTTTCCTGACGAGATGGATGATGCCGCCTGGAGAGGCCGGGCGTGTGCCGACATTGAAAACCAGACAGACGGGTTTTCCATGCGCGTTTACACCAGCATGCTGTCACTTTTGCACACTTTTGTCCCTCGGGGGGGCGCGCATGGCCGGGGCTATCATCGCGCCATGAACGCCGTCTCTGCCGTGCAAGGAACGCTGGTCCGCTGGGGCCGGAGCGTGCGCACATCCGTGTTCGCCTGGTGGCACGTGCTGCTGCTGGGCGCCCAGATACTGGTGCTGTCTCTCACACCCTCCAGTTATCGACGCGGTGCGCACCGACTGGCCGTGCTACACAACCTGTACCTGGCCACGGCACCGCTGCTGACCTGGTTCATGGTGCTCTCAGCCCTCATCAGCATCGTGTTGATCCGCATCGTGGTGGCCACGGCCTACAGCTACGGACTGACGCAGTATGCGATCGAGGTTCTGGTGCGCACCCTGGTGCTGGAGCTCATCCCTCTGTACGCGGCCATGTTCGTGGCCCTGCGCTTTGCCATGCCGGGCGCACAGCGGGTACGCAAGCAACTGGCCGAGCAACAGCGACAGGGTATCGAACGGGAACACCGGGAGCTGCTGCGCATCGAATTGCTGCCACGTGCGCTGGGCAGCATGTTCTCAGTGCCGATGCTGGCGGCCCTGAGCTGTGTGGTGGCACTGGTATTGACCTACCTCACCCTCTACGGGTTCTCTCCCTGGGGCTTTCCGGCTTACACACGCAGCGTGGGGCAGGTGTTCACGCCAGCTGTGTCGCTCATCTTCTGCCTGAAGACCTTCTTCTTCAGTCTGGCGGTGGGCGTGGTGCCCCTGGCCGGTAGCGCCCAGCGCGACATCGAAGGCCGCTACAGCCGGCGCAGTGATATTTCCGAGTTCGCCCGTCTCTTTTCCGTGCTGTTGCTGATCGAAGTGGTGTCGTTGCTCGGCAACTATTATTGAGCGTCGCACCAACCCATGCCCATGAACGCTCCTCAAAATTTGCCCCCTGACGCACCGCGGGGCGACACGCCCTCCATCAGGAACCTGGAAATCAAGGCAGCGCTTCTGATGCTGCTGATGGTGATGCTGCTGGTCGGATCGGCCGCCTACGTGCTGTACGCCCGCGGTGTGTTTGAGCACACCCAGCGGCTGGTGCTGATCGCCGACGACTCTGAAGGCGTGGTGGTGGGCATGGACATCACTTTTGCCGGGTTCGCAATTGGCCGCGTGGCGCGCATTGAACTCGGTGACGACGGCAATGCGCGCATCTTGGTCGATGTGCCCAATAAAGACGCCAAGTGGCTGCGCACCTCCAGCATCTTCACCATGGAGCGGGGTCTGGTAGGGGGGACCCGCATCCGCGCCTACAGCGGGCTGCTGGACGACCCCCCGCTGGAAGACGGTGCCGAGCGCACGGTGCTGCGCGGAGATACCGCAGCCGAGATCCCGAAGCTGATGGCGTCGGTGCGGGAATTGCTGGAAAACCTGACGGCACTCACGGCATCTGAGGCTGCGCTGTCGGCCAGCCTGGCCAATGTGCAGGCCCTGACCGAGCAGCTCAAAGGGCCACAGGGCCTGCTGGGCACGGTCATGGGCAGTGAGGAAGATGCCAGGAAACTGATCACGACGATTGACCGCACCAATGCCTTGCTGGCGCGCGCCGATGCCCTGGCTGTGCGTCTGGACAGCCTGGTGGCCAACGCCGACCGCCAGGTGTTCGGTCAGGGAGAAGGCCCGGGTGGGGTGGCCCAGGGGGGGCTGGTGAGCGACGCGCGCACCACCGTGCAGGCACTCAACAAGTTGCTCGACGATGCGCGCAACAGCCTGAAAAAGGTTGACACCCTGTTGGTGGAAGCCCAGGGCATTGCCAGCAACACCCGCGAGGCCACCACCGACCTGGGCACGCTGCGCGGCGAAGTTGAATCCAGCCTGCGCAAGGTCGACTCGCTCATCGAAGACATCAACCGCAAGTGGCCCTTCGCCCGCGATACGGAAATCAAGTTGCCATGAAGCTCCCCCCCGTTGCTTGCTCGCTGCGCGTAGCCGAATTCCCCCTCAAGGGGGCAACACCCTGCGCCCCGGCGAAGCCGGTTGCGCGGTGTTCCTTGAAGGGCGTTTCTTCGCTCGTCGCGTGCCTGGTGTTGGTTGCATGCTCCAGCGCTCCGCAAGCGCCTGCATGGCAAATGAATGCCAAGGGCAGTGCCGAGCGGGCTACCGAGGCCTGGTTGGCTGGGGATACGCGGGTTGAGGCGGCCGAGTTTGCGCGTGCGCGCTCCGAGGTGGCCCGGACGGGGCGTTCGGATCTGGTGGCGCGGTTGGAATTGTTGCGCTGTGCCACACGGGTGGCGGCGCTTGACTTTGATCCGTGTACCGGTTTTGAGGCGCTGGCGGGCGATGCCGCTGCGCCTGAGCAGGCCTATGCGCGCTACCTCAACGGTGCGGCTGAACCCGGGGACGCGGCCTTGCTGCCTGAGCCGCACCGTGCGCTGGCCGCTGGCGCTGCCCCCGATGCGGCCTTGGCCACTATCCAGGACCCCGTCTCGCGCCTGGTGGCGGCGGGCGTGCTCATGCGCAGCGGGCGCGCCACGCCTGGTGTGATTTCGCAGGCCGTGGAAACAGCATCGGCGCGCGGCTGGCGGCGCCCTTTGCTGGCCTGGCTGAAGGTGCAGCAACAACGTGCAGAGGCTGCCGGCGATGCCGCTGCGGCTGCCAGCCTGCAGCGGCGCATCGACCTGGTGCTGTCGGCTGGCGGTTGAACGACTGCTCAGCGCATCGGAATCGCCAGCCCCGCGGGCAAGGCCACCGCCGTGATGCTGTTCTGCGGGGAGCCTTCAATCACGCGGTCGGCATAGGTCAGGTACACCAGCGTGTTGCGCGTCTGGTCCACCATGCGCACCACCCTCAGTTTCTTGAATACCAGCGAGATGCGTTCGGTGAACACCTCTTCCTGTTGCCGCAGCGGTTCGCCGTGGAACGAGACCGGACCGACTTGCGTGCATTCGATGCTGGCCTCGGACCTGTCTTCCGCCAGACCCAGACCGCCCTTGATCCCACCCGTCTTGGCACGCGCCATGTAGCAGGTCACGCCCTTGACCTTGGGGTCGTCAAAGGCGTCGACAATGATCTTGTGGTCGGGCCCCAGCAGCTTGAAGACCGTATCGACTTCGCCGATCGATTGGGCACTGACCGTGGTAGTGGCCAGCAGCATTCCCGCCAGCAGGGCGTGTGAAACGAAGTTGCGCATGGACAGGTTTTTCATGGTGATTCCGGAGGCATCAGGGTGGTGTGACTGGGTCCGATCATGCACCCGCCAGAGGTTTGGAAATGCCGGGCACCAGCGTCAGTCTCGCAGACTGGACAACGCGCACGGGACATTTTTTTGTCGTCTCAGAGCTGGGATTCGATGGGCAGCCAGCCCATCAGCCAGACCAGCAATCGCAACCCCCGGGACGTTTCAGGGTCGTGGTGTTGACGTCCGCTTTCTCCCTGCCATTGCAATGCGCCCTTCTGCGTCAGATCCAGTGACCACGCCGAGTCGGGCGCTGCGGCCTGGATGAACAAGGCCTGCAATTCTTCCGCGAGCGGCGCGTGGTCGAACAGCACGCCCATCTCGGTGTTGAGCTGGGCCGAGCGCGGATCGAAGTTGAAGGAGCCGACAAAGCCGCGCTGGCCATCGACCACGAACGCCTTGGTGTGCAGGCTGGCACCACTGCTGCCCAGCAGTTCTTTCCCGGTCACTGCGGCGCCAGGTTTGAGCTCGAACAACCTCACGCCACCCGCCAGCAGGGATTCGCGATAGCGTTTGTAGCCTGCGTGCACGATGGGGACGTCCGTGGCAGCCAGCGAGTTGGTCAATACCTGCACGTCCATGCCGCGGGCGGCCTGTCCGTTCAACAGCAGCGCGCCGGCATCGCCCGGCACGAAATAGGGCGAAATCAGCAAGGTCTGTTGCTGGGCGGAAAACAGCAGCGCCATCAGGTCGTACAGCAGCCATTCGGCACGTTCGCGACGGCTGGCCAGAGGTGCGGCTTTTTCAGGCGGGTCGGATACCACCCGAACATGGGGGGTCCAGTGCAGGGGCAGGTCGCTGCCCAGCCGCTCGGCAAGTGTGCGAGTGTCACCCAGCGCCTGCACCCAGGATGATGCCTGTGCCCCCGCGCGCAGTTCTTCCCGCCAGAGGGGCAGTTTTTCTGGCGCCGGCGCCTCATGTCTGAGCGCGGCCAGTGGCACCACTTCGGCGCTGTTCCAGAAGCGGTCGAAAACTTCGCTGGTCTGCGTCACCGCCGGACCCAGCAACAGCAGATCGGCGTCATGGAAGTTCATGCGTTCGGCCGCATTGAAGTACTCATCGCCAATGTTGCGCCCTCCCACCAGCGCCACCTGATCGTCAGCGATCCAGGCCTTGTTGTGCATGCGGCGGTTGAAGCCGACAAACCGCAGCACCATCTCCAGCGCGCGGCGCCAGGCGGTTTCGCGGTTGCGGGCCGGGTTGAAGAGCCGCACCTCCAGGTTGGGGTGCGTGTCCATGGCCAGCAGCAAAGGGTCGCGCGTGGGGCCATTCATGTCGTCGATCAGCAGTCGCACGCGAACGCCCCGTTCGGCCGCACCCAGCAATTCGTACTTCAGCAGGCTGCCGGTGAGATCGCCCCGCCAGATGTAGTACATGGCGTCCAGACTGCGACCCGCCTCGCGCGCCGCCACCGCACGCAGCGAGAAGGCTTGCACGTTGTCGATCACCAGCGCAGCCGCGCTCTCTCCCGGACGCTGTGCGAGCAGGGGCGTGATCACGCGGTCGAGCACCGTGTCGGCAGGCTGGCTGGCCAGAGCGAACGAGGGCTCGCCCTGGGATCGGGCCGCAAAACGCCCCCAGGACCACAGCGAAAGTGCCGAAGCCACGGCCAGAATCAGCAGCAGTTTCAACGTCCAGCGAAGCCTACGTGACATGGGAGACGGTTCCCTTCAATGGCGGTGGCGAGTGGCGGTACCCATTCACATCTTCCCCAAAAAACCCAATGCAAAAGGCAGACTCAGCACACCCAGCAGGGTGGACAACGTGACCAGCCCGGCCACATAGGGGCCGTTGTAACCCATGCGCGCGGCCAGCACGTAACAGCTCGACGCCGTGGGCACGGCCGAAAACATCAGCAGGATGGTGGTTTGCGTCGGATCCAACCTGAACAGCAGCGCCAGCCCCAGTGCCATCAAGGGCATGCCGATGTGTTTGACCGACAGCACCATGGCACCCAGCATCTTGGCGCTCGCCAGCATGCCGAACTGCATGCCGGCCCCCGCAGCCATCAGGCCCAGCGCCAGGGATGCCTGGCCAATCCGGTTGACCGTGGGTTCCAGCCACACCGGCATGGAGAACCCGAGCAGGTTGGCCGCCAGACCCGAAACCGTGCCGATGATCAAGGGGTTGCGCAGCAGTTCACGCAGAAAACCCCGGTTTGCGTGCCGCGCCATAGGCCAGACCGCGCCCACGTTGAACAACGGCACACACACGCCGATCAGCACGGCGATCATCAGCAGACCTTCTGGCCCGGCCACCTTGTCGGCCAGCGCCAGCGCAATGAAAGAGTTGAACCGAAACCCGACCTGGGCGCTGGCAGCGTGCAGACGCGGGTCCAGTCGCTTGCCGATCCAGGGCCAATAGGGCAGTGAGTACGAGAGCAAGATGGCGGCCACACCCAGCGAAAGGCCGGCACCCATCAGGCTCGATGCAGCGCCCAGATCAAGCGGGCTTTTGACGATGCTGTGGAACAGCAGCACCGGGAACAGGAAGTAGTACACCAGGCTCTCGACCTGCTCCCACACCTTGCGGTTGAGCGCCGTGAAGCGGCACACCAGGTAGCCGCACAGGATCAGGGAAAAATCGGGGAAGAGGAGTTGGGCGAAGTTCACCGGGTGAGCATAACGGGGTGAAGCATGTGCGCCGGATCGTGAAACTCAAGGCGCATGGCAGGCTGTGAGCAGCGTCACCCCACCATCGGACGGCAGCCATTGCGATAGAGGCTGGCACACGCCATGCGTGCACAATTCGTAGTCCGGAACGAATTCGGAGCGGCTCAACCTCAGTGCGCCGGGATGGCGCTGAGCGGGAGGGTAGGCATACCATCCGTTCCGGAGCACCGCACTCGCCGGCGGTTCCATGCCGGCGGCCGAACCCCTGACCCTCGATTCGGTCGCGCGCAGCACGGGCCTGGCATCGGATGTGGCCGTTCTGGCCACCTCATAGTCTTCCTCCCAGCGGACCTTTTCAATGGAGTGCGTCCACGCCAGGGTGAATCGCTCGATGGCCAGGAAGGTGGTCGCAGGGTGGGATGCTGTGGCCGCAGCTGCGAGCACCAGGCAAACACCCATTCCTGCGGCCATTGCTGCTGCCCTGGCCGCTTCAGCGCGCTGCGCTCAGCGCTCGCTGCTGGCGGGTGCGCCAGTAGTGCCAGGCCACGAACACGGCCACGGCGCCCAGACCGATTTCGTCGGTCAGCGGCAAGGCAACCACCAGGAAGCTGGCCGAGACCACGGCCACGATGCGTTCGACCGCGTTCAAGCGGCCAATCAGGTAGCCGATGGCGCCGGCTCCCCACATGCTGATGGCGACCAGTGCTTTGAACACGATCCAGAGTGTGTCGGTCCAGTCACCAGCCTGCAGCATGAGTGCCGGGCTGTACACCGCCATGAACGGCACGATGAAGCCGGCAATGGCCACGCGGATGGCTTGCATGCTGATCTTCAACCCGGTTTCTCGCGCAATGGGCGCGGCCGCAAAACACGCCAGCGCCACCGGTGGCGTGAGGTCGGCCATGATGCCGAAATAGAACACGAACATGTGGGACACGATCAGCGGCACACCGAGTTCCAGCAGCACCGGCGCGGCCAGTGAGCTGGTGATGATGTAGTTCGGAATGGTGGGGATGCCCATGCCCAGGATCAGGCAGGTGAGCATGGTGAGCAGCAACGCCAGGAACAGGCTTTCGCGACCCACGGCGATCACGTAGCCACCCAGTTCGGCCGCCACGCCGGTCAGGTTGATCACGCCGATGATCACCCCCACCAGCGCACAGGCGATGGCCACAGGCAGCGCATGGCGTGCACCTTCCACCAGCGCCCGCACCGCGAGCTGGCGGGCATCGCCACCCACCCTGCGAACGAAGGTGAGGGTGAGCAGCACCGCGGTGATCACGAAGAAGGTGATCACGCCGAACTCGATGAAACCCGCACAGGCCAGGCCCAGCAGCACCCAGAACAGCCCGCGCAGCGCGGTGCCCTTGACGCCGGTCATGACCGCAGCGCCGAAGATGAGGATGATGGTGAGCGCCAGACCCACGGTGCCCGAGAACAGCGGCGTGTAACCCGAAAACAGCAGTGCCACCAGGCCGGCCAGCGGCAGCAGCAAATACCAGCGTTCCCGCACGGCGGTCCATGGGTTGGGGCAGTCTTCCTTGGCCAGGCCCACCAAACCCTTGCGACCGGCTTCCAGGTGCACCATCCAGAACGCGGTGACGAAGTACAGGATGGCCGGAATGACCGCTGCCTGCACGATGGAGAGGTAGGGTACGTTGATGGTTTCGGCCATGATGAAGGCCACCGCGCCCATGACAGGCGGCATGATCTGCCCGCCCATGCTGGAAGTGGCTTCCACGCCGCCCGCAAACGCGGGGCTGTAGCCAAAGCGCTTCATGAGCGGAATGGTGAACTGGCCGGTGGTGACCACGTTGGCCACGCCCGATCCGTTGATGGTGCCCATCAGGCCCGATGAGATAACCGACACCTTGGCCGGACCACCGCGCGTGTGACCCACGGTGCCCATGGCGAAATCGTTGAACAGCCGGATCATGCCGGCCTGTTCCAGAAACGCGCCAAACAGGATGAACAGGAAGATGTAGGTCGATGACACATAGGTCGGCGTGCCGTAGATGCCTTCAAGACCCATGCCGAGCTGTCCCACGATCTGGTCAAGCCCATAGCCCCGGTGCGCGAGGTTGCCGGGCAGGTACTGTCCGAAGACCGCATAGCTCAGAAAGATCAGGCAGATCAGCGGCAGACCCCAGCCCATCACGCGACGTGCTGCCTCGAACACCAGTGCCACGGCGATCACACCGACCACCCAGTCAGCCGTGGTGAGTTCACCTGCGCGCACGGTCAGGTCGGCCTCAAACACCCACTGGTAGAGACCTGTGGCAAACCCGATCACGCCGAGCACCCAGCCCAAGGCACGCCAGCCAGTGGATCGCCCGTCCATCGGAGGGAAGAGGGCAAAGATCATCAGCAACACAAAACCCACGTGCAGGGCGCGGATCACCTGGCTGGAGAACGGGTGAAAGGCCGCCATCCAGATCTGGAAAGCCGAAAACGTGATGGCGATCCAGAAGATAGCGCCAGTGAGCGTGCTGCGGTGTTCGTCCGGCTCCGTGGGGCTGTTGGGGGCGATGTCTCTGTTGTTGTCGTTCATGGAAACCTCGGGTCAAAAAGAGGGAGGCGGTCCGATGCGGACACGCCTCCAGTTTGCCAGGGGGTCATCATTCCCCTGGTCTCAGGCGGCCCTCATTTGATGAGGCCGATTTCCTTGTAGTAGCGCTCGGCGCCCGGGTGCAGTGGGACGGGCATGCCCTTGATGGCGTTGTCGCGTTTGATGGCCTTGGCCGCATTGTGCGCGGCGTAGAGGGTATCGATGTTGTCGTACATGGCC
>NZ_JAUSCF010000011.1 GCF_030651625.1 Hydrogenophaga sp. | reverse complement strand
AGCGACACGTCGTTGCCCAGCGTTTCCCCAAAGCCACCGGGCTCGACGAAATCGCGCTGCATGTCGATGATCACCAGCGCGGTATGCGCCAGCTCGAAATCAAAGGGGAAGGGTTGGGCATCGATCAACATGGGTACTTGGGTTTAAAGAGAACGTTCGTCCGGAGTGAAATTTCCCAGTCCAGAGATGCCGTGGAACCGGCTTCGCCGGGCCACTGGCATCGCCCCCTTGAGGGGGTGACGCCGAAGGCGGCGCGGGGGTGATTTCAATGGCCGCCTCCGCCCATGTGGGCGCCCAGTGTCTGTCTATCGGCACCAGCGCCAGGCGTCTCGAACACGATGCGCCCCTCGCTCATCACCACGATACGGTCGGCCAGTTCCAGCAGTTCGTCCAGGTCTTCGCTGATGAGCAGCACGGCGCCGCCCTGGTCGCGCACGCCGCGCAGGCGGGTGTGGATTTCCTTGACGGCGGCGAAGTCCAGGCCGAACACCGGGTTGGCCGCGATCAGCACATTGATGTCGCCGTGCAGCTCGCGCGCCAGCACGGCACGCTGCACATTGCCGCCCGAGAGGCTGCGGATGGGTGCGTTTTCGCCCTGGGTCTTGATGCCGTAGGCGGTGATCCATTCGCGCGCCCGGCTGCGCCACTGGCCGAATCGCAGGCGGCCTGCGCTGCACAGCGGGGCGCGGTCGAAATCGCGCAGGGCCATGTTTTCGGCCACCGACAGCTCGCCCACGCAGGCATTGCGCAGCGGTTCTTCGGGCAGGCTGCGCACCTTGAGCGCGTGGTTCTCTTCGCGCCGGGCCGCGTAGGGCTGGCCTTGCACTGTCACGGTGCCGGCCGCCCGTGCGCGCTGGCCCACCAGGGCCTCCACCAGTTCGCGCTGGCCGTTGCCTGAAACACCGGCCACGCCCAGGATCTCGCCGGCACTCACCGCCAGGCTCAGGTCTTGCACCGCCAGCGCGCCGCGGTCGCCCATCACTTTCAGGCCGTTCACCACCAGCGAAGCGGTGGCTGAAGCACTGGTGGCGCCAGCCGCTCTTGCGGCGCTGCTCTCGCTGGCAGCAGCAGAATCGCCCACCATGGCCTGTGCCAGCAAGGCGGGTGTGGTACCGGCCACAGCGCAGTGGTGCACCGCCTGCCCGCGCCGCAGCACGGTCACGTCGTCGGCGTAGGCCATCACTTCGCGGAACTTGTGCGTGATGATGAGCACGGTGCACTGGCCGCTGCGCGCGAATTCGCGCACATGGCCCAGCACCTCATCGGCCTCCTGGGGGGTGAGCACCGAGGTGGGTTCGTCCAGGATCAGCAAGCGGGGTTTCAGGTAGAGCTGCTTGAGCAGTTCGAGCTTCTGCTTTTCGCCTGCGGCCAGCTCCTGTGGGCGCGCGTCCAGGTCAAGCTGGAAGGGCGTGGTTTTCAGGAACTGTGCCAGTTCGGCGCGCTGGCGTTTCCAGTCGATGACGGCCGGCGTCTTGCCACCGGCGAGCAACAGATTTTCAGCCACCGTCATGCCGGGCGCCAGGGTGAAATGCTGGTAGACCATGCCGATGCCCAGCGTGCGCGCCACCACCGGGTTGGGGATGGCCTGTTCGCGCCCGTCGACCAGAATGCTGCCCGAGGTGGGCCGCTGGAAGCCCGCGACACACTTCACCAGCGTGCTCTTGCCGGCACCGTTTTCGCCCAGGAGGGCGTGCACCGTGCCGGGTGCCACCTTCATGCTCACGCCCTGCAGCGCCTGGAAGCTACCGAAGCGCATGCCCATCTCGTAGGTGTCCAGCGCCAGTGCGCCGGTGTGCGTCGGCAGGCCGCCGATAGGGGCTTTTTCTTCGTTCATGCAATGCTTTCCAGCACGGAGGTGGAGGTGGCATGTGCACCGAACACGCCGCCTTGCATGGTGATCATCTTCAGCGCGGCCGCGTGGTTTCCCTTGTCGGTGGCGGCGGTGCAGTCCGAAAGCAGCAGGCATTCGAAACCGCGGTCGTTGGCGTCGCGCATGGTGGTGTGCACGCACACGTCGGTGGTGATGCCGGTGAGGATCAGGTTGCTGATGCCACGCGTGCGCAGCAGCAGCTCCAGGTCCGTGGCGTAGAACGAGCCCTTGCCCGGCTTGTCAATGATGGCTTCACCCGGCAGGGGGGCGAGTTCCGGGATGATCTCCCAGCCCGGTTCGCCGCGCACCAGAATGCGCCCGCAGGGTCCGTCGTCGCCAATTCCCACGCCGTCGGTGCCGATCTGGCGCGAACGCCAGCGCTTGTTGGCCGGCAGGTCGGAGAGGTCGGTCCGGTGGCCTTCGCGGGTGTGAATGAGGGTGTAGCCGCCTTTGCGCATTTCAGCCATAAGCGTCTGCAAAGGTGCGATGGGTGCACGCGTGAGCGAGATGTCGTAACCCATCTTGTCCACGTAACCGCCCACGCCGCAGAAGTCGGTCTGCATGTCGATGACGATCAGCGCGGTGTTCTCCGGCCGCAGATCGCCGTTGTAGGGCCAGGCGTAGGGGTTGGCTTCGATGAAGCGTTCCATGATCTCAGGCCACCTTTTTGATCGGCAACACGGCAGCGTCAGGCACCAGCGGATGCGCCTCGGGACCCTTATAGCTGCGCGTGGGCGCGTCGAATCCGCAGGGTGTGCCGTCGGTCACGTCCACCTTCCACGGCAACTCGTAAGTGCCGGCGGCCATGTCGTGCATGTAGGTGTATGGGCAGTCTTGTGCGCCACCCTTCACCGCCACATAGCCCCGGTGGTAGAGCTGGTAAATGTTGTTCTCCACGCCCCAGCCCTGGCGCGCTTCGCGCACCAGATCGAGCCGCAGTTCCGCGGTGATGATTTCGTCGACGCGCCCGCCGCCCTCGGCGATCACGGTGCCGTCGAAGCTGCAGAACATGCCCTCGCCCATGGAGTCGAAGCTGCCGTCGCTGCCGCACAGGCACACGCTGGCGGTGATGGCCAGGTTCTGGAAAGCGTTGGCCTGGTTGGTGATCTTCCAGGCGTGTCGGATGGGGGCGGTGTAGCCGGCGGTGCGCAGGATGATTTCCGCGCCCTTGTACGCGGCCTCGCGGGCCATTTCAGGGAACATGCCGTCGTGGCAGATGATGAGAGAGAGCTTGCTGCCGTTGGGACCAATGCACACCGGCACGCCCAGGTTGCCTGGCTCCCAGGGTTCCACCGGCACCCAGGGGTGCAGCTTGCGGTAGTACAGCTTGATGGCACCGGTGTTGTCGATGATGAGCCCGCTGTTGTACGGGTTGCCGCCTGGGTTGGCTTCCATGATGGAGAAGCAGCCCCAGATGGAATGGTCCACGCAGGCCTGCTTGAAAGCGGCTACCTCTGGACCGTCGAGCGAAACCATGAGTTCGGGCGCCGTGCTCATGGACAGGCCGTGCAGCGCGTATTCCGGAAACACCACCAGGTCCATGGTGCCCTGGTTGCGCCGCGCCTTGGCCACCATGTCGCAGATACGTTGGGTCTGTGTCGCCAGTTGCGCGGGCGTTTCCACCACCGGCAACTGCAACTGCACCAGGCCCACGACCACGCCGTGTTTCGATTTGTTGAGACCGCCCAATCCGCTCATGTGTTGACTCCTATCTTGTCGAGGAAAGTTCGCCGGGACTGCCTGGCACCACTACACCGGGCCGGCAGGTGATCACAAGAATCAGCAGCGTGAGCACATACGGCACGATGTTGAACAGGTGGTAGCCCCAGCCGATGCCGACCGATTGCAGCGCCGGGCCGATGGCGCCCGCACCACCAAACAGCAGGGCAGCGCCCACGCAGCGCAACGGGCTCCAGCGCGCAAAGATCACCAGCGCCACCGCAATCAGGCCCTGGCCGCTGGAGATGCCTTCGTTCCAGCTGCCGGGGTAGAACAAGGTGAGCGAAGCGCCACCCAGACCAGCGATGAAGCCGCCGGCCATGGTGGCCGCGATGCGGATGCCGGACACCGAATAACCCAGCGCACGTGTGGCGTTGGCCGAGTCGCCCGCCATGCGCACCAGCAGGCCCAGGCGGGTGTTGGCAAATGCCCAGCCCATCACCAGTGCCACCACCACCCCGATGGGCAGTAGTGCATTGACTTCCAGCGCCGATCGCACCGCCGCCGAATCGCTCCAGCCGCCCAGCGAGAGTGCCGGCAATTGCGGCGCCTGCGGCTGGATCAGCGGCTTGCCCAGGTAGAACGCCAAGCCCATGCCCAGCAGCATGAGGGCGATACCGGTCGCGATGTCGTTCACACGCGGCAGTGAGCACAGCACGCCGTGCAACGCAGCCAGCAAGGCGCCCGCAGAGGCGCCGGCAAGCACGCCTATCCAGGGCGAACCGCTGAGGTAGGAGGCACCGAACGCCGTCATGGCGGAGAGCACCAGCACGCCCTCCAGGCCGAGGTTGATTCGGCCTGATTTTTCGGTCAGGCATTCGCCCAGGCTCACGAACAGGAAGGGCACGCCCACGCGAAGGGCTCCACCGACGATGCCAGAGAGGAAAATGATCAACTGGTCTGCGGTCATGTTTTTTCCCCCTGTGGCACAGGCTCCACCGGCTGGATGCGCGTGAGGCGCGCGAGCAGGGCCTTCCAGTCGGTGTCGCGCAGCGCTTCGCTTGCCAGAATCAGCACAAAGGCGATGCCCTGGAGCAGCAGCACGGAAGCGTCGGGCAGGCCCAGTCGGCGTTGCAGCAGGCTGCCAGCGGCACCGAAGCCACCGAAGATGATGGCCACCGGCACGACAGCCAGCGGGTTGTGCCGCGCAATGAACGACACGAGGATGCCCGCGTAGCCATAGCCGGCGATCAGGGCGGCGTTGGCACTGGTGTGCACGGCGGCCACTTCAATGGCCCCGGCCAGCCCGGCGGCCGCGCCACCCAGTGCGCAGGCCAGCACCACCAGCCGAGTGGCGGGCAGGCCCACCAGCTGCGCGGCGCGCGGGTTGCCCCCCACCACACGCACCGCAAAACCCGAAGGTGTGAGCCGCAGCCAAAGCCCCGCCACCACGCACACCACCACGCCGATCACCAGGCCCCAGTGAACGTCGGACCCGCCGATGGTGCCGATCAGCAGGCCCTCGTCCAGCGCAGGGGTGGACGGTTTGTTCAGGCTGGCCGGGTCGCGCAACGGCCCTTCCACAATGTGCTTGAACAGGCCGATGGCCACATAGGCCAGCAGCAGGCTGCTGATGGTTTCGTTGATGCCCCGGTACTGGCGAAGCCAGCCGGCCAACGCGATCCACAACCCGCCCGCCACCGCACCCGCCACACACACCGCCACCGTGCCGACCGCATTGGCCGGCAGCGGCACCGCGTGCGCCAGCGCCGCACAGGCCAGCCCGCCCAGCACCAGCGCACCCTCACCCCCGATCACGGTGAGCCCCGCTCGCGCCGGAATGGCCACGCACAAGGCCGTGAGCATCAGCGGCGCGGCGCGCTGCAGCGTGTTCTGCCACGAATACCAGTCGCCGAAAGCACCCTTGAACAACAGTACCCACACCTCCACCGGGTTCACGCCGGCGAACGACACGAACAGGCCAAACAGCAGCAGGGCCGCGAGAATGGCGCCGGTGGGCAGGGCGAAGTTGAGCGTGGCGTTGTTCATCGGGGTGATCACTCTGGCGAGCGGGCTTTTTTCATAGGCCACCGCGGAACCGGCTTTGCCGGGCCGCGGGTGGCGCCCCTTGAGGGGGAGGCGCCGAAGGCGCTTCGGTGGTGTTCTCTATATCTAGACGGAACCCTGGACGCCCTCAACCAGGTAGTTCATTTTTTCGAGCTCCAGATCCGTCTGCTTGAACGCCTTGCCCGCCGGGATGATGGTCGCCCCCTTGTTGTCCTTGAGCGGGCCCTTGAAGATGTCGAAGCTGCCGGCCATCATCTGGGCCTTGATGCCGTCGGCCTGCTTCTTGGCCGCATCGGTCACCATGGGGCCGTAGGCCGATGGTTTCACGAAGCCTTCTTTCAAGCCACCGCGCACGAAGTTCGGGTGCGGCTTGCCGCTGCGCGCGGCCTCCACAAAGGCGGTGTAGGCGGTGAGCCAGTTCCACTCGGCGCCGGTGAGGTAAGCCTGCGGTGCCAGCTTGGCCTGGCTGGCGTGGTAGCCGCACACCATCTTGCCGCGCTTGGCCGCGGTCTCCACGATCACCTTGGGACCGTCCACGTGCATGGTGAACACGTCCACGCCCTGGTCGGCCATGCTGTTGGTGGCTTCGGCTTCCTTGACAGGCATGGACCAGTCACCGGTGAAGATCACGTTGGTGGTGATGCTGGGGTCGACCGAGCGAGCGCCCATGGTGAAGGCGTTGATGTTTCGCAGCACCTGCGGAATCGGCTTGGCGGCGATGAAGCCGATCTTCTTGCTCTTGCTCATGTGCCCGGCGATCACGCCGTTGAGGTACTGGCATTCGTCGATGTAGCCAAAGAAGCTCGCGGTGTTCTTCGGGTGCTTGCCCTCGGTCCACATGCCGCCGCAGTGGGCGAAACGGGCCTTGTCGAACTTGCCGGCCACGGCCAGCATGTGCGGGTCAAAGTAGCCGAAGGAAGTCGGAAACACCAGTTCGGCGCCGTCCTGCGCGATCATGCCGGTCATGCTGCGCTGCACAGCGGCGGTCTCGGGCACGTTCTCTTCCTCCACCACTTTCACGCCGGCCATCTTCTTCAGCATGGCCGCCGCTTCGGCGTGCGCCTGGTTGTACCCGTAGTCATCGCGCGGGCCCACATAGATCACACCCACCGTGATGGGCTTCTGTGCGAACGCCAGCGGGCTGGAGGCTACAGCGCCGAGTGCGGCCAGTGTCTTGAGGGTGTCGCGGCGGTTGGAGAGGAAGTGGCTCATGGAAAGGCTCCTGGAGGTGGGTGGAGGGGACGGAAAACGGAATCAGGCAAGAAGACTGACGTGGGCGGAGACCACGCGCCAGCCATCGGGCGTGCGCAACCACGTCTGGCTCTGGCGGCCAGTGCGGTCGCTGCCGGCGCGCACGAACTCGGTGTTGGCGGTGGCGAAGTCGCAGCCGTAGGTGGTGATGACGGTTCGACCCAGAGTGCGGGTGAGACCGGCGGAAGGGCGGCTGGCGCGAAATTCGCAGATCGCGTCATAGCCGTAGAGGTTCTCGGTGGCGCCATAGCGCAGCGTGTGCGGGCTGTTCCAGAACAGTTCGTCGAGAACGGCGACATCGTTGGTGACCAGCGCCACTTCGTAGCGCTCGAAGGCAGCGGTCACCTCTGCCAGCACCTCGGGCAGGTTGATTTCAGTTTCTTTGATCACAGATGGGTTTCCTTCACTTGGGCAATTCCCGAGGTTGCCAACACCTGTGCTACCCGCAGTGCCAGGTCTTCGCGCCAGGGGGCTGCGATCAACTGCACACCAATCGGCAGGCCGCCCGTACCTGATGGCCACAGCGGCGCGGCCACCACCGGGCAACCAGCGAACGAGATGGGCTGGGTGAGCAGGCCCATGGAGGGCCGGCAGGGAAAGCGGGCGCCGTTGATCTCGATCCATTCGGTACCGATGGGCGTGGCGGCCACCGGCGTGGCAGGCGCCAGCAGAACGTCCCAGTCGCGGAACAGCGCATTGACCTTGTCGCGGTAGAGGCGGCGGAAGCGCTGCGCGCGTGCGTACCATGTGGCGGGTTGCAGCGCTCCCGAAATCAGTCGGTCTACCGACAGAGGTTCGTAGTCGGCCGCCTGGGTGCGCAGCGCCGGCAGGTGCAGGCTTCCACCTTCGCTGGCGGTGACGATGAAGGCGGCTGCGCGAGCCTGCGCTGCGTCGGGCCATTCGATGCCTTGACGGACTGTGGTGTGTGCAGCCAGCGCTTCTGCAGCCAGTGTCGCGACTTGCTGCGCCGGCGCCGTGGCGTGTTCGGTGAAATAGCCACCCAGCACCCCGATGCGAAGGCCTTTGATGCCCTGGCCCAGTGAGGGGGACACGGGTTCGGCGGCGGTGGCAAAGCAGCCTGGGTCCAGCGGGTCAGGGCCCTGAAGAGCATCGTAGGCCAGGGCCAGGCCGGCCAGGTCGCTGGCAAACGGGCCCAGATGGTCGATGCTGTGCACAAAGGGAAAGCTGCCGCGTCGCGACAGGCGCCCGAACGTGGGCTTGAGCCCCCACACGCCGCACAGCGATGAAGGCACACGGATGGAGCCGTTGGTGTCGGAGCCCAGCGTGAGAGGCACCTGGCCAGCGGCCACCGCCGCGCCCGAACCACCGGAGGAACCGCCAGCCACGCATTCCAGGTTGTGCGGGTTGCGGGTGGGGCCGTAGTGGGTGTTCTCGGTGGTGAATCCGTAGGCGTATTCGTCCATGTTGAGCGAGCCCACCAGCACTGCACCAGCGGCCTGCAAGCGCTGCACCAGCACCGCATCGGTGGTGGCCGTCGGGTGGCTTCGGTTCACCCTGGAGCCGGCCAGTGTCACGTCACCAGCGATGTCGAACAGGTTCTTCACTGCGAACGGCACACCGGCCAATGGGCCGAGCGGTTCGCCGCGTGCGCGTTGTGCATCCACCCGCTGCGCCTGTGCGCGGGCGGCGTCGAAGCGGGTGCCGGTGAAGGCGTTGACGCGCGCCTCGGTGGCTTCGATGCGGGCGATGCAGGCTTCCAGCACGTAAGTGGCGCTGCGCTCGCCGCTGGCGACGGCCTGGGCTGTCTGGGAAAGTGAAGGCATGGACATGGGCGGGCCTCCGGTCAGCGCGGCCGGTCGAACGGAGCAGGGTGGAACAGTTCGGCCGGTTCGTCGTGCGGTGCCAGCGGAAAGGCGTCGAGCACAGCGGCGATGCCGGCGGTGCGCTGCAGGTGCACGGCGACGCGAGCCGCCTGCTCGTCGTTCAGCGGAAGGTTCACTGCCACAGCGGCGGCCTGCACATAGGCCAGGGTTTGTGCGTCATTCATCGCTGGCCTTCTTACCGCCGGACTTCGCGCTGGAACACTTCCAGGCTGCGCTTCTTCGCAGCGATGAAGCTGGGCTCCGACAGCGTGGCCACGGTGCGCGGGCGTGGGTCGTCGTAGGGCAGGATTTCGGCGATCTTGGTGGGCCGCTTGGTGAGGAGAAGCACCTGATCGGCCAGGTAGACGGCTTCTTCCAGATCGTGTGAGACCAGCATCATGGTGGTGCCGGTCTGCATGAACACTTCCTGCAGCTTTTCGCGGATGAACAGTGTCATCTCGAAGTCCAGTGCAGAGAACGGCTCGTCGAGGAACAGCACCTCCGGGTTGGGTGCGAGTGCGCGCATGATGGACGCCGTCTGCTGCTGCCCGCCCGAAAGTTCGTAGGGGTAGCGGTTGAGGTCGAACTTCACATCGAACGAAGCCACCAGTTCCGCCATGCGCCGATCGACCTCGGCCTTGCTCTTGCCTTCGAGCTTGAGCGGGTAGGCGATGTTGTCGATGGTGCGCATCCACGGAAACATGGCTTCGCGGTAGTTCTGGAACACGTAGCCGATCTTGGTGTCCTTCAGGCTTTTGCCATCGAACAGGATCTCGCCCGAATCAATGGGCACCAGGCCCGCGATCATGTTGATCAGCGTGCTCTTGCCGCAGCCGTTCGGCCCGAAGACGGACACGATCTTGTGCTTGGGGATGTCGAGGTCGAAGTTTTCGTACAGCGGCCAGCCCGCGAAGTACTTGGTGAGACCGCGGATGGTGATGTGTGTGCCGGCCGGGCCGGGTTTGAATTCCGGCACCGGTACATCGGCGATCACGGGTGCATTCAGGACAACGGACATAGAAGCTCCAGTCGGAGGGAGAGACCAGGGATGCTGCGGAACCGGCTTTGCCGGGTCGCTGGCATCGCCCCGCTGATGGGGTCGCGCGTTGCGCGGCGGGGATGTTTCATTACCTTCCACTCCAGTGAACAATCTTGCGTTCGATCAGCAGAAAGAAGACGTTCAGCGCGTACCCAAGCGCACCAGCCGCGAGGATGGACGCATACATGTCCTTCACGTTCATCACCTGCTGCGAATTGATGATGCGGTTGCCCAGGCCGCTGTCGGCACCGATGAACATCTCTGCCACGATCACGATCACCAGCGCCATGGACACGGCGGAGCGCAGGCCCACGAAGCTGGGCTGCAGGCTTTCCCAGATCAGCACGTCCTTGAACACCTGCCAACGTGTGGCGCCCATCACCTTGGCCGCCATCACGCGCTGCTTGCGCGCGTTGATCACGCCGTAGGCGCTGTTGAAGATCACGATCAGCAGGGCGCCGAAGGCAGCGATGGCGACCTTGTTGATGTCGCTCACGCCGAAGATCATGAGGAACAGTGGAATCAGTGCGGAGGAGGGCGTGGAGCGGAAGAAGTCGATCAGGAATTCCACGCTGCGGTAGGCCTTTTCGTTGCTGCCCAGGAGCACACCCAGCGGCATGCCCACAAGGCCCGCGATCATGAAGGCCTGCACCGTGCGCCACACTGTCACCAGAAAGTCGTTCAACAGCGGTCCACCGGCCAGGCCGGAGAACAACGCACCCAGGGCATCCATGGGCAGGGGCAGCAATATGGGCTTGATGAAGCCCAGGCGCACGACCAGATCCCAGATGATGAAGAGTGCGACCGGGCCCACGAAGGGCAGGGCCCGCCCCCAGTCGGCCTTGCGAGGTGCAGAAGACGCATCGCTGGATGCCGGTGGAACCCAGGCGTTGGGTGCGCTTTGGGTGGTATTCGGTGTGGTCATGTGTTTCAACTTGGTTGTTCGATGTCGCCGGAGCACCACTCATGTCGCATGAAACCGTTCAGTCCAGGGGCACCGCCGGGCCGGCTTTGCCGGACGGCCAGTGCCGCCCCCTTGAGGGGGAGACGCGAAGCGGCGCGGGGGTGGTTCAGGTTCAGCCCTTGTAGAGCATGGAGTCGACCATCAGGCGCTTGTTGAAGATGCCTTTGTCCGAAAACAGGTCGAAGAACTTCTGGAAGTGCGCGACGTCCGCCGGGGTGAATTCGTTGTACATGGTGTATGCCGCCAGTGGCACTTCGCTGGTGAGCGCACCTTCGATGGGCGTGTAGGTTTTGAGGAACTGGCGTGCCTCGGTGGCCTTGCTGCGCACATAGGCCACGCCCTTGCCATAGGCGGCGATGAACTTCCTGGCTTCTTCCGGGTGCTTGGTGATGAAGGTGCTCGTGAGCGAAGCCGAGCCGCCAAACCAGGGCGCCTTGGGATCACCCAACACATAGTGCGAGATCACGCCGGCTTCCAGCACGCGGCTGGTGCCGTTCAGGCGGCCGATGGTCCCGGTGGGTTCCAGGGTGTAGGCGCCGTCGATCTGACCGGCAGCGAGGGCCGCCACATGCTGCCCGATGGGGAGTTCCACCACGGTGGCGCCGGTGGCGCCGCCGCGCTCCAGCACCGTTCTGGCCAGCGTCACGTTCTGGATGCCGGGGCCGGATGCGATGCGTTTGCCCTTGAGGTCGGCGATGGTTTTGGCCGGGCTGGCCACGGGCACGATGATCTCGTCGAGCACGTTGTCCACATTGCTCGGGTTGGAGCAGAAAATCTTGAAAGTGCCCGGCTGTGCCAGTTCGCCGATGGCGATGTTGGCCGAACCGGTACCGTTGGCGCTGCCATCACAGCGATCAGACAGCATGCCCTCCATGATCTGCTGGGCGCCAGCGAAGCGCAGCACTTCCACGTTCAGACCGGCTTCCTTGAAATAGCCGAGTTCCACCGCGGAATAGAACGGCAGTCCGGCCGCAATGGGCCAGTAGCCGATGCGGATCTTGGGTCCGGTCTGTGCGTGTAGCACAACGGGTGCACCCAGCAGGCCCAGTGCCGCACTGGCGGCACCCATCTGCAGCACGTTGCGCCGGCGGGGAGAAGCGGGTGTGGCGGCGGTCAGGGTTTGGATGGTTGGCTTCATGGAGAACTCCTGCAGGTTGAAAGAAACGGAAAAAACAATGGGAGCGTTTCAGGGAAACGCCAGTTGCTGCGGCGCGATCGATGCGATGTAAGCGCGCCAGCCGCCCAGCGGTGTGATGTCGGTGGCACCCTGCAGCGCCATTGGCTCGCACAGAAAACCTTGCACGCTACTGCCATCGGCCAGCTGCAGCGTGCCGATGGAAAGGGGTGAAGGCACCAGTGCAACGAAGCTGCCGTATTGCTCAATGGGCATGTCCCACACCTCGACCTCAATCGCTTCTCCATCCCCCGGCGCCACCCGCAGCAAGCCGGGCTTGGGCGGTGTGGTGTCGGGCAGGACGTAAAGCCGGTACAGCGCTGCTGTTTGTGTGCGGGCCACCAGCGTGGCGCCGCGTTCGGTGAGCTGACCATTGAGTGGCATGCCGGAGAGGTGCGCCCCCACCACCGCTACCCGCACGCTGGGCTCGGGTTCGGTTTGCATGCCCGGAATGACCTGCATGGGCGGCAGCGGCACACCTGTGGCACCTTGCGCAAGGCCTGTGGCGTGGTGGAAACGCTGCCCCAGTTCCGCCAGTTGCCAATCACTGCCACAGCGTCCGATCAGCGTGATACCAAAGGGCAATCCATCGGCGCGCAGGCTGCTGGGCACCGACAGGGCGGCGTAGTCGAGCAGGTTGACGAAGTTGGTGTAGGCGCCCAGGTTGCGGTTGAGCACCACCGGGTCGGCCTGCATGGCTTCGATGGTGTAGTGGGTGGGGGCCGTGGGCACCACCAGCAGGTCAATGCCCTTCCACATCTGAGCGGCCAGCTGCGCCAGGCCGGCGAGGCGGGTCTGTGCGGCAAACAGGTCGGCGGCGCTGTGGTCGCGGCCCGAGGTGAGGATGCCTCGCACCGGTTCGATCAGGGAGCCTTCCTGTGCATCCACAAAGTCGCGCACGGCGGCGTAGCGTGCCGATACCAGCGCGCTGCCATACAGCATGTCGGCGCATTCGGCCAGTGGGGTGTAGTCGATCGGAACGGCCTCACCACCCATGGCCTGCAACTGCTGCACGGCCTGGTCGAAGGCGGTGCTCGCGGCCGCGTCGCCAAAGAAGCTGAGCGTGTCGGGAACGCCAAAGCGGAACCGTTGACCGAATGGCACGCTGGCCATGGGTAGCGTGCGTGAGTATGGGTCGGCTGGGTCGTGCGCCATGACCACCGCCAGCACCTGGGCCGCGCGCGCCACCGTGGTGGTGAAGATGGACACGCAGTCCACCGACTGGGCGGCTGGCACCACACCGCGCGCGCTGATGAGGCCGCGCGATGGCTTCAGGCCCACGATGTTGTTCAGGCCGGCGGGCACGCGGCCCGAGCCTGCGGTGTCGGTGCCAAGGGCAAAGTCCACCTGGCCGGTGGCCACTGCGTAGGCCGAGCCCGAACTGGAGCCGCCCGATACATAGAGCGGGTTGATGGCGTTGGGCACCGCGCCATACGGTGAACGCGTGCCGCTCAGGCCACATGCGAACTGGTCGAGGTTGGTTTTGCCGACCAATGATGCACCAGCACCGAGCAGCAGTTGCACCGATTTGGCGTGCGCGGCGGGGGTGTAGACAAACGCCGGACAGGCGGCCGTCGTTGGCCAGCCGGCGACGTCGATGTTGTCCTTGACGGCAAATCGCAGGCCCACCAGCGGACCTTGACCAGCGCCAGCGAGCGAAATGTCAGGCTTGTGGATCCAGGCCTGGGGTGCCCGTCGCGCAGGAGGGCAGCGAAGCGTCTCAGGAGAGTTTGTTTCTTGCACCATGATTAAGCATTCCAACTTGGATACAAGATCACATGCAAGATGGGTGCCAGATCAATCCCCGTCCGGAAAGTGCGTCCAGCGCCCGGTTCGGCGGCAATGGCCCGTGCCGTTCAGTGGATGGGATTTGCGCGAAGCACGGTGCAGCGGTTGGTTGGGCTTTCCGGTGCGAAATGTCCCCGACCAGAGATACCGTGGAACCGGCTTTGCCGGGCCACTGGTATCGCCCCCTTGAGGGGGTGACGCGCTGAAAGCGCGGCGCGGGGGTGGGTCAAACCTCGAACGTCAATCCGGCGCGGGCCTGGAGCCGTTCAACGAGCGTCATGCCCATGGCCGCACCGGGTGTCCAGACACCCCCAGGCGTCTGGTCGGGCCCGATCTGCTGGGCCAGGCAAAGCGCGGTCTCGCTGATGAGCTTGCAGGTGGAACCGTAGCCAGGGTCCCGATCGCCCGTCACGGTGGCGCTGAGCACCTTGTCGTCTTCGGTCCGGCCGATGAACTGCAGTTCGTAATGACCGAGTTCGCGTTCTTCCAGGGAGGGTCCATCGCCCGGCTTGGGCAGGACAAAGCGCTTGATCAGGGCGCGCGTTGGGCCAAAACCCAGCATGAGGTTCTGCAGGCGGTGCTGGCGGGCCAGCTTCCTGGCGCGGTTTTCGCCCTCGCTGCCCTTGCCGGTGAGCATGCGTTCGCTGTAGAGAAAACCGGTGCCCCACGGGTGTCCAAGCAGGGCATGCGTGCGGTGCACGTTCTTGGTGTTGATGGGCGCCATGACGAAGGGTGCCGTCCAGGATTCGGCCAGACTGTCCCAGGCGGCCGTTTCGTCGTCAGGCTGGGCCGGACCACGGAAACCAGGGGTGAGCGCGAATGGATCCACCAGCGCGTGCGCGAGCATCGGGTCCTTTCGAACCTGGGCCAGCGTGGCGAGAAGGCTCGCTGCCGTGCCACCGGAAAAACCGCCCTTCATCACCTTCACGCGCCCGTGCACGCGGGTCAGCGGTTTGCCGAATTTCTGCAAGGCATGGTGCTGGAGGAAAAGCACGCCCAGATCAAACGGGATCGAGTCAAAGCCGCATGAAAAGACGATGCGTGCACCGCTGTTCTGTGCCGGACCCTGCAGCATCGGAATCATCTTCGCCATCCAGCCTGGTTCGCCGCAAAGATCCACATAGTCGGTTCCCCCCAGCGCACAGGCGTTGATGAGCGTCTGACCATGCAACTGGTATGGCCCCACGGTGGTGATCACGACCCGGGTCTGTGTCACCAGATCGTCCAGTGCCTCTGCATCGGTGGCGTCCACCACGCGCAGCGGCAGGTCGGCGGCAATGCCAAGTTCGTCGCGCAGCGCCGCGAGCTTGCGCGCACTGCGCCCTGCGATGGCCCACTTCACCGGGCCACCGACCCCATAGCTGTTGTGCAGGTACTCGACCACCAGACGCCCCGTGAAGCCGGTGGCGCCATAAACAATGAGGTCGAACGGTCGCAGGCGTTGGTTGTGCATACCGCATGTTCTCAGAAAACACCTGCTTCGCATGCAAGCGGCGCCCGTCGTGCGGGGCCCTGCGCGGCGGAAGGAGCCCGCGAGCTGTCTGACCACAGCCGGCCGCACACGTCCGGGAGTTCGGTCCGCAAGACAAAGGGAAAAATGGAGGTGAGCCGGGTCGGTGATGTGCATGCACCGCCGTGGTAACGTCGCCTGACCATGCGCCGCAATGCCTTCCTCAAAACGCTGCTGCTGGGTGGTCTGGTGCACGCAATGCCTGTACGTGCCACGCCCCCGCCAGCACTCAAGCTGCTCATTCCCGCCAATCCGGGCGGAGGCTGGGACCTCACCGGCCGCGCGCTGGGTGAGGCGCTGGTCAGATCGGGGCAGGCCGCGTCGGTCAGCTATGAGAACCGTGGCGGCGCAGCGGGAGCCATTGGCCTGGCGCAGTTTGCCAACGCCTATGGCGGTGATCCGCACGCAATGATGGTGATGGGCTCGGTCATGCTCGGGGGCATCATCACCGGCAAGCCTCCAGTCGGGCTGTCCAAGATCCGACCGATCGCCCGGCTCACCAACGAATACAACGTGTTCGTTCTGCCACCCCGGTCACCGTTTGAATCGATGCGGGACGTGCTGCGCCAGTTTCGCAACGATCCGCGCAGCATCAAGTGGGGCGGCGGTTCGCGCGGCTCCACCGAGCACGTGGCGGTGCACATGCTGGCCCGTTCCATGGACATCGATGCGCGTCGCATCAACTATGTGCCGTTTCGCGGGGGTGGGGAAGCCGCTGCGGCGCTCATGGCGGGCTACCTCACCGTGGGGGGCAGCGGGCTGAGCGAATTCCTGCCGCACATCAGCAGCGAGCGCATGCGCGTGGTGGCCGTGACCTCGCCCGAGCGACTGCCCGGCCTGACCGCCCCCACCCTGCGCGAGCTGGGTCAGGAGGTGGTGATCGGCAACTGGCGGGGGGTGTGTGCACCGATCGGCCTCGCGGCCGAGCAGCGGCAGGCACTCATCGAGCGGGTGCGCCTGGCGTTGGTATCCCCCAGCTGGAACGCATCGCTGGCGCAGCACCGCTGGATGTCGGAACCCTTGCTGGGTGAGCCGTTCGAGGCCTTTGTGGCCGCAGAATTCGAAAGCATGCGCACCGTGCTGGTCAAGGCCGGTCTGGGCTGAGCGGCAACCACACCAGCACGTCCACGCCGCCAGGACCATCTGACTGCGGCTCCCGGTTGCGCACGTCGATACGACCGTCGAGAGCGTCGACGATGCTGCGGCAAATGGCCAGTCCGAGACCGGCGCCCACCTGACCGCCCACGGCGGCGAACGGCTGGAACAGTCGCTCGCGCTGGCTGTCAGAAATGGCGGGTCCGTCATTGCTCACACGCAGCAGACCTTGCGAGGCTGCATCCACCTGGACCTTCACCATCAGGCGTCCGCCCCGAGGGGTGTTCTTGACCGCGTTGTGCAACAGGTTTCGTGTGAGTTCGCTCAGCATCCATTCATGGGCCTGCACCCAGGTGGGTTCGGTGTCGATGTCGAAGTCGATGCCTTTTTCGGCGATCAGTGGTGCCACATCCAGGGCCACTTCGCGCACGGCGACGTTCAGGCTGGTGGCGCTGGCCTGGGCCTGATCGCGCAGTTGCTCCACCTTGGCCAGGGCGAGCATCTGGTTGGCCATGCGGGTGGCACGGTCCACCGTGTGTTCGATCTCGCCCAGTGCAACTTCGGGCGGCTGATCGCCACGCAGTGCCGACTGCACCTGGGTCTTGAGCACCGCCAGCGGAGTGCGCAACTGGTGCGAGGTGTCGCGCACGAAGCGGCGCTGGTGTTCCAGCAGGTGGGCGAGGCGGCCCATGACCTGGTTGGTGGCGTTGATCAGTGGCCAAAGCTCGCGCGGGGCGCCTTCGCTGTCGATCGGCGTGAGGTCGTTTTCCGTGCGTTCCCGCAGCTGCTCCGACAGGGTGCGAACCGGCAAGGTGGCGCGCTGCACCACCAGCACCACCACGAAGGCGATCACCAGCACCAGCAATCCCTGTCGCCACAGTGTGCTTACCAGCAGCTGGCGCGCCAGGGTCTCGCGCAGTTCCAGGGTCTCGGCCACCTGAATGAGGGCAATGCCTTGCCCCCCGATGCTCGCCACTGGTTGCAGCAGAGCCGCCACACGCACCGGCTGCCCGCGGTACTGGTCGTCGTAGAAGTCCACCAGCGCGGCGTAGGGCGTGTGCAGTGGCACCTTGCCCTGCCAGTCCGGTAGGTCTTCGTAGCCCGACACCATGGCGCCTCCTGGGGTGGACACCTTGTAGTACATGCGGCTCTGGTTGTCGGCCTCGAACGCCTCCAGTGCGGCATAGGGCACGCGCGCGCTCAGGCGGGCTTCATCGTCCTGACCCTTGACATCCAGCTGCTCGCTGATGGTTTTGGCCGATGCCAGCAACGTGCGGTCGTAGGCGGTGTTGGCGGCTTCCAGTGCTTCGCGGTAGTGGCTGATCGAGTTGATGCCCACCAGGCCCAGCACCGGAAGCAGAATGCCCAGCAGCAGATAGCGCCGCAGGGAGGTGCTGCTCGGCGGCGGTTCGGGTGAAGGCGCTCGCGTGCGATGAGGCTGTGTCATGACGGGTTCGCGCCCTGTACCCGCAGCAGGTAGCCCAGCCCCCGCAACGTCACCAACTCCACACCGGTACCCGTCAGGCGCTTGCGCAGGCGGTAGGCGACCACTTCAATCGCTTCGTACTGCACGTCCTGTTCACCCGGAAACACCAGTTCGAACAGGCGCTCCTTGGACACGGCCCGGCCTGGGCGGGTCATCAGTGCCTGCAACAACGCGAGCTCGCGCGGCGGCAGGTCCAGCACCTGGGCGCCCCAGTGCACCGCGCCGCTGTCTCGATCGAGCTGCAACGGACCGATGGTTGGCATGTGGCTGGTGGCGTTGCCTTCGCTGGTCTGCGCTGCACTGCGACGCACCAACGCACGCAGCCGGGCTTCCATCTCGTCGAGATCAAAGGGCTTGGCCAGGTAGTCGTCGGCACCCGTGTTCAGGCCGATCACCCGGTCGCCTACGGTGCCCCGCGCGGTGAGGATGAGCACCGGGGTTTTCCATCCGCGCTGGCGCGCCAGCGTGAGCACCTGCAGGCCATCCAGATGGGGCAGGGTCAGGTCAAGCGCCACCACGTCGGGCTGACACGCTGCCCACTGGTCCAGCGCTTCGCCGCCATCGCCACAGGTCGCCATTTCGAACCCGCGCCGGGACAGGCTGCGCACCAGCGTGGCCTGCAGGGTGGGGTCGTCTTCGATCAGCAGCAGCTTCATTGGGGAATGAACCTAGGGTCAACCCTAGGCAGGTGGACAGGCGTTTGACAGTTTGGCTGGCAACCATTGGCACGTGCCCGGCGGCTTCCAGCCTTGGGGCCATTAGATGGTTGAGGCCTTGCATTTTGCTGTCAAAGCCACTGGCCATGTTCCCACCACCCGCGCACCCCGTAGCGGGTTCACTCAGGAGACTTTCATGACACGCATTTCCAACCTGGCCCGATGGGCCGCTCCCGCTGGTCTGGCCACGGCCGTGCTGGCCAGCCCCGCCTGGGCGTTCCAGCCCGGCAACACCGAATGCATCGCACCCGCCGGCGCGGGCGGCGGCTGGGACATGACCTGCCGCCTGGTGGGCAAGGCCCTGCAGGACCAGAAGCTCATTCCCGGCACCATGCAGGTGCTCAACAAGGCCGGTGGCGGCGGTGGTGCGGCCTTTGCCGAGGTGGTGAACAAGCGCAACACGGAGAACAACCTCATCGTGGCCGCTTCGTCGTCCACCGCGACGCGCCTGGGCCAGAACGCCTACCCGGGCAACGACATGACGCAGGTGCGCTGGGTGGCCTCCGTGGGTGCCGACTACGGAATGATCGCCGTCGCCGCCGATTCGCCGTTCAACACCTTGCCGGAACTGATGGCCAAGGTGAAGAGCGACCCGACCTCGGTGTCGTTTGCAGGCGGGTCCGCCGTGGGCGGCTGGGATCACCTGAAGGTGTTGATGGCGGCACGCAAGTCCGGCATCACCAATGTGCGCAGTGTCAAGTACGTGGCCTTTGACGGCGGCGGCGAGGCCGTGACCCAGTTGCTGGCCGGCAAGATCCAGGCCTTCACCGGTGACATTTCAGAAGCCAAGGGCTTTGTCGACGCCGGCAAGATCAAGGTGCTGGCCGTGCTGGCACCCGAACGGCTGGATGGCGAGTTCGCCAAGTTTCCCACCGCGCGTGAGCAGGGACTGGACGCCATCGGTGCCAACTGGCGAGGCTTTTATGCCCCGGGCAAGATGAGCGACGAGGCCTACCAGTTCTGGGTCAAGAGCCTGGGCACGGTCTACGACTCCAAGGAATGGAAAGACACCATGGCCAAGCAGGGCATGGCCCCGCTGAACCTGCGTGGCGACGCGTTCCAGAAGTTCGTCAAGGAGTCGGTCGACGAGATCCAGGCCCTGTCGAAAGAGATCGGCATCATCAAGTGAGCAATGCCTGCCAGGGGAAGGTTGCGAACCGCGCACCCCTGGCAGCCTGACAACACCTGCAGAGCAGCGGTTGTCAGGCCCCGTCCGAATTCCTGCAGTTGAACAAGGGGTGGCCATGAGCGACCGTATTTTTGGCGGCATCGTGCTGACGATGTCGTTGCTGATGATGTGGGCAACGACCCTCATCGAAGAAAGTTTCATCCAGGACCCGCTGGGCCCCAAGGCTTTTCCGCTGGTGATTGCCGGCGTGATGGCGATTTCAGCGGTGGTGATGTTCTTCAAGCCCGACGGCGAGCCCGAGTGGCCTGGCCTGTACAAGGTGCTGGAACTGGTGGCCACCGTGGGTGTGTTCATCGCCTATGCACAGATGCTGCCCATCGCCGGCTTTGTGGTGGCCACCGTGTTTGCCACCGCCTTTCTGGTGTGGCGCCTGGGCGGCACACCCCGGCAGGCGGGCGTGGGTGGCATCGCGATCGCGGTGGGCATCTACCTGGTCTTCCATTTCATGCTGGGCCTGAACCTGGCCAAAGGCCCCTGGGGCTTCTGAGCCTCGGCTGAACCCCCGAACCGGAAATCGACATGGACAGTCTCAATCATCTCGCCGATGGCTTTGCCATCGCGCTCACCTGGCAGAACCTGCTGCTGGCGCTCGTCGGCTGTTTTCTGGGCACCATGATCGGCGCGCTGCCGGGCCTGGGCCCCTCCAACGGCGTGGCGATCTTGATCCCGGTGGTGTTCAGCATGGGGCTGGGCGCCACGCCCGCGCTCATCCTGCTCACCAGCGTCTACTACGGCGCCATGTACGGTGGACGCATCTCGTCCATTCTGCTCAACATCCCGGGGGACGAACCGGCGCTCATGACCACGCTCGACGGTTACCCGATGGCGCGCCAGGGCAAGGCTGGCGAAGCGCTGGCCATTTCCGGCATTGCCTCATTCGTGGGCGCGTTCTTCGCCACCTGGGGCCTGGTGTTCCTGGCGCCCCAACTGGTGGGTGTGGCCCTGCTGTTCGGCCCGGCCGAGTATTTCGCCATGTTCACCCTGGCCTTTGCCACACTGGGCGGGGTCACCAGCTCCAACCAGGCCAAGGCAGCTTTCGCTGCGGCCATCGGCCTGTCGCTGGCGTTCGTGGGTGTGGACGGCCAGACCGGCGTGCCGCGCTTCACGGGCGGCAACGTGCACTTCTACGACGGCATCGACTTCCTGATCGCCATCGTCGGCATGTTTGCCCTGTCTGAAGTGCTGGTGTTCATCGAAGAGCGCGGCAAGGCCAACAGCCACAGCACCCAGCCCGTGACCGAACTGGGGCGCGTCACGCCACCGTGGTCCATGATCAGGCAGACCAGTGGTTCCATGGGCCGCAGCACGGTGCTGGGTTTCATCGCCGGTGTGCTGCCGGGTGCGGGTGCCTCGCTGGGCTCGTTCCTGGCGTACACGCTGGAGAAAAAATGGGTGGGCAAGAAAGGCAATTTTGGCAAGGGCGATCCACGCGGGGTGGCCGCACCTGAAGCCGGCAACAACGCCGCGGCCGGTGGCGCTCTGGTGCCCATGCTGGCACTGGGTGTGCCGGGCTCCGGCACCACGGCCGTGCTGCTGGCCATGCTGCTCTCGCTCGACATCACCCCCGGCCCGCTGCTCTTCACCAACAACCCCGATGTGGTCTGGGGTCTGATCGCCGCGCTGTTCATCGGCAACGTCATGCTGCTGCTGCTCAACATCCCCATGGTGGGTCTGTTCACCCGCGTGCTGCGCGTGCCGGCTTACTACCTGATGCCGGCCGTGGCCATGATCTCTTTCATCGGCATTTATGCGCTCACCAACTCCACCTTCGACCTCATGCTCATGATTGGTTTCGGTGTGCTGGGCTGGGTGTTCCGCAAGCTCAGCATTCCCATGGTGCCGGTGATTCTGGGTGTGTTGCTGGGCGAGTTGATGGAGAAGAACCTGCGGCGCGCGCTCACCATTTCTGATGGCGATCTGTCCATTCTTTATGGATCGCCGCTGGCAGTGGGCTTCCTCACCGTGGCTGTGGTCGGCTTCGTGGCGCCCATCTTTGTGAGCCGCTATGTGAACTTCAAGAAGCTTAGGGAAGAGTCCCACAACGACGGCACGTCGGACTGATTCCTCGTTCGGCGGGTGGGCGGTGAGCGCGGCGACCATGGTTGCCCGTTGACTGCCCATCTTTCATGACGTCGCCTCAACGCATCGGCATCGTGGGTTGCACCGATGAAGGTGCTGCCCTGTGCTACCGCACCCATTGCAGCGAAGGTACCGCTGGCTCGGGTCCCATTCCCATCCCGAGGGGTCGATGCTCACGCCCTCGCTGTCAACCGGCGTGCGCGCACTGGAGCACGGCGACATGGAGGCCTGCGCCACAAGCATGCTCGACCCGGCCCGCAAGCTCGCCGCGGTGAGTGCCGACTACCTCATCCGCCCCGACAAAACCATTCAACAGGCCTTCGAGCAGGTGGCTCCGCGGTTGCCATTGCCCTGGCTGCACATCGCCGAGGTGGTCGCAGAGGAGTCACCGTCCCGGCGCTTTCAGTGGCTGGGCATCTCGGGCACGCGCTGGCTGGTGGAAAGCGATGTGTACCCCCGCAAGCTCGAAGCGCATGGCTTGCGGCGGCTGCATCCCCCGGGAGCCGACCGCATCCGCATGGGTCAGACCAGGCAGTCGCACTTGTGAAGTCCATGGCGCAACACCACCAATTCCACAAAAGAATGTGGAATTGGTGGTGTTGGTGTGGATTTCATATGGTTGTCACGTTGAGGCGGGAACATGCAACTCGCATCGTCTTTGCTGTTGTTTCCAACCCTGTCCTGAAGGAACTGCACTATGTCCCGTATCAATTGCTCACTGCCTCATTCACTGGAAAGTGTCTCCCATCAGCGCCGCCAGTTTCTCAAGAGCAGCGCCACCGTATCGGCCGCCGCCATGCTGGGTGGCATGCCACTGTTTGCCTCCGGGCAGCAGCAAGTCAAGCTGGCCTTCATGTACCCGGTGGGTGTCTCGGGTGACATCAACCGCCTGGTCTCGAACATGATCAGCAGCTTCAATGCCGCCCACAGCGACATTCAGGTGGAAGCCATCTACGCCGGCAGCTACGACAACACCGAGCAAAAGGTGATGACCGCCCTGGGCGTGGGCGACCCGCCAGCTTCGTGGCTGCCGATCAACTCCATGCTGACGACCTTTCTGGCCATGGATGCCCTGGAAGACGTGACTGCGCTGGCCAAGGTAGACGACATTTACCAGGACTTCATGCCCGGTTTCCTGGGTACTTGCATGTCCGACGACAAGCTCTACGGACTGCCGTTCCAGTGCAGCACACCCGTGGTGTACTACAACAAGACAGCGTTTGAAAAGGCCGGTGTCAAGGCAGGGCCGACCAACTGGAGCGAGCTGGAGGCCGCGGCCAAGGCGCTCACCGTGCGACAGGGCGACGCCACCGCACAGTGGGGCCTGACCATCGGCGGCGGCTGGCACGACTGGATCTTTGAAAGCTTCGTGCGCCAGAACGGCCTGGTGTTCTGGAACAAGGAAAAAGTGGCCTTCGATGCACCTGAGAGTGTGGATGCACTCGAGTTCTGGCTGCGCATGGTCCAGGCCGGCACGATGCCCGCGGCATCGACCTGGCAGAGCTCGGCCAATGACTTCATGGCCGGTCGCACGGCCATGCTCTATCACTCGACCGGTTCGATGACCAACATCCTCAAGTCGTCGTCTTTCCCGGTGGGTGTGGTGCCCATGCCCAAGAACAAGATGATCGGCTCGACCATGGGTGGTGGTCCGATCCTCATCGCCAAGAAGCAGCCTGATGCCCACAAGCGGGCCGCCTGGACCTTCGCGCGCTGGATGACCAACACCGCCAACCAGGCGCAGTGGTGTATCGACACCGGCTACCTGGCCGCGCGCAAGTCGTCCTGGGAGACACCGGTGCTCAAGGCGCACGTGGCCAAGCAGCCCGAGGCCCGCACCGCATTTGTCACTGCCGAAGTGGCCGGCGCTTTCCTGCAGGTACCGGGCTACCACAAGGTTCGCAGCCACCTGCAAAGCGCGATCGACCGCACGCTGGTGGGCGAGGTCAAGCCCGACGCCGCATTGCGCGAGGCGACCGCCAAGTCCAACCTCGAAATCCAGCGTCTGTCTCGCCGCCGCAGCTGATTGCACACACCATGAACCCGCAGACGGTCGAACCTGCCGAGCCAGCGGGTCACGCGCTGAAACGTCGGCGTCGTCGCGAGCTGCTCACCGCACTGGTGATGCTCGCGCCTTCGCTGGTGTTCCTGGCGGCGTTCACCTACTGGCCCATCCTGCGTTCGGCTGCCTACGGGTTCTTCGATGTTCAGCTCGGCTCCAGCGAGATCTTCTATGTGGGCTGGGAGAACTACCAGCGCCTGTGGCACGACGCGCTGTTCTGGCAGTCGCTGCGCAACACCGTCGTCTACATGGTCGTGACGGTGCCCACTTCGATTGGTCTGGCGTTGCTGCTGGCGGTGGCACTGGACCGAGGCCTGCGTGGCACCGCGCTGTACCGGTCCACGTTCTTCTACCCGGTGATGATCCCGTCGGTGGCCGCCGGTATGGTGTGGGTGTTTCTCTACGCGCCGGGCTACGGTCCTGTCAATGCCTTGCTCGCCTGGTTGGGCCTGCCCAAGCTTGAATGGCTGTATGACCCCCGTTGGGCCTTGCCCGCGATCATCTTCATGAGCATCTGGAAATACGCCGGGTACTTCATGCTGATCCTTTTGGCTGCGCTGCAGCTGGTGCCGCGCGACCTGTACGAGGCTGCCCGGCTTGACGGCGTGTCCGGCTTCCGCCAACTGGTGCACATCACCGTACCACTGATATCGCCCACGCTGTACTTCGTCGTGGTGATCGGCGTGCTGCACTCCTACCAGATCTTCGACTATGTGTTCGTGATGACCCAGGGCGGCCCGGCTGACGCCACCAACGTCCTCACTTTCTACATCTACCAGAACGCTTTCCAGTTTCAGGACATCGGCACCGCATCGGCAATCGCCAACATCCTGCTGCTCGTGGTCGGCGGCCTGATTGCCATCGTTGCGCTGACGCTGGGCCGCCGCGTGCACTACATGGGCCGATAGAAATGGCTCACCGCCTTCGCACCTCTGGTACTTCCCCCTGGAAGGGGGGTGGCACCTCGGACCGGCAAAGCCGGACCCCCCTTGCCCCTGAAACTGGTGGTCTCGCATGCACGGGATCGGTGGAGAACTGACATGCAGATCAAGATGTTTCTTACGCGTTCGCGCTGGATGCACTGGCTGCTGGTTCCGGTGATGCTGTTGTGGTTGAGCCCGCTGGCCTGGATGGCGCTGACCTCACTCAAGACCCGCGCCGAGATCTTTGATCCTGCTGCCGGACTGTTGCCGCAGGTGCTGCAATGGAGCAATTACCCGGCGGCCTTGTCGGTTGCCCCCTTTGGCTCCTATCTCATCAACTCGTTGCTGGTGACCGGTGGCATCTTGCTTGCGCAACTTACTACCATCACCTTGGCCGCCTATGCGTTCGCGCGCTTGCGCTTCCCCGGGCGCGATCTGCTGTTCGGGTTGTTTCTTCTGCAGGTGATGTTCCCGATCTATGCCACCTTTCTCACCAACTTCATCACCGTGCGCGAGCTGGGCCTGCTCAACAGCCTGTGGGCGCTGATGGTGCCGTTCATCGCCAGCGGCTATGGCACCTTCATGCTGCGCCAGGCCTTCCGGCAGGTGCCGCAAGACCTGGCCGACGCAGCGCGCCTGGACGGCTGCGGCCACTGGGCCACCCTGTGGCATGTCTACCTGCCTCTGGTGAAACCCACGCTGATCGCGTTCGGCATGATTTCCGTCGTGACCCACTGGAACGACTACATGTGGCCGCTGCTGGTCACCAACAGCGAGTCGGTGCGCACCCTGCCCATCGGGCTGGGGTTGCTGGCGAAGGCCGACAGCGGGGCCGACTGGCCGCGCCTGATGGCCGCCACCATGGTGGTCATCGCGCCGCTCATGCTGCTGTTCCTGATCTTCCAGCGCCGCTTTGTCGACAGTTTCATGCACGCTGGTCTGAAATGAGTTTCTTTTTTGCCCGCTCTGACCATTCACACCCATGACCGCCATCTCCCTGCAAGGCATCAGCAAACGCTATCGCGACCACGTCGCCGTGGAGGGCCTCGATCTCGAAGTGCAGGCCGGCGAATTCATGGTCCTGGTCGGACCGTCTGGTTGCGGCAAGTCCACCACCCTGCGCATGATCGCCGGCCTGGAAGACATCAGTGAAGGGCGACTGCTGATTGGCGGACGCGACGTCACCCACGCGGAACCGCACGAGCGCGATATCGCGATGGTGTTCCAGTCTTACGCGCTCTATCCGCACATGACGGTCCACATGAACATGGCCTTCGGGCTGTTGCGCACCAGCCGGCTTGCGCGCGACGAGATCGAGGCACGCGTGCAGGAAGCCGCGCAACGGCTGCAGATCACCGAACTGCTGCAACGCCGCCCGAACGAACTCTCCGGTGGTCAGCGCCAGCGCGTGGCCATTGGTCGTGCGCTCGTGCGCAAACCCAAGGTCTTTCTTTTTGACGAGCCGCTCTCCAACCTGGACGCCAAGCTGCGCACCCACATGCGTAGTGAGCTGGAGCGTCTGCACGCTGAACTCGGCATCACCATCGTGTACGTGACGCACGACCAGGTGGAAGCGATGACCCTGGGCACCCGGATCGCCGTGATGGATCGCGGGCACCTGTGTCAGGTCGGGGCGCCGATGGAGGTCTACCGCCGACCCGCGAACCGTTTCGTGGCTTCGTTCATCGGCTCGCCCGAGATGAACTTCCTCCCAGTACCGGAAGCGCTCACGCCAGGTCGCGCGTGGCTGAATGCCCAGTATGGCGATGTCGCCATCCAGCACTGTGCTGTGCTGGGCCTGCGCCCGGAAGAGTTGGCCATCTCCGTCGAGCAGGTGCCGGCCCCTCTGAGTTGGCGTGGGGTGGTGCAGCGGGTGGAGCGGCTTGGTGCCGAGGCCTACGCCCAGATCAGGGTTGGTGAATCCGATGTGCTGGTGCGCACCGAAGCCGACGCTGTTCTCGAGGCTGAGCAGGCCATTGTCCTCGAGCCCGAACTCGCCCGAATTCGCGTGTTCGACGCCCACACCGGCGCGCTGTTGACCGGGCGTGTCTGATGCCGATGAGCCTGACGCCCGTGCTGAGCGCACGAAAGGAACGCATTTTCGAGATCCTGCGCGCCACGCCCTCCATCACCACGGCAGAACTGGCGCAGCGCCTGGGCGTGTCGGGCGAGACGGTGCGGCGCGATTTGCAGGCCATGGCGGACGACGGCATCGTGGAAAAATTTCATGGTGGTGTCAGCCTGCACCGCGATGTGCAGGAGTCGCCCTTCCAGCTTCGCTTGCGCACCAATGTCGCCATCAAGCGGCGTCTGGCGCAGCATGTTTCCCGGTTGCTGCCAGAGGGTGCAAGCGTCGTCCTGGACAACAGCAGCACCGCCTGTTTCGTGGCCGAAGCCCTTGCCGAACGCCGCGGCTTGACGGTGGCGACCCCATCGCTGGAGGTGGCGCGCGCGCTGGCCCTGGGCGGCGACCGGCACACTGTGATGCTGCCGGGCGGTACCCTGCGCAGCAGCGACATGACACTCGCTGGTGCCAATGCCATGCGCTTTGCCACACAATTGCACCCGGACTACCTGATTGTTTCCGTGGCCGCCTTGAGCGCACGAGGTGGCTGCCTCGACTTCGACCCCTTTGAGGTCGAGTTCAAGCAGGCGGTGAGTCCGCATGCCGGCAGCGTGATCGTGGTGGCCGATGCCAGCAAGTTCGAAGCCCCTGGTCTGATCACCAGCCTGCCTTGGCAAAACGTCCGCGTGCTTGTGGTGGATAGAACGTTGCCGGAACCATTGGCTCGCGCCACCGAAGGTATCCAAGTGGAAGTGACCGGACCTGTGTCGGATTCCTTCTGATTGATTCGACTGGTCCCGGCATCCGGGTCAGACCCAGACCGGGCGCTGAAACCGTTGCAGAACCTGTGCGCAGCGTCTCTTCTCGATCTTTTTCGATTGCCATCTTCCGCTATCCTTGCGCCCGGCGCTTTCGCCGACTTATCGCCTTCAATCTTCACCATGTCCCCCACCCCCAACAAAGTCGAACTGGCACTTGAGAAGTTCATCTTCTCCAGCCGATGGATTCTGGTGCCGTTCCTGCTCGGTCTCATTGTCGGCATGGTGGTCATGCTGCTCAAGTTCTTCAAGGAGCTGGTGCTTCTGATCCAGGGGGTACTGGGCATCATCCAGCACGACACGGTCATCTCCATCCTGACGCTGGTGGACACCGCGCTGATTGCCGTGCTGCTGCTGATCATCGTGTTCAGCTCTTACGAGAACTTCGTCTCCAAGCTGAGCATCGGCGACCATGAGGACCGGCCTGCCTGGATGGGCAAGGTGGGTTTTGCCGATCTGAAGATGAAGCTGATCGGTGCCATCGTGGCCATTTCGGCGGTGGAGCTGCTCAAGGCGTTTCTGGTCAGCACCACGCTCACGGGCGAAGAGCTGGGCTGGAAGATCGCAATCCACCTGACCTTCGTGATCTCCGGCCTGCTTTTCGCGACGGCCGACTGGATCACCGACCAGCGCAAATAAGGGTCTGCGGCACCGCACCCGTCACTCGGGACCTGATCCGCCCTGCCGGGCACGTGGGGGCGCTCATGGCGGTCATTTCGGAACCTTTGGTACGCGAAGCGTTACAAAAGACTGGCCTGGCAACCGGGTTCGGTCCATGACAATCAGGTCGCGCGGGCGCTGCCGCTGTTGCGCGCCCATATTCACAAAGCCAATATTCCGGTGCAGCAATTGCGACACAAAGATCTGACCGCGCGTTCCGCGCTTGAACTTCGCCGCCTCATCGGGCGACGTGAAATTTCCCCCGTCGAGCTGATGAAGGCGTGCATCGACCGCATCGAGGCACTGAACCCCGGCGTCAACGCCATCGCCGCCACCGACTTTGACCGTGCGCTGGCACAGGCCCGCGAAGCTGAAGCGCAGGTGCTGCGCGGCGAAGCATTGCCGCTGCTGCATGGCCTTCCCATCGGGGTGAAGGACCTGCAACACACCGCTGGCCTGCTCACCACCTGTGGCAACGTGGGCCTGCGCGACCACGTGCCCACCGAAGACACCGCCCTGGTGGCACGCCTGCGCCATGCCGGTGCCATCGTCACCGCCAAGACCAACGTGCCCGACATGGGCGCCGGTGGCAACACACGCAACCCGGTGTGGGGTGCCACTGGCAACCCGTTTGACAACCAGCTCAACGCCGGTGGCTCGTCTGGCGGGTCGGCGGCCGCACTGGCCACCGACATGCTGCCCCTGTGCACCGGGTCAGACACCGGCGGCTCGCTGCGCATTCCGGCGTCGCTGTGTGGTGTGGTGGGCCTGCGCCCCAGCCCCGGGCTGATTGCCAACGACCACCGGGCACTGGGCTGGTCCGTTCTGTCCGTTCTGGGTCCCATGGCCCGCAGTGTGCAGGACACCGCTTTTTTCATGGCCGCCAGCGTGGGTTCGCACCCCTACGACCCCATCAGCCGCGACGTGTCCGGCGATGCCTACTGGCCGCTGCCCGAGGTCGACCTGTCCACCTTGCGCATCGGCGTCGTGGAAGACTTTGGCGTTTGCGCGGTGGAGCCCGACATCCGCAAGACCTTTCGCGATCGCGTGAAGCGCTTGTCTTCGCAGGTGCACAGCTGCGAAACGATCGATCTGGGCCTCACGCAGGACGCGCACCGTGCGTTCGACATCCTGCGCTCGGAAACGTTTCTGGCCGCGTACGGCGAAACCTTTGAAAAGGCGCCCGAAACGCTCGGCCCCAACGTGGTGGCCAATGTGGAAATGGCCGCCGGTTTCACCCTGGCCGACCGTGCCTGGGCGCATCTGGAACAGACCCGCATCGCTCGCCACTTTGCGCACGCGCTCTCCCGCTGCGACCTGATCGTGGCGCCGGTCACGCCCATGTCGCCGTTCCCCTGGACGCAGCTGTATGCCGAGCGCGTGGATGGCCAGACGATGCGCAATTACTACGAGTGGCTGTCGCTGACCTACGTGGTCACGCTGGCCACCAACCCCACGATCTCGCTGCCCTGTGGCGTGGATTCGCGGGGCATGCCGTTCGGCCTGCAGGTGATCGGCCCCCTGCGCGGTGACGCCGCCTTGCTGGCCGCCTCGATGGCCATGGAGCAGGCATTCCAGGCCGACGCCGCCACCCGCCGGCCCCGCCCGGGCATCGAAGCCCTGCTCAAGGCGAATCCGGCGCTCACGCGGATGGTGACGCACTCCCCCCTGCGCCGCTGACGCGGCTTCCCCCCTCTCTAGCGCCTTCGGCTTGGAGGGGGGACGGCAGCTTGGGCCGGTGGAGCCGGACCCTTGCTGCCCCTGGATCAAGGCATTTCGCGCTGGAGGCAATTTGGCACACCCCCCGTGCGCCCCTCACCTCAACTCATACTCAAACGTACTCACCACCCGTAACCGCTTGGTGCGCGAACTCCCATCGTCGAAGTCATTCCCGTCGTCCCCGGTGATTCGGATCACACCCTGGTTGGCGTTCTTCAATGGCCCCAGTCGGGCACCCGCTTCGGCAGCGAACTTGTCGGCCTGTTCTCTGGCATTGCGGGTGGCCTCTGCCAGCAACGGGGCCTTGATGTCATTGAAGCCGCGCAGCTGGTAGCGCGGGCCGCTGCGGCCGCCTTCGTTTTCGCCCCCCAGCTGCACGCCAGCCTGAATCAGCGGGTCAATCGCCAGTGCGGCGCTTTCTACGTCGGCCACGCGGGCCGATTTCACCAGCACCTGGCCGGTGCCGTTGAAGCGGAAGGGTTGGTTG
>NZ_JAUSCF010000032.1 GCF_030651625.1 Hydrogenophaga sp. | reverse complement strand
GGTGACCTGGGCGGTGGAGCGCACATTGGGGATGTCTTTGGCAAAGATCTGGGAGAGGGCCACACCCATGGGGTAGTAGACGCCGCTCTGGCCGCCGGTGAGCACGTTGATGAACTGCTGTTGCTGGGCCACCGCAGTGCCTGTGATCAGGGCGGTGCTTGAGGCGACCACCAGGGCGCAAGCGGTCGTGAAGGCGCGTAACTTTTTCATGTTGTCTCCAGTTGGGGTTGATGCAACCTCGCCACCTCCGGTCGCGGGGTTGTGTTCTGTTTAGCAACTTGCCTGCCAGTGTGGATCTTCACCCAAGTGGTTGATTTTGTTACAGACGGGGGCCGTCGGTGTGCGGATTTCAAGAAAGATCGAACCCGGTCGTGCGGGTCATCGCACATCGGGTTTCATCCTGACTGTCATCGGAAATCTGCTGGGTCGATCGCATGCCGCGTCAGTTTGTCGTACAGCGTTTTGCGCGGCACTTGCAGGTGCTCTGCCGCCGCGGCCACACTGCCCTGGCTGCTCGTGAGGGCATGTACCAGCAACTGGCGCTCAAAGCCGTCCACCTGCTGGTTCAGCGAGGTGTTGTGTGGCGCAACGTCGACGGCAATGCGCGCGTCCGGCTCCAGACCGAGGCAGAGGCGGTCGGCCACGTTCTTGAGCTCGCGCACATTCCCGGGCCAGGGGTGCGCCATCCATTGCGCCATCTGGGCCGGGGACAGCTGGGGTGGTTCGCTCTGGTAGCGCTCGGCCGACAGGCGCAGACAGTGCGCCATGAGCATCGGGATGTCGTCGCGTCGCTCGCGCAACGGTGGCAGTTCAATGCTGGCCACATGCAGGCGATAGTAGAGGTCGGCGCGGAACTGACCGGTATCGCACAGTGCCTTGAGGTCTTCCTTGGCCGCTGCGACAAAGCGGCAGTCGATGCGGTGGCTTTCGTTGCCACCCAGGCGTTCGATAGCGCGTTCCTGCAGGACCCGAAGCAACTTCACCTGCTGCGTCATGGGCAGACTTTCGATCTCGTCGAGGAAAACCGTGCCACCCCGTGCGTATTCCAGTTTGCCCACCCGCTTGCGCGCCGCACCTGTGAACGCGCCAGCTTCATGGCCGAACATTTCGCTCTCGAAAATCGATTCGGGCAAGGCCCCGCAGTTGATCGCCACGAAGGGGCCAGTCCGGCCCGAGGCCTCGTGGATGGCCCGCGCCACCACTTCCTTTCCGGTGCCGGTCTCGCCGCGCACGAGCACGTCAACCTGCGTGGGAGCGAGCGCCGCAATTCGCCGTTGCACCTCGATCATGCCGGGCGTCTGGCCCACCAGGCCGTGTTCGTGCCGAGAAGCCACCAAGGATTGCAGGCGCCGGTTGTCCAGCACCAGCCGGCGCTTCTCCAGCGCGCGGCGCATCACGTCGACCAGCCTCTCGGAGGAAAACGGCTTTTCCAGAAAATCGTACGCTCCCAGGTGCATGGCCTCCACCGCCATGCGAATGTCACCGTGTCCCGTCATGAGGATCACGGGCACTTCGGCGTCTAGCGCGCGCACGCGCCGGAGCAATTCGAAACCGTCTTCGTCCGGCAGGCAGACGTCGGTCAACACAGCGGCCGGGCATTCGCGGGCGCACAGTTGCATGGCGGCCTCGACGGTGGTGGCCTGTGCCACAGGGATGTCTGCGAGCTGAAACGCCTGCACGGCGCCCAGCATCACGGTTGGGTCGTCTTCAATCAGCAGGACGTGCATGGGGCTCGGGCGTTGGGGAAGCTGGTTGCAGGATGAGGTCGAACCGGGCACCGGGGTGGGTGTTGACTGCGTCGATGCGTCCCCCCATTTCGCGAACGATCGCCTTGGACAATGCCAGGCCCAGACCCAGTCCTTTGCCACTGGGCTTGGTGGTGAAAAAGGGCTCGAACAGGTGTTGCAGCACATCGGGGCTGAGCCCGGGGCCGTGGTCCTGTACCGACATGCACACCTGGCCATCCGTGGTGGCATGCACGCGAATCTCGAGCTGTCTTTCGCTTTTTTGGGCCTCCATGGCGTCGATGCCGTTGCGCAGCAGGTTCACCAGCACCTGTTCCAGTCGGATCGGGTCACCCATCACCTGCAGATCGGTGTCGTCGCTGACGATGCGCGCACCGGATGCCTGCCGCAGGGGTTCGATCAACATCAGCGAGCTGCCGATCACGTGCCTGAGCGAGACCGGCTGCAGGCGCGCGGGTTCCTTGCGGGCGAAGGCCTTGAGCTCACCCACGATGCTGCCCATGCGCGTGCACAGATCGCCAATCAATCGCAAGTTGTTGCCCGCATTGCCGGCGTCCCGGCGTTCAAGGAACTTGCTCGCGTTGTCTGCCAGCGTGCGCAGCGCCGTGAGCGGCTGCGATATTTCGTGACTGATGCCGGCGGCCATCTGGCCCAGCAAGGCGAGCTTGCCAGTCTGCACAGCGGCGTCGTTGGCGGCGGTGAGCTCGGCGGTGCGTGTTGCAATGCGATGCTCCAGTTCGGCCACCACCTGCGCGCGTTCGCGCATGGAGGCCTGCCGCTCGGCCAGGCGGCGACGGTATTGCCAGACCAATGCCATGAGCAACAGCAGCAGCGTCAGGCCCATGCCAACCAGTTCGGCCGCGAGAAGACCCCGCGCACGTGGTTCTGCGGGGTCGGAAAACAGCAGCAGTTGCCAGCCAAACCGGTCCAGCGTACGCCCCTGAACCAGGTAGGGTGTGCCTGCGACTTTCATGGGCTGTACCTGGGGTCCCGGGGCGTTGCCCACGTGTTCGATCAGGATGCCTGGCGTCAGGTTGCCGTACTGCAGGGTCTCTCGCAGTTGGGTCACCACCGGGCCAGGCAGCGGATACAGACCGCGGTACCGCCATGCGTGTTCGGTGGTGAGAAAGAGGACGCCTTTTTCATCGGAGAGTGCCAGCTGCAGATTCTCGGCTCGCCACCTGTCCTCGAAAGCGTTGAGATCGATCTTCACTGCGACGACACCGATGACCTGGGAAGCATCCAGAATGGGCGAGGCAATGAAAAAGCCCGGTTCACCGGTGGTCACTCCCACCGCATAGAACCTGCCGGTTCCGCCCTTGAGCGCGTCCTGAAAATAGGGTCGGAAGCGGTAGTTGCGCCCGACGAAGCTCGAAGACAGGTCCCAGTTGCTGGCGGCCAGGGTATGGCCCTCAGTGTCCATCAGGTACACGGCCGCCACGTCGGTGCGCTTCTGGGCGAACACCAGGTAGCGGTTGGCGTCGGCTATGCGGGCCGGATTGTCTGGCGACCGCAGTGCTTGCGTCAGCATCTGTTCGGCACCCACCAGGTAAGGCAGGTGTTCAAATTTTTCGACCGATACCAGCAGATCGCTCGCAAGGCGCTGGATGGCCGCGTTGCCCTGTGCCTCCGCGTCGCGCAATGCGGCTTGATGGAACCACGCGTACGCAAACCAGACGGCCAGCGCCAGCGTGGCGACGATTGATGCCAGCACAGCCGCAGGGCCCCTCATGGGTCTGCGGGTCCATGGAGGTGCCTTTTCGGAAGGTGACTGAAGCGCGATGGATTGCATGGAGCAGGCTTCTGGGGAGCCCAGAAAAAAGGCGGCCCCGAGCAGAAGCTGGAGGCCGCCTGCCGATCAGAAGATCAGCCTCGGCAAGCGCCACCCAAGAGCGTGTTTGCGATCTCTTGCGGGCTGGGCAGTCTTACTTGATGAGGCCGATTTCCTTGTAGTAGCGCTCGGCGCCCGGGTGCAGTGGGACGGGCATGCCCTTGATGGCGTTGTCGCGTTTGATGGCCTTGGCCGCATTGTGCGCGGCGTAGAGGGTATCGATGTTGTCGTACATGGCC
>NZ_JAUSCF010000027.1 GCF_030651625.1 Hydrogenophaga sp. | reverse complement strand
CTCGATCGAGCTGCCAGAAGGCAAGGAAATGGTCATGCCGGGTGACAACGTGTCGATCACTGTGAAGCTGATCAACCCCATCGCCATGGAAGAAGGCCTGCGCTTCGCCATCCGCGAAGGTGGTCGTACCGTTGGCGCCGGTGTGGTTGCCAAAATTCTTGCTTAAATCTCCGTAAGGGGTACCAGCCAGTAGGGGTATAGCTCAATTGGCAGAGCGTCGGTCTCCAAAACCGAAGGTTGTAGGTTCGATTCCTACTGCCCCTGCCACCGAACGGGATTCGAATCAATTTTGATGTCGCCCTGTTTTGTGGTCAACAAGCCCACCGAAGTCGAAAAGACCTCTGGTGGGCTTGCGTGTCTCAAGGTTTTGCCTTTCTGACGCGTGTTTTTATTGTATTGAGACCTTATGGCCACTTCTGAAGTTGAAACAGTTCACTCCGGCGCAGACAAAGCCAAGCTGGGTGCGGCCATCCTGTTGCTGGCGGGTGCGTTTGTCGCTTACTTCTTGCTGGCGCCGCAGGGTGGGTATGCCCAGTGGGGTGGTTTGCTGGTGGGCCTGGCGGCGGCCATCGGTGTCTTCTTCGTGTCCGAGCCTGGTCGTCAGTTTCTTGCGTTCGGGCGCGACGCCTGGCGTGAGGTCAAGAAGGTGGTCTGGCCTGCCCGCAAGGAAGCGATCCAGATGACGGCCTATGTGTTTGCGTTTGTCTTTGTCATGGGACTGTTCCTGTGGCTGACGGACAAGACCGTCGAGTGGATTTTTTACGATCTGATTCTGGGTTGGAGATAAGCATGAGTGATCAGAGCAGCCCGGTGACCGATGGTGTGGCAGCTGAAGGCATGCGTTGGTACGTGGTCCACGCCTATTCGGGCATGGAGAAAGCGGCCGAGCGCAACATCGTCGAGCGCATCAACCGCGCCGGCATGCAGGACAAGTTCGGCCGCATTCTCGTTCCCACTGAAGAAGTGGTTGAGGTCAAGAACGGGCAGAAGCGCACCACCGAGCGCAAGTTTTTCCCGGGGTATGTGCTGGTGGAAATGGTGATGGACGACGACTCCTGGCACCTGGTCAAGCACACCAACAAGGTGACAGGATTCGTGGGTGGCGCCAAGAACCGCCCGGCGCCAATCTCTGAAGAAGACGTCCAGAAGATCGTCGACCAGATGCAGGAAGGCACCGACAAGCCTCGCCACAAGGTGGAGTTTGTCGTGGGCGAATACGTTCGCGTCAAGGAAGGCCCCTTCACCGACTTCAATGGCACGGTGGAAGAGGTCAACTATGAAAAGAACAAGATGCGCGTGTCGGTGACCATTTTTGGTCGCGCCACGCCTGTCGAACTCGAATTCAGCCAGGTCGAAAAGACCTGAATTTTCCAGGCGCCGGCGGGTCAACCCGACGCCGGCGCCCTTGTTTCTTTCGGGTCCCCAACCGCGAGGAGGTCGTTTTCATAACGGCCGATTGCACTCGCAGGAGCTAAAAAATGGCGAAAAAAATCGTCGGCTTCATCAAGCTGCAAGTGCCAGCTGGTAAGGCCAACCCCTCTCCCCCGATCGGTCCGGCGCTGGGTCAGCGCGGCCTGAACATCATGGAGTTCTGCAAGGCGTTCAACGCCCAGACTCAGGGCGTCGAGCCCGGTCTGCCGCTGCCCGTGGTGATCACGGCCTTTGCGGACAAGAGCTTCACCTTCATCATCAAGACGCCGCCCGCGACGACCCTGATCAAGAAGGCCATCAAGCTGGACAAAGGTTCCCCGGTGCCCAACAAGCAGAAGGTCGGCAAGATCACCCGCGCTCAGCTGGAAGAGATCGCCAAGACCAAGATGAAAGACATGACCGCTGCCGATGTGGACGCTGCTGTGCGCACCATCGCCGGTTCGGCCCGCTCGATGGGCGTGATTGTGGAGGGCGTGTGAGATGGCCAAGCTGACCAAGAAACAAAAAGCCTTTGAAGGCAAGGTTGACAGCAACAAGCTGTACCCGCTGACCGACGCGCTGACCATCATCAAGGAATGTGCGAACGCCAAGTTCGACGAATCCATCGATGTGGCCATCCAGTTGGGCGTGGACGCCAAGAAGTCTGACCAGGTGGTGCGTGGTGCCGTCGTGATGCCCAACGGCACCGGCAAAACCAAGCGCGTGGCGGTGTTCGCCCAGGGCGCCAAGGCCGAAGAAGCCAAGGCCGCCGGTGCTGACATCGTCGGCATGGACGACCTGGCTGCCGAGATCAAGGCTGGCAACATGCCTTTCGACGTGGTGATCGCCTCGCCGGACGCCATGCGCGTCGTGGGTACCCTGGGTCAGATCCTGGGTCCCCGTGGCTTGATGCCCAACCCCAAGGTCGGCACCGTGACGCCTGACGTCGCACAAGCCGTGCGCAACGCCAAGGCTGGTCAGGTCCAGTTCCGCGTCGACAAGGCAGGCATCGTGCACGGCACGATCGGTCGTCGTTCGTTTGATGCCGACAAGTTGCAAGGCAACCTCGTCGCACTGATCGACGCGCTGACCAAAGCCAAGCCTGCCACCAGCAAGGGTGTTTACCTGCGCAAAGTGGCGGTCTCGTCGACCATGGGCGTCGGTGTGCGCGTCGATACGCAATCCATCTCGGCGTGATCGCTGACTGGTAGCAAGAAGAATTCGGGGGGCTTCGGCCTCCCGGGTGTGGTGGGTCCGGCGGCTCGGCAGCAATGCCAGCCGGTGGGGCCATCCAAGACCGTTGGTGTCGTTCAAATCCCTTGCGGAAGAGTCCGACTTAATTGTGAAAAGCCAACGCAGATGGCGATCCCGCTGCAGATGGAACGAGTTCCTGAAAACAGTTGGTCGCTGCAATGAGGCGTGCCCCAGGTCCGACGACCGAAGGCACATTTAAGGAGTAGACCTTGAGTCTGAATCGCAGTGAGAAAGAAGCGGTCATTTCCGAAGTGACCAGCCTCGCCGCTAAAGCTCAAACCCTCGTGATGGCGGAATACCGTGGCATCACGGTCGCGAACATGGACAAACTGCGCGTCAATGCCCGCAGCAATGGTGTGAGCCTGAGTGTGTTGAAAAACACCCTGGCCCGCCGTGCGGTGGCTGGCAGCACGTTTGAAGTGGCCGCAGACCAGATGACCGGTCCGCTGATCTATGGCTTCTCTGAAGACGCCGTGGCCGCCGCGAAAGTGGTGGCCGAGTTCGCAAAAACCAACGACAAGCTGGTGATTCGCGGCGGTGTGTACGGAGGCAAAGTCCTGGACGTCGAGGGCGTGAAGCAACTCGCCAGCATTCCTTCGAAGGAAGTGCTGCTGGCCCAGTTGTGTGGCTTGCTGATGTCGCCCATGTCGCGTACGGCCGTTGTGCTGGGTGCGCTGGCGGCGAAAAAAGGCGAAGGCGCTGCCGCACCGGCAGCCGAGGAAGCCGCCGCAGCCTGAAGGCGCGGTGGATTCGTTTAACCAATTGTTAGGAAATCAAAATGGCATTCGATAAAGACGCATTTCTGACCTCGCTGGACAGCATGACGGTCATGGAACTCAACGACCTGGTGAAAGCCATCGAAGAGAAGTTTGGTGTGAGCGCTGCCGCCATGGCCGCGCCTGCCGCAGGTGGTGGCGGCGGTGCCGCAGCTGCCGCTGAAGAAAAGACCGAGTTCAACGTCGTGCTGCTCGAAGCCGGCGCGAACAAGGTGTCCGTCATCAAGGCCGTGCGCGAAATCACCGGCCTGGGTCTGAAGGAAGCCAAGGACCTGGTCGACGGCGCACCGAAGAACGTGAAAGAAGCGATTGCCAAGGCCGACGCCGAAGCCGCCGTGAAGAAGCTGGTGGAAGCCGGCGCCAAGGCCGAACTGAAGTAATTCAGCGCCTTGTCCGAGGCTGGAGTGCTCCGAAAGGGCCTCCAGCCTTCTGTGCTTTCAGAGCACACCCAAAAGCCCTGTCACTGACACAGCTTTTGAGTGTCTTCTGACCCCGACTGCAGAAGACGACTTGGTTCGGGCCTGTGTGCAACGCGCAGGCCGTCCGCCAATGGTTGGTAGAGGCCAGCCACCAAGCAAGCCCCTGGCGTTTGACGCGTCAGGCTGGCAAGACAGTCGCCGCAGAGCTCGGAGATTTCATGGCCTCAGCATCGAACTATTCATACACCGAACGCAAACGCATCCGCAAGAGTTTTGGCAGTCGCGAGAATGTTCTCGAGATTCCCTACCTGCTGCAGATGCAGAAGGACGCCTACACGGCATTCCTGCAAGCCGGCTCGGCGCCCAAGAAGCGCACCAACGAAGGCCTTCAGGCTGCATTTGAGGCCGCATTCCCCATCGTCTCGCACAACGGCTTTGTCGAGATGAAGTTCGTTGAGTACAACCTGGCCAAGCCCGCTTTCGACGTGCGCGAATGCCAGACACGGGGCCTGACCTTCGCATCGGCCGTTCGTGCGCGTGTGCAGCTGATCATCTACGACCGTGAATCCTCGACCAACCAGTCCAAGGTGATCAAGGAAGTCAAGGAACAAGAGGTCTACATGGGCGAAGTGCCCCTGATGACCGACAAGGGCTCCTTCATCATCAATGGCACCGAGCGCGTGATCGTGTCGCAGCTGCACCGCTCGCCGGGTGTGTTCTTCGAGCACGACAAGGGCAAGACCCACAGCTCGGGCAAGTTGCTGTTCTCCGCTCGCATCATTCCCTACCGCGGCTCGTGGCTCGACTTCGAATTCGACCCCAAGGACGTGCTGTTCTTCCGCGTCGACCGCCGCCGCAAGATGCCGGTCACGATCCTGCTCAAGGCCATCGGCCTGACGCCGGAAACCATCCTGGCCAACTTCTTCGTCAACGACCACATGCGCCTCATGGACAGTGGTGCGCAGATGGCCTTCGTACCCGAGCGCCTGCGTGGTGAAGTGGCCCGCTTTGACATCACCGACAAGTCGGGCAAGGTCGTGGTTGTCAAGGACAAACGCATCACGGTGCGCCACACCCGCGAACTCGAGCAGTCCGGCACCAGCCACATCAGCGTGCCTGAGGACTTCCTGATTGGCCGCGTCGTTGCGCGCAACATCGTCGACGAAGACACCGGTGAAATCATCGCCAAGGCCAACGAAGAGTTGACCGAAGCCCTGCTGAAGAAGCTGCGCACCGCTGGCGTGCAGGACCTGCAAGTCCTCTACACCAACGAACTCGACCAGGGCGCCTACATCAGCCAGACCCTGCGCATCGACGAGACCGCCGACGAATTCGCCGCACGCGTGGCCATCTACCGCATGATGCGTCCCGGCGAGCCGCCGACCGAAGACGCGGTGCAGGCCCTGTTCCACCGCCTGTTCTACAACCCGGACACCTACGACCTGTCGCGCGTGGGCCGCATGAAGTTCAACGCCCGCGTGGGCCGCGACGAATCCACCGGCCCCATGGTGCTGTCCAACGAAGACATCCTGGCCGTGGTCAAGATCCTCGTGGACCTGCGCAACGGCCGCGGCGAAGTCGATGACATCGATCACCTGGGCAATCGCCGCGTGCGTTGCGTGGGTGAACTCGCCGAAAACCAGTACCGTACCGGTCTGGCACGCATTGAAAAGGCCGTGAAGGAGCGTCTGGGCCAGGCCGAGCAAGAGCCGCTGATGCCGCACGACCTGATCAACTCCAAGCCGATTTCTGCGGCCCTCAAAGAGTTCTTCGGCGCGTCGCAGCTGTCACAGTTCATGGACCAGACCAACCCGCTGGCCGAGATCACCCACAAGCGCCGCGTGTCGGCTCTTGGCCCGGGCGGTCTGACCCGCGAGCGCGCCGGCTTTGAAGTGCGCGACGTGCATGTGACCCATTACGGTCGCGTCTGCCCCATTGAAACGCCTGAAGGTCCGAACATCGGCCTGATCAACTCGCTGGCCCTTTACGCCCGCTTGAACGAGTACGGTTTCATTGAAACCCCGTACCGCCGCGTGATCGAAGGCAAGGTCACGAACCAGATCGACTACCTGTCTGCCATTGAAGAAGGCAAGTACGTCATCGCACAGGCCAACGCCACGCTCGACGCAGAAGGCCGCCTGACCGGTGACCTGATCTCTGCACGTGAAAAGGGCGAGTCGATCCTGACCCCGTCCGACACCATCCAGTACATGGACGTGTCACCGGCGCAGATCGTGTCTGTGGCGGCTTCCCTGGTGCCGTTCCTGGAGCACGACGATGCAAACCGCGCGCTGATGGGTGCCAACATGTCGCGCCAGGCCGTTCCCGTGCTGCGTCCTGAAAAGCCACTGGTGGGCACCGGCATCGAGCGCGTCGCAGCGATCGACTCCGGCACCGTGGTGACCGCCACGCGTGGCGGCAAGGTCGACTACGTGGACGCCACCCGTATCGTGGTGCGCGTGAACGATGCCGAAGCGATGGCCGGTGAAGTGGGTGTGGACATCTACAACCTCATCAAGTACCAGCGTTCCAACCAGAACACCAACATCCATCAGCGCCCCATCGTGAAGAAGGGCGACATGTTGGCCAAGGGTGACGTGATCGCCGACGGCGCATCGACCGACCTGGGTGAAATCTCGATCGGCCAGAACATGCTGATCGCCTTCATGCCCTGGAACGGCTACAACTTCGAGGATTCGATCCTGATCTCCGAGAAGGTCGTGTCCGAAGACCGCTACACCTCGATCCACATCGAGGAACTGGTGGTGATGGCACGCGACACCAAATTGGGCGCGGAAGAAATCACCCGCGACATTCCCAACCTGGCCGAGCAACAGCTCAATCGCCTGGACGACTCCGGCATCATTTACGTGGGCGCCGAAGTGTTGCCCGGCGACGTGCTGGTCGGCAAGGTCACACCCAAGGGCGAGACCACGTTGACGCCTGAAGAGAAGCTGCTGCGCGCCATCTTCGGTGAGAAGGCCTCCGATGTGAAGGACACCTCGCTGCGTGTGGACCAGGGTTCACAAGGCACCGTGATCGACGTGCAGGTGTTCACCCGCGAAGGCATCACACGCGACAAGCGCGCCCAGCAGATCATCGACGACGAGCTCAAGCGCTTCCGTCTGGACCTGAATGACCAGCTGCGCATCGTGGAAGCCGACGCCTTCGACCGGATCGAGAAGCTGCTGACCGGCAAGGTCGCCAACGGTGGCCCCAAGAAGCTGTCCAAGGGCACCACCATCGACAAGGCTTACCTCGACGACGTGGAGAAATACCACTGGTTCGACATCCGTCCTGCCGACGACAACGTGGCTGCCCAGCTGGAGTCGATCAAGAACTCCATGGAGCAGACGCGTCACAGCTTCGACCTGTCTTTTGAGGAAAAGCGCAAGAAGCTCACGCAGGGCGACGAGCTGCCTGCGGGCGTCCTCAAGATGGTCAAGGTTTACCTGGCCGTCAAGCGCCGCCTGCAGCCCGGTGACAAGATGGCCGGCCGTCACGGCAACAAAGGCGTGGTCTCCAAGATCGTGCCCGTGGAAGACATGCCCCACATGGCCGACGGCACCCCTGCCGACATCGTGCTCAACCCGCTGGGCGTGCCTTCGCGCATGAACGTGGGCCAAGTGCTCGAAGTGCATCTGGGCTGGGCCGCGAAGGGTCTGGGTCAGCGCATTGGCGACATGCTGCAGGAAGAGGCCAAGGCCGCCGAACTGCGCCAGTTCCTGGAGACGGTTTACAACCAGGCTGGCAAGAAGGAAACGCTGTCTGACCTCAGCGATGCCGACGTGCTGGAGATGGCCGACAACCTCAGGAACGGCGTGCCATTTGCCACACCGGTGTTCGATGGTGCCTCGGAAGACGAGATTCGCGCCATGCTGAAGCTGGCCTACCCGGACGACATCGCCACCCGCAAGGGCCTGACGGAAACCCGCACTCAGGCGCAGTTGTACGACGGCCGCACCGGTGACGCTTTCGAGCGCAAGACCACCGTGGGCTACATGCACTTCCTGAAGTTGCACCACTTGGTCGACGACAAAATGCACGCCCGCTCGACCGGCCCTTACTCGCTCGTCACCCAGCAGCCGCTGGGCGGCAAGGCGCAGTTCGGCGGCCAGCGTTTCGGCGAGATGGAAGTGTGGGCGCTGGAAGCCTATGGTGCTTCCTACATCCTGCAGGAAATGCTCACCGTCAAGTCGGACGACGTGCAGGGCCGGACCAAGGTGTACGAGTCCATCGTCAAGGGCGAGCACTCGATCGACGCGGGCATGCCCGAGTCGTTCAACGTGCTGGTCAAGGAAATCCGTTCGCTGGGTATCGACATCGAACTGGAGAGGAGTTGACCCACCCCTGCGCCGCGCTTCTCAAGCGCGTCACCCCCTCAAGGGGGCAGCACCTGCGGCCCGGCAGAGCCGGTTCCGCGGTGCTACTGGGCCAAGTCACTTCACTCCTGTATCGCTGTCTCTGTAATTTAAGGAAATTCACATGAAATCCTTGCTCGACCTGTTCAAGCAGTTCACGCCCGACGAACATTTCGATGCCATCCGCATCGGTCTGGCATCGCCGGAAAAAATCCGTTCGTGGTCTTTTGGCGAAGTCAAGAAGCCCGAAACCATCAACTACCGCACCTTCAAGCCCGAGCGTGACGGCCTGTTCTGCGCCAAGATCTTTGGTCCCATCAAGGACTATGAATGCCTGTGCGGCAAGTACAAGCGCCTCAAGCACCGCGGCGTGATCTGCGAGAAGTGCGGCGTTGAAGTCACGCAGACCAAGGTGCGTCGCGAGCGCATGGGTCACATCGATCTGGCCGCGCCTTGCGCCCACATCTGGTTCCTGAAATCGCTGCCGTCACGCCTGGGTCTGATCCTGGACATGACGCTGCGCGACATCGAGCGCGTGCTGTACTTCGAAGCGTACGTGGTGACCGACCCCGGCATGACGCCACTGAAGAAGTTCGGCATCATGAGCGAAGACGACTTCGACGCCAAGCGCAAGGAATTCGGCGACGAATTCGTGGCCAAGATGGGCGCTGAGGGCATCAAGGAACTGCTGCAGGCCATCGACCTCGACATCGAGATCGAAAAACTGCGCAACGACCTGACCGGCTCCGAGCTCAAGATCAAGAAAAACGCCAAGCGCCTGAAGGTGCTGGAGGCCTTCAAGAAGTCGGGCATCAAGCCCGAGTGGATGGTGCTTGATGTGCTGCCTGTGCTGCCGCCAGACCTGCGTCCGCTGGTGCCCCTGGACGGTGGCCGCTTCGCGACTTCCGATCTGAACGATTTGTACCGCCGCGTCATCAACCGCAACAGCCGCCTGCGTCGCCTGCTTGAACTCAAAGCGCCCGAAATCATCGCGCGCAACGAGAAGCGCATGCTGCAGGAAGCCGTGGACAGTCTGCTGGACAACGGCCGCCGTGGCAAGGCCATGACGGGCGCCAACAAGCGCGCGCTGAAGTCGCTGGCCGACATGATCAAGGGCAAGAGCGGTCGTTTCCGCCAGAACTTGCTGGGCAAGCGCGTCGACTACTCGGGCCGTTCGGTCATCGTGGTCGGCCCTACGCTCAAGCTGCACCAGTGCGGCCTGCCCAAACTGATGGCCCTGGAGCTGTTCAAGCCATTCATCTTCTCGCGCCTGGAAGCCATGGGCATCGCGACCACCATCAAGGCCGCGAAAAAGGAAGTTGAAGCCGGTACGCCGGTGGTGTGGGACATTCTGGAAGAGGTGATCAAGGAGCACCCGGTGCTGCTGAACCGCGCACCCACGTTGCACCGCCTGGGCATCCAGGCGTTTGAGCCCATTCTGATCGAAGGCAAAGCCATTCAGCTGCACCCGCTGGTCTGTGCCGCTTTCAACGCCGACTTTGACGGTGACCAGATGGCCGTTCACATTCCACTGTCGGTGGAGGCGCAGCTCGAAGCCCGCACCCTGATGCTGGCCTCCAACAACGTGCTGTTCCCCGCTTCGGGCGAGCCTTCCATCGTGCCGTCGCAAGACGTGGTGCTGGGTCTGTACTACGCCACCCGCGAGCGCATCAACGGCAAGGGCGAAGGCATGATCTTTGCCGACCTGGCCGAGTTGCAGCGCGCCCTCGACAACGAGGTGGTCGAGATCACCGCCAAGGTCAGCGTGCGCCTGGTGCAGTACACCCTGGACAAAGCCACGGGCGAGTTCACTCCGTTCATCACCCTGGTGGACACGACCGTGGGTCGTGCGCTGCTGTCCGAAATCCTGCCCAAGGGCCTGCCTTTCGACGTGCTCAACAAGGCGCTGAAGAAGAAGGAAATCTCGCGCCTGATCAACACCTCGTTCCGCAAGTGCGGTCTGAAGGAAACCGTGGTCTTCGCCGACAAGCTGCTGCAGAACGGTTTCCGTCTGGCCACGCGCGCCGGCATCTCCATTGCTGTGGACGACATGCTGGTACCCAAGGAGAAGCCCGGCATCATCGATCGCGCCGAAAAAGAGGTCAAGGAAATTGCCCAGCAGTACGCCTCTGGTCTGGTGACCTCGGGTGAGCGCTACAACAAGGTGGTCGACATCTGGGGCAAGGCCGGTGACGAGATCTCCAAGGTCATGATGGCCCAGCTGGCCAAGCAGAAGACCACCGACCGCCACGGCAATGAAGTGGATCAGGAGTCCTTCAACTCCATCTACATGATGGCCGACTCCGGTGCACGTGGCTCTGCCGCGCAGATCCGCCAGCTGGCCGGCATGCGTGGTCTGATGGCCAAGCCTGACGGCTCCATCATCGAGACCCCCATCACGGCGAACTTCCGTGAAGGTCTGAATGTGCTGCAATACTTCATCTCCACCCATGGTGCGCGAAAGGGTCTGGCCGACACGGCATTGAAGACCGCGAACTCGGGTTACCTGACCCGCCGTCTGGTCGATGTGACCCAGGATCTGGTGGTCAACCAGCAGGACTGCGGCACCTCGAACGGCACGGTGATGCGCGCCATTGTCGAGGGTGGTGAAGTGATCGAATCGCTGCGCGACCGCATTCTTGGCCGCACGATCTGCGAAGACGTCATTCACCCCGAGAACCGCGCCGTGCTGCTGCCTACGGGCACGCTGCTGGACGAGGATATGCTCGACGAGCTGGAAGCCGCTGGCGTGGACGAGGTGAAAGTGCGCACTGCGCTGACCTGCGAAACCCGCTTCGGCATCTGCGCCAAGTGCTACGGCCGCGATCTGGGTCGCGGCGGCCTGGTCAACATCGGTGAAGCGGTCGGCGTGATTGCCGCCCAGTCCATTGGAGAACCCGGCACGCAGCTGACCATGCGCACTTTCCACATCGGTGGTGCTGCGTCGCGTGCGGCGGTGGCCTCCAGCGTGGAAGCCAAGTCCAGCGGTTCGATCGGCTTCAACGCCACGATGCGCTACGTGACCAACAGCAAGGGCGAGCTGGTGGTGATTTCCCGTTCTGGCGAAATCATCATCCACGACGAAATCGGTCGTGAGCGCGAACGCCACAAGGTGCCGTACGGCGCCATCCTGGCTGTCAAGGCCGACCAGCCGATCAAGGCCGGCGCGATTCTGGCCAACTGGGATCCGCTGACCCGACCCATCATCACGGAATTCGCCGGTCAGGTGAAGTTCGAGAACGTGGAAGAGGGCCTTACCGTGGCCAAGCAGGTCAACGACGTGACCGGCCTGAGCTCGCTGGTGGTGATCGATCCCAAGCACCGTGGTTCTGCCAAGGTGGTGCGTCCGCTTGTGAAGCTGCTCGATGCCTCTGGCAACGAAGTGAAGATTCCGGGCACCGACCATTCGGTGACCGTTGGCTTCCAGATCGGCGCGCTGCTGGAGGTGCGCGACGGTCAGGACGTCGGCCCCGGCCACGTGCTGGCGCGCATCCCGGTTGAAGGTCAGAAGACGCGCGACATCACCGGCGGTCTGCCTCGTGTGGCGGAGCTGTTCGAAGCCCGCAGCCCGAAAGACAAGGGCATGCTGGCCGAAATGACCGGCACCGTGTCGTTCGGCAAGGAAACCAAGGGCAAGGTCCGGTTGCAGATCACCGATCCAGAAGGCAAGATCTGGGACGAACTCATCCCGAAGGAAAAGAACATCCTCGTGCACGAAGGCCAGGTGGTCAACAAGGGAGAGAGCGTGGTGGACGGCCCGGCCGATCCGCAGGACATCCTGCGCCTGCTGGGCATCGAAGAACTGTCGCGCTACATCGTGGACGAGGTGCAGGATGTGTACCGCCTTCAGGGCGTGAAGATCAACGACAAGCACATCGAAGTGATCGTGCGCCAGATGCTGCGTCGCGTGATTGTCGAGAGCGTGGGTGATTCGAACTACATCGCCGGGGAACAGGTCGAGCGTTCGGAAATCCTCAACACCAACGACGCACTGCGTGCCGAGGGCAAGCTGCCTGCGGTGTACAGCAACGTGTTGCTGGGTATCACCAAGGCATCGCTGTCCACCGACTCGTTCATCTCCGCCGCGTCCTTCCAGGAAACCACGCGTGTGCTGACCGAAGCCGCCATCATGGGCAAACGCGACGAACTGCGTGGCCTGAAGGAAAACGTCATTGTTGGCCGCCTGATTCCCGCAGGCACCGGCATGGCCTATCACGAGGCGCGCAAGGTCAAGGAAAAGATGGACGACGAAGAGCGCCGCGCCATTGCCGAAGCCGATGCCCTGTCGCTGGCAGCGGATCAGGCTGACCAGTCTGATGTTTCCAGTCCCAGCGAGGCGGCTGAGTAAGACTGAACATCCAGGCGGTCCATTGCCGCCTGAGCCATGAACGCCCCCGACCGTCAGGTCGGGGGCTTTTTTGTTGGCTTCTGGGGCCAGTGAGCTTTCGAACGGACGAAGGTGCTGGGGTATATTGCCAGCGGTACATGCAGGTGCGCTACAGGCGAGGAGGCGTGGGTCGGTGACCCACAGGTTGGTTGTTCCAGATTGAAGGAGTGAAAGACATGTCGGTCACGCTGTGGGTCTTGCTGGCTGTGGGACTGGGGATTTTTTTCTGGGCGGTGGGTGCATACAACCGTTTGGTGCGACTGAAGAACGCGATCGCCAATGCATTCGGACAGATCGATGTGCAGCTCAAGCGCCGCTACGACCTGATTCCCAACCTGGTGGAAGTGGCGCGCAAATATCTGGCTCATGAGGCCAGCACCCTGGAGGCGGTAATTGCCGCGCGCAATCAGGCCAAGGCGGCTGAGCAGACCGCCGCCGGCAGCCCGCTGAATGCGGGTGCGCTGGGCGCGCTGGCCGGCGCCGAGCAACTCCTGGGAGGTGCTCTGGGTCGTCTGTTTGCTGTGGTGGAAGCTTACCCTGACCTCAAGGCGGATCAGAACATGCGAGAGCTGAGCGAAGAGCTGGCCAGCACCGAAAACCGCATCGGTTTTGCACGCCAGGCCTACAACGACAATGTGCTCGAGTTCAACGACGCAGCCGCACAATTTCCGACCGTGATCGTCGCGCGTCTGTTTGGCTTCTTGCCCCAGGGCATGCTCGAGTCCACCACCAGCGAGGTCGAGCGCCAGGCCGTCCGTATCGAGATCTGATGCAAAGGAGAATGAAGCACCACCCCCCCCGGCGCCGTTGGCGCCACCCGCCTGAAGGGGGACGACACCTGGGGCCCGGGAGAACCGGCTCCTCGGTGAATCTGGGTTGGCGTTGCTTCGCGCGCTGTGGGTTGGCGGAACGCTGACATGCGGTTTTTCGAGTTCCAGCGAGACGCACGCGGACAAACGCGCAAACTCGTGCTGGCGTTTGCCCTGACCGTGCTGTTGCTGGTGGTGGCCGTGAATGCCGCCTTGGCCCTTGCCTGGGGACTCACCTGGGGCTTCTGGGTGCCTGGGGAGATGCACTATCCCCGCCACTACTTTGCAGTGAACACGGGGGTGACCTTGTTGTTCGTGTTGGGGGGCTGGTGGGTCGAAACCTCCCGCCTGACGGGCAATGGGGGTGTGCGTCTGGCCGAGCAAATGGGGGCCCGGCTGGCGCAGCCGTCGGGTGATTTCGACGAAAAGCGCTTTGCCAATATCGTGGACGAGATGAGCATTTCCTCCGGCATGAAGCGCCCCACCGCCATGGTGGTGCCGCGAGACCAGGGCATCAATGCCTTTGCAACCGGATGGGACGTGAACGATGCGGTTGTGGCCGTCACTCGGGGTGCGCTGGAAAACCTCAATCGCGAAGAGCTGCAAGGTCTGGTGGCGCACGAATTCAGCCACATCGGCGAAGGTGATACCCGACTCAACATGCGTCTTGCCGGCATGGTGTTCGGACTGGAGATGCTCTACCGACTGGGACAGGTTCTGTTCGAACCCGATACGCGCGACCGGCGCATGGTCGCCGCACTGATCGGGCTGGCCATCATGGCCGCAGGCTGGCTGGGATGGGTGGCTGGACATGCCCTGCAGGCTGCAGTGTCGAGACAACGCGAATACCTGGCCGACGCTCGTGCGGTGCAGTGGACACGCAACCGCGATGGCCTCGGTGGTGTGCTTCGCAAGGTGCTCAGCCAGCAGCGCGCAGGGGTGGTGCCCCGGCCTGTGGGCTCGGTGGTCCAGCACATGCTGCTGGTGGCCAACGAGACCGGGTCGGTCGCCCACTGGCTCGACTCCCATCCGACGCTGGACCAGCGCATCCGACGCATCTACGGCCGCAGCATGGCGCCGTTGCCGCTGGGGCGATCAGAAGAGCCGACGATCGATGCTCCGCCCGTCCCCAAAGAAGAAAACGGCGACGCTGGCGGCAAACCCCCTGGCTGGACTCTGATTTGAGCGATCTTTTGCCTCCCCGGACGACAGAAGCCCCGGCCTCGCATTTGCCCACCAGTCTCGCCGTCCAGCTGAGGCACACGGCGCGCTGTGTGCAGGCGGTTGAACAAGGGCGGTCGCTTGCCGAGGTGCTCCCTCAGGTGCCTTCCCGTCTGAGACCCGGCGTTCAGGCCTTGACCTTCCATGCGTTGCGGCAACTCGGGACGACCCGTGCCTTGCTCGCTTGCCTGGTTCAGCGCAAGCCCGACCCGGCGGTTCAGGCGCTGATGTGCTGCGCACTGTCCCTGCTGCTCACCGAAGCCGTCGAAACATCTGGTGCGCCAGCACCAGAGACGCCAAGCTACAGCGCCCACACCGTCGTGAATCAGGTGGTGGACGCCGCGAAGACGGATCGAAGCCTGCAGCGCCAAAGCGCCTTCATCAATGCCTGCCTGCGCCGCTTCCTGAGGGAGCGGGAAATCTTGCTGGGCCGTGTGGCAGATCAACCCCAGGCACGCTGGAACCATCCGCTCTGGTGGATTGAGCGGTTGCAGCGCGATCACCCGAACCACTGGCAGGCCATTCTCGAAGCGAACAACCGCCCCGGCCCCATGTCGCTTCGCGTCAACCGCAGAAAAACAGACCGACTGACCTACGCAAGGGAACTGGCCGCCGCTGGCATCGACGCCACGCTGTTCGGGACCGATGGATTGGAACTCCGTGTGCCTCATCCGGTGGAGCGCCTGCCGGGCTTTGACCAGGGTCTTTGCTCGGTGCAGGACGAGGCGGCGCAAATGGCTGCGGGCCTGTTGCTGCAGGGTCGGGAATGGGCGCCTGATGACCGGGTGCTTGACGCCTGCGCAGCGCCCGGTGGCAAGACCGCGCACGTGCTGGAGCTGGCCAACGTCCAGATGCTGGCACTGGACCTGGATCCCAAGCGCTGCGAGCGCATCCACCACAACCTGCATCGGCTTGGCCTCACTGCTCAGGTGCTCAGCGCCGATGCGGCCCGAGCGGACGCATGGTGGGATGGCAAGCGGTTCGATGCGATCCTGCTGGACGCACCGTGCACGGCTTCCGGAATCGTGCGCCGCCATCCGGACGTGCGCTGGTTGCGCAGGGCCAGCGATGTCGATCAGCTGGCCCGCATACAACGAAACCTGCTGGATGCGCTTTGGCCGCTGGTCAAGCCGGGAGGGCGTCTGGTCTACGCCACCTGCTCGGTTTTCCGTGCCGAAGGGCAGGATCAGGTGCCGGCGTTTCTTGAGCGCCACACCGACGCCGTTCTTTGCCCTTCGCCAGGTCATCTGCTCCCGGGTCATGCGTCCCCCGCAAGGGAGTTCAACGACAATCATTCGGGTGGACATGACGGTTTCTTTTACGCCCGCTTCGACAAGGCCCCGCATTGATACGGGGGGCCTGGCGATGTCCGTGAAGGTGTGCCGCAATGGCATGTGCACCCGCTGGCTGTTTTTCTGTGTGCTGCTGCTCACCATCTGGCTGCCAGTCCAGGCCCAGCCTTTGTCTGTGGTTCAGGAGGAACTGTTGCGAACACCTGAGGCTGTGCACCTGACCGCGCGCATCCATATCGTTCCTGGCCCCTTGGTGGAAGACGCTTTGCTCCGGGGCGTGCCGTTGTATTTTGCCTGGCGGGCAGACGTGATCCGTCCGCGCTGGTACTGGACAGACCGGCGCGTGGCCAGTGCCCACCGCACCCTCAGGCTGGCCTACCAGCCGCTCACCCGGCGCTGGCGAGTGAGTTTGTCCAATGAGCCTGGAGACGGAAACAGCGGTGCGGGTCTGCAATACGCCTTGCATCAGAACTTCGACAATCTGGCCGAGGCCCTGGCTGGGGTAGGGCGGGTTTACCGCTGGAAAATCGCTGACGGGGCCGGGGTCGCGGCTGGAGATCCCGGCGACTACCGGGTCGATTGGAGCATGCGGCTGGATCTGTCCTTGTTGCCACGGCCATTTCAGATCGGCGTGGGCAACCAGCCTGAATGGAACATCCAGCGCGAAGGCCGGCTTGTATTGCCGGCCATCCAGGCCAGTGAGCGGGTGCGAGTGGAGGAAGCCATCATTGGTGAGCCTTCGCCGGATGCCGAGCCCGATGCAGGTTCTATCGGACGCTGAGTGGCCATCTGATGGAGCCTGAAACCCGCCCTTCCCGTGCTCCTGCTGACGTGAGCAGCGTCGGGTCCAGCCACCACTCGCTCAAGCTCGGCAAGTCTGGCATGCGCTGGGTGGTCGCGACCGCCCTGGTGTTCATGACCGGTGTCGGCATGGTGCTACTGTTCCTGCTGACAGTGGCCACACGCAACCGTGCGCTCTATGAGCAGAATTTTTCGTGGCTGGTCGGGGTCAACGTCGCGGTGGCCGTTCTTCTGGCGCTTATCCTGTTGTGGCTCGTGGTGCGCCTGGCCTTGCGCCTGAAACGGGGAAAATTCGGCAGCCGTTTGCTGATCAAGCTTGCGTCCATCATCGGACTGGTGGGCGTTCTGCCGGGTTTGCTCATCTACACGGTTTCATACCAGTTTGTTTCCCGATCCATCGAGAGCTGGTTCGATGTGCGCGTGGAGTCGGCGTTGACGGCGGGTCTCAACCTGGGACGCACCACCCTCGACACGCTGGCAGCGGACCTCAGCGGCAAAACGCGCGTGGCGGCCGAAGGCCTGGCGCGCGAGCCCAGTGCTTCGGCCGTGCTGGCGCTGGAACGGTTGCGTGAACAGCTGGGTGTGACCGATCTGGTGCTCTGGAATGCGGCGGGGCAGCCATTGGGCAGTGCCGGCAGTTCGCGCTTCGACCTCAGCCCCGAGCGCCCCAACCCGGCGCAACTGCGCAATTTGCGCACGGTTCGGGTCATGGCCCAGATTGAAGGACTCGAAGAAGGCAGTGACGGTGAAGTCGAAGCCATGCTGGCCGTGAATCAGGCCCGTATCAAGGTGATGGCGCTGGTCGGCTCACCGGACTTCGGGTTCAGTGCCGAGCCGCGCTATCTGCAGGTGGTTGCTCCGTTGCCTGCCGCGCTGGTTGCCGACGCGCTGGCGGTGCAAGTCGCCAATCGCGAATACCAGGAGCGTGCACTGGGGCGGCAGGGGCTGCAGCGCATGTACATCGGCACACTCACCCTGACGCTGTTCCTGGCGGTGTTCGGCGCGGTGCTCCTTGCGGTGCTGCTGGGCAACCAGCTCATCCGGCCCCTGCTGGTGCTTGCCGAAGGCATGCGGGAGGTCGCGGCGGGCAACCTGTCTCCCAAACCCGCGCTCACCTCGCGCGACGAGCTTGCAGGCCTGACCCGAACGTTTGCGCACATGACCCAGGATCTTTCGGATGCTCGCACCGCCGTGCAGCGCAGCATGGAGCAGGTCGACGCCGCGAGAGACAACCTGCAAACCATTCTGGACAACCTGACCGCCGGCGTTGTGGTCCTGGACGACAAAGGTTGTCTGCAGAGCGTGAACCCCGGCGCGGCGCGCATCTTGCGCACGCCGCTTTCGCTGCACATGGGGCAGCCGCTGGCTCAGATACCGGGCCTCGAAGCCTTTGCCAGTGGGGTGCTGCAGCAATTCGAACGTTTCCTGTCGGATCAGACACCTCACCAGGGCGGGCACTGGCAGCAATCGTTTGAACTCACCGCCACGGGCACCACCCCGTTCGACGAAGGCATCACCTTGATCGCGCGTGGTGCGCTGTTGCCGCGCAACGAGCGATTGCTGGTGTTCGACGATGTGTCTGAGATGGTCTCGGCCCAGCGAGCCAAAGCCTGGGGCGAGGTGGCCCGGCGGCTCGCGCACGAGATCAAGAACCCCCTCACACCCATCCAGTTGTCGGCCGAGCGGCTGGCCATGAAGCTCGAAGGCAAGGTGCAGCCGCCCGAGCAGGCCATTCTGAACAAGTCGGTTCGCACCATCGTGGATCAGGTCGATGCCATGAAGCGCCTGGTCAATGAATTTCGCGACTACGCGCGCCTGCCAGCGGCCCAGCTGGGCGCCGTGGACCTGAATGCGCTGGTGCGCGAGTTCATGGGCCTGTACGAGCACGCGGCGGTGCCTGTGCGCTGCGAACTGGTCGAAGGGTCGGTCATGGCCATGGCCGATCCGCACCAGGTGCGCCAGATTCTGCACAACCTGGTGCAAAACGCACAGGACGCCATGAGTGGGCAGCAGGGGGCAGAAGTGCAGTTGCGCACCGCCCGCTCCGAGTCTGGCAAATGGGTGCGGCTGGTGGTCACGGATCGCGGCCCCGGTTTTGCCGAGCACATCCTCAAGCGGGCGTTCGAGCCCTACGTGACCACCAAGACCAAAGGCACCGGCCTGGGTCTGGCCGTGGTCAAGAAGATCATGGACGAACACGGCGGCCGAGTGGACATCAGCAATCGCCAGATCGAGGGTCAGCCGGCAGGCGCCCAAGTATCGCTATCATTCGCAGTTGCGAATTGACAACATCGACTGAGGGAACGAACCGAGCCATGGCCACTATTCTGGTTGTAGACGACGAATTGGGAATACGGGATTTGCTCTCCGAGATCCTGAACGATGAAGGCCACACCATCGAACTGGCCGAAAATGCTGCTCAGGCCAGGGCGGTGCGGGCACAAATGCGACCTGATCTGGTGTTGCTCGACATCTGGATGCCCGACACCGATGGTGTGACGCTCCTCAAAGAGTGGGCCAGCTCCGGTCTGCTAACCATGCCCGTCATCATGATGAGCGGTCATGCCACGATCGATACCGCCGTGGAGGCCACGCGCATCGGTGCCAGCGCCTTTCTTGAGAAGCCGATCACGCTGCAGAAGCTGCTCAAGGCGGTCGATCAAGGCCTCAACAAGTCGGCCGAACGGGCCGCCGTTGCGATGGTGACCACAGCAGTGTCGGGTACCAGTTTCATGAGCGAGCTCACGGTGGAGGAGGCCATGACTGGCGGCACGCTGCCCGAACCTGCCCTGGATATCGGCCCACTGCCCCATCAGCTGTTCAACCTCGATGGCCCCTTGCGTGAGGCACGCGACGAATTCGAGAAAGCCTACTTCGAATACCACCTGGCACGAGAGTCGGGCTCGATGACGCGTGTGGCCGAAAAAACCGGTCTCGAACGCACGCACCTGTACCGCAAACTCAAGCAATTGGGCGTCGATCTGGCTCGCAGCAAGCGCAACGCGCTCTGAGCCTCGGTCGATTTTTGAAGCGGCAATGCTGCTATACTCTTGCTTCTGTTTGGCCCGGTAGCTCAGTTGGTAGAGCAGCGGATTGAAAATCCGCGTGTCGATGGTTCGATTCCGTCCCAGGCCACCAAAATTCTCTCCTTGCAGGTCAATCACTTGCCAAGCAGATCCCAAGAAGCGACCTTTCGAAAGATGGTCGCTTTTTTGTTTTTGGCATGGTTCGTTGGCATGGGAGCGACCTTGACCTGGAGCACGTGCCTTCTTGAGCATGTGCAGTCAGGTCATCTGGATTGATAGACCCCCAACGTCCGGAGTGCTTCATGATCATCCGTTCCAAAAGCCTTCTCCTTCTTTCTGTGATGGCCGCACTGTCAATATCGTTCACCGGTTGCGGCCTCGAAAGCGCCGGGACTGCTGCCACCGCCGGGGCCACCAAACAGATCGAACTTGAACAGGCCCGCAAGACGCAGGAGCGGGTGCATGAGCAGGTTCAGCAGTCAATGGACCAGATGCAGAGGCGCAATGAGCAACTGGATGGAGCCACGCGGCATTGACGTCATTTGTGGATCATGGGTCCGTTGCATGAAGGCATTGCACGGCAGCGGGTTGTGGTGGTGAAGGACAATCGAAGCCAATGTTGAACAAGTCCCTCATGGCGCATGCATCCCCGGGTACTTTTTCAGCGTCGCCTTGACGAAACCCCGCTCACGAGCCGCTGCGCCTCCTGCGCATCTTGTCGATTGCCTCCATGTCTGCTCAGTCTGAAACCTTCTGGTCTTCCTGCGGTCACGACCGCCTTTCTTTCAATGAGCGTGGCTGGCTGGTGCCCACTGCCCACTACTGGCGGTTGTGGCTGGAGCGGCCTGAACTGGCCCTGGTGGACGAGTCGTGTGATGCCGAGCGGGCTTTGCACGCCGCGTTGTTGCGTGACCCTTTGCGTGCGGTGCCGCAGACTGAAATGGATGCGCTGGCAGACGAAGACGTGCGGGCCAATCACCGTCTGTTTCTTGACTTTCGCGATGCCGTGATGGCGGCTGGATCCCTTGAAGCGGCGTACGCAGGCTTCTTCAAGGCCGGCTCCATTGCGTTGCCACCGCTGTTCCTGGACCTCATGATCCAGGCCATCGTCAGTCACCTTCTGGCAGACGAGTCGGATCCCTTGGTTTGGCGCGCGGCCGAAATGCTGTTCCGCCGACAACGGGTGAGCGTGAGTGAGGGGCGGGTGCTCAGTGGGGACGCCGATACGCTGGACATGCTTAACGAGACCGGCGGTGCCGGCGCGGTAGGGCGATTGCTTCTTCAGGGAGGGGCTGCCTTGCCTGCGGTGCAGGTCGAGGTACTGGCTGAGGCCAATGGCGCGCGCTACATGCAAAGCCGGTTGGGCGCGGGTCGTTTCAATTTCGTCCTGGATCTGACGCATGAGGTGCAGAACGAGCTTCCACATGGACTCACGCTCACCATGACGCGGTCGAACTCCGGACTGAAGGCGCTGGCTCTGGTGCTTCAACGATGGGTTCGGCACTTTCTGGGGACCCCTGTTCAGATCCGCCCGGAAGCGCGTGTGGACGATCCATCATGGCGCTGGCATCTGGGGCTGGATGCGGAGTCCAGCCGTCTGCTCAACGACCTCTACCAGGGTCATGCAGTGGAGCCTGAACGGCAGGGGCGACTGATCAGCCTGTTTGTTTTGCGGTTCGATGACCCTGCACACGTGTTGCCTGAAATTCAGGGAAAGCCGGTTTACCTGGGTCTGGCCATGACTGCCGATGGCCTGCTCAAACTCAAGCCGCAGAACTTGCTGCTCAACCTTCCGCTGGTGACCCGTTCGTAGACGGCGGCTGCGCTTCTCGCAGCGCAACGAAGAAGGTGGCACCCGCGCCCGGTGCGCTGCTCGCCCAGATTCGGCCCCCCATGCGCTCCACCGCTTTCTGAACCAGCGCCAGCCCGATGCCGGTGCCAGGAATCTGCTCTTGCCGGTGCAGGCGCTGGAACATGCCGAAGATCCGGTCGTGGTACCTCATGTCGAATCCGATGCCCTGGTCGGCCACACTGATCTGTACCCGGCCGTCCAGAACATGCGCTTCGATGTGGATGCGTGGCACCTCGCCCGCCGGGGTGAACTTCAGGGCGTTGTCCATGAGGTTGCGCACGACGATGGCCAATCCCTTGGCGTTGGCTTGCACCCAAAGGTCGTCAGGGATCACAACGCTCAATTCACCCTGGCGCGCTTCCAGCTCGTCGCGGAACGGCGCAGCCACTGCCCGCACGCAGCTCACCAGCCTCACAGGTTCAATCTGTTCGGTCAGTTGTTGCAGTCGCGAATAGGCCAGCAAATCGTTGACCAGCTGTGACATGTGCAGCGTCGCGCGCTGGATGCGCTGCAGGTATTCGCGCCCCTGCTCGTCCAATTGATCCGCGTGTTCTTCAAGCAGCAGCGAGCTGAAACCTTCGATGCCACGCAGTGGCGTACGCAAATCGTGAGAAGCCGAGTAGGTGAACGATTCGAGTTCGCGGTTCACGGTGGTGAGTTGTTGCACGCTGTGCTGCAGCTGCGCCGTGCGTTCGGCAACCTTGATCTCCAGCCCTTCGGTCAGCTCGCGAATTTGTTCTTCTGCCTCCACCCGCAGGCGGATATTGACCAGCATCTGGGAGAACAGCTTCAGCAGGGTGGTTTCTTCTTCACCGTAGTTGTGGGTTCTGCGCACCGAGTCCAGGCCGACGAAGCCCATGCACCTTTCGCCGTGCATCAGTGGCAGCGCCATCAGGCTCTGGACGCCCTGCGAGTTCAGCAGGTCACGCAGAACGCCAGTGGGCAGGTTTTCGGTATCGGGAACGTGCATGACCTGGCCCAGGCGGTGTTTGCCGATCCAGTCGGGGATCAGCTCGAATGGGAGGTTCTGCAGATTCTCGATCTCCGGGGTGATCCCCTCAGCGCACCATTCGTGAGTGTTGGAGCCTGTTTCGGTGTCGAAGTCGTAGTCAAAGAGATAGGCTCGGTCAGCGTCGACAAATCGGCCCATGTCCCCGAGCGCTTCATTGATGGCCGCATCGGATTCCTGGGCTGGCAGGTTGATGAAGCGGTTGGCCAGGCGAAACAGCAGCAGGACAAACTCGCTCAGGCGTTCGCGCTCCCGGTGCGCCGCCTGCTGCTCGGTGACGTCGCGCACCAGAAACATGCAGTGCCCGCTTTCGGGCAACCAGGCCACGCGGGCGTTGAAATGGCGAAGGCCTGCAGGCATGTCCAGGCTGTAGTTCATCTCCTGCATGCCATGTTCGCGGGCTTGTGCCATGGCTTTGCGCTGCATCGCAACCGTGTCGGGGGGCATCACGTCGCCCACGGTCCGCCCCAGGAACTGCTCGGGTGCCGCGTACAGCCGGTTCCTCTGCCCGGCGTGAAAATACACAAAGCGTTCCTGTGCATCCACCACGAAGAGCATGTCCTGCAGCACATCGAACACCTGCTCGAGCATGGCACCGCGCTCGCGCGCGGTGGCCTCGGCCTGCCGCAGGTCGGTCAGGTCCAGGCAGGAACCGATGTAGCCAATGAAACGGTGATCGGCATCAAAGCGGGGGCGGCCCTGGTCCAGCAACCAGCGGTATTCGCCGCTGTGGTGGCGCAGACGGTACTCCATGCTGAACGGCTCGCGCGCCTCGAATGCGTTCAGATAGGCGCCCAGACAAGTGTCCCGGTCATCGGGGTGAACCCCTTCGAGCCAGCCCTCGCCGAGCTCTTGCTCCATGGTGCGACCGGTGAACGCCAGCCAGGCCTGGTTGAACCAGTCGCAGCGATTGTCGGTCCCGCTGGTCCAGAACAGCGCTGGCGAGGCATTGGCCACCGTCTCCAGCTGATTGAGGGTTTGTCGCTGGGCTTCTTCCAGGGCCTTGCGTTCGGTGGTTTCAAAAACGGTTCCTGCCATGTAGGTCACATGACCCAGCGCGTCTCGCACGCCACTGCCCTGCGTGTCGAACCAGCGGTAGCGGCCCTGGGCGTCACTGGCACGGAATTCCAGTTGATAGGGGGCCTCTCCCTTGAAGAAGCGCTTCAGAGCCACGCGCAAGCGTGGCAGGTCGTCCGGGTGGAGGAGTTCCAGAAAGGCGTCCGCCAGCCGATCGGCCGGGGGGGCGGCATGCCCCAGCGCCACGAAGAACTCGTCGCTGGGCTGGATGAAGCCTTGATCAAAATCCCACTCCCACACCTGACCGCGCGAGGCGGCGAGCCGGAAACGCAGTTCGTTGCGCGCCAGTGCACGCTGGTCGAGCTCCAGCTGTGTGACATCCCGGAACATCAACAGCAGTCGTGGGCGACCATCCACTGTGACCCGTTCGGCGCTGTAGCGCACGTGGATTTCCTGGCCGTCCGGGCCTGTGCTGCTGCCCTGGGCATCGCGCACGTGTTCGCCATTTTCCAGGGCCGCCAACAGGCGCTGGCGGCTTTCGCTTGCGCGCCACAGTCCCAGCTCGGTGGATGTGGCGCCGAGCAGCTGTTCGCGGGGCCGACCAAACAGGCTGCAGAACGCGTCGTTGACCAGCAGGAGCCGCCCATCGTCCCAATCGCTCAATGACATGGCTTCAGGGGCTGCCTGAAACACCGATTCAAACAGTTGCTGGGCCGCAAGTTGGCGGGCATTTGCTTCGTGGCGCTCGGTGATGTCGCGGCTCACTGCCAGTACCGTGGGCTTGTCACCAGGCAGCGCAGGCTCCAGCAGGGCCTGTGCCTCCCAGTGGCGCAAGCCCCCTGGTCCGGGATAGGAGAAATACAGGGTGTCGCTTTGCCCGGTTCTCAGGACGCCTTCGATGTACGCACTCCATTTCGCTGCGATCTCTGGCGGTGCCCCGATCTCGGAAAGGGTTCGTCCCAGCATTTCCCCCGGCTTGAGACCGTTGGCCGCCTCAACAGCCGGATTGGCGTACATCACGCGAAGGTTCTGGTCATAGCGCACCACGACGTCGGGCAGGTGACCGGTCAGGGTCTGGAAATGCCGCTCGCTGCGGCGCAGGCGATGGATTGTCCGGTCCAGGCGCCAGGCACCAAAGGCCATGGCGCCCGCCACCAGCAGGGTCAGCCCGATGGCCATGGGCAGCACCGCCGTCCAGGCGGCCAGCACGTCCTGAACGGGCAGTGCGTACACCACCATCAGGCGCTCGGCGCCTTCACCCAGTCGGTGGTAACCCACGATGCGTGACACACCGTCGATCACGGCCACCGCCTCAATGACCCCTGAGGGAGCCTGTTGCATGGCGTCGGCGATGCGGCCGCGAATCATGCGGCCCTGTTCCTGTTCGATCAGTGGGTAGCGGGTGAGTATGGTGGTGGCGCCATCGTCTTCGATGCGAAACAGGCTCATGCTGCCGCCGGGCGGCAGACCCTCCGATGCAAAGCGTTCCAGCAGGGTCTTGCGTGGCAGCATGAGTTCCCAGGTCTGGCCACCGCGCTCTGGCGCCTGGCGCCAGGTCATCGGCAGGACCCACTCGCCCGACTGCTCACGCGCCAGACCGGGCACCCACTGGCTGGCGGGCAGGTCGGTCGTTGGCCGGTCAATCCGTCGCAGGGTGAATGGCAGGTTCAGGGATTCAACCAGCGGCGACTGGTTGGCCAGCAGCCTTGTCCGTTCTGGTTCTGATGCTGCATGCAGAACCTCCAAGCTGGCCCGGGCCACCCGCAGCGACTCTTCCAGTTCGGCCGCCAGACGCTTGACCTCGCGCTGCGCCTGTGCCTTGGCCCTGTCCAGGGCCACGTCGCGCTGGGTCAGCAGAAGTCCGGCAGACAACAGCAGCAGCAACACGATGGCACCGGTTGCGAGCACACGCAGCCAGATCCGCCCAAAATCTGACGCGCTGGTTGCTGATGGAGGGCTTACCGGAGCCTGGTCAGCCCGTTCGCCATGCGCATCGGATGAGGGGTTAGGAAGCATGAATGCTGGGCGGCAAAGGAGTTGTCCCTTTTTTCACCTATTGTCGGTGAGGTGTGCCCTTGCACCCGCATTCCGCGAATCGGGGCAGCCAAACCGTGACTTCCTGCACTCCCTTGCGGTGCCGGGTATGCCCTGCCGCCAGCGGTCACATGTTCCGACGGTATTGCCCACCCACTTCGAACAGGGCACGTGTGATCTGACCCAGAGAGCACACGCGGACCGCTTCCATCAACACCTCGAACACGTTCTTGTTGTCAATCACCGCCTGTTGCAGGCGCTTGAGCATGGCAGGTGAGGCGTCAGCATGCCGGGCGTGGAAGTCGGCCAGCCGTTGCAGCTGGCTCTGCTTTTCCTCGTCGGTCGAGCGCGCGAGTTCCAGTGTGTCCGGTGCGATTTCGCCGTTGGGGTTGCGGAAAGTGTTCACGCCGACGATCGGGTATTCGCCCGTGTGCTTGAGCATCTCGTAGTGCATGGACTCGTCCTGGATCTTGCCGCGCTGGTAGCCGGTCTCCATCGCGCCCAGCACACCGCCACGCTCGGCGATTTTCTCGAACTCCTGCAACACGGCTTCTTCGACCAGTTCGGTGAGTTCGTCGATGATGAAGGCGCCCTGGTTGGGGTTCTCGTTTTTGGCCAGACCCCACTCGCGGTTGATGATGAGCTGGATCGCCATGGCTCGGCGCACGCTGTCTTCGGTGGGCGTGGTGATGGCCTCGTCGAAAGCGTTGGTGTGCAGGCTGTTGCAGTTGTCGTAGATGGCAATCAGCGCCTGCAGCGTGGTGCGGATGTCGTTGAACTGGATTTCCTGCGCGTGCAGGCTTCGCCCGCTGGTCTGCACGTGGTATTTGAGCTTCTGGCTGCGCTCATTGGCGCCGTACTTGTCGCGCATGGCCACCGCCCAGATGCGGCGCGCCACGCGGCCGAGCACCGTGTATTCCGGGTCCATGCCGTTGCTGAAGAAGAAGCTCAGGTTGGGCGCGAAGTCGTCGATGTGCATGCCGCGCGCCAGGTACGCTTCCACAAAGGTGAATCCGTTGGAGAGCGTGAACGCGAGTTGGCTGATGGGGTTGGCGCCGGCTTCGGCGATGTGGTAGCCGCTGATGCTCACCGAATAGAAGTTGCGCACGTCGTGATGCACGAAGTACTCGGCGATGTCGCCCATGACCTTGAGTGAAAACTCGGTGGAGAAGATACAGGTGTTCTGCCCCTGGTCTTCTTTCAGGATGTCGGCCTGCACCGTGCCGCGCACGTTGGCAAGTACCCATGCGCGGATCTTGGCGGCTTCGGTGTCGGTGGGGTCACGGCCGTTGTCGGCCTTGAATTTCTCCAGGCTCTGGTCGATGGCGGTGTTCATGAACATCGCCAGGATGCTGGGCGCCGGGCCGTTGATGGTCATCGAGACCGACGTGGCCGGGTGGCAGAGGTCGAAGCCGCCGTAAAGCACCTTCATGTCGTCCAGCGTGGCAATGCTCACGCCCGAATTGCCCACCTTGCCGTAGATGTCGGGACGCGGGTCGGGGTCGTTGCCGTAGAGCGTGACCGAGTCAAACGCAGTGGACAGTCGCTTGGCAGGCGTGCCGGCCGACAGCAGCTTGAAGCGCCGGTTGGTGCGGAAAGCATCACCCTCACCGGCGAACATGCGGGTGGGATCTTCGCCCTCGCGCTTGAAGGCGAAGGTGCCGGCGGTGTAGGGGAAGCTGCCGGGCACGTTGTCCAGCATCAGCCACTTCAGGATCTCGCCGTGGTCTTCGTACTGCGGCAGCGCGACCTTGCGGATGGTGGTGCCCGAGAGGCTCTTGGTGGTGAGCGCGGTGCGGATTTCCTTGTCACGGATCTTCACCACGTACTCGTCGCCCGCGTAGGCCTTCTGCATGTCCGGCCATTGCGTCAGCAGCTTGCGTGCGGCCGGGTCCTGGTTCAGTTCGCGAACCTGTGCCAGGTCGACCACGGCTTCGGCGGCACGCGACCGTTCGGGCTTGTCCACGCGCAGCATCACGGCGGTGGCATGCAACTGCTGGATCTCGCGCGCCAGGCGCGCCTGTTCGCGCGCCGCCCTCTTGTAGCCGCGCACGGTGTCGCTGATCTCGGCGAGGTAGCGCGTGCGGGCGCCCGGCACGATGGGTGTCTGGTTGGTGCTGTGGCGCACCGCCACCCGGGGCAGGCGGCCATCGGACAGGGGCAGTCCCAGTTCGCCCAGGCGGAGCTTGAGTGCCTGGTAGAGCGCGGTCACACCGTCGTCGTTGAAGCGCGCGGCCATGGTGCCGAACACCGGCATCTGCTCGGTGGGCGTGGTCCAGGCTTCCTTGTTGCGCTGCACCTGCTTGGCCACGTCGCGCAGCGCATCGCTGGCGCCCTTGCGGTCGAACTTGTTGATGGCCACGAACTCGGCGAAGTCGAGCATGTCGATCTTTTCCAGCTGGCTGGCGGCACCGAACTCCGGCGTCATCACGTACATCGGAATATCCACGTGCGGCACGATGGCGGCGTCGCCCTGGCCAATACCCGACGTCTCGACGATGATCAGGTCGAAGGCCGCCACCTTGCAGGCGGCGATCACGTCCGGCAGCGCCGCGCTGATCTCGCTGCCAAAGTCGCGTGTGGCCAGGCTGCGCATGAAAACACGTTGGCCGGAGGCTCCGCCGTTTTGCGGGTCGCTGCCCCCCTTGCTTGCTGTGGCGGTGTGCCACGGGCCAATGGCGTTCATGCGAATGCGGTCCCCCAGCAAGGCGCCACCGCTCTTGCGCCGCGAAGGGTCGATGCTGATCACGGCCACGCGCAGCGTATCGTCCTGGTCCAGTCGCAGGCGCCGGATGAGCTCGTCTGTGAGTGAGGACTTGCCTGCGCCACCGGTGCCGGTGATGCCAAGCACTGGTACCTTGCGGGACTTGGCCTGCTCATGCAGTGAGGTCACGATGGCCGGGTCGGCCTTGCCACTTTCGAGCGCTGTGATGAGCTGCGCCAATGCACGCCAGTTCATCTCGCCCTGGCCTTCGATGGCGCTGAGCGTTCGGGGCGCAAGGGTGGTGAGGTCGCGGTCGCAGCGCATCACCATTTCGCCGATCATGCCGGCCAGCCCCATTTTCTGGCCGTCTTCGGGGCTGTAGATACGGGTCACGCCGTAGTCCTGCAGCTCGCGGATCTCGCTGGGAACAATCACGCCACCGCCGCCGCCGAACACCTGGATGTGCTCGCCGCCCCTGCTCTTGAGCAGGTCGACCATGTACTTGAAGTACTCCACGTGACCGCCCTGGTAAGAACTGATGGCAATGCCCTGCACATCTTCCTGTAGCGCTGCGGTCACCACTTCGTCCACGCTGCGGTTGTGGCCGAGGTGAATGACTTCTGCGCCCATGCCCTGGAGGATGCGGCGCATGATGTTGATGGCTGCATCGTGGCCGTCGAACAGACTGGCCGCGGTGACGAAGCGCACCTTGTGCGTGGGGCGGTAGCTGGCCAGGGCCTGGTAGTCGGCGGAAAGTTGGGTCATGGGCATGTCTCTGTTGGCTTGTCTCGGAATAGGTTGTCTGCTCAGGCGATGCGCAGGCCGGCCAGCGATGGGTCGTCGGGCGGGTAGCGCAGTTCCAGTGCCTTGAGCGTGTCGCGCACCAGCGTGGCGATCATCAGGTTGCGATGGGTCTTGGAGTCGGCCGGCACCACCGTCCAGGGTGCCCAGGGCGTGCTGGTGGCACCCAGCAGGTTTTCATAGGCCTGTTGGTACTCATTCCACTGTTGCCGAACCTCCACATCGCCATGACTGAATTTCCAGTGTTTGTTGGGGTCGTCGATTCGTTCTTGCAGGCGTTCGCGCTGTTCGTCAAAGCCGATGTGCAGCATGCACTTGAGAATGACCGTGCCTGTTTCGGCCAGCATGCGTTCGAAGGCGTTGATGTGTTCGTAGCGCTGGCGGGTCTGCTCCGGCGTGATCCAGCCGTTCACCGGTGGAACCAGCACGTCTTCATAGTGGCTGCGGTTGAACACCATGATCTCGCCGGCCCCCGGCACGTGCTGGTGGATGCGCCAGAGGTAATCGTGCGCGCGCTCCAACTCGGTCGGTGCTTTCCAGCCCACGGTGTGCACCCCGAGCGGGCTGGTGCGCGAAAACACGCCCCGCACGGTACCGTCTTTGCCCGACGTGTCGGTGCCCTGGAGTACCAGCAGCAGCTTGAAGCGCTTGTCGGCGTAGAACACGTCCTGCAGCGCGTCAAGTTCCTTGGCCAGGGTTTCAACAGCGGCTTGGTCTGTGCCCTTGTTACCAATGGAGTAGGGCTTGGCGCGGGTGTCGAATGCCTTGATGTTGAAGCCTTTGCCATTGCGTGCGACCGGCACCTGCCAATCGGCCCAGGGACTGCCTTTGGCGGCCTGGATGGCTGCAACGGGAAACGGCAGCGAAAAATCGCTTGAACTGGGCATGCGGTACTCCGGTGTGCCGAGGGGCAATATCCCATAGCAGCAGGTGGACGAGCTTGATTGACGTTTACGTAAACGTCAATCATGAATCTTACCCCAGTCGATTGTCGAAGACCATGGTGCTGACCCTCGGTTGGCGTCTTGAAGACCTTGCGGGCTGATGCGACGAACCCGGTCCGGGGAGCGTGATGGCTGGACACAAAAAATACCCTAAGGAGTATAAAATCGCTCTCAGTGCCGATGACCTGTCATTCAATCACGGGTTGCCGGAATTGGCCAACAAAGGAGACCATTCATGACCGTCGTTCGAGACCCCGAGCGCAAGCGCGCCTTGGTGCTGCGTCTCAAGCGTGCCGAGGGGCAGGTTCGTGGCATTCAGAAACTCATCGAGACCGAAGCCGACTGCGAAAAAGTGGCCCAACAATTGGCAGCGGTTCGCAAGGCGCTTGACAAATCCTTCTTTGCGCTGGTGGGCTGCGTGATCGCTGAGGGGAGCGTGCCGGCCGACGACGTTGCCGACATGCTGTCGAAATATTCCTGATCTGCGAAAGACCCGCCATGAAGCCGATTCAGCTCTTCGATACCGCCTCCAGCACCTGGACCTATGTGCTGTTTGACCAGAGTTCCCGTGACGCCGTGATCATCGATCCGGTGGACGAGCAGCTTGAGCGCGATCTGGCCACCCTTCGAGAGTACGGACTCAGACTGGTATGGGCGGTGGAAACCCATGCCCATGCCGACCACATCACCAGCGCGGGAAAGCTGGCCGAGCTGGCGGGCGCTCGCACCGCCGCACCGCACGGTTGCGGTATCGGTACCGCCGGGGTTCAGCTCCAGCATGGAGACTGCCTTCCCTTTGGAGGGGAGTCGCTCAAGGCCTTGCACACGCCAGGGCACACGGCGGGCAGCATGAGTTTTGTCTGGCGGGAGCATGTGTTCACTGGGGACACGCTGCTGATCAACGGATGCGGACGGACGGACTTCCAGTCAGGCAGCGCAAGTGATCTCTATCGCAGCATCACAGAGGTGTTGTTTGCTCTGCCCGACGAGACCACGGTCTGGCCAGGCCATGACTACCAGGGGCGCACCCATTCCACCATCGGGCAGGAAAAAGCCGTCAATCCGCGCATAGCCGGCAAGAGCGAAGCCGAGTTCGTGGCGATCATGGCTGCGCTGGACCTGCCAAAGCCACGCCGGATCGATGAAGCGGTGCCAGCCAACCTCATGTCAGGCATGCGTCACGATCTGGACGGCGCATTGCTTTGGCAGCCCCGCCCGGTGCTGGCCGGATACGCCGGCGATGTGTCACCTCAACTGGCCTGGCGGTGGGTACAGGACGGGGAGGCTGTGCTGGTGGATGTCCGCACGGACGCGGAGCGAGAGTGGGTCGGCTTCGTGCCGGGCGCGGTGGCGGTGGCGTGGAAGCAGTGGCCCGGCATGACCATGAATCCGGTGTTTGACGATGGTGTCCGGCAAGCGGGTGCCAGCGGGAAGAAGCTGGTGATGTTGTGCCGCAGCGGTGTTCGATCCATCGCCGCTGCCAAACGGGCCACCGAGCTGGGGTTGGAGGCTTACAACATTCTTGAAGGCTTTGAGGGTGATCCCGACTCCCAGGCGCAGCGTGGTCGACGAGGCGGCTGGAAGCTGAGCGGCTTGCCCTGGCGGCAGAACTGACGGCTGCCGGGCTGTTGGTGACCACTTCGGGTGGCTCATATCGGCGGCTATATCCAAAACTTGAGTAGAAAGCGTAACAACCCCTGTCATCTTTGACAGGGGTCACGGTCATATTGCCCGATTTCTTCTTTCAATGGGGTTTTCCGTCCTTTTAGGAGAACAACATGGAAGCGTTGGGGCAAGTCGAACTCACAAAATTTCGTGAACCCGGCCTTTCGGCCACCCTGCAAGCCAGGATCGATCGGGAGTTCCTGCCGCGATGGAATGGCGTGTGGGGCGGCAAGTTTGTGCTGCACGGGCGGGTACCCGGACCGAATGCCGTGCGACTGGACGGCAACGACTACCTGGGAGTGACCGGCCACCCGGACATCGTCAAAGCCCAGGTCGATGCCATCACCAAAAGCAGCGAATTCGTCGTTCAATCGGGCGTTTTTCTGCTGCATCAGCATCCATCGCGTGTTTTTGAGCAAACCTTGGCCGACTGGGTGGGCAAAGAGGACGCATTTCTGTGTCAGTCGGGCTATTCGGCCAATGTGGGTTTGCTGCAATCGATCGCAGATCCCCAAACCCCGGTCTACATAGACACCATGGCCCACACCTCGCTGTGGGAAGGCGCCCATGCCGCCCGGGCGCCAGCGCATGCGTTCCGCCACAACGACCCCGATCACCTCGACCGCATGATGAGCAAGAAAGGGCCAGGCGTGGTGGTGGTGGATTCGGTCTACAGCACCACCGGCGCCGTGTGCCCGTTGAAGGCCATGGTGGAGGTGGTCGAAAAGCACGGCAGCATGATTCTGGTCGATGAGTCACACTCGCTGGGCACCCACGGTCCTGCCGGAGCAGGTCTGTGTGCCGAACTGGGGCTGACCGATCGCGTGCATTTCATTTCTGCAAGCCTGGCCAAGTCGGTCGCGGGACGCGCGGGGTTCTTCACGGCACCCGCGAGCATGCGCTATTACATCCTGAGCTCAAGCTATCCGAACATTTTCAGTTCGTGTCTGTTGCCGTCGGAAATTGCCGGCCTCAAGTCCACTGTGGGGGTATTGAAGGCAGCGGATGCGGCCCGCGAGCGCCTCAAGGACATGACGCGCCGGGTGCGGCAGTCGCTGTCCGACATGGGCTATCCGATCCACCAGGGCACCGAGCAGATCATTGCGCTGGAGGCCGGCACCGAGCCCGAAACCATGGCGCTGCGCGATGCTCTGGAAGAGCGCGGCGTGTTCGGCGCCATCTTCTGTGCGCCGGCCACCAGTCGCAACCGCGCCCTGGTACGCCTGACGCTCAACGCGGCACTCACTGAGGCCGAGCTGGAACATCTGGAGGCGGTGGCGAGAGAAATCGCCCCCATCGTCAAGCCATGGGACTGGATCATTGCGCGCCGGGCGAGGATGAGCGCGCAGAGCGCGACCCACGAAGAGTGAAATAGCGCCGTGCAGGGGCACCGCCGGGCTGGTTTTGCCAGTCGGCCAGTGCCGCCCCCCTTGAGGGCTGACGCCGAAGGCGGCGCGGGGGCAGCAGTCACTCCCTCCGGAGCGCGTGCCCCATCCAGGGCACCCGTGGAACCGGCTTCGCCGGACCACAGGGTGCGCCCCCCTACCAAGGGGGTGACGCCGAAGGCGGCGCGGGGGGTGTCTCAATCATCGCAGATGGAGCGTGAGTCCGTGCCACCCAGCACGTGCTGGTAGCCATAGATGGGCTGCGGCAGTTCATGGGCTTCCAGGGGAAAGCTCGCTGCCAGCAGCATGCCGTCGTTACCCATGGGAATGGCCTGCGCCGTGCGCACCGGCCCGCGCAGGCCCAGTTGCTGGTGGAGTTCGACGGCGGCCAGCAGGCGTCCGGCCTGCACGGAACGTACCACGTCGAACGCCAGCCCTGCCGTGGCCACGAGCTCGGCCAGGTCGCCGAGGCTGGAGGCAACTTCGAGTTGCAACCAATGGCAACGCCCTGTGGCGTCCAGGCCAAGCAGACCAAAGGGCTGGCCCAGTACGGCATACTCAACCCAATGTTGTTCGACATAGGCCTGCAGTGCCTGGGACACCGACGGTATCTGCAGAATGGACTGCTGGACCGGCTGAAGCGCGCCTCGCCAGAGTGCATTGACCCGGGCATGGGGCGCAATGGACAGTCTGCGCAAGACGCCCATGAGCAGTCGGGTGATGTCGGGCGCCTGTTTGGGCACGAACTGATCGATCAGCCCGTTGTTGAATGCCTGCACGGCGATCTGCTCGTCTGCCTGGCCGGTCAGCAGCACGCGGGAGCCGGGCCAGTCCAGCAAGGTGTCCAACACCTGCAGACCGTTGGTGCCGGGCATGGCGAAATCGATCACACACGTCTTGGCCAGGTTGTAGCGGGAGGGGTTGTTTCCCCAATAGCGCAGCACCTGGGGAATCAGTGGCTGGCCGTGGCGCCAGCGGTCGATCATCTGCAGCTGCAGATTGGCGTCGGCCTCCCATCGGGCAGGTTCCTGGCGCATGCGCTCGCTGAAACCCGAGGGGCGCGAAAAAAGCTCGATCTGCCAGTTGGCGGGCACCACCATGCCGAGCATGTCGAGGTAGTCGGGGTCGTCGTCGAGGAACAGAATGCTTCCTGGGCGGTGAAAGAGTGAAAACGTCAGTGCCATCGCATCGTCATTCCGGTGTGTCGGTGAGTGGGAGCGGGCCTTGCATGAGCGGCAGATCGATCATGAAGACCGCCCCGCGTGAGTATTCCGAGTGGACGCTGAGCGTGCCGCGCGCAGACTCCACCACGTTTTTGCAGAACGTGAGCCCGAGCCCGCTGCCGGCCCCGGACTGGGTCGAATAGAACGGCTCGAAGATCCGCTGCTGCAGATCGTGCGCGATACCGACACCTTCATCAGACACCGCGATGCGTCCTTTGCCGTGGTGGATGCCCACATCAACCCGGAGGTCGCCAGGGCTGGGCGCGCTGCTGGCAGACGCCAGTGAGTGCAATCCGTTCTTGATCAGGTTGGACAACACCTGGCCAAACAACGGGCGCGAGCCCTGGAAGCAGAAGTCCTGCTGAATATGCACACGCACACAATCGCGCTCACGCGTGGAGCGATAGGGAAACTGTTGCACTGTCTCGTGCACCATCTCGGCAGCCCTGATCAGGGTCTGGTTGCGCGGCAGCCTGAACAATTGGGCGTTGGAGATCTGGGTGTCGATCTGCTGGTTCATGCTGCGCACCAGGCTTTGCAGACGACCCGACAGCTCTTCAATTCGCTTGCGCTTGCTCTCTGGAACATCGTGCTGCACCAGATTGCGCATCACATCACCCAGCAGGTTGACGGTGGCCAGCGGCGTTCGCAACTCGTGCGCCATGACGCCCATGGTGCTCAGGGTATTGAGCAAGCGGGTTCGGCGCAGGTTGGCACTTGAGAAGCCCAGCATCAAACCCATGATCCAGGCAAATCCGATCACGACCACGGCCACGCCGGGATTGTCGAATACGGGCGTCTGCCCTTGCAAAGCGTGGGCGACCAGATAGCCAGCGGGCAGGCCTGTGACCAGGCCCAGCGTGGCCAGTCGCCAGTCGGTGGCGTGGTAGTAGATCAGGATCATCGCCGTCATGCTGGCCAGCCAGGCGGCATTGCCCGCGTTCATGCAGTACATCCAGCTGAAAAACCAGGGTAGCTGAATCCAGGTTGCGAACCCGAAATAGCGCCCGCTGCTGTGCGACATCGGATCGCGCAGCATCTCGGGCATCACGTACACGATGGACAGCATGGCCATGGCCACGCGCATGGCGTAGTTTTCATAGGGCTGGGGAATCACCTGGCCCCAGACAATCGCAATGCTGATGTGCCCGAAAAAGGTAAAAAAACCGATCCAGATCAGACGGTAGCGCGATGGATGCAAAATAGCTTCCAGCGGGGCATGGACGATCTCGTCCTGCATCCCTCGCCAAAGGCGAGCTTTTGCACTGTGGAACCACAATCGGTCCAGACGCACTATGTATTCCTTCCGACGGGGAGTCTTGACCGCAAGATGCGAGAGAAACGTATTGTCACAGTTGAAGGCTTTTCCTGATCATGACCACAACCTTACCTGTCAACTTTGACAGTGTCGGCCTGGACGCCGTCCTCGCCGACTGGGTCTGTGCGCTGCACGACCAGGGGGTCGAGGCGGTGCTGGTTCTGGGCCCGAACCCCACGGGCGGCCGCGATGACCGGCAGGTGCTGGCCATTCATCCCCCTCGGTTGCTGGGCGCCGCACAGGCCCTGGCGGAGAGTCGCGATTTTGGTGCAAGCTGGCGCGACAGTGACGCGCCTCTGGTCGCCTGGCAGGACATTTCCAAGTCGTCCATGGACAGCGGCAGCCGATGGCGCCGGTTGTGGCTGGCGCATGGGTACCAGACCCTGGTTCGCGTGGCCTTCTGTCTGCCGGCAGGGCGGGCCTTCGAATGTTTCATGTTCAGCCCCAAGTCGTTTGCGGATCGATCAGAAGCGGCGGTACTGGCCTGGTCGGCCTTCAATATCTGGCCCATGCTCAAGCGCTCGATTGCCGAGCAGCGGGTCACGTTGAGCCCTCGCGAACAGGAAAGCCTGTACCTGGCTTTTGAAGGCTTGACCGCTCGCGAAACCGCTCTTCGCATGGACTGTTCCGAACGTACGGTGAATTACCACCTCTCGAACGCCATGGCCAAACTGCAGACCGACAACAAGCTCGCGGCGGTGCAGCGCGCCTGCTGGATCGGGGTTTTCTGACGCGCCGCAGAAGATCCATCCTACCGCTGTTGCGCTGCGACATTGCGCATCCCGCCTCATCGTCATAATGCGGCCATGACTTTTCTGGCCCTGGACGTTGGGAACACTCGCCTGAAATGGGCGCTCTACGATGCGCCGCGTGTGGGCGCCCGTTTGCTGGCGCATGGAGCACAGTTCCTCGAGCATATTGAAAAACTGTCGGAAGGTGACTGGGCCGACCTGCCGACGCCAAGTTGGGTGATGGGCTGTGTGGTGGCCGGTGACGCCGTCAAGCGCCGGGTGGAAGAGCAACTGGAACTGTGGGACGTGGTGCCGCGGTGGGTGGTCTCCAGCAGCGAAGAAGCGGGCGTCGTCAATGGGTACGACCACCCAGCCCGCCTGGGCACCGATCGCTGGGTTGCCATGATCGGTGCGCGCCAGCGGCTTTTGTCCCAGGGCCCGCCCAAGCCTTGCGTGGTGGTGATGGTGGGCACGGCGGTCACTGTCGAGGCGATCGACGTCGAAGGGCGCTTCCTCGGCGGCATCATCCTGCCCGGTCACGGGATCATGTTGCGAGCGCTGGAGTCAGGTACAGCGGGGCTGCATGTGCCCACGGGTGAAGTGCGCGATTTCCCGACCAACACCAGCGATGCCCTCACCAGCGGCGGCACGTTTGCAATCGCCGGGGCGGTCCAGCGCATGGTGGAGAACCTGCAGAAGCACTGCGGTGATGCGCCGGTGTGTTACATGACCGGCGGCGCGGGCTGGAAGATGGCGCCCAGCATGTCGACGCCAGTCGAGCTGGTGGAAAGCCTGATTTTTGACGGCCTGCTGGAAATCGCCGATAAACGTTTGGGCTGACCCCCCGCGCCGCCTGCGGCGCGGGGGGGTCAGTCCCCACCCCACGGCAGCATCAGGGTCAGGGTCATCAGGCGGCGGAACTCGGGTTCGAACTCGTCGATGATTTTTTGCGGATCCGGACACAGTGTGGTGTCCGCGATCACGCCGAACTGCACCCCACCGCCGTAGCTGAGGATCGACACCCCGAGCCCCACGGTGCCACTTTGCGGGACCCAGAACATCGTCTGCTCCAGCGTGGAGCCACACACCTTGAGCTTCACGGTGGGCCCTGGTACGTTGGTCATCACGGCGGTGGTCTTGCGCCCGAACAGGCTGAGCAAGGCATCTTGCGCCGGTTTGATCAGCAGCCCTGCCACGGACAGCAAGCCGTAGGTCAGCAGCGGCTGCAGGCTGCCCTTGAGGCTGGTCATTCGTGCACGCACCGCCAGCGCGCGCTCGATGGGGTTGTCCACGCCGATCGGGAGCACCAGAGGCACCAGGCCAAACCGGTTGCCCAACTTCCAGGCATCTGACATGGGTCGCAGGTTGATCGGCACCATGGCGCGGATCTCTTTGCCGCGCGGGTCGTCGCCCTGGCGTCGCAGGTAGCCGCCGATGGCCCCGGCCACGCAACTCAACAGCACGTCGTTGATCGAGCATTTCATGGCCTTGCTGATGGCCTTCACTTCGTCGAGTGGCAGGGGTTCGCACCAGGCGACCCGTTTGTGTTGGCCGGGTTGGCCTTTGAGCCGTGTGGGGGAGTCGTCGGGCATCAGGGCCAGCGCGGCCAGGTCGCTGGCGAGCTGGCCGCCGACGCGTGCCATGTCCATGGCCTGTTCGAAGGTGTCGCTCAGCCCTTGTTGTGGCGAGGACAGCAGCGACAGCGACCGGGCAGCGCCGCCGCCGGCCACCTCCAGTGCGCGCGCGGTCAGCTCGCCCAGCGGACGGATCAGCGAATCGGCCACCCAGTCCTCGGCGGCCGCCATGGCTGCGCGGCCGGTTTTGCGCGGTCTGTGCAGCGGCGGCGGTTTGCCGCCGTCGACCAGGCTCATCATCACGCTGATGAGTGCGATTCCGTCGGCGATGCAGTGGTGGATGCGTGCGACCAGCGCGGAGCCACCCTGATAGTGCTCGATCAACTCGAACTGCCACAGCGGGTGGTCGTGGTCGAGAGGTTGCATGGTCAGGTGTGCCACGCGCGCCTGCAGTGCCGCCTGCTCGGTCTGTCCCTTCTGGCGTTCGAGTGGACGCGCAAACACGTGCCTGTCCAGCTGAAAGTCCGCATCAATTGCCCAGTGGGCGCCAGCAGCATCCTGTCGGGCGACCTGCACGAACCGGGGGTACGGCAGCATGCGCTCGCGCACGCGTTCGCTCAGGGCGGCCACCGTGATGCCCGGTCGCAGCACCCAGACGCCCACGATCATCATGAGGTTGGATGCCGAGTCCATGCGCAACCAGGCCGTGTCGACCTTGCTCATGCGTTCCCCTTCCAGCCCCAGACTGGTGGCCAGGGAAGTCTTGGCCGGCGCTCGTGGTCTGCCGGCCGGAACAGCGGTTGGTGTGCCTGAGCCCCTGCTGCGACGGACCCGGGGTGCGGCCGCGACTGGCGTGACGGTGTGAGCAGCCTTGCGGCGAACGCGCTGGACCATGGTGTCTCCTGCTGCCCTGCATCCGCTGAATCTAAGTGATCGCTTGCGGCCGGACGGGTTGTTGTTGTCTGAATACTGACCCTATTCTGCCGTGAGGTCAGCACGTAAGATACCGGGCGAGCCCTGATGCCGGCATTGTCCCGGGCCCATCCTTGTCCTCTCACCCCCTCGGCCGCCTTGCAGGCCGCACCCGGGCGCCTTCACCGGCGCTGATTCATTCCAACAGGAGACCTTCATGTCCGATCTCAAGACCCGCTTTGAAGCCGCCGTTGCCAACTCCAAGAACCTCAACGAGCGGCCCGACAACGCCACACTGCTGAAAATCTACGCGCTCTACAAGCAGGCCACCACGGGCGACAATGCCGACAAGAAGCCTGGTTTCGGTGACATGGTGGGACGCGCCAAGTGGGATGCCTGGAACGGGTGCAAGGGCACTTCCAGCGACGACGCCATGCAGCAGTACGTGGACCTGATCGAAAGCCTCAGCTGATCTGCACTACCTCGTGGTGCATGGACTGCCCACTGGCCACTGAGGCGATCTCAGGTGGCCTTTTTCCTGGCAGCGGTTTTTTTCGCTGAGGGTGTCTTCGCCGCCAGCAGGACGTCCAGGTTCTTCACGATTTCGCCCTCGATCCGGTCCTTGAAGGCGCCGAGCAGGAAACCCAGTTGCGCGTCCAGTTCGAAGTGATCTTTTGTCACCTTGAGGGTGCCGCTGACGCCTGAGCGGGTGAACTGCACTTCATCGCAGGTGTCGCTTTCTGCATAGGTGCAGCTCATGTCGAATTTTTCTTCAGCCTGCTCGGCCCATTGCCAGGCGACCTTTCGGGCGGCGCGGAGTCCGAGGTGGTGATCGCGCCGGATGTGAATGTCTGCCATGGTGTGATTCCTGTTTAGCTCGCTTGGCGGTGTGAGTCTGGCCGAATGACTGCGGTATTTTCATCGCTTGTGGCCATGCGGCGAAGCTGTTCGTGGCGTTCTGCCCTGGGTCGTTTGCTCAGCGCACGCACCGCATCGTAAAACCGCCCGAAATCGCCACCATTGCTTTCGAACAAGGCTTCAAATCCCGGCACCAGTTCGTCGTAGGCCGCCTGGGTCGCGAAGGTCGCATTGTTCGCGCGTGCCACCCAGGCGTCGTAGCCCGCAAACCCTCCCCAGCGCTGCTTGGTGTCTTCGTAATCCTGACGGAAGCGTGCCATCACTTCTGCCTTCTGCTGAAGTTGGGCTGCTTCGTCCAGCGACGGGTCCGCGTAGAGGGCCTGCAGGCGCGCGCGAACTGCGAGGGTCAAGGCGCGAAACTCCCGGCGACGGGCATCAAACGCGGCGTACTCGGCCTTGGCCTTCCGGTCGGCCTGTTGCGTCAGCCAGCGTGCGCCACCCAACCGTTCCACGGCGGTGGCGAACGACTCGTTGAACATGGTGTCGTTCTTCACGTACACCACCTGATGGGCCAGTTCATGAAAAATGATGCGTGCCAGTTCGCCTTCCGGGTAGCCGATGAACGTGTTGAGCAGGGGGTCGCCACCGGCCCAGTTCATCCAGCCGAGCGTGGAGTACGCAGGAACGGGGTAGACGGCCACATCCAGTTCGCGGGGCAGGCTGTCGGCAAAGGCCTGGGCATTGGATTCGCTGTAGTAGCCCCGGTAGCCCACACAGCCCACCACCGGAAAGCACCAGGTGTTCAGTGTGAGCTCCAGGGCGGGCGCTGCGACCACGTTGTACACGGCGGCCCTGCGCTGCAGGTCGGCGTAGCGGCGGTAGCTGGCGTTGTCGGGCAGGGCCAGTTCTTCGGCCGCAAAAGTGCGGATGCGCTGAGCAGTGGCCAGCTGCTCCTTGAGGGCCGCCGGGGTTTTTTCGTCTTCGATCCAGGCCTCGACCGGGCGAGCGCTCCGCATCAGTTGCAGGTGGCCGGTGACCGATTGCCAGTAGTAGCCCACCCCGGTGGTGGGACTGGCGCAGCCCGTCAGGCTGGCGGTGAAAAGCAGGGCGATCACCCCCCGGAGCAGCCGCATCAGACTGTCTCCGCCAGCGGTTGAACCTCCACCGCGCAGTCGTAGAACACCGGGCCGCGGCCGAGGTCGGTGAGGCGCTGGCTGGTGACCTCGTTCACGTTGGTACCGAACGCACCCAGCTTGCGCCACCAGACGCCCAGGCCATTGACCACGCCTGGCCGGGCACGTCGAGACACTTCGGCCTTGCACCGGTACTCACCCCGGTCGTTGAAGATGCGCACCATCTGGCCCGATTCGATGCCACGGGCTTGTGCGTCGTCAGCGTGCATTTCAAGCACGGGTTCGCCTTCGATGTCGCGCAGGCTCTGTACGTTCACGAAGCTGGAGTTCAGAAAATTGCGCGCTGGCGGCGAGATCATGGCCAGCGGGTACCGATCCCCGGCGGTCGGCGTTTCGTAGTTGGGCAGATGATCAGGCAGGCCATCAAGGCCCTGTGACGCCAGGCGTTCGCTGAAAAACTCGCAGCGACCTGTCGCGGTGGGAAAGCCGCCATGGGCGAAAGGTGCATCGGGCACGGGCAGGCTGGCGAAGCCGGTTTCAAGCAACTGGTCAAAATCGACAGCGCCGCCGAACGCTGTGCGGCAAAGCGTGAGGTCGTCCTCCGAAAAGCAGGGGTCGTCAAAGCCCATGAGACGGGCCAGGGCGCGGAAGATGTCGGTGTTGGTGCGGGCTTCACCCAGGGGAGCGATGGCCGGGCGGTTGAGCAGCACATCGGTGTGGCCATAGCTGGCGTGGATGTCCCAGTGCTCAAGCTGGGTGGTGGCGGGCAGGATGTAGTCGGCGTGGTCGGCGGTGTCGGTCTGGAAGTGTTCGAGCACCACCGTGAACATATCTTCGCGGACAAAGCCCTCCACCACTCTGGGCGATTCGGGCGCCACCGCCACCGGGTTGCTGTTGTAGACGATCAGGGCTTCGATCTTCGGGCCGAATACCGGCGAGGCTTCGCGCAACAGGTCGTCGCCGATGGTGCTCATGTTGATGGTGCGCGGCGTGCGACCGGCCAGCAGATCGGGGCGCTGCAGCGCTGTGCGCTGGATAGGAAAAAAGCCAGACGAAGACAGCAGCAGGCCACCCGCACGGTGACGCCAGGCGCCCACCAGGGCTGGCAGGCAGGCCACGGCGCGCACCGCATTGCCGCCGCCACGCACGCGCTGCATGCCGTAGTTCAGGCGAATGGCGGCTGGGCGGGTGGTGCCATAGGCCTGTGCAAGATCCTGGATCTGTTGCACGGGGACACCGCACACGTCGGCCGCACGTTGCGGTGACCATTGCAAAGCACGCTCGCGCAGACGCTCCCAGCCCAGGGTATGGGCAGCAATGTAGTCGTGGTCCAGCCAGTCGTGGGTGATGAGCTCGTGCATCACGGCCAGCGCCAGGGCAGCGTCGGTACCAGGGCGCAGGGCGATGTGATCGTGGCATTTTTCGGCGGTTTCGCTTCGGCGGGGGTCGATGCAGATCAGGCGTGCGCCATTGCGCTTGGCCTGTTGCGCCTGGCGCCAGAAATGAAGGTTGCTGGCGATTGAATTGCTGCCCCAGATCAGGATCAACCCGGCCTCGGCAAAATGCTCCACCTTCATGCCGACCTTGCCACCCAGCGTGTGCATCAGGCCTTCGGCGCCGGCGTTGGCGCAGATGGTGCGGTCCAGCAACGATGCGCCCAGGCGATGAAAGAAACGGGCTGCCATGCCCTCACCCTGCACCAGCCCCATGGTGCCCGCATAGCTGTAAGGCTGGATGGCTTCGGGGTTGCGTGCCGCAATCACCTCGAGTCTGGATGCGATGTCCTCCAGCGCGGTGTCCCAGTCCACGCGCTCAAATTGACCGCTCCCCTTGGGTCCGGTTCGCCGCAGCGGGTGCAACAGCCGATGCGGGTGGTAGGTGCGTTCGGTGTAACGCGAGACCTTGGTGCACAGGACGCCATCGGTGTGGGGATGGTCGGGATTGCCTTGAACGCGGACGGCCACGCCGTTGTCGACGGTGGTGATCAGGGCGCAGGTGTCGGGGCAGTCGTGGGGGCAGGCGCCACGGACGGCGATGGTGTTCATGGTGGACGTCGGATCGTTGTCGCCGGGGGTCGGAAAGGTGGGTCTGCGAGCGGTTCTTATGTTATATGCTGCTCCCGAAACGCCCTTGCGGCGCCCACGATGTCAAAGCTGGAAGTCAGCATATCAGGAGATTGCCATGCACCGTCGCCAAGCGCTTTCCGCGGTCTGTAAGCTGGTTGGGTCGTCGGCCCTGGGTACCTGGGCGGGAACGGCGGGGGCCCAGAGTGCCGGCGTGACCGACACGCGAATCCTGCTTGGACAATCAGCGCCGTTTTCAGGCGCCGCCGAGCAACTGGGGTTGCAGTTCTACCTGGGGGCGCAGCTGTATTTCGAGGCCCTGAACGCCAGGGGAGGCGTCAATGGCCGCACCGTCGAGATCAAGCGGCTGGACGACGGGTACGAGCCCGAGCGCTGTGCCGCCAACACGCGCCAGCTGATCGACGAAGGGGTGTTCGCACTGTTCGGCTACATCGGCACCCCCACCGGGGTGGTGGCGTTGCCGCTGGCCACCGAGGCCAAGGTGCCGTTCTTTGCGCCCTTCACCGGGGCCGAGGTGCTGCGCACACCCTTCAACCGCTATGCGATCCATGTGCGGGCTTCGTATTTTGACGAAACCGCCGCCATCGTCCGGCAGAACCTCTCCACCGGCATCAAGAAGATCGCGGTGTTCTACCAGAACGATGCCTACGGCAAGGCAGGCCTCGAGGGCGTCAGCAGGGCACTGAAGGAGTCGAATCTCGAGCCTGTTTCCATCGGGACGGTGGAGCGAAACACCGTCGATGTCGACAAAGCCGTGAGCGACATCATGGCGCTGCGGCCAGAGGCCATCGTCCAGATCAGCGCCTACAAATCGTGTGCGAGTTTCATCCGGGCTGCGCGCAAACAAGGTTTCGCGGGCAACTTCTTCAATGTGTCCTTCGTGGGCACGCAGGCGCTGCTGGACGAGCTTGGCAAGGACGCCCGGGGTGTGGTGGTGAGCCAGGTCATGCCCTTTCCGTACACGCCGCTTTCGCCGGTGGCTGGCGAATACCTGACCGCCGTGAAAGCCAAAACGGGTCAGTCACCGAATTACTCCAGCATGGAAGGGTTCGTCGCCGCCAAGGTGTTCACCGAAGCGGTGCGCCGCGCAGGGCGCGGCCTGACCCGGGAGGGTTTCATCAATGCGGTCCAAAGCATCCGCAACCTGGACCTGGGAGGATTTCCGGTGGACTTTGGCCCTGCCAAGCACACGGGCTCCAAGTTCGTCGAGTTGACGCTGCTGACGGCCGATGGCCGAATTCGTCGCTGAACACACTCGATCACTGCTGGGGGTTGTTGACAGCTGCTGATGGCTGCTTGCCGGCCCCGACCTGCGCAGGGTTGTCGCCCCTGGCACGGCAACCGGTCGAAGCAGTTGGGTACCATGGGTGACTGTTCATAACGACTGGCGCCTGAGCGCCGGGAGACTCCCATGCAACTCATCGATTCAATCCTGACCCAGGCCGCTTCCATTGCGGTCGTCCGACGAGACATTCACGCCCATCCGGAACTCTGCTTTCAGGAGGTTCGAACGGCTGAGGTGGTCGCAGCCAAACTGACCGAATGGGGCATTGAGGTGCATCGGGGCCTGGGTACCACCGGCCTGGTGGGGGTGGTGCACGGCCGCGATGGCGGCGCCTGCGGGCGTGCCATCGGCCTGCGCGCCGACATGGACGCACTGCCCATGCAGGAACACAACACCTTCGCCCATGCCAGCCAGCACGCCGGCAAGATGCACGCCTGTGGGCACGACGGGCACACCGCCATGTTGTTGGCCGCTGCACAGCATTTCGCCAAACACCGCAATTTCGACGGGACCGTCTATCTGATTTTCCAGCCAGCCGAAGAGGGCGGTGGCGGTGCCCGCGAAATGATCAAGGATGGGCTGTTTGACAAATTCCCTGTGGAGGCCGTGTTCGGCATGCACAACTGGCCCGGGTTGCCGGTTGGCACCTTCGCCGCCAGCACGGGTCCGGTCATGGCGTCGAGCAACGAGTTCCACATCGTCATCCGTGGCAAAGGCGCGCACGCCGCGTTGCCGCACAACGGTATCGATCCGATACCGGTCGCGTGCCAGATGGTGCAGGCCTTCCAGACCATCATCACGCGCAACAAGAAGCCGGTGGATGCCGGCGTGATCTCGGTCACCATGATCCACACCGGCGAGGCCACCAACGTGGTGCCCGACAGCTGCGAGATCCAGGGCACGGTGCGCACCTTCACCTACGAGGTGCTGGACCTGATCGAGAAACGCATGCAGGAAATCGCCGAACACACCTGTGCCGCGTTCGGCGCCACGGTGGAGTTCAAGTTCAAGCGCAACTATCCACCCACCATCAACCACCCGGCCGAGACCGCGTTTGCGCGCGAAGTGATGGCCGAAATCGTGGGTGCCGACAAGGTGGTCGACCAGGAGCCCACCATGGGTGCCGAAGACTTTGCCTACATGCTGCAGGCGCGTCCCGGCTGCTATGCCTTCATTGCCAACGGCGATGGCGCTCACCGAGAGATGGGTCACGGTGGGGGCCCCTGCATGCTGCACAACCCGAGCTACGACTTCAACGACGACCTGATTCCCCTCGGCGCCACTTTCTGGGTGCGCCTGAGTGAAAAGTGGCTGGGCCAGCCGCGCGCCGGAGCCGCTGCGTGATCGGTGTGCAGGCTGCGTTTGCCGCTTCGTATGCACGCGCCCGCGTGCAGTTTCTGGAAGGTGCCGCCATCGCCGGCATGGCCATCTCCAGCCACAACCACCCTTTGACCGGTCGTGACGGCGAGGTGCTGGCCATGGATGTGGCGCTGGACGGTTCGCCAGATGCCGAGCGGTTGCTGGTGATCAGCAGCGCATGCCACGGCGCGGAAGGTTATTGCGGCTCCGGCGTGCAGGTGTTTGCAACACACGATGCCGAGTGGCGTGCCAAGGCCCGCCAAGCCGGCGTGGCGGTGCTCTATATCCATGCGCTCAATCCGCATGGTTTTTCGTGGGTGCGGCGCGTGACCCACGAGAACGTGGACCTGAACCGCAACTTCCAGGACTTTGCGCATCCCCTGCCTGTGAACGCGGCCTATGCCGAACTGCACGCCCTGCTGCTGCCAGAGACCTGGCCCCCCAGCCCGGACAACGAGGCGGCCATTGCCCGCTTCATCGCCGAGCGTGGCATCGACCAGTACCAGGCTGCCGTTTCTCAGGGCCAGTACGCATATGCCGATGGCCTGTTCTATGGCGGCACGGAACCCACCTGGAGCAACCAGACGTTGCGCCAGGTACTGCGCACCCATGGTGCCCGTGCCCGCCACATCGCCTGGATCGACCTGCACACCGGGCTGGGCCAGAGCGGTCTGGGCGAGCGCATTTTTGCCGGCGATGACAACGCCGAAGCGGTGGCACGCGCCCGGCGCTGGTGGGGCGGTGGCGGCCAGACCCCGGTCACCTCCATCTACGATGGTTCCTCCACCTCCGCCAGGCTGACCGGCCTGATGTGGAGCGCCATGCCGCAAGAATGCCCGCAGGCCACCTACACAGGCATTGCCCTGGAGTACGGCACGGTGCCCATCACCGACGTGGTCAACGCCCTGCGCGCCGACCACTGGCTGCACCTGCACCGCGAAACCCCCGAGGCTTTGACGCTGGCGATCAAGCAACAGATGCTGGCCACGTTCTATGTGGATACCGACGAATGGCGTGCACAGGTCGTCACCCAGGCCCGGCAGGCCCTGTTCCAGGCGGTGGAAGGATTGGCGAGCAGCTGACGCAAGTCCCAAACTTCAGAAGCCCCGGAATGAGAGGGCAACGAATTTCTCCCCGGGGTAAATGCCCCTTCCAGAGATGCCTTGCAGCCGGCTTAGGGCCTGTCAACACTGTTTTCCATCTTGAAAAAATAGTGTTGACAGGCCCTAGCCGCGCCACTGGCAACGCCCCCCTTCCAGGGGGTGACGTCGAAAGCGGCGTTGGGGTTACTGCGCTCGCGCAGCCGCCAGATAAATCTGTTCCATCGCATCCATTGGTTCAATGGCGGCTGCCCGGGCTTGCAGCTCTGCCGCGGTGCCGAGCTGACGCCTGCCCTGAAGCATGAGCAAACCCCTGGCGTGTTCGGTCAACGTGACGATGGAGTCCGGGTTGAGGCTATGTGCCCTGCGGTACAGCGCCAGCCCGGCTTCTGCGGTCGCGCCGTAGGTCATGCGTCCGATCAGGTGGCCGACTTTGTCGATCACTTCGGCGTGAAAGGTTGCGAGCGCGAGGTGGGCGTCTGCATGGTGGGGTGCGCGCTCAATGGCCTTTTCCAGCGCACCCTTGATGCGCGCCCCGAGCCCGTTGGCCAGTGCCTTGGCCACGCTGATGCCCTGGCTGTAGCGCCCCAGCGCATAGGCCTGCCAGTACCAGGCGCCCGGGTTGTCCGGCTGGCGTGACTGCAGCGCTTCTGCACGCACTGCTGCTTCCAGCAGCAGTGCCTCCCTGCGCTGCTCGCTGGGTTCAAGGTAGTTGGCGTAGATGCAGGTGGCCTTGTTGGCCAGGTTCGTGCCAGCGTCACCCAGGAGCAGGGCTGCGTGGGTGGCGCGTTGGAACTCGCCATTGTGGAAAAGCGCCCATGCTTGCAGCAGATCCGGCTGGGTCGGTAGCGGCTCGGCATCGCCTCTGTGCAGGCGCGCCCAATGGGCGCTCAACCCTTCGACGTCGAAGATGATCGGCGAAGGGTGTGGGCAATCGATCCAGGCGCTCATGGTAGGCAGGCCCTAGTCGGAGGTCTGGTAGGCGCCAGTGAGCTGCAGCAGGTGCTGGCGCTGGCTGCTTTCCAGATAGGGCGCCAGCAGATTCAGCACATGCTGCGCGCCGCGCAGGAGCGCCTGCTGGGCGTTCTCGGGCTCCAGGGCGTTGCGCGGGTCGCGCACGTATTCGAAGCTCAGCCAGTAGGTCAGCACCACGACCATGCAGTTGGCCGTGGGTTCGACTTCCCGCGTGTCGATGTCCACTGCACCACCACGGCTCATGCCCGAGAGCATCAGGCGAATCGCGCGGGTCTTGTTTTTCAGCACCGTCTGGAAGTGCGTTTCCAGCATGCGGTTCTTGGACAGCAGATCGTTCAGGTCGCGGTAAAGGAAGCGGTAGTTCCAGATGATTTCGAACAGCGAGTGCAGGAAGAACCAGGCGTCTTCGACGTTGCGCACGTTGTCGCTGGCATTGAGCAACTCGCCCAGGGACCGTTCGTACCGTTCGAACAGGGTGTTGATGAGCTCGTCTTTGGCCGGGTAGTGGTAGTAGAGGTTGCCAGGGCTGATCCCGAGTTCAGCCGAAATCAGCGTGGTGGAGACATTGGGCTCGCCGAACCGGTTGAACAGTTCCAGCGTGACTTCCAGAATGCGTTCCGCGGTGCGCCTGGGGGCTTTTTTGGCCATGTCAGGTCTTCTCTGTGCTGAGGGGAAAGCGCGAAGCAGGCAACGCTTCCAGGGCGACGTGCCTTTCAATCAGCGACACCCAGGATCCGGCTTTGCCGACCCGAAGTTGTGCCCCCTTGAGGGGGTGGCGCGAAGCGACGCGGGGGTGTTTCATCTAGGGCCTGTCAACACTATTTTTCCAAGTGCGAATGGGTTGAAAACAGCGCCAATCCAGGCGCACGACGACGGCCAGACTGGGTGTCTGGCCTAGGAGTGCAACAACGAGTGGCGCTGTTTTCAACCCATTCCCTTCGGGTTGCGGCCAAAAAGGCCATGCGCGGCGTTGCGAAGCCTTGCCGGGGGGCGACCCCGGCTGCGTTTCGCGCCTTGCGCAGGGCCTTTTTGATCCGCAACGCATCTTGGAAAAATAGTGTTGACAGGCCCTAGGTCAAGTGGTGCTGCAGGTCGTCCAGCGTGGCGTGCAGCCGCTCCATGGCGTGCACCGACGATTCGCTGGGCGTGCGCTTGTTCGGCGGCAGGAGATGCATGCCTTTGGCCAGGGTCGCTTCGGCATCAAGGCTCACGCCGTGTCGCTTCAGGGCGGGCGTGAGTGCGTGCCTGCGGGCGTACAGGGTGCGTCGCGTCTGCTGGTAGGCGTGTTCGGCCAGTTCGCGTCGCTGGCGGTAGCTGAAGGTGTTGGCGAAGAACAGCTCCGCGTCGCGCTGGTCGGGCTCGATCAGCACGATGTCGGTGTCCGGGTAGGCACGCTCGTAGTGCTTGAAGCCAAGTTCCAGACGCGAATGAATCATCGACCGGAAGGTCTGGCTCATCACGGTGGGCAGGCCGCCATCGACCAGCGAAGGGATGCGGTGGCGCTGGCGGGCTTGCGGATCGGCGTGGAACGGCACCAGCGGGTTCAGGCACAGCAGCAGGTCCATGCCTTCGTCGAGCGCCACCGTGGCGTGAACGGTCTTCTTGAGCGCGCCGTCGACATAGTGCTTGCCGTCGATCTGCACCGGCGGAAACAAACCAGGCAGGGCGGCGCTGGCTTGCACGGCGCGCGAGATGGGCACATGGTCCCAGCCTGGACGGCCGAAGGGTGCGGCATCGCCGGTGTCGAGTTCGGTTGCCACCAGTGTGAGCCGCGCCCGGAGTTGCCGAAAATCGTTGGTGCGCCCCTCGCGGGCAAACAGTTGCTCGATCTTGCGGTGGATGGCCTCGTTGTCCAGCACACCGGTGGGCAGGGCGGCGCCCATTCGTTCGAAGGCATTCGCCAGCGGCTTGCGTTGCACACCCCAGGCCCAGAGCGCGCTTCCCAGCAGGCCGGGCAGTCGCTGCACCCGGCCGCCAATTTCCTGCCATGCAGGCTTCATCAGCCAGGAGGGATCGAAGTTCTCCTCGGTAGGCAAGTCTTCAATGAACACTTCACAGAGCTGCCTGGGTGTCAGTCCATTGGCCAGGCCGGCAGCGATGAAGCCCCCGGCGGACACCCCCACGTAGTGGTCGAGATCGTTGAAATCCAGCCCATGGAGGCATTCGCTGAGTGCGCAAAGGGCACCGATTTCATAGATGGCGCCCAGTGGCCCACCACCCGCCAGCGCCAGCGCTATGCGGGGCCGGCGGATCGACCCGGCTCTGCGCTGGGTATGGCGGCCGGCGTGGCTGCGCGGTGTGGAACTCGGTGATTTCATGCGTTCGAGTGTAGACCGCAGTCCCAAAGAAAACTGCTGCATTGCAGCATCGTCGGCAGGCGCAAAAAAGGGGCGTCAGCGCCCCTTGATGAATGGCCGTCAGGCAACGCGCCATGCAGATGCTCAGGCTGCCTTGGTGCGGCTGGTTTTGCGCGCAGCCGGCTTGGCCGCAGCCTTCGCGGGTGCCTTGGTGGCGGCTTTGGCTGCGGTCTTGGCTGGAGCTTTGCGGGGCGCTGCCTTGGCCGAAGGCCTGGTGGCCGCCACCGGCTTGCCGCCGAGGCGTTGCACGTGCTGGGTCAGGTCGTCAATGCGGGCGATCAGGGCGTCCACGTCACGTGCGGAGGGCACGCCCAGCTTGTTCAGGGCCTTGGCCACGCGCTCTTCAAACAGGTTTTCCAGCTTGTCCCACTGGCCGGTGGCCTTGGAAGAGATTTCCGTGGCCATGCTGCTCATGCGGTTGGAGGCTTCGGAGATGCGCTCTTCGGCCACCGACTGCGTCTTGCGCTGGATCGACAGGCCTTCCTTGACCAGCGTTTCGAAAGCCTTGCCGCCTTCTTCCTGCGCCTTCGAAAAAGCACCCAGGCCGGCCAGCCAGATCTGCTGTGCCGAGTCCTTGATGGCACCAGACAGCGGCGACGCGGACGCCGAAGCTTTGGAGGATGCGCTGGATTTCTGGACTTTCTTGACCATGGGATTCCTTGTAGAGAGAGATGGGTTGCAGGAGGCTGGCATTGCGCGAGAGGCGACCGCCAGCAATTTCATGGAGCCAATGTACGGGGTGTGACGGGGGCTGTGTAGGGGCTGGCAACTAATGACGGCACACACGCGGGTTTGTGCGGAATGGAGCGCGAGCACGGCTGGTGAAGAATGCGGGATTGCTTTCACCCGCCTTTCAACAGGAGATATCCATGCATTACTTCGTCACCGGTGCAACCGGTTTCATCGGCAAGCGGCTTGTCAAGAAACTGCTGGAGCGCAAAGGGGCGGTGGTGCACTTCCTGATCCGCCAGGAAAGCGAAGGCAAGGTGGCAGACCTGCGCAGCTACTGGGGCGTGAGTGCCGCACGCGCGGTCCCCGTGTTTGGCGATCTCACCAGCAAAAAGCTGGGCGTGAGCGCCGAAGCGAGCAAGACCCTGAAGGGCCAGATCGATCACTTCTACCACCTGGCCGCCGTGTACGACCTGGAGGCCGATGCCGAAAGCCAGATCGCGGTGAACGTGGACGGTACGCGAAACACCGTGGAGTTTGCCAAGGCGGTTGGCGCCGGACATTTTCACCACGTGTCGTCGATCGCGGCCGCGGGGCTGTACGAAGGCGTATTTCGCGAAGACATGTTCGACGAAGCAGAAGGCCTGGATCACCCCTATTTCATGACCAAGCACGAGAGCGAAAAAATCGTGCGCCAGGAGTGCAAGGTTCCGTGGAGCGTGTACCGCCCGGCCGCCGTGGTGGGTGACAGCACCACCGGCGAGATGGACAAGATCGACGGCCCCTACTACTTCTTCAAGCTGATCCAGCGCCTGCGCCAGATCCTGCCGCCGTGGATGCCCAGCGTGGGCCTGGAGGGTGGTCGTATCAACATCGTGCCGGTGGACTTCGTGGTCGATGCGCTCGATCACATCAGCCACCTCAAACGCAGCAGCGGTGCCTGCTTCCATCTGGTGGACCCGATGGGCTACCGCGTGGGCGACGTGCTCGACATCCTGAGCAAGGCGGCGCACGCGCCGAAGATGAACCTGTTCATCAACGCCGCGCTCATGGGCTTCATCCCCAAGAGCGTGAAGAAGGGCCTGATGGCGCTGGCGCCGGTGCGCCGTGTCTACAAGGCCATCATGCAGGACCTCGGCTTGCCCGAGGAGATGATGACCTTCGTCAACTACCCCACGCGCTTCGACTGCCGCGACACGCTCGCTGCACTCAAGGGCAGCGGGATTGCCTGCCCCAATTTCAAGGACTACGCCTGGCGCCTGTGGGATTACTGGGAGCGCCACCTCGACCCTGACCTGCACATCGACCGCAGCCTCAAGGGAACCGTGGCCGGTAAGGTGGTGCTGGTCACCGGGGGCAGTTCCGGCATTGGCCTGGCGGCGGCCCACAAGTTCGCCGAGGCCGGCGCGACCACCATCATCTGCGGGCGAGACCAGGACAAGCTCGATGAGGCTTGCGCAGAAGCCAGGGCCAAGGGCTACGAGTTCATCGCCTACCCGGCCGACATCGCCGACATGAACGATGCCGACCGTTTTGTGAAGCTGCTGACCGACAATCACGGCAGCGTGGATTTCCTGATCAACAACGCCGGCAGATCCATTCGCCGTGCGATCGAAGGCAGCTACGACCGCTTCCACGACTTCGAACGCACCATGCAGCTCAACTACTTCGGCTGTCTGCGGGTGACCATGGGGTTGCTGCCCGGCATGGTGGCCAAGCGCAAGGGCCATGTGGTCAACATCAGCTCCATCGGCGTGCTGACCAACGCCCCGCGTTTCAGTGCCTACGTGGCGAGCAAGGCGGCACTGGATGCGTGGACGCGCTGTGCCAGCAGCGAGTTCGCCGACCAGGGCATTTCGTTCACCACCATCAACATGCCGCTGGTGCGCACGCCCATGATCGCGCCCACCCAGATCTACAAGAACGTGCCCACGCTCGCCCCGGAAGAAGCCGCAGACATGATTGCGCAGGCCTGCATCTTCAAGCCGGTGCGCATCGCCACCCGCCTGGGTGTGACCGGCCAGGTGCTGCACGCGTTTGTGCCGCGTGTGGCGCAGATCGTGATGAACACGAGCTTCCGCATGTTTCCGGATTCATCGGCAGCCAAAGGCGAAAAAGCCGCCAAGTCACAGCTTTCGGCCGAGGCAGTGGCCATGCAGCAGATGATGCGTGGCATTCACTTCTGATTGCGAACTTACAGGCGCAGCCACAGATGGTGGTCGCACTGGATGGTGGATTTCGTGCGGGATTCCCGCCTGCCGGTTGTGTCGCCTGGCTACCACGTGTCGGGTGCGGACGTGGCGGGCCAGCAGGCGTATGATTCCGCGACCATGAACATCATCATCCTGGGCGCTGGCCGTGTGGGCGAGAGCGTCGCCGAGAGTCTGGTTTCAGAGCAGAACGACATCACCGTCATCGACCACGACCCTGCCCGGTTGCGGTTGCTGGAAGACCGGCTGGATCTGCGGGGGGTGGTGGGCAACGGCATTCAACCCTCGGTGCTGCGGGAAGCCGGGGCCAAGGACGCCGACATGGTGATTGCCTGCGCCGCCAATGACGAAGCCAACCTGGTGGTCTGCAAGGTGGCGCACGACATCTTCAACGTTCCCAGCACCATCGCCCGCCTGCGCTCGCCCGAGTTTGTGGAGGGCGACGAGCTGCTGGGTAAGAACGGCTTTGCGGTGGACCACGTCATCTGCCCGGAAGAGTCGGTCACGCGCTACATCCACCAGCTCATCAGCTATCCGGAAGCCCTGCAGGTGCTGGAGTTCGCCGACGGCCGCGCCAGCCTGATCGCCATGCGCGCGGCCTACGGCGGTGCGCTGGTGGGCCACACCATCGGCGAGTTTCGCGAACGCTTTCCGCACGCCGAGATGCGCGTGGTGGCGTTGTACCGGCTGGAAACCGAGATGGATGCCACCAAGACCACCCGCATTCTGGCGGGCGACGAGGTGTTCGTGCTCGCTGACACGCAGAAGATCCGCTATGTGCTCGGTGCCATCCACAACATCGACAAACCGGTACAGCGCGTCATGATCACCGGTGGCGGCAAGGTGGGCCTGCGGCTGGCGCGCAGCCTGGTCGGACAGTGCGATGTGAAGATCATCGAGCGCGACAAGAAGCGCTGCGAATACCTGGCCAGCCAGTTGCCGTCGAGCATGCTGATCCTCCACGGAGACGGGGCCGACGAAGACCTGCTGCTGGAAGAAAACGTCGGCCAGATGGACCTGTTCCTGGCACTGACCAACGACGATGAAGACAACATCATGTCGGCCATGCTGGCCAAACGCCTGGGCGCAGGGAGGGTCATGGCGCTCATCAACCGCCGTGCCTATGCCGACATGATGCAGGGCAGCACCATCGACATCGCCATTTCACCTTCGCAAACCGTGATCGGCGAGTTGCTCACGCACTTGCGCCGGGGCGACGTGGCCGCGGTGCACAGCCTGCGCCGGGGTGCTGCCGAAGCGCTCGAAGGTATTGCGCGCGGCGATGTGAAGACGAGCAAACTCGTCGGTCGCAAGGTGGAAGAAATCAAACTGCCCAAGGGCGCACGCATCGGCGCCATCGTGCGCGGCGAGGGGCGCAAGTCCGAGGTGCTCATGCCCCACCACGACACGGTGATTGAAACCGATGACCACATCATCATGTTCATTCCCAACAAGCGCCTGGTCCGCGAAGTTGAAAAGCTGTTTCAGGTAAGCGCCACATTCTTTGGCTGACCTGGTCAGGTTTTCCATGCCGTTGTTGCGTGTTTTCCCTGTGCTCGGGGCCATCGTGATGGTGTTTTCGGTCACCATGTGCGTGCCGCTGGCGGTGGCCTGGCTGATGCAGGACGGCGCGCTGTGGGCCTTTCCGCCAGCCATCGCTGCCACCTTTGTGCTGGGCCTGCTGCTGCGCAGTGCAGTGGCGGTTGTGGGGCGAAACGTGGAGCTGCAGACCCGCGACGGCATCCTGCTCGTGGGACTGGTGTGGACACTGTTGCCGCTGTGCGCGAGCTTCCCCTTGCTGATCCACTTTGCGCAGGCGGGCACGCCCATCAGTTTCACCGACGCCTACTTCGAAGCCATGTCGGGCCTGACGACGACCGGCGCCACGGTGATCAGCGGTCTGGACGCGCTGCCAGGCTCCATCAACCTCTGGCGCTGCTTCCTGCAGTGGCTGGGTGGCATGGGCATCCTGGTGCTGGCAGTGGCCATCCTGCCCATGCTGGGCGTGGGCGGTAGCCAGGTGTTCCGCGCCGAAGCCACCGGCCCCATGAAGGAGGCGAAGCTCACGCCACGCATCACCGAGACCGCCAAAGGGCTTTGGAGCGTCTACTGTGGTCTGTCGCTGGTCTGCGTGCTGGCTTACTGGATGGGCGGCATGACGGCGCTGGATGCCTGGGCGCACATGTTCACCACCATGAGTCTGGGGGGGTTGTCCACACACGACAACAGCTTCGGCCACTTCGCCTCGCCCACGCTGGAGTGGATTGCCATTGTGTTCATGCTGGTGGCCAGCGGCAACTTTGCCCTGTACTTCGTGGCGGTGGCCAAGGGCAGTCCGGGGCGCATCGTGCGCGATCAGGAGTGGCGCTCGACCCAGGCGCTGCTGTTGGGTGGCAGCCTGTTGGTGGCCATGCTGTTGCTGGTCAAAGGGGTGATGACCGATCCGCTGGAAGCCCTGCGCACAGCCATGTTCAATGTGGTTTCCATTGGATCAACCACCGGATATTCCACCACCGACTACACCCTCTGGCCGGTGTTTGCGCCGCTGTTCATGATTCTTTTGTCAGGCATTGCCACGAGCGCAGGCTCCACCGGCGCCGGCATCAAGATGGCCCGCGTGCTGCTGCTGATCAAGCAGGCGCGCCGGGAAATGTCGCGCAGCATTCATCCGCGCATGGTGCGGCCGGTGATGCTCAGCGGCCATGCGGTGGACAACGGCACGCTGCTCTCGGTGCTGGGCTTCATGCTGCTCTATGGGGGCACCATCATCGGATTGACCATGGTGCTCATGCTGTCCGACATGCCGTTTGATACTGCGTTCTCTGCCGTGGTGGCCAGCGTCAACAACATGGGTCCTGGCCTGGGACCTGTGGGGCCGGCTGGCAATTTTCAGGGGTTGAACGATTTTCAGACCTGGGTCTGTACGCTTGCCATGTTGCTCGGACGTCTGGAGATCCTTTCTTTCCTGGTGCTGTTCACCCCGGGGTTCTGGCGGCGCTAGGGCCGCCAATGCGCGGATAGATAACCATTCCATGTACAGCCTGCTTCCGGTTCTGGCCATTTTTTCGCGCATTTTGCTGGCGTTTTCGCCAGCTTTTCTGGTGCCGCTTGCCTGGGCCTGGTTTCAGGACGCGCAGCAGCAGGTGATCATCTGGGCGCTGGGTTTTGGCTTCGCTGCAGCGAGCGGGCTGGTGATGTGGCATCTCACCCGCCAGTATCGGCGCGAGCTGATGCCCAAGGACGGATTCCTGCTGGTCAACCTGGTCTGGCTGCTGCTGCCGGCTTACGCAGCTGCGCCGCTGATGTTCACGGTGCCGGACATCACCTGGACCAAGGCCTACTTCGAGTCCATGAGCGCGCTCACCGCCACCGGGTCGACAGCGCTCTCTGGGCTCGACGCGCTGCCGCTGTCGGTCAACATCTGGCGCTGCTTCCTGCAGCTGTTGGGAGGCCTGGGCATCATGCTGCTGGTGGTAGCGGTGCTGCCTCTGCTGGGTCTGGGTGGCGTGCAGCTGTACCGGGCAGAGACCCCCGGCCCCATGAAGGACACCAAGTTCACGCCCCGCATCGCTGAGACCGCGCGCGGCCTTTGGAGTGTGTACGTGCTGTTTTCGGTGGCCTGCATGCTGGCCTACCGCTGGGCCGGCATGAGCTGGGCTGACGCCTTCATGCACATGTGCACCACCATGGGGCTGGGCGGATTTTCTTCGCACGATGCGAGCTTTGGCTACTGGAACTCGCCGCAGATTGAAGCCGTGGCCACGTTGTTCATGGCACTTGCGGGCATCAGCTTCATGCGCTATTTCATCGTGTTGCGCAGCCGCTCCCTCAGACCCATCACGGGAGATCGCGAAATTCGTACCTACGTGAGCGTGCTGCTCGCCTCGATCGCGCTGGTGACGGTGCTTTTGCTGGCACATGGCGTGTACGACGATTTTTCGGAGGCCCTGCGAGCCAGCGCCTTCCACGTGCTTTCACTGGCCACGACCACCGGCTATGCCTCCACCAATTACGCGGTCTGGCCGGTGTTTGCACCGGTGCTGCTGATGTTCCTGGGTTGTTTCGTGTCGTGTGCTGGCTCCACCGGTGGGGGTATCAAGATGGTGCGCATGGTGCTTCTGGTCAAGCAGGCGCGGCGCGAACTGGTGCGCATCATCCATCCGCGCGTGGTGAACCCGGTGACGCTCGGGGGTGCTGTGATGCCCATGTCGGTGATGACGGCCGTGCTGGGTTTCATGCTGATCTACGGCGCCACCACCATGGGTCTGACCATGTTGTTGCTTTTTACCGGTCTGGACATCGTGACCTCGTTTTCTGCGGTGGTGGCCACGGTGAACAACATCGGTCCTGGTTTGGGCGACGTGGGGCCGGCCAGCAACTTCGGCGTGTTGACCGATGTACAGATCTGGGTGCTGACCATCGCCATGCTGCTGGGGCGGCTGGAACTGCTGACGGTGCTGGTGCTGTTCACGGGGCACTTCTGGAGAAAATGACGCTCACCCCCCTGCGCCGCTGACGCGGCTTCCCCCCGCTCTGGCGCGGCTTCGCCGCTGGGCAGGGGGACGCACCCCTTCGACCGGCGAAGCCGGATCCTCGGGTGCCCTGGATTGAGGCACTTCGCGCCGGAGTGGTTTTGTCTTTTGGCCTTGCACACCTCTCCGTTCGCCCTGAGCCTGTCGAAGGGCTCACCCACGCGCTGGTTCGCCTCAGCCCCTTGCGGGAATGTTCAGCCCCCGTTGCACGGCGGGTCTGGCTTCGAAGGCTTCCAGTACGCGTTTCAGTTCCGGGAAGTCCTGGAAGCTTACCAAGTCGCCTGCGCCGTAGAAGCCCACGAGATTGCGGACCCAGGGCCAGGTGGCTATGTCGGCTATGGAGTATTCGTCGCCCATGAGCCAGTTGCGCCCGGTCATGCGCTGGTTCAGCACGTTGAGCAGGCGCCTGCTTTCGGCGACGTAGCGGTCGCGGGGACGTTTGTCTTCATAGTCCTTGCCGGCGAATTTGTGGAAGAAGCCGAGTTGGCCAAACATGGGGCCCACGCCGCCCATCTGGAACATCAGCCATTGCAGGGTTTCGTAGCGTTGCGTAGCGTCGACTGGCAGGAACTGGCCGGTCTTTTCTGCCAGGTAAATCAGGATGGCGCCAGATTCAAACAGGGCCAGTGGCTGGTTGCCGGGCCCATCTGGGTCGAGGATGGCCGGGATCTTGTTGTTGGGGTTGAGTGACAGAAAGGCCGGCGAGGTCTGGTCGTTCTGCTCGAAGTTCACCAGGTGCACCTCATAGGGCAAGCCGGTTTCTTCCAGCATGATCGATGCCTTCACGCCGTTCGGTGTGGGCAGTGAGTAGAGTTGCAGCCGCTCCGGGTGTTGGGCGGGCCATTTCTGGGTGATCGGGAAGGCGGAAAGATCGGGCATCGATGCTCCTGAAGGTAGGGGGACGGCGAGCGCCGCGTAGGGCTCTATTGAACACCGGGGCGCCATGCCCTTTGGCCGGCGGTTTCTGGCAATCTGTCGTAGCCGGCTGGCGTCGTGTGGCGTCGTTCGAAGTGCGGTGCGGATAATGTGTGACCAAAGGAGTCCCACATGCCCATTTCCAAGAGTTCCGCCACATTGGTAGCCGAAGCCAGTGCCCAGATCACCACCTACAGCGTGGCCCAGGTGCGCGAGCGGCTGACCAGCAGCGATGCCACGTTGCAACTGGTGGACATTCGCGATGTGCGCGAGCTCGAACGGGAGGGCACAGCGCCCGGTGCGGTACACGCGCCGCGCGGCATGCTGGAGTTCTGGGTGGACCCGGCGTCACCGTATTTCAAACCAGTGTTTGGCGACGAGAGCAAGGAGTTCGTGCTTTTCTGTGGCGCCGGCTGGCGCAGTGCGCTGGCCACCAAGGCACTGCAGGACATGGGCATGACGAATGTGGCGCATATTGATGGCGGCTTCACCGAGTGGCTCAGGCAGCAAGCACCCACCGAAACGCTGGAAGCGCACAAGGCGCGTACCGCAGCCGCCAAGCCCAAGGCCTGATGGGCTCGCAGCCAGGTGATTGCCCTTGCGGGCAGACCGATGCGCGTGGCCGCCGCCTGGGCTTTGGTGCCTGCTGCGGACGCTACATCGATCAAGAGGTGCCCGCGCCCGATGCCGAACGCCTCATGCGTTCGCGCTACAGCGCATTTGTGCGGGATCGGGCCGACTACCTGCTGGCCACCTGGCACCCCAGCACCTGCCCGAGTGGGCTCACGCTGGACGCCGGCGTGAAATGGCTGGGACTGACGGTGAAGCGCCATCTCCAGATCGATGCAGATCACGCCGAAGTGGAATTCATTGCCCGCTCTCGCATTGGCGGGCGAGGGCAACGACTGGAAGAACGCAGCCGCTTTGTGCGCGAGAGCGGACGCTGGTACTACGTGAATGGAGAAGTGAAGCCATGAATCGGACCGGATCACCCGGGAGCGGCCAGCCAGCGGATGCCCCAATGACCTCGCAGGACGTGCAAGCGGCGCAAACGAAGTGCCTGAATCCAGACGCAGCGCGGAACCGGCTTTGCCGGGCCGCTGGTGTGGCCCCCATGGGGGGGAGGCGCCGAAGGCGCATCGGGAGTGAGCATGTTTAAAGCGGTGCTGTTTGATTGCGACGGCGTGCTGGTGGACAGCGAACCGATCACCAACGGTGTGTTGCGTGAGATGCTCAATGAGCGTGGCTGGGCGATCAGCCAGGCCGAGTGCTTTGAGATATTCATTGGCAAGGCGGTGCGTGATGAGCGCGCACGCATCGAGGCCGAAACCGGCCTGCCACTGACCGAAGAATGGATGGCTGCGTTTTACGAGCGGCGCAACGTGCGCCTGCTGGCAGAGCTGAAGGCGGTGCAGGGCGCCGCGGAAGCAGTGGCCGCCGTGCACCGGCAGGTGGCTGGGCGCATTGCCTGCGCCTCCGGTGCCGACCGGCCCAAGGTTGTGATGCAGCTCGACCACGTGGGCATGCTGCCGTATTTCGGCGACCGCATCTTCAGTGGGCACGACCAGCCGCGCTCCAAGCCGGCACCCGATGTGTACCTGGCCGCTGCTGCCCATCTGGGCGCCGATCCGGCGCAGTGTCTGGTGGTGGAAGACACGGCCACCGGCGCGCAGGCCGGGCTGGCCGCTGGTGCCGCCGTGTGGGGCTATTGCCCGGACGGCCATGGCCGCGCGTTCCAGGGCCTGTCGGTGCACCGCGTGTTCCATCACATGGACGAGCTGACTCGGGCGTTCCGGGGTTTGTCTGGCTGAGCCCATGCTGTTTGCGGGAATTTTCACGAGAGATTGAAATAATTTCCGTTTCGCCTTTCTTGTTGCGGGATTGCGCGGAAAACAGTTTTTCAAATGCTGCATTCTTGAAGAATGTCGGGGAAAACCCCTGACATGCTTAGAAAGTCTGTCTCCACAATGGCTACAGCGGCATCGACCGTGGCGCCATGGCATCTCATGGCGGTGAATGCAGCGCACTTCAATACAGGAGACAAGACATGACCGTTTCAGAGAAAGACACAGCCGCACCCGCTGCGGAAAAGCCTGCCAGACGCAAGTTCCTGGGTGCTGCGGTGGCAGGTGCTGCCGGCGCCGCCGCCATGACCGCGCCGATGATTTCGGTGGCGCAGTCGCCCACGGTGTTCAAGATGCAGGGCGCCTGGGGCGCCAAAGACATCTTCAACGAGATGGCCGAGGAGTACGTGACCCGGGTCAATGAAATGTCGGGTGGGCGCCTGCGCATCGACTACCTGGTTGGCGGCGCGGTGGTCAAGCCGTTCGAAGTGATGGATGCGGTCAGCCGTGGTGTGCTCGACGGTGGTCACCACGTGCCGGTGTACTGGTATGGCAAGAGCAAGGTGGCCTCGCTGTTTGGCTCAGGCCCCATCAATGGCTGCGATGCGCCTCAGACGCTGGCATGGATCTACCGTGGCGGTGGTCTGGAGCTGTACCAGGAGCTGCTGACGCAGCTCCGGCTGAACGTGGTGGGTTACTTTGCCATGCCCATGCCCACCCAGCCACTCGGCTGGTTCAAGCAGCCCATCACCAACGCCGAAGGTCTCAAAGGCCTGAAGTACCGCACGGTGGGCCTGGCGGCCGACCTGATGCAGGAACTCGGCTCCCGCGTGACCCAGTTGCCTGGTGGTGAAATCGTGCCGGCCATGGACCGGGGCGTGATCGATGCGTTCGAGTTCAACAACCCCACTTCCGACCGCCGCTTTGGTGCACAAGACGTGGCCAAGAACTACATGATGGGCTCTTTCCATCAGGCCATGGAGTTCTTCGAGATTGTGTTCAACAAGCGCAAGCACGACGCGTTGCCAGCCGACTTGAAGGCCATCCTGCGCTACTCGGCTGAGGCCGCATCCTCATCCAACTGGTGGACCGCCATGGACAACTACTCGAAGGATTTCGAGGCGCTGAGCACGGTCGACAAGGTCAATATCGTGCGCACGCCGAAGTCGATCTTCGATGCACAGATCAAGGCCTGGGACGTGATCACCAAGAAGCTGTCCGATGAAGACCCGTTCTTCAAGAAGGTCGTGGACAGCCAGAAGGCCTGGTCCAAGCGCGTGGCCAAGTACATGTTCTACAACGAGGCCGATTACAAGGTGGGCTACGAGCACATCCACGGCAAGCTGGGCTTCTGACCCGGACAACCCTGGCCGCCAGGGCGGTCGGGGTGTTCACGCCAGACAGAAGGGAGGTCCATGCCTCCCTTCTGTTTGTGGTTTTCTTCAGGTCTCTTTCTGCGCTCTCATTGGGGCACCCATGATTCTCAGCGTCATCCGTCATATCGACCAGATCAACAAAGCGGTCGGTCACGCCTTTGCCTGGAGCATCGTCATCCTGACGCTGGGCGTCAGCTACGAAGTGTTCGTCCGCTATGTGCTGAACGATCCCACCAGCTGGGCGTTCGACTTCAGCTTCATCCTTTACGGTTCGCTGTTCCTGATGGCCGGTGCCTACACGCTCTCGCGTGGCGGCCATGTGCGGGCCGACATTTTTTATCGGCGCTGGCGACCGCGCACCCAGGCCACACTGGAATTCGTGCTCTACATCTTCTTCTTTTTTCCCGGCGTGCTGGCGCTGGTGTTTTCTGGCTGGGAATACAGCTCGGAGTCCATGCGTATCAGGGAAGTCAGTGTGAACAGTCCTGCCGGTGTGCCGATCTGGCCGCTGAAGATGTTGATCCCTGTGGCCGGCGTGCTTCTGGCGCTGCAGGGTGTGGCCGAGATGCTGCGCTGCGTGCTCTGCATGCGCGAGGGGCAATGGCCGGCGCGACTTCATGACATCGAGGAACTCGAAGAGGTGTTGCAACATGGTGCACATGGCGATGCAGGTCAAACGGGAGACCGCGCATGACCGACCCACAAGTCGCCCTGCTGATGCTGGGGCTGTTCATTTTCATCATCATGCTCGGGTTCCCCATCGCCTTCACCCTGATGGCGATGGGCGTGATGTTCGGCTTCTATGCCTATTACAGCCCGGACATTCCCTGGCTGGAGAACCAGGTGTTCTACCTGTTCACGCAGAACACCTTCAGCGTGATGAACAGCGACATCCTGGTTGCCATCCCGCTGTTCCTGTTCATGGGCTACATGATCGAGCGTTCCAACATCCTGGACCGGCTTTTCCTCAGCCTGCAGATCGCCTTCAGGCGCGTGCCCGGTGCCATGGCGATTGCCGCACTGGTCACCTGCGCACTGTTCGCCACCGCCACCGGCATTGTGGGTGCGGTGGTCACCCTGATGGGCCTGCTGGCGTTCCCGGCCATGCTCAAGGCGCGCTACGACACCAGCATTGCGGCGGGCGTGATCTGCGCCGGTGGCACGCTGGGCATTCTGATCCCGCCGTCCATCATGCTCATTGTCTACGGCGCCACCGCCGGCGTGTCCGTGGTCAAGCTGTACGCGGCCGCGCTGCTGCCGGGTTTTCTGCTGGCGGGTCTGTACATGGTCTACGTGGTAGCGCGCGCGCTGCTCAACCCCAAGCTGATGCCCAGCATGCCCGACGACGAAAACGTCATGGGCTTCTTCGAGGTGTTCTTCCTGCTGGTCAAGGCGTTCTTCCCGCTGGCCTTCCTGATCATGTCGGTGCTGGGGGCGATCCTGTTCGGCCTGGCCACACCCAGCGAAGCGGCCGCCATTGGTGCCATGGGCTCGGTGCTGCTGGCGGTGGGCTACCGCTCCATGACCTGGAACAAGCTGCGTGAAGCGGTGTACCTGACCGCGCGCACCAGCGCCATGGTGTGCTACCTGTTCGTCGGCTCGTGGCTGTTCTCCTCCATCTTCAGCTACCTGGGTGGCGAGCACCTGGTGAAAGACTTCGTGCTGGGGCTGAACCTGAACACGCTGACCTTCCTGCTGCTGGCGCAACTGATCATCTTTATTCTGGGCTGGCCGCTGGAATGGAGCGAGATCATCATCATCTTCGTGCCGATTTTCCTGCCGCTGCTGCCGCTGTTTGGCGTGGACCCGATCCTGTTTGGCATTCTGATCGCGCTGAACCTGCAGACCTCTTTCCTCACGCCGCCAATGGCCATGTCCGCCTATTACCTCAAGGGTGTGGCGCCCAAGCACGTGCAGCTGGTGGCGATCTTCAAGGGCTGCCTGCCTTTCGTGGGCATGGTCTTCATGGCCATGGCTGCGATCTATGTCTTCCCGCAACTGGTGTTCTGGCTGCCGGAGCTGCTTTACAGTCGCTGACCCATGAGCCATGACATCTTGAGCCCCACGTCCATCCACCCCACCCTGGGGGCGATGGATGCCGCCCAGCGCATGAGCGTGGGCGAATTTTCCTGTGCGGAACATGTGCAGGGTCTGCTGGAGCGCATCCAGGCCACGGAACCTGCCGTGCAGGCCTGGACCACGCTGGACGCCGCCCATGTGCGGCAGCAGGCGGAGGCTGCCGACGACCGGCACGCGGCCGGCGATCCCGATGGACCGCTGTTCGGTGTGCCGGTCGGTATCAAGGACATCATCGACACGCGCGACCTGCCCACCCAGCATGGCACGCCACTGCACAGCGGGCGCATGGCACGTCGCGATGCGGCCCTGGTGCAGCGCTTGCGGGCGGCGGGCGCGATCGTGATGGGCAAGACCGTGACCACCGAGATGGCCACCTACAGCCCGGGCAAGACGCGCAACCCTTTCAACCCCGATCACACGCCCGGCGGTTCGTCCAGCGGGTCGGCCGCCGCCGTGGCCGCGGGGCACGTGTCGCTGGCCATCGGCACCCAGACCAATGGCTCGGTGATCCGGCCTGCGTCTTTCTGTGGCGTGGTGGGCTACAAACCCAGTTTCGGTCTCATCCCGCGCACCGGCGTGCTCACGCAGTCGCCCGCGCTCGATCAGGTGGGGGTGTTCGGCCGCAGCGTGGCCGATGTGGCCCTGCTCGCGCAGGTGCTGGCCGGCCATGACGACGGTGATCCGGCCACCGTGCCGCGCGCCATGCCGCCGCTGCTGCGCACAGCGATGGAAGAACCCCCGCTGCCACCCACCCTGGGCTGGGTGCAGACACCATTCTGGGACCGCGTGGCGCCCGATGCGCAGGAAGCGTTTGGCGAGCTGATCGAGTTGCTCAGCGGTCGCATTGCACCGTTCGAACTCCCCGAGACCGCGCGAGACGCCGTCGACTGGCACCGCACGGTCATGGAGGCCGACATCGCGGGCTCTTTTGAAGCCGAGTACGCGCAGGGTGCCGATGTGTTGTCGGCATCGCTGCGGGCGCAGATCGAGCGCGGGCGTGAGGTGCGGGCGGTCGACCACCGCAAGGCGGTTTCGCGCATCCCGTTGATCAACGCGGGTTTTGACAACGTTTTCGAGCATTTTTCGGCACTGGTGACGCCCGCCACCCTGGGCACAGCGCCGCTGGGCCTGGCTTCCACCGGCGACCCGATCATGTGCACTCTCTGGACCTTTGCCGGCATGCCGGCCATCACCTTGCCATTGCTGCACGGCGAAAACGGCTTGCCGATCGGCGTGCAGCTGGTGGGCCAGCGCGGCGACGACGCCCGGCTGCTGCGCACCGCGCAATGGCTGATGCAGACCGTGGCCGCGGCCCAATGACGCCCACCCCATCGAGGAACCCTGCATGAAACTCCTTTACGGACTCTTTGGCGCTGCACTGATGGTGACCTTCCTGGCCAGCTTCGTCGTGAAGGTGAAGGAGCCCGCCATGATCGCGGTGGTGGTGATCGGCGTGGTCATGATGGTGATCGACCTCTGGCAGTCCCGCAACGAGTCCGACAGCTGAGAACTGGATCGACTGATGTTGTCGACTTTGCCGGACGCTTGTGGGCGTCTGGTCCGTAGGGCAAGGATTGTGCGCCTGGGCTTGCTTGTGCTGATGGAGGGCAACTTGAGGACGGAGGGCGCTGCAGCTTGTGGGTCAGTTGTAGGCTGACTGCGGTCGGTCAGGTTTTAAGGGCCCGGTCACAGCCGCCGCCGGAACCTGCCAATCCTCGTCTGCCAAGCGACCGACCGTTGCACTTCCTGCGGCGGCCACTCAACAACGAATAGCCACACGGAGGGGAGAGCGACTGCCACCCGCAAAGGCGACCGGCTCCTCGCCACCCATTGCAGCCGCCTGTGTGCGGTCATTTACGTGATGCCGGTAACCTCGGACCCGAGGGAAAGATCACCTTCTCCTAAACGCCGCACTAAACTTTCATTTTCAATCTGGAGCGCGCTTTGAAAGCAAACACCTTGCTGTTGGCTCTTTCTATCTGCCTACCTTTGTCGACCATGGCACAACACAGCCACGGGGCACAGGCACCCTACGCGGGAATGCAAAACCGAACCATCAAGTCGTTGTCGGACAACGACATCAATGAACTTCGGCGTGGGGGCGGCTGGGGACTGGCCCTTGCCGCTGAACTCAACGGAATGCCTGGCCCCGCTCACCTGCTGGAGCTCAAGGACCAGATTCCATTGGCTTCGGATCAAGTAGCTAAAACCCAGGCCCTTTTGGACGAAATGCGTAAAGCAGCCATACCCACGGGGGATCGCCTGATCGCGGCAGAAAAAGCTTTGGAAGCCGCCTTTGCAACTGGAAAAGTGGACGAGTCATCCCTGCGCCGCTTGCTGGCCGACTCCGAGACTGCAAGGTCGGAACTGCGCTTCATCCATCTTTCACAGCACTACAAGACCGTGCAGTTCCTCAAGCCCGAGCAGATCAAGCGCTACAACATCCTTCGCGGCTATGCCGAGGATCCGTGCAAGAACATCCCCGCCGGGCATAACCCGGAGATGTACAAGCGCCACATGGGATGCAACTGACCGCTCTTGTCCGACGGTGTGAGCTCGCGGCGACTCCTAGAAGCTGACCATCGACACGATGGCCCAGCCGACCAACGTCAGCTTGCGGCTTCCCCTTGCGAAACCCGGTCCCGGCTAAGGGCAGCCGCTCAGCGCTAACCGCGTTCTGACCGCTTCTGGTCGAACTGCATCACTCTGGCCAGACCAGCGGACAGCTACAAAGTCCGCAGCGGGTCAATCGGCAGTCAGCCTCTGGCGTGACGGCATCAGCCTGCCAGGGGCTGGTGCAAGACCAAGTCCATGCTCGCATATTGCTTCAAGCCTTGCGCCGGGCCCGCCAACCGACTTTGGGCAAACGAAGCAGGTTCAACAGGTTGCCGGCCAGAATCAGGCCCACGCCCAAGCCGGTGAACAGGTCCAGCCGTTCCGAATACACCAGCCAGCCCACCAGCGCGGTGAGTGGGACTCGCAAAAAGTCCATGGGCACCACCACCGTGGTGTCTGCATGCTGCATGGCCCTGGCGAAGCAGTAGTGCGAGTAGGTGCCGCAGAATGCCACCACCACCACCCAGGCCCAGACCTGTGCCGAAGGCCATTGCCACAACAGAAGCGCCGGAACCATCCCGATGGCGCTTTGTACCACCAGCATCCAGAAGATGATGCTGACCGCTGATTCGGTGCGGGTGAGTGACTTGACCAGCACCACCGAAACCGCGAATCCCACCGCCGAGGCCAGCGCAATCAGCTGACCGACATCGATATCGCCCGCGCTCGGGCGCACGATGACCGCCACGCCTACCAGCCCCAGTACGACGGCGAACCACTTGCGGCCGTCCATGCTTTCACCCAAAAAGACGACCGCCAGAGCGGCTGCCCATATGGGCATCGTGAATTCAATGGCCACTACCTGCGCCAGCGGGATCAGCGTGAGCGCCAGAAACCAGCCGTACTGAGCGGTGTAGTGCACGGCGTTGCGCAGTGCGTGATGTGGCAGTCGTTGGGTGCGGACCGCAGCCAGGCCACCCGCGGCGCGCACCAGGGGCCACAGCATGACCATACCCAAGGTGGAGCGCAGCAGCATGATCTGGAACACCGACAACTCGCGCGTCGCCTCACGCCCGGCCACAGCGATCACCACCATCAGCGTCAGCCAGCCGGCCATCCAGCCTGCAGCACGTGCAATGGAGGGGTTGGGGTGGGATGACATGGGCGGCAGCATACCGGATGGCTACCCCCGTGAAATCAGCGTGCGGAAGA
>NZ_JAUSCF010000026.1 GCF_030651625.1 Hydrogenophaga sp. | reverse complement strand
CTAGGAGCCTGCGCGGCAGAACGACATCGGCTGCAACGCATGGAGAAAAGTCCCACTTCGCCCCCGTTTTTCCGGCTGTGGCTACGGCCACAGTCCTCAAAATCGGCGCCGAATTGGGCTCTTTTCCCACGCGTTTCGCTTCGATGCCTTCTGCCGCGCAGGCTCCTAGCGCCTTGAATGGCGTGGGGGCCACAGCGCAGCCGAAAGATAGTCGCTGTTTCACCGCCTGCCTAGACGGTAGGAATACCCATGGGAATACCCTATGCAACCTTTGTGGTCCCCGTGACGGCATGTGAGCGGGCGATTACAGTTGGCAGCTTTTCAGCACAGGAGGTCCAGGTTGTTTCTGAACAAGTCGGTGGGGGTGGCGCGTGGACTCGTTCCCTTGCTCATGTTGATGGGCCTGCTGCTGGGCGCCTGCAGCAAGGACGATCCGCAGGCCCGGCTTGAGGCCACGGTGCGCCAGCTTCAGAAAAACATCGAAGCCCGGGACGCAGGGGCGGTGATGGAACTCGTGGATGCGAGGTTCCGCATGCAGGGCGATCTGGACGCCGACCGGGCGCGCAGGACGATGATGGGCATCTTCTACCGTTACGCCAACATCAAGGTGTTTGCCGTGGGTCACCAGACCCGTATCGACCCCGCTTCTTCGCTGACGGGCTACACCGAGGCACAGGTGCTGGTGACCGGTGCCCAGGGTTTGATACCCGAACGTGCAACGCCCTACAGTGTGCGCATGGAGTGGCGCCTGGTGGACGACGACTGGAAGCTCTACGACCTCAAGTGGGAGTGAGCTCCCCTGTATTCAGAAGGCGATCTTCCCCGCCCAGATGTCGCGGTACATCGCCCAGTCGCCGAGAAAACTGTAGAGCGGGCGCTTGAAGGAAGCCGGTCGGTTGTGCTCGAAGCCGAAGTGCCCCAGCCAGGCAAAACCATAGCCGCACACCATCCCCACCAGCAACCACCATGCGTTGGCGGTGAACAGGGCGGCGCCCAGGCAGAGCAGCGCCAGACTGCTGCCCAGGAAGTGCAGGCGCCGGCAGGTGCGGTTGCTGTGTTCCTTCAGGTAGAAGGGGTAGAAATCGGCAAAGCTTGTGAACGACCTGGGGTCGACAGCTTCAGCAGTGTTGTGGGCAGTGGCGGCCATGGGGCGTTCCTTAAGTGTGGGACTGGGTGCTCCCGCTTGCCATGGTGCGCCGGTCCGTCCCAGGCCGGATCAGGGTTTGCCCGAGGGTCCTGTCGCCTTCGTGGCTGCGTGGGCGAGCGCTTCAGCCGCCCGTGAAGATGCTGGTGGCCAGGCGCATCAAGGCGATCACCGGCGTGTCCAGCATGGGCAGGGTGAAGGCGATGCCGAGCAGACCGGCCGAAAGGGTGAGTGGGAAACCGATGGCAAAGGCGTTCATCTGCGGCGCAATGCGTGAGACGATGCCCAGCACGACGTTGATGAACAGCAGCATGCCGATCATGGGCAATGCGATCCACAGGCCATAGCGGAACATCACGGAACCGAGTTCGTGCAGGCGCAGGCGGTTGATGGATTCAAAGGCATTGCCACCCACAGGGAAGGTTTCGAAACTGGCCACCACCACCTGCAGCAGCATGAGGTGACCCCCCAGCACCACGAACAGCAGCATGGTCATGTTGCCGAAGAAGCGGCCCACCGTGCTGGTCTGGGAGTTGGTCGAAGGATCGAAGAAGCCAGCGAAGTTCAGGCCCATCTGCAAGCCAATCAGCTCACCCGCGAGCTCCACCGACGCAAACACGATGCGCACCGCCAGGCCAATGGAGACGCCCAGCACCAATTGCTGCAGCACCACCTGAAAAGCCATCGGGTCGGTCAGCGCAATCATCGGCTGCGGCGGCAAGCCCGCCTGAGCACACACCGCCACCACCAGCGCCAACCCCACCCGCGTGCGCATCGGAACCGAACGTGAAGAAAAGATCGGCGCACTGGAAAACACCGCCAGGATGCGCAGAAACGGCCAGAACACCGGCATGACAAAGGCCATGATGTCGGCTTCGGTGAAGACAGGCATGTCAGCGGCTCACAGCGCAACGAACGAGTTGCAAACTTCGAGAAACGCGCGGCGGCGGTTCGAGAGTCCATTCGCCTCCGACGCGAGATGACTTCTACCAAGGGCACCGCGGAACCGGCTTTGCCGGGCCGCCAGTGCCGCCCCCCTTGAGGGGGGTGACGCGAAGCGGCGCGGGGGGTGCATCCCTATACAGCGAAGTTGGGGATGGACAAGATGGTGTTGCGGATGAACTCCACCATCGTGGTCATCATCCACGGGCCGGCAATCGCAAACACCGCTATGGCCGCGATCAGCTTGGGCACGAACGACAGCGTGGCTTCGTGGATCTGCGTGATGGCCTGGAACAGGCTCACCGTCAGACCCACGCCCAGCACCGTGGCCAGCACGGGCGCGGCAACCATGAGCAACAGGAAGAGGGCGTTCTGCCCCATCGTGAGCGCGGCTTGGGGATCCATGTTTCTTCTCCTACTGGGCAAACGATGCGGCCAAAGAGCCGATCAGGATGTTCCAGCCATCAGCCAAAACGAACAGCATCAGCTTGAACGGCAGCGCCACCAGCACCGGCGACAGCATCATCATGCCCAGCGACATCAGCACGCTGGCCACCACCATGTCAATCACCAGGAACGGAATGAAGATCATGAAGCCGATCTGGAACGCCGTTTTGAGTTCGCTGGTCACAAAGGCCGGCACCAGCACGCGAAACGGCGCGGTCTCGGCGGTCACGTCGCTGGGCAGGCGGGCCAGGTTGGCGAACAGTTCGAAGTCGGACTGGCGCGTCTGCTTGAGCATGAAGGCGCGCATGGGGTCTTGGCCGCGCTCGATCGCTTCTTCGAACGTGATGGCGTTCTGTGAATACGGGGCGTAGGCGTCCTGGTAGACCTTGTCAAACGTGGGACCCATCACGAAGAACGTGAGGAACAGCGACAGACCCACCACCACCTGGTTGGGTGGTGCCGACTGCGTGCCCAGTGCCTGGCGCATCAGCGACAGCACGATGACGATGCGGGTGAAGCCGGTCATCAGCAGCAGCATCGCCGGCAGGAACGACAGCGCGGTGAAGAACAGCAGTGTCTGGATCGGCACCGAATACGAATTGCCGTTCGGACCCTGGCCCACCATCAGCGGCAGGGAGGGACCGGCAGCGCCGGGCGCGGGCGCTGCCTGCGCCCACACGCCAGTGGCGATCAAGGCTGTGGCAGCGAAGAGAAGCCCTCCACGAACCCAGTCAGTTCTTTGCATATGAGGCCTTGCGGGGTTGTGTCATCTGAGCCAGACGCGCTGCAAAGCCGGTGGGCGCGGAGGTTTCAACGGGATTCAATGCCTCGGGTGGCAACGGCATCTGGTGCAGCGCCTGCACACCGCCCGCGGCCACACCCAGCACCAGACAAACTGCGTCCTCTCCCTGTCCCACCTGCACCGTGACCACACGCTGCTGCGGACCCAGCGACAAAGTAGACAGCACCTGCAGCTTCGGCCCGCCATGTGTCGCCGCACCCGGAATGTGGCGCCGGAAGCGCTGCAGCACCACCGCCATCACAACCATGATGACCAGCAGCGCAAGGGCGGGGGCGGCGTTTTGAAGCATGAGAGGTCAGCCGGGAAAGGTGAAGAGAGAAGGGCGAGAGAAGCGATGAATCGAAAAAGGCGGAAAACGCAACGAACGAGGGGAAGTCAGTCCAGAGATACCGAGGAACCAGCTTTGCCGGGCCTCTGGTATCGCCCCCCTTCCAGGGGGGTGGCGCCGAAGGCGACGCGGGGGGTGCCGTACCTCAGGTACGGCTTACTCTTCTCATCCGCTCAGATGGCGTCACGATGTCCGTCAAGCGAATACCGAATTTGTCGTTCACCACCACCACCTCGCCCTGGGCGATCAGGTAGCCGTTGATCAGCACGTCCATCGGTTCACCGGCGAGCGCATCGAGCTCGACGATCGAGCCCTGAGCCAGCTGCAGGATGTACTTGATGGGCACCCGTGTGCGGCCGAGCTCCACCGAGAGTTGCACCGGAATGTCCAGCACCATCTGGATGTCCTGCACCGGTGCGCCGCCTGCGCCACCGGCCGGGGTCATCACCGGGGCTGCGTTGCTGTCGAAAGCGGGTGCGCTGTCGGCCTGCTCGGCGCCTGCCTGTTCTTCCAGGGCCTGAGCCCAGTCGTCGCTGACGGAATCGTTCATGGTGTCGGTGCTCTCAGTGGACATAGGAATCTCCCAGCCAGGTCATATCGGGTCCGCGCAGGTTGCGATCCACGCGCAGGGCGTACTTGCCTTTGTGTGTGCCGTATTGGCATTCGACGATCGGCACCCCGTCCACATGGGCCTGGATCGCCGGGTTGCGGTCCAGTTCGATGAAGTCGCCGACCTGCATGGCCAGCAACTGCTCCACCGTGGCATCGGTCTTGGCCAGTTCGGCCACCAGCGTGACCTCGGCGGCCTGAATCTCGTGGCTGAGCAGCTTGATCCATCGACGGTCCACCTCGATGGCGTCGCCCTGCACACTGGAATAGAGCACGTCGCGGATGGGCTCCAGCGTGGCGTAGGGAATGCAGATGTGCAGCGAACCCGAGATGTCGCCGATCTCCAGCGTGAAGCTGGTGGAGACCACGATTTCGCTGGGGGTGGCAATGGTCGCGAATTGCGGTTGCATTTCCGAGCGCTGGTACGACAGTTCGATCGGGTACACGCCGCGCCAGGCCTTCTTGTATTCCTCTGCCACCACGTCGACCAGGCGGTTGATCACACGCTGTTCGGTGGGTGAAAAATCACGGCCTTCGATGCGCGTGTGGAACTTGCCGTTGCCGCCAAACAGGCTGTCGATCACACCGAACAGCAGCGTGGGTTCGCACACCACGAGGCCATTGCCACGCAGTGGGCGGATGGCCATGATGTTGAAGTTGGTGGGCACCACCAGTTCGCGCAGGAATGCGCTGTATTTCTGCACCTGCACGGCACCCACGGAGATCTCCGGGCTGCGGCGGATGAAATTGAACAGGCCCAGACGCAGATTGCGAGAAAACCGTTCGTTGACGATTTCCATGGTGGGCATGCGCCCGCGAACGATGCGTTCCTGGCTGGACAGGTTGTAGTCGCGCACCGCGCCGGTGGGCGTGTCTTCCTTCGCCAGCTTCTGGCTTTCGCCGGTGACGCCTTCGAGCAGGGCGTCGATTTCTTCCTGGGAGAGAAACGATTCGGACATGCTTTGGACCTGTTGTGTCGGAGGGGGCGTTCAGTGCGCAACGATCACTGCACGATGAAGCTGGAGAACAGCACCGCCTGAACCGGGTTGGGTGGCAGCTTGGACGCCCGCTTGGGCCGCTCGCCATTCGCTGCTGCCGCTTCGGGGAGCCGGTAGCCCATGATGCGGGAGATGTCGGCCACGATGTCGTTGGCGAGCTTTTCCTTGCCCGCCAATTGCAGCAGTTCTTCTGATGTGCGTTGCGAGATCAGGAGCAGCACGCTGCTTCGGATGCTCGGCATGTAGGCCTGCATTTCCTTTCCTGTCTTGTCATCCTGTATCTGCAGCGAAATGCCGATCTGCACGAAGCGGTTGCCGCCAGGATCGGCCAGGTTGACCACCATGTTTTCCAGCGCCAGGAATGCGGGCGGGGTGGCCGGGCGTGCCGGAGCCGATGTGGTCACTTCGTCATCGTCGTCGTGGTCGTCTTCTGCCGTGTTTTTCTTCAGCACATAGAGCGCGCCACCCGCCGCCAGCAATCCAAAGACGACCAGTCCAAGCAGGATGTACAGCAGCTTGCGGCTCTTGGGCTTCGCAGGAGCGGCGGCATCTGGTGCGGTGGCGGCGGCAGCTGACATGGGATTCCTCTGTGGGTCCGCCCCGGGGTTGGGGCGCTGAACACGCCTCAAAAGCGTGTCGGTTCGGAGGAATTATTGAGCGCCACCCCTGCTGGCGGTCAGCAGAAAAGAGCGGGAAAAGGCGCCTATTCGCCAGCCTGGGGTTGGGCGATTTTGGGGTTCAACCAGGTTGTTCAACCGGACGCGACTCGCGACGCATGAAAGGGTCCAACCCCGAGGCACCGCCGGGCCGGCTTTGCCGGACGGCCAGTGCCGCCCCCTTTGAGGGGGTGACGCAAAGCGGCGCGGGGGTGTTCCCGTTCACACGAAGAGATCGAGCGGTCGGCTGCCATCGGCCCGCAGGGGGACCATTCGTGGTGCTTCGGGTGCCAGGGGCGTGCCCGCGGCGCGCGGGGCTGCGCGACCGGCGCGTTGTGCCGTGGTCTCGCCCGACGACGCATTGCGGTCAGATCCCTGGCCCTGCGCGCCCACCGAAACCCCGGCGAGCTGTATGCCGCTGCGCTGCAACATTTCGGCAAGCGATTCGTCAGCACTGTTTCGCAGCGAGGCCCGCGCATCGGCGTTGTCGGTACGGAAATCCACCTGGACCTCCTGCCCCTTGACCGAAAGCTGGATGTCGATGGCGTCCTGCCCGCCCTGGCCCACGCGCAGGCTGGCGTGGCGCAGGTTCTGCGTTCCCCAGTGGCTGATCTGCTGACCTTCGGTTTCGCTGGACCCATCAAAGGCCTCCGCGCCCTGACCGTCCTGCTCGGCGTTCGGTGCGTCGTCGGCATGATCCCCGCCGCCCGCATCGGCCCCGCTGGCGCTGCCTGCGGCCAGCGCCGTGGCCGAGCCGGCAACGGAGCCCGCGGTGGCGCCCGTGCCCGTCGTCGAGTTCGCACCCCCGAGGGTCTGGACCGTTGCCAGTCCGCTGGCCATCGCATCGCGTGAAACGACGGGGTTGAGCGATGGACCTGCGAGGTGGCCAAAACGGTCGTTGAGGGTGACGGTGCTGCGCACACCTGCCAGCTGGGCAGCGCCCGACTGGGAAGCGCTTTCGGCGGCACCCCCGCCCGTGCGGCGCCAGACCCTATTGTTGCCGTCCAGTTGCTGCACCGCAGTGGCCGATGGGGATGCTGCGCCGCTCTTGAGTGGCTGTGCCTGCGCCTGTGCGGTGGCGGTAAGCCCTTTCAGTGCCGCCTGAGGTCGCTGGGCGGTGGCAGCAGCACCTTGCGGCGACTCATGGGCGGCGCGTTGGGCCGCCATATCGATCTCGGGTGCGGGTTCATCGGTGACTTGCAACACGGGGTCGGACTCTGCTGCTGTGTCGGTTGCCAACGCCGCCTGATCGACAGCAGCGTCGGCCTTTGCACCTGCACCTGCACCTGCACCTGCAGTTGCTGTGTTGGTGGGTTCAACCGGTACCGGGGAGCCCGGCCAGCCGGCCAGGGCAGCGAGCGGATTGTCTTCGGGCACATCTTCGCTGGCCAGCATCACCTCATCTTCACCGGTGCCAACGTCGACCTCGGCACCAAGGTCGGGCAGGGGTTGTTCGTGGGTATCGGCCAGCAGGGAAAGCAGATTGGCAAAAAGGCTGCTGTCCGCACCAGACTCATTCGCGCGGCGGGCACCCGGCTGGCCCGGTCGGTTTGCCTGGACAGTCTGGCTGGTGGAAGACGGCCCGGACTGGGAGGCTGAAGCGGCGGTGGAACTCATTGGGGGTGTCCTGAAAACGCGTTCGAAAGGGGTAGGTGGGCGCCGGGCAACGGGGGACAGGTCAGGCGCCAGAGCGCGACAGTGTCTGTGCATGGGCCTGGGCCAGGGCCAGGCGCTGGCGCATGTGGATGGTCAAAGCCATTTCGTCGGTGTGCTTCTGTTCCCTGCGCTCCATCACTTGCGCCTGTGCCTGAATCTTTTTCTCGGTGAACTTGCGCAGGCCGGCCACGTCGCGTTCGGCCACACGAACCTGTTGTTCGTGCTGGGCGATCATGTCTTCGCGGCTGCTCAGCACGCCCCGCTGAAAGTCGATGGCGTGTTCGATCTTCTGCAGGAAGTGGCGGTGGTGGTGCAGCAGCGCGGCGTCGATGCCGGCGCTGCTGCGCGCGCTCCAGCGTTGCTGTGCTTCCAGCGCATAGGCTTCCAGCTGGTCCATCTGGTCCTGGGCGATCTGCATTTCACGCTGCAGCTGGGCCAATGCGGCCAGCGCCACGTCGCGGCGGCGCTCGGCGATTTCCACCACTTTGTTCAACGTCTGGATCGTGGTCATGCGGGGGCCTCTTCTGGATGGGGTTCAATGGCGATGGAACGGGCGATCTTCATGCTCGGCTTCAGGCATTTCTGTTCGGTGCGCGCTGTGGCCGGCCCTGCGCAGCGGCTGCGGGCTTGCCTTCGTCCTGCAGGGCGGCTTCCAGTTCGGCCAGGCTCGCTTCCATGGTGGAGGCGTCGAACATGCCTTGCATCAGGAAGCGCTGCAGCGCGGGGTACAGCGCAATGGCGCGGTCGGTCTCCGGGTCGCTGCCGGCCATGTAGGCACCCAGCTGGATCAGGTCGCGGCTTTTCATGAAGCGCGAATACAGCGCACGGAAGCGGCGCGCCAGTTCCAGATGTGCAGGCCGGGCCACGTTCTGCATCACGCGCGAGGCCGATGCCTCCACGTCGATGGCCGGGAAGTGACCCGATTCGGCCAGCGAGCGCGACAGCACGATGTGGCCATCCAGAATGGCGCGAGCGGCGTCCGCGATCGGGTCCTGCTGGTCGTCGCCCTCTGATAGGACGGTGTAGAAAGCCGTGATCGATCCCACACCATTGAGACCGTTGCCGCTGCGCTCCACCAGTTGCGGCAGCTTGGCAAAACACGAAGGTGGGTAGCCCTTGGTGGCCGGTGGCTCGCCAATGGCCAATGCAATTTCGCGCTGTGCCATGGCGTAGCGGGTGAGCGAATCCATGAGCAGCAGCACGTCCAGGCCGTCATCGCGGAAGCGCTCGGCAATCGCCGTGGCGTAGCTGGCGCCCTGCATGCGAACCAGGGGTGGTGCATCGGCCGGAGCAGCCACCACCACCGAGCGCTGGCGCCCCTCAGGTCCCAGGATGTCCTCGATGAATTCCTTCACCTCGCGACCGCGCTCTCCAATCAGGCCCACCACGATCACGTCGGCGCGGGTGTAGCGTGCCATCATGCCCAGCAGCACACTCTTGCCCACGCCAGAGCCGGCAAACAGGCCGATGCGCTGGCCCCGGCCCACCGTCAGCAAGGCGTTGATGGCGCGCACGCCGGTGTCCAGCGGCTCGCGCACCGGGTCGCGGTCCATGGCGTTGATCGGCGCGCGGTCCATGGGTGCCATGTCCACGTTGATGATGGGGCCCAGGTGGTCAAGCGGGTGGCCGTGCGAATCCACCACCCGACCCAGCAGCCCACGACCCAGCGGCAGCCGCAATGCACCGCGGTCGTCCGGTGAAGGTGGCTTGTTGGTCTGGCCCATGCGAGGCACCGGACGGTAAGGTGCCAGCGGCGTGACGCTGGCACCACTGGACAGCCCATGCGTGTCACCGGCCGGCATCAAATAAGCCCGGTCACCCGAAAAGCCCACCACCTCGGCCAGCACAGGCTCCTTCGGCCCATTGCCAATCAGACACTGCGACCCCACCGGCACCTTCAAACCCACGGCCTCCAGCACCAGACCCGCCAGCCGCGTGAGCGTGCCCCGCACCTCCAGCGGCGTGTGCACACTCGCGTTCTCCCGCAAGTCCTCCATGAAATGCCCCCACCGGCTGGCGCCTTCCAAGGTGCTGTCGTTCATGGAGAGCTCCCGAAGCGAAGGTTGTGGTGCAAACAGAAGTCAGAGCTTCCGGAGCGAAGTGAATCGTTCCAGAGATACCGTGGAACCGGCTTGGCCGGGCCACAGGTATCGCCCCCCTTGAGGGGGGTGACGCGAAGCGGCGCGGGGGGTGCTTCCTGCCTATACATCGGCATTCTCCGGATCCCACGCCGTTTCCATGCCCAGGTTGCCCACGGCGCGGGTCCAACGCTTTTCGATGGTGGCGTCCACCGAGGTGCTGGCCGATTCGATCATGCAGCCGCCCGGGGTGATGCTCGGGTCGGCCATGAACGCCGGTGGCGACTTGCCGATGTTTTCGTTCAGCGCCCCTTGCATGAGCGCCAGATCGGACGGGTTCATTCGCACAGTCGCAGGCAAGCCGTCTTCCACCAGCTGGGCCAGTGCTTCGGCGATCACCGGCTTGAGGTGCGCAGGGTCGCTGCGCAGCTCCTGGCGCACCACCTGACGCGCAAGGTCGCACGCCAGTTCGAGAATGTGTCGCGAAATCTGGTCTTCGCTCTTTTGCAGATGGTCGCGGGTGTTGTGCAGCAGCTGCGTCATGCGCACCGCGGTCTCTTCGGCCGCCTTGCGCACCGTGGCCTCCAGTGCGTCCCGCACCTCACGGCCACCCGCCTCGTGCCCTTGGGCGTAGCCTTCGGCATAAGCTTCTTCGGCAGCCTGCTTGAATGCGGCCTCATCGATGACCGGCGCCGAATTGCCATCGCTGTCCAGCGTCGCGAGTTCATCACTGCCGTCCACAGCAGAAAACCGCCAGGCAGACACACCATCGATTTCCTCGCGAGGGACGAAACGCGAATGGGGGCTGGACTTATTGACCATGCGTACCTCCCTGCAGAGGTCCGAAAACCCACAAACCAGACCGGAGCGAGTGACCCCATCCAGAGATACCGAAGATCCGGCTCTGCCGGTCCAAGGTATCGCCCCCCTTGAGGGGGGTGACGCGAAGCGGCGCGGGGGGTGATACCTGCCTGCGGCGCGGGGGGTGATCCAGTTCCGGCGCGAAATGCCCCAGTCCAGAGCTGCCGCCGGGCCGGCTTCGCCGGACGGCCAGCAGCGCCCCCCTTGAGGGGGGTGACGCGATGCGGCGCGGGGGGTGCTCCGATCTAGACAAAGCTTTCATCTTCCCCTCCCCCGATCACGATCTGGCCTTCGTCGGACAGGCGGCGGACGATCTTGAGAATCTCTTTCTGCTGGTTCTCGACTTCAGACAGCCGGATCGGACCGCGCGATTCCAGATCTTCGCGCAGCGCTTCGGCGGCCCGGGTGGACATGTTGGCCAGCACCAGTTCGCGAAGGTCGTTGGTGGCGCCCTTGAGCGCGATCACCAGCGAATCGGAAGCCACTTCCTTGAGCACCATCTGCACCGACTTGGGGTCGAGCTTGAGCAGGTCCTCAAAGACAAACATCTTGTCCATGATCTTCTGAGCCAGCTCGGCGTCGAATTCGCGGATCGACTCGATCACCGCGCTTTCGATGCTGGTGCCCATCATGTTGATGATCTCGGCGGCGGTCTTCACGCCGCCCATGGAGGTCTTGCGGATCTTGTCGCCACCGGCCAGCACCTTGAACAGGACTTCGTTGAGGTCCTTCAGCGCAGTGGGCTGAATACCCTCAAGCGTGGCGATGCGCAGCATCACTTCATTGCGGGTGCGTTCGGTGAAGTTCTTCAGCACGGCTGCGGTCTGGTCGGCCTCCAGGTGCACCAGGATGGCCGCGACGATCTGGGGGTGTTCGTTGCGCAGCAGTTCGGCGATGGAAAACGGGTCCATCCACTTCAGACTTTCGATGCCGGAGACATCGCCGCCCTGCAGGATGCGGTCGATCAGCAGTGCCGCCTTGTCGTCGCCCAGTGCCCGCTTGAGCACCGCGCGCACATAGTTGTCGGTATCAGAAACCAGCAAGCTCTGAGATGCGGCGGCGTTGGTGAATTTCTGCATCACCTGGTCGACACGCTCGTGCGAGACCGCGCGCGTCTTGGCAATGGTTTCGCCGAGCTTCTGCACTTCTTTCGGACTGAGGTGCTTGAACACCTCTGCCGCTTCCTCTTCGCCCAGCGACATCAGAAAGATCGCAGCGTCGTGTATCCCTTGCTCTTCCATGTTGTTCTTCCTTATCTATGCAAAGTTCGCAGCGCAATTTCGAGCGCCACAGACCCATCCAGGGGCACCGAAGATCCGGCTCTGCCGGTCCAAGGTGCCGTCCCCCTCCCGCCAAAGGCGAGAGAGGGGGAAGACGCGAAGCGGCGCAGGGGGTGGCACCACCCCTCCGGAGCGCGTGTCCGAACACCAGGGCTCCCGTGGAACCGGCTTCGCCGGGCCACAGGGTGCGTCCCCCTCCCGCCGAAGGCGAGAGAGGGGGAAGACGCGAAGCGGCGCAGGGGGTGGCACCACCCCTCCGGAGCACGTGTCCGAACACCAGGGCTCCCGTGGAACCGGCTTCGCCGGGCCACAGGGTGCGTCCCCCTCCCGCCGAAGGCGAGAGAGGGGGAAGACGCGAAGCGGCGCAGGGGGTGTTTCACAGTCATGCTGGCGCCTCGCCATTCACCCAGCCCTTGACGATGTTCGCCACCGCCATCGGGTTCTCCAGTGCCAGACGCTTCGCGTCGGACAGGCGCGCCTGCTCTGCTGTGACTTCTTGGGGTGTGCTCGGCAAGGGCAGGCCCGGACGCTCTGGTGCTTCGTTGACAAGTGCGTTGAGTGGCTGCACCTTGCGGACTTCAGTGGCAGGCGAGCGCATCAGTTTCAGGCCCGGCCTCACCATGCCCAGCACCACCAGCAGGCCCAACATCACCATGCCCAGCGGCCAGGCCATCGAGCGCGCCAGTTCGTGGTTGTCGACCTGTTTCCACCAGGCCATGGGTGCTTCCTCGGCTGGCGCCGATACATTGAAGGCCACATTCACCAGGTTGACTGAGTCGCCGCGACCCTGGTTGAAGCCAATGGTCTCGCGCACCAGGGCGGTCATCTGTTCGAGTTGCTCAGGGGGGATGGGCGTGGACGTTTCCTTGCCAGCGCGGTCCAGGGCGGTGCGGTGGTTGATGACCACAGCCGCGCTGAGGCGGCGCACCTGGCCGCTGGCCTCGCGCACCACCTTCACGGTTTTGTCGACCTCGTAGTTGACGACCGATTCGCGGCGCACGGCGCCGGCCCGTTCGGCAGCACCCGCCACGCCCAGCTGGCCGGCCGGGCCATTGATGGGTGCCTCGCCCACGGCGGGTGGCTGGTTGGTCACCGCGCCAGGCACACCGGCCGGCTGGGCGGTGGGGCCCGCGCCGTCTTCCACGGTCTGCTGGCTGCGGATGGTGCCCGGCTCGCCGCCCTGGTTGGGGCGGTGTTGCTCGGAGGTGGATTCCACCAGGGAAAAATCGACGTCGGCGCTGACCTGGGCCTTGACATTGCCCACGCCCACCAGGGGTTCAAGCATGTCCAGAATGCGGCGGGTGTAGATCATTTCCATCTGCTGCACGTACTGCAGCTTCTGGGTGTCCGCGCCCTGGGAAGGTCCCTCTGCGCTGCCGGAGAGCAGGGTGCCGCCGTCGTCGACCACGCTGACCGCCTTCGGGTTCATCTCCGGCACGCTGGAAGCCACCAGATGCACGATGCCGGCCACCTGTGCACGGTCGAGCACCCGGCCGGGGTGCAGGGTGAGCAGCACGGAGGCGCTGGGTTTCTGCTGTTCGCGGAAAAAGCCGTTCTGGTTGGGCAACGCCAGGTGGATGCGCGCGCTCTGCACCGAAGACAGCGACTGGATGGAGCGCGTGAGTTCGCCTTCCAGGCCGCGCTGGAAGGTCAGTCGCTCCTGAAACTGCGTCATGCCGAAGCGGTTGGACTCCATCAGTTCGAAGCCAGCCACCGAGCCCTTGGGCAGACCTTGCGAGGCCAGCCGCAGACGGGTGTCGTGCACCTTGTCTGCCGGCACCATGATGGCCATGCCGCCTTCGGTGTGCTTGTACGGCACGTTCATCTGGGAGAGTTGCGCAACGATGGCGCCGCCGTCACGGTCGCTGAGGTTGGAATACAGCACCCGCCATTCGGCCTGGCGCCCCATGAAGAAGAACGCGGCGATGATGCCGACCAGCGCCAGCACGCCCAGCGCCATCTTGATCTTCTGGCCCTGATCCAGGCGCGCAAAGCCATCGGCCAGTGCGCTGCGGGGCACAGGGTGCATGTCCAGTTCGGCGACGGTGGTGCTCATGGGTCTGGGTGGCTCGAATGGGGTTGTCCGGCCAGGGGAATCTCCCCTGTTGCGATCGATTATTCGGGTCCCATGCCCGCGCCATACCCACGAAAAGGACCGGGTTTGTCCCCCTTATTCCCCAGCGGGCCCTGACCGCCCTACCTAGCATCGAGGTGTTGAAGTTAAAGGACACCGCCATGGACATGCGCATCAGCCCCCTGACCAGTCAAGCCCTCACCGGCGTGGGTGCCAACGCCCTGAAGCGGCCGGGTGCCAGTCCGGGCATCGGTGACGGCTTCAAGGCCGCCCTTCAAGCCGTCAGCGCCAGCCAGAACGAAGCCTCCCGCCTGCAAACCCAGGTGCAACTGGGCAACCCCAACGTCAGCCTGGAAGAGACCATGCTGGCCATGCAGAAGTCCCAGATCGGCTTCCAGGCCACGCTGCATGTGCGCAACCGGATGGTTCAGGCATACACGGATGTGATGAATATGAACGTGTAGGGAAGCCCCCCTGCGCCGCTTCGCGTCTTCCCCCTGAGGGGGACGATGTCTCTGACCGGCAGAGCCGGATCTTCGACATCCCTGGATGCTTCACCACTCAATCCTGGCCTGCGATTTGCCAGCCTTTTCGCGCTCTATCTCCTTTTTCTCTTCCTGTTTCGGTTCTAGCCACCGCTTCCGGAGCGCGTGTCTGATTCCAAAGATGCCGAAGATCCGGCTCCGCCGGTCCAAGGGCATCGCCCCCTGGGGGGTGACGCCGAAGGCGGCGCGGGGGGAACCCATCCTGAGAAGGTGCACTCAGTGCACCTTCGCTTCCATGAGCTGTTCCAGATCGTTCAGCCAGGGTTCGGCCAGGCAGCGGATCTCGGCGTCGGCGCGCAGGATGCGTTGCATGATCTTGGTCTTTTCCTTGCGCTCGTCGGGGGCGAGGTGGTCGGTGCGGGACTTGCTGCGCAGCTGGGCGATCAGCACGGCGCAGGCACTTTCCAGGCGGACCACCTGGTCCCAGTTTTCGGTCTGTGCAGCCGCCAGCATCTTCTGGCTGGCGTCGTCGATGGCGCGGTAGTAGTCGAGCAAGGTGTGCTCCATGATCAGGCTCCACGGCCCGTTGCGGGCTGAGGGGTGGAGGCGGCGGCGCCAATTTGTTTCCACGAATCGGCCAGCGGCTCCATGAGCCCTATCACTTCGGCCACCAGTCCCTGGTCGTTGCGCAGGTTGGCCTTGGTCAACTGCTGCACAGCGTAGCCATACAGCCCGCTCAGGTTCATTGCCAGATCACCGCCCTGCGCCATGTTGAGGCCACCCTTCAGGCCTTCATCCAGGATACGAACGGCCTTGCCAATGGCCTGGCCCTTGGCCTCGATCTCTCCACGCTCCATCGCGCCGCGCGCGGCATTGAGCGACTGCATGAGACCGTCAAACAGCATGGCGACCAACTGGTGTGGGTCGGCGGTGCTCACGCCGGTGTCGGCGGAAACGCGTTTGTAGGCAGAGGCGGCTCGTGAATTCACAGAGGTAAACATGGCTTCGGTTCCTTGTGGCTGATACCTATCTGTATCGGCACGCCCCTCGCGGACTGTAGGCAGCGAAGCGCTGATATGCGGTGTAAAGAGGGGCAAGGAAGTCATCTGTTTGCGGTCCTTCTCGATGATCCGAAACTGGTGTGAAAAACCCGACCGGGCAGGTGGCTGCTCAGGGTCGGGTTCAAGCTGGTTGTCGGCGTGATCAACCAGTGTTTCTGTTCCACAGGGTTATCTGCTGATTGACAAAGGCGCTCAAGCCGTTGAGCCGCCCCACGGCAGCGTCCATGGCGTTGTACTGCGCCAGGTAGCGCACCTCTGCCCGAGCGGCGCGGTCGATCACCCGTTCCTGCTCCTTGCCGTTTCGAGCCACCGCTGCCTTCAACGAGTCGGTCCTTGCATTCAGCGAACCCGTTGCGCCAGCGATCCCGTCTGCGAACGCCTTGACCTTCAAACCAAATCCCACGGTGGTGGCATCGCCATCGTCCGAAGTGAACAGGTTGCGAACAGCCGACAGGTTTCCCATGGCGGCGTTGAGTTTGTCGGCCTTGACTTCCAGCGTACCGTTTTGCGCAGCCACAATGCCGATGTCGGCCAACCGCGTGAAGTCTCCGTTGCCAGTGACCGAGCGCATCATGCCGCGCAAGGCGTTCTGCAATCCGATGGCGGTGCTGTCGCCCTGCAGGGACCCTGCCGTTTTCGTGGTTTCGTTGTAGGCCGTGGCCGTCGTCAGCAGTGTGCTGATGCTGTTGTATGCATCCACAAAGGCCTGGATGTTTTTCTTCATCCCTTCGGTGTCGGTGGTCACATTGATATCCACTGCTGCGGTGGTGACCTTGTTGAGCGTGAGGGTCACGCCAGGTACGGTGTCGGTGAGTTTGTTGGTGGGGCTCTCCAGTGCCACCCCGTCAATCGAGAAAATGGCGTTGGCTGCAGGCTGTGCCTGGGTCATGCCGTCGACCGCACCACCGCCGAACGCCAGTTTCTGCAAGCCGTCGGCGTTGCCGCCTGCAACCGCCACCGTGAAGGTGTTGGCTGCGCCCGTTTCCTTGCTGCGCATGACAACACGTTCGCCAGCAGCGTCCTTGAGCACGGTGGCCGTCACACCCACATCGCTGCTGTTGATCTTGGCCGCGATGGCAGCCGGGCTGTCTTCGCCTTCCAGAATCTCGATGTCGATGGGTTCTCCTCCTGCCACAGAGAAGCTGAGGGTGCCGGTACCCAGCCCGCCAGCGGTATTGAGCACGCCGCTGGCAGCGGTTTGTGATGTGGCCAGCGACGTCACCGAGAGCGCGAACCGTCCGGCCGTGGCGGTGGAAGAGGCGGAAACGGCAATCTCCCCCGCATTGCTCGATGTGGCGGTGACGCCGCTCCAGCTCTTGGGGTCGCCCAGCTTGGCGGCCAGCGTGCCCAGGTTGTCCATACTGGACTTGATCGTGCTCAGAATCGAGAGCTTCGATTGGGCGGTGGCCGCCTGACGCTGCAGTGGTTGCAGTGGCGCACGCTCCAGTGCCACCAGCTGCGAGACGATGCTCTTGATGTCGATGCCGCTGGCAAGACCAGGGGAAGAAATGGTGGCCATGAGCTTTCCTCTTCAGGATGGACGCACCACACGCGGAAGGCATGTGGTCTGTGCATCCCGCAAAGCCCAAGGCGGCGGGGCGGAAAACCGCCTCCGCCGCCCGGGTCACTGCGCTTGAATGCGCAGTGAATGCGGATGCTGCAGGATCAACGCAGCAGGGCCAGCACGCCCTGGGGTGCCTGGTTGGCCTGGGCCACCATAGCGGTGCCAGCCTGCTGCAGGATCTGCGAGCGCGACAGGTTGGCAGTTTCTTTTGCGAAATCGGCGTCTACGATACGACCGCGGGCGGCAGAAATATTTTCCGACTGGATCTGAATATTGCTCACGGCATTCTCGAAGCGGCTCTGGAGCGCACCGAGATTGGCACGTGAACTGTTGATGGCATCGAGAGCACTGTCAATCTGTGTCAGAGCAGCGGTTGCGCCTGCGGTAGATGAGATGTCTAGGACGTCCAAGGCACCGGTAGTGCCAGCAGTTGAAGTCAGACCTGTTGCGGCATCAATACCCGTCAGAGAGCCATCATCGGCACCGCCAATGGTGAATGAGCCGTCCCAGGTGCCTTCTTCGGTCGAGGTGAATTCAATCGCGTCTGTCGCACTGTTGTAGGACGCATTTACGCCAGTTTCGTTGGACTTTGCGTTAATGGCGCTGACAACCTGATTCATGCGGTTGGATGCGCTACCCGATGCGGCAATAACGCCGATATCAACTGCAACTCCGCTCTTGCCAGTGATGGTAAGGTCGCCCAGCGCAGTGGCTGTGCCAAAACCTGTTGCAGCAGCCGCGGCACCCGTAGCTGAGGTCGCGCCAGTGGCCGCATCTCCCAAGGCAGTCAGCTGAGCATTCGCAATTGCTGCCACGCTAATGGACTCACCTGCATTGGCGCCGACTTGGAAGGTCTGATTGGTGAAGCTGCCGTTGAGAAGCTTGGTTCCGTTGAATTGCGTGGTGTCTGCGACACGTTGAATTTCTTGCTTCAGCTGACCTACTTCAGCTTGCAGAGCCGATCGATCTGAATCGCTGTTGGTGGCGTTGGCCGATTGGACGGCCAGTTCGCGCATGCGTTGCAGCATGTCGCCAACTTTGCCCAGCGAACCTTCAGCGGTCTGTGCCAAAGAAATGCCGTCGTTGGCGTTGCGGGCCGCCACGTTCAGGCCGCGCACTTGAGCGCTCATTCGCTCCGAGATGGCCAGGCCAGCGGCGTCGTCCTTCGCGCTGTTGACGCGCAGGCCGGAAGACAGGCGCTGCATGGAGGTGGCCAGTGTGCCTGCCGACTGGGACAGGTTGCGCTGGGCGGTCATCGACATCACGTTGGTATTGATGGTGGTCATAACTAGCTCCTAAAAGATGGATAAAAAGTAATCCGGCATTGCTGCCAATCTCAACGCCAGCCAGAAGGCTGGCCGCCATGACCGGAGCTGGCTGCACGCGCCGGATGGACCCCAGGGCCTTCTCCGTCTCGCCGCTTCACTTGCCGGACGACGAACCTTTCTAGAAGTTCGTTGAGATGAATTTCGGTGGCCCAGAGAGATTCTTTAGCGCTCGTTGCATTTCATCGCGAGAAATAGCGGGGGAACCTGGGGTCTGTTCTTTTCTTTGGGTTGTGTTTTGTTTGGTTTCTCGGACTTGGTGTGGTCGGGTCTCGGCTTGGCTGCCGACGTGCTTTTCTTTGCTTCGCCCGAAGAAAGGTGATCCGGATGGGTTGTTCCTTCGCAGCGCTGCGGGCATGCTGCGTCGCTCGGTCCAACCGGGTCTGCGCAAATTTGTCCGCTGCGCGGCCTTCGGACATGCGCAGCACTGATTCGTCCGGCCCTGTGCTGCTCGCCAGCTCATGATGGCGGAAGGCGGAAGGCGGAAGGCGGAAGGGGGGAGCGGGTGCATTTGCTTCGTCAATCTGGTTGGCGTGGCCCCTCACCCCAGCCCTCTCCCCAGAGGGGCGAGGGAGCAAGGCACGGCTCAGAGACGGGAAGTCCGCTCCCGATCCCGCTTGTGCCGTGTGGCCGGGCTGAGCAGCGCAGCGGCGTGGGGATCAGAAATTCGCATGTCCGAAGGCCGCGCAGCGGACAAGTTTGCGAATTTCCCCCGCGACGCGAGCAGCGCAAGGAACCGCGAAGCGGCCCGGACTTCGGCTCGCCTTTTCTTTGGGTACTTTCTTTTGGGCGTTGCAAAAGAACAGTACCTCGGCCGCCGGGCCGAGACCCGGCCAAGCCAGGCTTCCGGAGAAAAAAGGCGAGGGCGGCATGCGGCGAGAGGGCCATACACCTACACCCAAATGAGAACAAAGGTTGTAGGCATTTGCCTGACAAGGCGTAGGGGTGCGTCCGACACGTCAAACAGCCATTCGCCGATTCAAGTTTTTTTACCGGTCGACACAATTGAACACACCGAGAAAGCAAACGTAATCAAGCCCTCGCACCGAAGCGAACCGACACCTTAGGAGAACACCATGGACAGCGAACAACTCTTGGCTGAAATCCGCGAAGCCAACCTGACCTACCTGATGCTGGCCCAGAACCTGATCCGCAAGGACCGCGCTGAAGCCCTGTTTCGTCTGGGTGTGAGCGAGGAAGCCGCTGACCTGCTGGGCATGCTCTCCACCGCTCAGCTGCTCAAGATCGCTTCGAGCAACATGCTGCTGTGCCGCTTCCGTGTGGACGATGACCTGGTGTGGAACCTGCTGACCAACCACAACGTGAAGAAGGTGGACAACGCCACCACCACGCAGCTGCATGCCAGCATTCTGATGGCCGGAAAGTTTGCGGAGTCAATGAGCGTCGCTCATTGACTACCCCCCGCGTCGCCTTCGGCGCCACCCCCCTGTAAGGGGGGCGACATCTGGGACCGGCGGAGCCGGATCCTCGATGTCTCTGGATCAAGACACTTCACTCTCGCCACCTCTGGAGTTCGACATGGCCACGCAAAAAAGCATCCTCACCGAGTCTCGTGACATCGAGCGCGCCATCTCCCTGATTCAGCTGGGTGCCCGCCTGCAGGTGCTGGAGTACGAAACCAGCCTGTCTTATGAGCGTCTGTTGCGGCTGTACAAGGAAGTGGCGGGCAAGAGCCCTTCGAAAGGCCAGTTGCCTTTTTCAACCGACTGGTTCCTGACCTGGCAGCCCAACATCCATTCGTCGCTGTTCCTGAACATCCACGAGTACCTCTCCAAGACCAGCGCGCTGGAAGAGATCGACACCGTGATCAAGGCCTTCCGGCTCTACGCAGAACAAATGCAGGCCAGCTCGATCGAGCCGCTGCTGTCCATCACCCGCGCCTGGCGCCTGGTGAAGTTTGTGGACAACGGCATGCTCACGCTCACCAAGTGCTCCTGCTGCGGCGGTCACTTCGTGACCGAACCCTACGAAAACGCCCGCAACTTCATCTGCGGCATGTGCGAGCCACCAGCGCGCGCTGGCAAGGGCGCAGCCAGCAGCGGTGGATTGCGTTTGCACTGATCGCGCCTGCGCGCAAACCTTGAAATGGACCCCGATGCGGGTCCATTTCGCGTTTATGGCCCGCGTCGATCGCCCATAGAGTTGACCGCTAGATAGCTACTCCTCCACACCACGCTGGCGCCCGCGCCTTGCGTTCTGTTTCAGGCTCACGAACATGTTTGTCATCATCGGATACCTCCTCGCCCTCGGCTGCATATTTGGCGGTTTTGCGATCGCGGGCGGCAACATGGCTGTGATCATGAAAGCTTTGCCGCTGGAGATGCTGATCATCGGCGGCGGAGCGATTGGCGCCTTCGTGGTGAACAACCAGCCCAAGGTGCTCAAGGCCACGCTGAAGGCCATTCCCATGGCGCTCAAGGGTTCGAAGTACACCAAGGAACGCTACATGCAGCTGCTTGCGCTGCAGTACGACCTGTTGCAGAAGGCGCGCAAGGAAGGCCTGATGGCGATCGAGCAGGACGTGGAGAATCCGCACGACTCCGCCGTGTTCAAAAAGTACCCCGCCATTGCGAGTGACCACCACGTGGTCGAGTTCATCACCGACTACCTGCGCATGATGGTCTCTGGCAACCTGAACGCACACGAGATCGAATCGCTGATGGACAGCGAGATCGAAACCCACCATCAGGAAGCCCATGCCCCGGTGGCTGCCATCACCCGCGTGGCCGGGGGCCTGCCGGCCTTTGGCATCGTGGCCGCCGTGCTGGGCGTGATCAAGACCATGGGATCGGTGGGCCAGCCACCAGCGGTGCTGGGCGCCATGATCGGCTCTGCCCTGGTGGGTACCTTCCTCGGCATTTTTCTGGCCTACGCCATTGCCGAACCGCTGGCCGGCGTGATCGACCAGAAGATGGAAGAGGGCACCAAGGAACTGCAGTGCATCAAGAGCACGCTGCTGGCCAGCATGCAGGGCTACGCGCCTGCCACCGCGATCGAATTCGGCCGCAAGGTGCTGCAGTCCACCGAGCGACCCACCTTCACAGAGCTTGAAGGCCACGTCAAGGGCAAGAAGGCGCCGGCCTGAGCCTGACGCAGCCAGCACCGCACTGATATCGCACGCAACGGAGCACCCCCATGGCCGACGGAAAGAAACTACAGCCTATCATCATCAAGCGCATCAAGAAATCCGGGCATGCCGCTCATGGGGGCGCCTGGAAGATTGCCTACGCCGACTTCGTGACCGCCATGATGGCGTTCTTTCTGCTCATGTGGCTGCTGGGCTCCACCTCCAAGGGTGAACTGCAGGGCATTGCCAGCTATTTCAGCAATCCGGTGAAAGTCTCGCTCATGGGCGGTGACGGCACCGGCAACAGCAACAGCATCCTGCCCGGTGGCGGGCGCGATCTGAGCAAGTCGGCCGGCCAGGTGGACGGAGGAGACGCCGAACGCGCCGCCAAGACCATGTGGACCCAGATGGCCAAGGCAGAGCAGCAGCGCCAGGAAGCCGAGCGCATCAGCGATCTGCAGAAAAAAATCGCCTCGCTCATTACCTCCAACCCCCAACTCGCCGAGTACGGCTCGCAGATTCAGCTGGAGACCACGGTCGATGGTCTGCACATCCAGATCGTCGATGAACAGAACCGGCCCATGTTCGACACCGGCAGCGCGCTGGTGAAGCCGTACATGAGTTCCATCCTGCGGGGCATCGGCGCCGCGCTGGCCGATGTGGAGAACCGCATCGCACTGGCTGGCCACACCGATGCCACGCCTTATGGCAGCGGCGAGCGCGGCTACAGCAACTGGGAACTCTCGTCCGACCGGGCCAACGCCTCACGCCGCGAACTCGTGGTCGGGGGCCTGCCTGACAACCGGTTGTTGCGCGTGGAGGGTCTGGCGTCCAGCCAGCTGTTGCGGCCGCAAGCGCCCACCGACCCCATCAATCGCCGCATCAGCATCGTCGTGATGACGCAAGACGCCCAGGAGCGCCTGATGCCGGCCAGCACACCCAATTCAGCCCTTCAGATTTCGCCCCAAGTGACGAAGATTCCCATACAAAGCGGTCGCTGAGTCGCCGCTGCCCCTCATTCGCCCGTTTTTCGCTCCATTTATCTGCTCAAACCGCTCCGACGGAGGCCTGCATGTCCACCCCGATGAAATTCCTGATCGTTGACGACTTCTCCACGATGCGCCGCATCGTGCGCAACCTCCTCAAAGAAATCGGTCATGCCGACGCCGACGAGGCCGAAGATGGCGCCATCGCGCTGAACAAGCTGCGCAACGGCAATTTCAACTTCGTGGTGTCCGATATCAACATGCCGAACATGAACGGCTTCGAGCTGCTTGCCGAGATCAAGAAAGACGAAAAGCTCAAGCACCTGCCGGTGCTCATGGTCACGGCCGAGGCGCGCAAGGAGGACATCGTTCTGGCGGCTCAAAACGGAGCGGCCGGCTACATCGTCAAGCCCTTCACCAAGGCCACGCTGGAAGACAAGATGGCCAACATCTTCAAGAAACTCGGCCTGTGAGGGGAGCACGACCATGCATGACGCTCAAACCACAGCCAATGGCGGCAATGAAATGTTCCAGCAGCTGGGCTCCATCACCCGGCAACTGCACGACGCACTGAAAGAACTGGGCTACACCGACAAGCTCAAAGGCTCTGTCGACCAGCTGCCCGACGCGCAAAGCCGCCTCTCCTACATTGCACGACTCACCGGTGAGGCCGCGGAAAAAGTGCTCAATCACGTGGAGCTGGGCAAGAACGAACAGGCCGAACTGGCCGACCGCGGCCGCAAACTGGCCGACACCATCAGCCGCGTGCCGGCACTTGCCAAGGCCATGCCCGAGCTGATGGAATGGTCCAACGACGTGGTGCGCATCAGCGAACAGACCGACGCCCGCCTGACCGACATCATGATGGCCCAGGACTTTCACGACCTGACCGGCCAGGTGATCAACCGCGTGGTGCAACTGGCCAGCACCATCGAAGAACAGCTGCTGGGCCTGCTGCTGCAGTCGGCACCTTCTGGCCAGCCGGGACAGGATCAGGCCTATGAGCTGGCTGGGCCGGTGGTGAATCCCGAAGGGCGCACGGATGTGGTGAACGATCAGGCGCAGGTGGACGATTTGCTGGCGAGTCTGGGGTTCTAGAGCCTTTCCTGCCATCCTCGCCACGGCGAGCGTGCCTTCACTCCCTCGCCCCTCTGGGGAGAGGGCTGGGGTGAGGGGCCTCTCCGCGCGGTAGTTTCCTTCTCCGAAAGCTTGGTTTGGCCGGGTCTCGGCCCGGCAGCCGACCTACCTTTCTTTGCTTCGCCAAAGAAACGTAGGCCAAAGAAAGGCGAGCCGGATGCGCTGTCCCTTCGCTTCGCTACGGGCACACTGCGTTGCTCGGTCCAGGCGGGGGTGCGCGCAAACTCGCCTTCGGCTCAGACATGCGCGCCCCTTGTCCCGCCCGGACCTGCGCTACTCGCCAGCGCATGACGGCGGAATACGGGATCGGGGACATTCCCTCCGGTAGCTTGGCTGGCGTGCCCCCACCACGGCCCCCAGCGGGGGAAAAGCGAAGGCACGGCTCGGAGAGGGGGAGTCCGGTCCCGATCGCGCTCCCCGCCGTGTGGCCGGGCTGAGCAGCGCAGGGGCGTGGGGATCAGAAATTCGCATGTTCGAAGGCCGCGCAGCGGACAAGTTTGCGGATTTCCCCCGCGACGCGAGCAGCGCAAGGAACCGCGCAGCGGCCCGGACTCCGGCTCGCCTTTCTTTTGGGTACTTTTCTTTGGCGAAGCAAAGAAAAGTGCCTCGCCCGCCGGGGCGAGACCCGGCCACACCAAGCCTCCGGAGAAAAAAGTGACTGGAAAGGCAGGAATCCGAATAAGCACGGTTCCACCCCCCCTTATTCCCCTTTAGTTTTCCAACCCCACTTCCACAATCTGTCTCACCCACCCAGTGAGCCAGAACCATGGAATCTTCCAGTCAGGACAAGAACCTACCCGCGACGCCGCAGCGCCTGAAAAAGGCGCGGCAGGACGGCCAGGTTGCGCGCTCCAAGGACTTGTCGAATCTGGCGGTATTGGGGGGTGGCGCGGCCGTGCTGATGGTGCTGGCGCCCATGGGGTTCGAGATGTTGCGCAGCGCCTTGCAAAGGCAGCTGCGTTTTGACCATGCCACCCTGCAGCACCCGCAAGGGGTGGTCGAGCGGCTGGCTGGGGCGTTTGGCGACGGGCTGGTGATTTATCTGCCACTGGGTGTGCTGGTGCTGGCGTTGGCCATGGCCACCACGGTGGCGGCCGGCAGCTACGCCTACAGCCTCAAGCCCATCACCCCAGACCTCACACGCCTGAGCCCGCTGGCCGGCATCAAGCGGCTGTTCTCCAAACAGCAACTGGTGGAGGTGTTGAAGCTCACCGGCATCATCATTCTGGTGGGGCTGGTGGCCTGGCAGTTCATCTCTGCTCATGTGGAACAGTTCGCCACCTTGCTGATGCGCCCGCTGGAAGGCGCACTGGGTCAGCTGGGCAGCTGGCTCTCGCTGGGTGTGGGCTTGTTGCTCACCGTGATCCTGCTGGTCGCGGTGCTGGACGTACCGGCGCAAAAGTTTCTGCACGCGCAGAAGATGCGCATGTCGCACCAGGAAGTGAAGCGCGAACACAAGGAAATGGAAGGCGACCCGCATGTGAAAGGGCAGCGCCGGGCACGGCAGCGTCAGCTGGCGCAGCGCAACAGCATTGGCGCCGTGCCCAAGGCCGATCTGGTGGTGATGAACCCGACCCACTATGCCGTGGCCATCAAGTACGACGACGCCACCATGGGCGCACCGCGCGTGGTGGCCAAGGGTGCGGATCTGCTGGCCATGAAGATCCGCGAAGTGGCCCAGGCCAACAAGGTGCCGGTTTTGCAGGCCCCCATGCTGGCGCGTGCCCTGTACGCCCATGCAGAAATTGACGACGAAATTCCATCGGCGCTGTACACCGCCGTGGCGCAGGTGCTGGCCTATGTGTACCAGCTCAAGGCCGCCATGAAAGGCGAGGGCGTCATGCCCGGCGAGATGCCCACGCCGCAGGTGCCGCCTGAACTCGATCCCCACCACAAAGCCGTGGCCACAGCACGCACGGAGGAAACCCGATGAACGCTCTGTTGCCCCTGCAGCAATGGTTCCGCCGCAACGGCGCGCTCGCCGGCGGCCTGGCCGCACCCATGCTGGTGATGACGGTGCTGTCGATGATGGTGCTGCCGCTGCCACCCTGGCTGCTGGACACCTTCTTTACGCTCAACATCGCGCTCGCCCTGGTGGTGATGATGGTTGCCGCCTACATGCAGCGCCCGCTGGACTTCTCGGTCTTTCCCACGGTGCTGCTGCTGACCACGCTGCTGCGCCTGTCGCTCAACGTGGCCTCCACGCGCGTGGTGCTGCTCGAAGGCCACACCGGCCCGGGCGCGGCGGGTGCGGTGATCGAGGCCTTTGGTCATTTCCTGATCGGCGGCAACTTCGCGGTCGGTTTTGTGGTGTTCATCATCCTGGTGGTGATCAACTTCATCGTGATCACCAAAGGCTCGGAGCGCATCGCCGAGGTGTCGGCCCGCTTCACCCTGGACGCGATGCCCGGCAAGCAGATGGCCATTGACGCCGACCTGGGCGCTGGCCTGATCGACGAGAAGGAAGCCAAGCGCCGCCGTTCCGAAGTGGGCGAAGAGGCCGAGTTCTTCGGCTCCATGGACGGCGCTGCCAAGTTCGTTCGTGGCGATGCCATTGCAGGCATCCTGATCCTGATCATCAACATCATCGGCGGCTTTGCCATCGGCATGATGCAGCACGGCCTGTCGGCTGGCGATGCGGCCAACAGCTACATCCTGCTGGCGGTGGGTGATGCGCTGGTGGCACAGATTCCCTCGCTGCTGATCTCGGTGGCTGCGGCCATGGTGGTGTCGCGCGTGGGCAAGGGCAACGACCTGGGCAAGCAGGTCACCACCCAGATGTTCAGTTCCTCGCGCGTGCTGGGCATTGCCGCTTCGGTGCTGTTCCTGCTGGGCATCATCCCCGGCATGCCGCACACGGTGTTCCTGATCTTCGCAGCCTTGCTGGCCGCGCTCACCTACTGGCGCTACCAGCAGGAAAACGCACCCAAGCCGGTCGAAAGCAGTGAACCCGAGGCCACCAACGACGGCGAAGCCACCTGGGACGATCTGCAGCCGGTGGATCTGCTGGGTCTGGAGCTGGGCTACCGCCTGATCGCCATGGTCGACAAGACCCGCCAGGGCGACCTGCTCACCCGCATCAAGGGCGTGCGCAAAAAGTTTGCGCAGGAAGTGGGCTTTCTGCCGCCGGCCGTGCACGTGCGCGACAACCTGGAATTGCGCCCCAGCGCCTACCGCATCACCCTGCGCGGCGTGGTGGTGGGCGAGGGCGAGGTCTTCCCTGGCCAGTTCCTGGCCATCGACCCGGGTGGCATCGGCACGCCGCTGATCGGCACCCCCACGACCGACCCTGCTTTTGGCCTGCCGGCGCACTGGATCGAGGAAAAGCAGAAGGAAAACGCGCAGATGGCCGGTTTTACCGTGGTTGATTCCGAGACTGTGCTCGCCACGCATCTTTCACACTTGATGCAAGTCCAGGCCGCCAAGTTGCTGAGCCGGACGGAGACCCAGGACCTGGTCGAACACGTGACCCGCCTGGCCCCCAAACTGATCGAAGAAGTCGTGCCCAAAATGATTTCCGTCGCCACCTTCCAGAAAGTGCTGCAGCTGCTGCTGGAAGAGTCGGTGCATGTGCGGGACATCCGCACCATCATCGAAGCCATTGCCGAACACGCCCCCCACACCACCGACCCGCTGGAACTGGCCCGCCGCGTGCGCATGGCGCTGGCCCCGGCCATCGTCCAGCAGATCTACGGCCCGGTCAAAGAGCTCGAAGTGATTGCCATCGAACCGGGCCTTGAGCGTCTGCTGATGCAGGCGCTCTCGGGCCAGAACGCCGGTGCGCTGGACCCTGGCGTGGCCGAGATGCTGAGCAAGTCCGCCACCGACATCGCCAACCGGCAGGAAGAGAAGGGCGTGCCCGCCTGCCTGCTGGTGCCCGATGCCATCCGCAATGCCATGTCCCGCCTGCTGCGCCGCGCCGCACCCCGTCTGCAAGTGCTCGCCCACAGCGAAATTCCTGAAACCCACCTGATCCGCATTGGCCCGATTCTTGGAGAAATGACATCATGAACATCCAGCGATTCACCGCCCCCACCTCGCGCGAAGCCATGGCCAAGGCACGCCACGCCCTGGGCGATAGCGCCGTCATCCTCTCCACACGCAACACCGATCACGGTTTTGAAGTGATGGCCGCCGCCGAAGAGAGTCTGGGCACCCTGGCGGCTTCTGCACAGGCCGAACAGCCACAACGCGCCACTGCCCGCCCTCGCGCCACGTTGAGTGAACGCGCTGCGCAATCAGCACCCCAGGCAGCTCCTTCCGACTCGGTGGAGAACGACACCGAAGCCCTGTCCATGAGCACGCTGTCGTTCCAGGACTATGTGCGCGAACGCATGCTGCGCAAGCGCCGCGAGGCCCTCACCGGTCAGGTGGAAGCCCCGGTGCCCGCCGCAGCGTCCCACGCCATTTTTGCCGCGCCCTTGGCGGCACCAGCCCAGGCACCTGTTCGCCAGCCGCTGCACGCACAGTCGCCCATCCAGACCCGCGCCCAGCCCATCGAAGTGCCGGTGCAGCGCTTCAACGCGCCAGAGAGACCAGCGGTCGCGGCGCAAATGCCGCAGCCCATTCGCACCCGCAGTTCGACGCCCCCCGCGTTTGAAGACTCCACACCCCCGCGCCGGGCTGGCAACGACGGCCGCAACGCCTCCTCGAACGTGGATCTGAACGCGCTCAAGGACATGATCGAAGAGCGCTTCAACACCCTGGCCTGGCTGGGTTCTTCCAAGCAGCACCCGATCCAGTCCAACCTCATGCTCAAGCTCATCCGCTCCGGTTATTCGCCGGCCATGTCGCGCGCCGTGCTGGAGCGCGTGTCGGTGGACGCCTCGCCCGCCGAGGCGGTGCGCTGGGTCATGGACGTGATCACCCGCAACCTCAAGGTGGCAGCGCCTGGCGCCGGCCTGTGTGACGAAGGTGGCGTGATCTCCCTCATTGGCGCCACCGGCGTGGGCAAGACCACCACGGCGGCCAAGCTCGCCGCCCAGTGCGTGAAGCAGTTCGGCGCCGGCAGCGTCGGTCTCATCACGCTGGACAGCTACCGTGTCTCCGGCTACGAACAGCTGCGCGCCTACGGCCGCCTCATGGGCGTGGTGGCCCACCTGGCTCACGACCGCGCCGCCCTCAAGGACCTGCTGAGCCTGCTGGCCAACAAGCGCATGGTCATCATCGACACCGCCGGCCTTGGCCAGCGCGACCAGCGCATCCAGGACATGCTCGACATGCTCGATATGCCCAACGTGAAGAAGGTGCTGGTGCTCAACGCCGGGGCCCATGGCGACACGATCGACGACGTGCTCACCTCGTTCCAGTCGCGCTCGCTTCATGGCGTGGTGCTCTCCAAGGTGGACGAGGCGGTCAAGCTCGGCCCGGCCATTGACGCACTCATCCGACACCAGGTGGTGCTGCGCGGTGTGGCCAACGGACAGCGCGTGCCCGAAGACTGGCAGAACCCGGAAGCCGCCACCCTGGTGCGCTTGTCCATGGGCAGCCAGAGCAAGTCGGCCTACGACCCGCAGTCGTCCGACCTGGGTCTGTACTTCTCACAGATCTCCACCCGCGGCATTGACCTGGGGGGCGCCCATGTTTGACATCGGTTTCGACCAGGCCGCCGGCCTGCGCAGCGATGCGCTCGGTCACGGACCCAGCCTCATGCCGCTGGCCAGCCCGGCCCAGCCGGCCCTGGCCTATGAACTGCTCTGCAAACTGGCCACACGCCTCACGGCGCAGGGCGACCCGGTGGTCATCATCGACGCCACCGCCACCGAATCGGCCAGCGATCAACGCAACGACGGCGCGCCCCTGGGCCTGTTGCGCGCCTTGCAGGACCCTTCGGTGTCTGGCCTGGAACGCCCGGCAGACGGCGGCGAATGGCTCGTGATGCCCGGTGCACGCGGCCTGCAGGCCTTGCAGCTCACCGCCCAGGCAGGCGGCGCGGACGCCGCACTCTCGCGCCTGTTCGCCCCTTTTGCTTTCAGCGTCACGCTGCTGCTGTTTGCCCCGGCGTTCGAACTTGCCGGCCTGTTGTCGGGTTTGAGCGGCCGCGCCCTTGTGCCCGTGCTGGCCCAGCCGCAAGCCAGCATCGACGCGTACGGTGCCGTCAAGCTGCTGCACGCTGCCGGCCTCTCGCCGGTGCTGACCCCCATGCACACCATGGACATGCACGGCCAGGTTCCGCTCGACCAAGTGGTGCGCACGGTTTCCGAATGCGCGCAACGCCACCTGGGACTGGCGCTGGACCACTGGCCCGAGGCCACTTGGGCCCAGCGGGTACCGGTGAGCACGATTTCCCGGCAGCATCGCCCTGGTGCCATGGCCGCTCTCCATCGCACGCCCGCGTTCGATGGCATGGGCGCCGTCCACCACGGGGCTGCGCAATCGCTCTGGAGCTGATCACGATGTACACCGCCAAAGGCACCCTCAACCGGGATGACCAGCTGAAAAAATACAGCCCGCTGGTGCGTCGGCTGGCCCATCACATGATCGCGAAGCTGCCCGCCAGCGTGGAACTTGACGACCTGATCCAGGTTGGCATGATCGGCCTGACCGAAGCCATTGCGCGTTTTGAGCCCACCCAGGGCGTGCAGTTCGAGACCTTTGCCAGCCAGCGCATCCGCGGTGCCATGATCGATGAACTGCGTGACGGCGACTGGATGTCGCGTGGTTCGCGCAAGAGCCAGAAAGACATTGAACAGGCCGTGCACCGCCTGCAGCAAAAGCTGCATCGCGCGCCCCTGGAGTCTGAAATAGCCGCCGAGCTGGGCATGGGACTGGCGGACTACCAGCACCTGCTCGCCAAGGTGCGCGGCACCCAGCTGGTGTACCTGGAAGACATCAACGGCCATGGCGACGACGACGACGGCTTCCTCGACCGCCACGTGGGCGACGACGATGCCGACCCTTCCGCCGTGCTGCAGGACCAGCGCATGCGCATCGCCCTGGTGGGCGCCATCAAGAACCTGCCTGAACGCGAGCAGCAGATCATGTCGATGTATTACGAACACGACATGAACCTGAAAGAAATCGCTGCGGTGCTCGGTGTCACGGAATCCCGCATCTGTCAGCTGCACAGCCAGTCGATCGCGCGGCTGCGTGCCAAGCTGCGGGAACACTGAGCCCGATGGGGCCGCACCTGCCAGCGGCTCAGCGGTGACAACGTGCGCAATTCCACAGCGCCGACGCAGGGTTCTCTACGTTTTGTTGCACAAATGGGAGCGGCTCGTACATACTGATTCATGACCTTCCCAACAGGCATCCCGTGACGCCCCCATCGTCCCAGGCATTGGTCCCCGACGCATCGGTGATCGAGCAGTTGGCCGCGTTTGTGCCGGGTGCCATGTTCCAGTTTCGCGTGCTGCCCGACGGCACCCGCAGGCTCGACCACATGACGCGGGGCTGCTACGAACTGTGGGAGCTTGATCCCGGCGCGCTCGATCAGGAGATGTCCGCCCTCTGGGCCATGGTCGATCCGCGCGACATTGGGGCCATGCGCGCCTCCATCAATGAATGTGCCGCGCAGTTGCGGGACTGGTCCTGGCAGTGGCGCATCCACACGCCTTCAGGTCGCACCAAGTGGCTGCACGGCACCGGCCGGCCGCTGCGCGAGGCCGATGGCACCCTGGTCTGGCACGTGTTCGTGTTTGACCAGACCGACAACCCGCAAGCGCAAGAGAACCTGCGTGCCAGCGAGGAACGCTTTCGGCAACTGCTTGACGGTATTCCCAACGTGGCGGTCCAAGGCTACGACGCGAACCTGGCGTGTCGCTTCTGGAACCACGCATCCGAGCGGCTGTATGGCTACTCCGCAAAAGAGGCGGTGGGCTCCAGCTTGCTGGACCTCATCATTCCGGCTTTCATGCGCGAAGGCGTGGTGGAGGCGACCAGGCAAATGATGGCCACCGGCGAGGCCATCCCCGCCGGCGAGCTGCTGCTTCAGCGCAAGGATGGCAGCGCCGTATCGGTGTACTCCAGCCACGTGCTGCTGCAGCGTGACGGCCACGCGCCAGAGTTTTTCTGCATCGATTACGACCTCACCGAACGCGAGACCGCCGAGAACATGCGGCTGCAGCTGCAGTCGCAGCTTCGCGAATCGCAAAAGATGGAGGCCCTGGGCACGCTGGCCGGCGGCGTGGCGCACGACTTCAACAACATCGTGGCGGCCATTCTGGGCAACGTGGAGCTCGCTCTGGACGATGCGCTTGAGGACAACCCGGTGCGCACCAGCCTGTACGAGATCCGCAAGGCCGGGCGGCGTGCCCGCGACCTGGTGCAACAGATTCTGGCCTTCAGCCGGCGCCAGGACAGCACGCGCCAGCCCACCTGTCTGCGCGCGGTGCTGGAGGAGGCCCACAGCCTGCTGCGCGCCACGCTACCCGCCGACGTGTCATTGCACCTGCATGTGGACCCGAACCTGCCCGCGGTGTTGGCCAACGCCACGCAGATCGAGCAGGTGGTGCTGAACCTGGCCACCAACGCGCTGCAGGCGGTGCAAGGACGGGCCGGCGCCCACGTGCAGTTGCGGCTGGAGCGTGTGGAACAGCCCGACGCCCCGGCCAGTGGTGCCGAGCTGCAAGCCTTGCCCGTGCCCGACGACTGGCCCGGTGTGGGCGCTCGCCTGACCGTGGTCGACAACGGCAGTGGCATACCGCCCGAGACACTGGAGCGCGTGTTTGAACCCTTCTTCACCACCAAGGCGCCCGGCACGGGCACCGGCCTGGGCCTGGCCGTGGTGCACGGCATCTTGCGCGAACACGGTGCGGCGCTGCGTGTGCGCAGCGATACCGGGGCCGGCACGGTGTTCACCGCTGTGTTTCCCGGCCTGGTCGACGCGGCACCCGACGAGCCCCAGGCCCCACCCCCGTTCATCGACAAAGTCAACAGACCGTGGGGCGATGCCGAAGCGCCTCACGTGCTCTACGTGGACGACGACGAGGCGATCGCCTTTCTGGTGCGGCGCCTGCTGGAGCGTGACGGGTACCGCGTGAGCGCCTACACCGACGCACAGGCCGCACTGGCCGCGCTGCGCGACGGGCCGCTGGATGTGTCGCTGTGCATCACCGACTTCAACATGCCTGGCATGTCCGGCTTGCGGCTGGCGCGCGAGATCAAGGCCTTGCATCCGAGCCTGCCGGTGGCCATTGCTTCGGGTTACATCAGCGAAGAGCTGCGTCTGCAAGCGCCGGCGGCGGGGGTGGATGAGGTGATCTACAAGCCCGACACAGTGGAAGAGCTCTGCAGCGCCATTGAGCGACTGCTCAAGCGCTGAGCCCCGCTTCGGCGTGCCGCGCACGCAGCGCAGCCTGCCCGGCGTGGTTCCCTGTACCCGCTTGAACGCGCGAGCAAACGCGACGTCGGACTGGTAGCCGGTGCGCGCAGCCACCTCGGCCATGGGCAGCCCTTGCGATAACCAGGCTTGTGCCAGGTTCATGCGCCAGCTGGTGAGGTACTCCACGGCAGGCACACCCACCAGCGCCGTGAAGCGCTGTGCAAACACCCAACGCGACATGTTCGCTGCCTGTGCCAGTGATGCCACCGTCCAGTCCTTCGACGGATCCCTGGGCATTCGAGAAAATCCCTGGCGCGTGCGCCTGCTGGGCAGTGTCCACACTCCCATGGACGTGCGCTCACAAGGCGCGCGCCACGTGATCGAAGCCATGCACCGCCACGGAATGCGTCGGCTCGTGGTGCAAACCAGCGACGGCGTGGGCGCCACACTTGGGCGCCTGCCGTTCATGGTCAAGCTGGCATTTGCGTTGATGTTGCGACCGCAGATCCGCGACACCGGCCGGCAGGAAGATGCCGTACGCAACAGCGGACTGGACTGGGTGCTGGTTCAGCCGGTGAACCTGACCGACGAAGCCGTCGCTGAACCCGCTTTTGCTTCCACCGAGGGCGACTTTCGGTCCATGAAAGTGTCGCGCCAGCAGGTGGGTGAGTTCCTGGCTGATGCGGTACTGAGTGACAGGTACGTGGGCGCGTCGGTGGCGCTTCGGCCTATGCCAGCCAACGCCATGCTGCCGCCTCCCGAACCGCAAGCCATCGACCACAGGCGCGCTGATTCCCCGCCTTCATGGTGTGGACTTCCTTTCTGCTCACCCACACCGTTCCGTTTTTCAATGAGCCGATTGCGATCCGGCATGGGACTGCCTGACCAGCGCAGGCTCCTAGCCCACTGGTGCGCTGTCCAGTTTCGTCACGGCAGGGACTTCAACAAGCAGGGCAGCATCCACCATGCTCAAGGCGACACCGAAGAATGGTGATCCACGATCAGCCACCGCTCACCCGCACGCCGGTACGCAAGGCTGAACCGCGCCGGCAGCGTTCGATGTTCGTTCTCCGGGCCACTCAGGTGCAGGGTGTACGAGCCGCTGCAAAGTGCCACTTCGCCGAAGAAACGGATGCGGGCTTCCCCCATCTGCACCTGCGGCGCGGGCGCTGCTTCGAACGTGCGCTTGAAATAGGCGGCAATGGCCTCTTGCGTATCGATCAACACCGGCGACGTGGTGCCCCACAGCACCGCCGCCGGGTCGTACAAAGCCAGCAGGCCGGGCAGGTCGGCTGCATTGAAGGCGCTCGCCCACTGCTGGCGCGCCGCTTCCACAGCGGCCGCATCGGGGCAGGTGACGTGCTTCACAAACCCCACACCACCGAACGCATGGAGAGCGACGCCATGTCGTACACATCGTTGAAGTACGTGGGCGCTTCGTCTTCGTTCGCAGCACCGGCCGCATACAGCAGAGGCAGGTAGTGTTCCCAGGTGGGATGCGCGTTGGCCGCCAGCGCGGCGTTGCGCTGGAAGTCGCTCAGCCCGTCCAGATTGCCCTGGTTCAGGTGCTTGGTGGTCATGCGGTCGAATTCGATCGTCCAGTCGAAGGCCTGGTCGGCGCCCACGTCGCGTCGCATGGCTCGCAGGTTGTGCACGATGTTGCCGCTGCCCACGATCAGTACCCCCCGGTCGCGCAGCGCCCGCAACTGCCGGCCCACGTTCGCGTGCTCCGCCGGCGGGCGGCTGTAGTCCATGCCCAGCTGAATGACCGGAATGCTCGCGTCCGGGAACATCGGCTTGAGCACCGACCACGCACCATGGTCCAGTCCCCACTCGTGCCTGTCCAGGCCCAGCGGTGCATCGCTGCCGGGCTGCCGCACCAGGACGCTGATGGCCTGCGCAGCATCGGGGTCGCCGGGGGCAGGGTACTGCTGGTCAAACAGCGCTTGCGGGAAGCCGCCAAAGTCGTGGATGGTGCGCGGGGCCGCCATGGCAGTGAGCTGCCAGCCCCGCGTGAGCCAGTGGGCCGAAATGCACAGGATCAACCTGGGCCGCGTGGGCCTGGCCAACAGCTGTTCACCCAGCGCCTGCCAGCTGCGCCGGAAGGGGTTGTCTTCAATCGCGTTCATGGGGCTGCCATGGCCGATGAACAGGACCGGCATGCGCTCGGTGGGCGGCAGTGTGCTGAGGTCGTCCAGGGTAGCTGTGGTCATGGGTCTGGCCTGGGTGAGAGGAGAAGGGTCTGGTGCGTGAGGGCTCATGAATACTCCGGCGGATTGCTCTGCGTTGTCCCCTCTGTGCCCTGACTGAACTCGCACAACCTGGAGGCAGGGTGTAGAGCATAGGCAGATCGGGATCAACTTGCAGCGTTTTGCCTGCGCTCGATCTGGCCTTTGCCCATGCCACGTGTGCCCGGCCACTGTTCTGGCTGCAGGGCTGGAGGATCGGTGCGGGCCGGCAACGATGGCGGAGGTGATGCCTCGGGCGGCGCAAAAGGTGTGCTGCCTTCAGTGCGTTGATCCCTCAGTGATGGATTTTCTGGCATACGATGGGGACCACGGGAACAACCTTTGCAGCCTCCATGCGATTGCCCATTCCACCAGAACGGCCACATGCGGGTCCCATGAAGCCGGTGGTGTCAGCGAAGACCACGCAGTCGCGCCTCCCCTCGGGCCAACTGGATCTCACCATCGAGCACGACACGGTACGGGGCGTCACGCCTGCCATGCTGCGCTGGTGGTTCGAGACGCTCGGTCAGACCATGACCTTCCAGGGACAGACCTATCCGCGGTACCTGCTCTGGCACCCCCGGGATCACATTCACTGGGAACTGGCGGCGAGGTCGTCCACGGGGGGCACCGGACAAGGCGCTTCTTTCCGCATCGTGGAGGCTTTTGCTGCGGACCCGGCCTGTTACGTCGATTCGACGGAATTCGTCGAGAAGCTTGATGAGGAAGGCATCGCGCTCGTGAAGCGGGTCGCTGGCGTCGAGGTCTTCAGGCTGGAGCACCGGTTCGGTGTGGCAGCGGGCGGCGCGAGTTACAGGTCTCGCATGACGGTGGGTGTGGCCGAAGGATGGGTCCGGTGGCCCTTCAACCACCTGGTTCGGCCGAAGGTATTCTCGGACAGGATGGGAACCGCATGGCTCACGCACAACGTCGAGGAAGTCAGCATGCTTGAAAGCCTTCTTCCCCCTCTCTACGCAGCGCGTTGAAACGGTTCAATCTGCGAAGCCACGTTCGTCAGAACAAACCTCCACTCAAACGGTAGACCCCATGCGACACAGCGAGAGACACAGAACCCATCGGACAGGCTGGCTCCGCGCTGCAGTACTTGGCGCGAACGACGGCATTGTTTCGACCGCGAGCCTTGTCCTGGGTGTGGCCGCGGCGGGCGCAGACACCGGGGGCATTCTGGTGGCCGGTGTCGCCGGCCTTGTCGCCGGTGCCATGTCCATGGCTGCAGGCGAGTATGTCTCCGTCAGTTCGCAATCGGACACCGAGCGTGCGGATCTGGCGCGGGAGGCCAGGGAGTTGGCCGAAAGTCCCGAACAGGAACACGCGGAGCTCATGGCCATCTACACCCAGCGTGGACTGGATGAAACCCTGGCGTCTAACGTCGCCACCCAGTTGATGCAGCACGATGCGCTGGCCGCACACGCCCGAGACGAGCTGGGCATATCGGACACGCTGGCTGCAAAACCGGTGCAGGCCGCACTGGCCTCGGCGGCCACGTTTGCGGTGGGCGCAGCGCTGCCGCTGGTGATGGTGCTCGTGCTGCCTGCGTCATTTTTCATGTGGGGCCTTGCCGGCAGCTCCCTTTTCTTTCTTGCGGTTCTGGGTCTTCTGGCGGCACGCGCAGGCGGTTCGCCCATGCTGACATCGGTGGCCCGCGTCACGTTCTGGGGTGCTCTGGCCATGGCATTGACCGCAGGCGTTGGCGCCCTCTTTGGCGTGGCCGCCTGAAACTTGTGCGCACGGATGGACGTCCATTGCCCTCGCCGCTTGACATGAAGCGCCAGAAAACCGGACAGAGGTTCGCCATATGACTGCCCAGCGCAAGTTGCGGGTGGGTCTTGCGCTGGGCAGCGGTTCTGCGCGTGGCTGGGCTCACATAGGCGTCATCCGGGCGCTCGAAGAGGCCGGTGTTTGCCCGGATCTCGTGTGCGGAACGTCCATTGGCGCACTGGTGGGGGCTGCGTATGCGGCGGGTGAGCTGGAGCGCCTGGAAAGCTGGGTGCTTGGTTTGCAGATCGGAGACGTGGTCGGGTTCGCCGATGTCAGCCTGAGTGCGGGGCTGCTCAAGGGCGATCGCCTGATGCAGTTCTTCCGCAACCATTTCGTGGATCGACCACTCGAGCATCTCCAGGTTCCTTTTGCCGCGGTGGCCACTTCATTGCAGACCGGGGAAGAAGTCTGGTTGCGAAGCGGCTCGACGCTGGACGCCGTGCGTGCCTCGATTGCCCTGCCGGGCATCTTCACGCCCGTGCGTCGGGAAGGTTTGCTGCTCGTGGACGGTGGGCTGGCCAACCCGATTCCCGTGTCGCTCGCGCGCGCAATGGGTGCGGACATCGTGATCGCAGTTGACCTCGGGTCGGACATCCTGGGGCGCCGTTTTCGCACCGTTGAGGCACCGGAGGCGACGCCCTCACAACCGCCGTGGATGCTCAGATTGCGTGAACATATCTCATCCCTTTCGCCAGAACCGTCGCGCGAGGAGCCCCCAATGCCTTCCATGATGGACGTCCTGAGCACCAGCATGGATATCGTTCAGGTGAAAATTGCGCGAAGCCGCTTGGCTGGCGATCCACCAGAGGTTCTTGTGACTCCCCAACTGGCACGCCTGCGCCTGTTCGACTTTCACCGTGCCAAGGAAGCCATTGAGGAGGGTCGTCTGGCGGTGCACCGCGTGGCTCACAGTCTTGCTGTGCTGAATGACGAAGCGACGTGAGGAAGACGATGCTGAACCTTGTGCTGCCTGAAGCGCGCTCATGAGCTTTCACGACCGGCCTGAATACTGATGCGACTCGCTATCCTCGGGAACGCTGGGTCTGGCAAATCCACCCTCGCCGCCGCGCTCGCGGCTGCGGAAGACCTGCCGTGCCTTGATCTGGACACCGTCGCGTGGGAGCCGGACCAGCCCGCGGTCCCGCGGGACGAATCGCTTGCACTGGCGGACGTGCACACGTTCTGCGGTGGATCTGACCGTTGGGTCGTGGAAGGCTGCTACGCCACGCTCATCACCGCTGCGCTCGCTCACACGCCCAGGCTGCTGTTCCTGAACCCGGGGCTGGAGGTCTGTCTGGCCAACTGCCGCGCACGGCCATGGGAGCCCCACAAATACGCCTCGCAGCAAGCCCAGGACGCGAACCTGCCATCCCTTCTGTCCTGGGTCGCCGAGTACCACACCCGTTCCGGGCCCATGTCACTGGCGGCTCACCAGGCATGCTTCGCGTCGTATGCCGGTCCGAAACGGGAGCTGCGGTCGCTGCCTTCGGCGCCCGATCTTGATGCGGACTTGTTGAGCTGGCTGCGCTGAGGCACTCCACAGCAAACATCAGGCCGCAGCGGCAGGTTCACCTGGGCCGATATGAGTGATGTGCCGTGTGCAGCCGTTCTCCCGCGTCACGCCAGGGGGTTCGAGCGCCGGAAGAAACGCGGATGGCTCGATCTCTGAGATCCCAGGTGTTCGCAAGCACCCATGGAACGGTGCGTTGCGCTGACGCCTTGGCGGCTGAGCACCACTGGCGCGAGCAGTACCGGTATTGAGCGACGCCACAGCAGCCTTGCGCTGGCTCTGGCAGACTGCTCTGCAGCGGGCGACGGCTAGGAGCCTGCGCGGGCCACCGTCATCTGCCCTTCACGCCTTGCGCCATGCCGAGGTTCTCGACCACCCCCAGCAACCAAACACCACAGCACGCCCATGGCTCCATCGTCTGCACTGAAACAAGGGCTCGGGCTCGCCGGCTGGCTGCTGGCCAGTTTTGCGACTGCCGCATTGGGCGGCTTGGCGTCCATCAACGCTGCGGGCTTCAATGCGCAGCTGGTGCAACCCTCGTGGGCGCCTCCTGGGTGGTTGTTTGGGCCGGTCTGGACGATGCTCTACATCCTCATGGGCGTTTCTGCCTGGCTCGTCTGGCGAAAGCACGGCTTCGGTGGTGCCGGCACTGCCTTGAAGCTCTATGTGACACAGCTGGTGGCCAATGCCCTCTGGACCTGGCTGTTTTTTGCGTGGCGGCTGGGCGCGGTGGCGTTCGTGGAAATTACCCTGCTCTGGTTGCTCATTGCCACCACCATCTTCCTGTTCTGGCGGCTTCACCGCGTGGCGGCTCTGTTGCTGGTGCCATATCTGGCGTGGGTGAGCTTTGCCGCCGCCCTGAACTTCACCTTGTGGCGTCTCAACCCGGCGGTGCTGGGTTAGGGTGCAAAGACCTGACGTTTGAGTGTCTGGCGTTCCAGACGCGCGAACGTGGGCATTCGCTGTGGCCAGACCCGATTCCATCCGGGTGCCGTCGCAGACAGGGTCAGCGGGCTGGATTGGTTGTCCGTGGTGGTGCAGTCCCTGGCGAAACCGACCCGCATGGCGGTTTGTGGGTGGGCAGTGTGCCGCGCTGCCTGATTCACCGCGCCCGGCGATCAGGCGGAGAGGTAGCCCTGGCTGGGGCCGCGACCACCCATCTGGCCCGGCTGGCGCTGGTAGGTGTTCACGTTGTGCTGGGGCAGCAGGCTGCTCACGGCGCGCTGGCTCTGGGCGCTGGCGCGCAGCACGGCCTGGCGCAGCTGACTGAAGCGGCGGGCGGCGGCATGCAGGTCCTCGCGCACGGCGGGGCCTTGGGAAGCCAGTTCAACCCGGCTGAGCAAACTCTGAAGCACCGCATTGACCTTTGCGCTGGCCTGTTCGACGGCGGTTGCGTCGTTCTTGAACAAGGCCGTTTCGAGAGCGTCAAGGCCCTCGTGCAGCGACGAAATCCAGGCTTGGGGGGCAATCGCTGCGGTTTTCATGGGAAGGATGTCCTGATAAGGGTGGATCAGCCGCGGTTGGCGCTGCCGCTGAGCATTTCGGCGGCGTTGGACAGCATCTTGTCGGCGATGGCCTCGGCGTTCACCTGGAACGTACCGTTGGCGATCGACAGCTTCATGGCTTCGACTTTTTCTGCATTGAACACTTCGCTGCCGCCCGCCGCCGTGGCCGACAACGCCTGCGTCGTCGACGCAGACAGGCTCACCGTCACGCCGGGTTGGGGCTGTGCGGGTTTCGACTGCGCGGCGGATCCTGCAGCCAGTTCGGAACCGCCCGCCGGCTTCTCGGCCACCTTCTGGGGGCCTCCGGCAATGGATCCAATGTACGAATCGGGTGATGAATCGACTTTCATTTCACTCTCCAGTCCCTGCATTCAGGGGGTTGTGGAAAGACTATCGGCGAAAGTGGAGGGCTTCTTTAGGCTTTTTTTGCCGAACAGTTCACGAAAAAGCGGGATTCTGAAGCTTTGCGCTGCGCACATTTTGAAAGTGAGCGCCTGCTCAAAGCGAAATCAGCACCGTCTGGTCTTCCTGAACGGTGCCGGTCACCACTTTCCCGCCAGCCAGTCGCACCCGGACCGACTGGCCCGGCACACCTGTGCCCAGCGACTGGCCCGTGACCACCACATGCAGACCACCACCTGACGTGCTCACGCGCACCTGTTCGCCCGGGCCGAAGGCCGGCACTGGCCGCACCATGTGCTGGCGCAGAGCCTGCCCTGGGCGCAAGGCGTACACCGCCTGGTGGCCGACCCACAGTTCGGGTGTGCCCAGCACGCTGGCGTGCTGCTCTGCCCAGTCGATTTCGGCGATCTCTGCGTCTTCTTGAGCCAGCGGGGTGCCGGCGGTCACCGGCCGCACCAGCACCCAGGCCGGGCCCCAGGCCTTCACGGTCACCGGCAGAAACACATTCCAGCGCACCGCACCCTCCAGACAGCGCAGACCCACACGGCTGCGGCCCCACAGGCGGGTGCCCGGCGGCAAATACGGCTCAACCCTGCCGCAAGGTGCCAGCTTCAGGCGCGGATCGAGCGAACCCAGAATCACTTCAGGGCGCAACACCTGCGCACCCTCACGGCCCAGGCTCGCGTCCAGCGCGGGCTGCAGCCAGTCCATGGCCACCTGCTCGATGCTGTGGCCATTGGCAGCCGGCAGGGTGGGGTTCTGCTGCACGGTGATCTGTGCGGCGACGCCAGCAGCCATACCGAAGCCGGTCAATCCGAGCAGGGCATTCACTGCGAGGCGAGAAAGCCGCTGCAGTTGGAAAAGTGTCTTCATATATGTGCTCCAGTGATCTACAGCCGCAACGAGAAGGAGGCCCAGGTCCAGTGGCACCGCCGGGCCGGCTTTGCCGGACGGCTGGTGCCGCCCCCTTGAGGGGGTCGCGCGCAGCGCGGCGGGGGTGGGCGCAATCCTTTGCGGGGGTGGTCCAAATCCACTGCGGGGGTGGGTCATTCTGTTTGGGGACCCACCGCATCAAAGCAGGGAAATGCCCGTGAAAGGCCTGCTTCTTCCACTCATTGCTTGCCCTCAAGTTTTTCCATACTTGCCTTCAACCCGGTGAAAGCCCATGCTTTGACCGACCCCGCAACCACCGCCAGGAGGCGAACATGCTTGAACAGATGACCGCTCGGCTGGATTTCCAATCCAACGCCTTGCTGCTGCGCTCGCAACGCCAGCAGGTGATTGCCAGCAACATCGCCAACGCCGACACCCCCGGCTACGTGGCACGCGACTTCGACTTCGCCCAGGCGCTCAAGAGCGTCTCAGGCGGCATCGCGGGCAGCAGCGTCAGTGTCACCAATGGCCAGCACATGCGCCTGGGCACCACCGACGCGCGCGACCCGGCCATGGCCTACACGGTGCAGACCCAGCCCAGCCTGGACGGCAATTCGGTCGACATCGACCGCGAGCGCGCCAACTTCGTGGACAACGCCATCCGCTACGAGTCCACGCTGCGCTTCATCAACGGGCATGTGAAGACCATGCTCAGTGCGATTCAAGGACAGTAAAGATGACTACCCCCCGCATCGCCTTCGGCGCTACCCCCCTGGAAGGGGGGCAATACCTGCGGCCCGGCGAAACCGGTTCCGCGGTATTTCTGGACCTTGGGGCACGCGCTCCGGCCAAAGCCGTTCGCATCGACAAGGCATCGGCCGTTTCTTCTTTGGGCTCTCGTGCCACTCCTCCTGTGTTTCTCGGCCACTGGCGTACGGCTCGGCCGGCGCTCTTGCATTGAAAGGACTTCGTCATGTCCATGTTCACGATTTTTGGGGTGTCGGGCAGTGCGATCAGTTCGCAGTCGCAGCGCCTGAACGTGGTGGCCAGCAACCTGGCCAACGCGGATGCGGTGGCCGGACCGGATGGTCAGAGCTACAAGGCGCGTCACATCACGTTCCAGACCGTGCCCATGGGTGGCGCGGGTTCGGCGGGGGTGAAGGTGCAGAACATCACCGAGAGCGAGGCACCGGGGCGGCGCGTGCATTCGCCGCACCACCCCAGCGCAGATGCCGACGGCTATGTGACGCATTCCAACGTGAACCCGGTCGAGGAGATGGTCAACATGATCTCGGCCTCGCGCTCATACCAGAACAACGTCGAGGTCATGAACACGGCCAAGTCGCTTCTGCTCAAGACGCTCCAGATGGGGCAGTGAAAAGGACGATGAACCATGATGCTCTCGCAACCCCTTGACCTCGCCAACCTGGGCTCGACCGTGGGCAGCACCACGGCCACCAAGGCAGGCAACAACGCCACCGATCCGCAGGCCTCGCAGGACCGTTTCCTGAAGCTGCTGGTGGCCCAGCTGAGCAACCAGGACCCGCTCAACCCGATGGACAACGCGCAGATGACGACACAGATGGCGCAGATCAACACGGTCAGCGGCATCCAGGAACTCAACGCCACGCTCAAGGGCATGGCGGCGCAGAGCGCTTCCATGCAATCTCTGCAGGGCACCTCGCTGATCGGGCGAGATGCACTGGTTGAGGGCAATACCGTCACCTTCGACGGCAACACAGGCAAGGGTGCACTGGCACTCGCAGGCGACGCCGGCCGCGTCTATGTGGACATCCTGAACAAGAACGGCAGCGTGATCGACACCGTCGACATGGGCTCCCTCACCAAGGGTCATCATGCCTTCGAGTGGGATGCCGGCAGCATCAACCCGGGCGACGTGGGCAACTTCCGGGTGCGCGCAAACAACGGCGCCGACCCTGTCGCAGCCACGCCGCTGGCGCGCGTGAAGGTGGCATCCGTGGCGTTTGCCAACGGCACCATGGTGATGCAGCTGCAGAACGGCCGCACCACCACCTACGACCAGGTACGCGCCTTCATGTGAGCGCCCGAATTTCCCACCCACCGAACACTCACTTCCTCTCCGTCACAAGGACATCACCATGGCATTCCAGCAAGGTCTCTCGGGTCTGAACAGCGCCAGCCGCAATCTGGACGTGATCGGCCACAACATCGCCAACGCCAACACCGTGGGCATGAAAACCTCGCGCGCCGAGTTCGCCGAGCTGTACGCCAGCTCCATCAACTCCGCCGGCGGCATCAACGCCGGCATCGGGGTGACAGTGGCCACCGTGTCTCAGCAGTTCACCCAGGGCAACATCACCGTCACCGGCAACGACCTGGACCTCGCCATCAACGGCAACGGCTTTTTCGAGCTGGGCCAGCGCGACGGCTCAATGGCGTATTCGCGGGCCGGCATGTTCAAGCTCGACGCCGAAGGAAACATCATCAACAACGATGGCGCCAACCTGATGGGCTATCCGACCGACATCAACGGCAACCGCACCGCTTTCGAGTCGCAGCCGCTGCGCCTGCCCACCGGTGGTCCGATCCCTGCACGCCAGACCACGGCGATCACGGCCGAATTCAACCTTGACGCGCGTGCCGGCATCGCTGCAGCACAGGTGCCGCCCACGCCACTGGCGACTTACGCCACTTCCATCGTCGCATTCGATCAGCAAGGTCTGGAAGTGCCGGTGACCATGGCGTTCGAGAAGATCGGCAACAACCAGTGGAACGTGTATGTGGCCGCCAACGGCGCCGACCCGGCCGCTGCCGTTCCGTTCCAGGTCAACTTCCTGCCCGATGGCTCGTTTGACCCGGCCAACGTCATTCCGCCGATACAGATGGCGTCGCCGAACGATCCCGGCCAGGTGTTCAACGTCGATCTGAACTTCGAGAACATCACCCAGTTCGGCACCGCGTTTGCCGTGGCCAACATCGATCAGGACGGCTACCGTCCCGGCGAACTCACCGGTCTGGGCATTGATGCACAGGGCATCGTCACCGCCCGCTATTCCAATGGCCAGACCCAGGCCGCCGGTCAGGTGGCAATGGTGAACTTCCGCAACGTGCAGGGCCTGTCGCCCACCGGCGGCGGCAACTGGGTGCGCACCGCCGCGTCGGGCGAACCGGTGCGCGGTGCGCCCGGTGAAGGCAAGTTCGGCACGCTCAAGTCCGGCGCGCTGGAAGATTCCAACGTCGACCTCACCGCCGAGCTGGTCAACATGATGACCGCGCAGCGTGCCTACCAGGCCAACGCGCAGACCATCAAGACGCAGGACCAGGTGCTCAACACGCTTCTGAACATGCGTTGAGGATGACCCACCCCCGCCGCGCTGCGCGCGACCCCCTCAAGGGGGCGGCACCTGGGGCTGGCAAAGCCAGACCCTCGGTGCCCCTGGACGAAGGCACTTCGTTCGGCGCCAGGTGGCAGGTGGTCATTGCCCTTATCGCTTTCACCCCTCGGAGATTCCCGCCATGGACCGCATGATCTACACCGCCATGACAGGTGCCAATGCAGCGATGCATCGGCAGCAGGTGCTGTCGAACAACCTGGCCAACGTGTCGACGCCGGGCTTTCGGGCGGAGTTGTCCACGTTCCGGGCGGTGCCGGTGAATGGCGACGGTTCGAGCACGCGGGTGTATTCGCTGGAGGCCACCGCCGGTCACCTCGATGCACCGGGTGCGGTCAACCCCACCGGTCGCAACCTCGATGTGCTGGCCAAGGGGCAGTCGTACTTTGCCGTGCAGGCACTGGATGGCACAGAAGCCTACACCCGCGCCGGTGCGTTCGAGGTGGATGCCGATGGCACGCTGGTCAACGCGCAAGGCCTGCCGGTGCTCAGCGATGGCGATGCACCCATCGTGGTGCCGGCCAATGCCCATGTGGACATTGCCGGCAGCGGCATGGTGACCGCCCGTGTGGGCGAGCAGCCACCGCAGGAGCTCGGCCGCATCAAGCTGGTCACGCCCGACGAGTTCAACCAGCTGGCCCGTGGCGGTGATGGCCTGTTTCGCGGCAAGGAAGGCCAGAACCTCCAGGCCGACGCTCAGGCCGGCGTGCAGAGCGGCGCCCTGGAGGGCTCCAACGTCAATCCCATTGAAGCCATGGTCGGGATGATCGCCGTGGCACGGCAGTTCGAAGTGCAGATGCGCATGCTGCAAAACGGCGAAGCCAACGACAAATCCGCCGCCCAGTTGCTCAGCCTGAACGGATGAACATGAACACCCCCCGCCCCGCCTTCGGCGTCACCCCCCTGGAAGGGGGGCGATCAATGAACCACCCCCCGCGTCACCTTCGGTGCCTCCCCCCTGGAAGGGGGGCGATACCAGAGGCCTGGCAAAGCCAGTTCCTCGGTATCTCTGGACCAAGCCGTAACTGAATTAGGAGCAAGCACCATGATCAACTCGTTGATGATTTCCAAGACCGGCATGCAGGCCCAGCAGACCCAGCTGGACGTGATTTCCAACAACATGGCCAACGTGTCCACGAACGGCTTCAAGCGGGGCACCGCCGTGTTCGAGGACCTCATGTACCAGAACCTGCGCCAGGTGGGTGCGGCCGCCGACGAGCAGAACACCTTGCCCACCGGCCTTCAGATCGGCCTGGGCGTGCGCACCGTGGCCACCTCGCGGTCGCACACCCAGGGCAGCCTGCAGCAGTCGGGCAACCAGCTCGATCTGGCCATCAACGGCAACGGGTTCCTGCAGGTCAACATGCCCGACGGCACCATCGGCTACACCCGCGACGGCAGCATGCAGCTCGATCAGCAGGGGCGCATGGTCACCGCTGGTGGCCTGCCCATCGCCGGTGACATCGTCATTCCCGCCGAAGCGCAGAGCATCACCATTTCAGGCGATGGCGTGGTCACCGTGAAGGTGCCCGGCAACGCGGCGCCGCAGCAGGTGGGCAACATCGAACTCGCCGGCTTTGTGAATCCGGCCGGCCTGGAGCCGCTGGGCCAGAACCTGTACGCCGAATCGGTGGCGTCCGGCGGCCCCGTCAACGGTGCGCCTGGTGCCGGCGGCCTGGGCAACCTGATGCAGGGCTACGTGGAGACCTCCAACGTCAACGTGGTGCAGGAGCTCGTCACGATGATCCAGACCCAGCGCGCCTACGAGATGAATTCCAAAGCCATCCAGACCTCCGACCAGATGCTGCAGCGGCTGAGTCAGATTTGATCCCGATCTGATCGCCGATTTGCTGTTTTCTTCCTTCTGAGAGCCCACCATGTCTCAAGCCACCTTTCTCCTTCAGCGCGGCAGCACCTTGCTGAGCGCCGCCGTGCTGGGCCTCGCCGCTCTGCTCGCCGGCTGTGCGACCAAGCCGGTCGAACTGGTCGAGGTCAAGCCCGTGACCTACCCCCAGGTGGTACGCACCGTCCCGCGCGGCGGCAGCCTGTTCCAGGCCGCCAGCTACCGGCCCGCGTTTGAAGACCCGCGTGCCCGCATGCCGGGCGACACCGTGACCATCCAGATCACCGAGAAAGTCTCGGCCTCCCAGAGCTCGTCGTCCAACGTTGACCGCGCCGGCAGTGCGGGCGGCAGCGTCACGGCGATTCCCTTTGTGCGACCCAAGGACCTGCTCAAGGCAGACAACCTCAAGCTGGCCGGCGAGTCGTCCACCGAGTTCGGAGGCAAGGGCGGCACCGAAAACGCCAACACCTTCTCGGGCGTGATCACCGCCACTGTTCAGGAAGTGCTGCCCAACGGCCATCTGGTGGTGGTGGGCGACAAACAGATCGGCGTGAACAACAACGTGGACGTGCTGCGCTTTTCCGGCACCGTCGATCCGCGCCACATCCGGCCGGGCAACGTTGTGGCTTCTGCCCAGGTGGCCAATGCCCGCATCGAGTCCAAAGGACGCGGCCAGATCGACGAAGCGCTTTCAATTGGCTGGTTGGGACGGTTCTTTTTGAACGTTATGCCATTCTGAGTCGGCCTAGCATGGAGGGACTCTTTCCATGCCCGAGATGATTGCCATGAACGTCCCGCTCCACCCGTCCGCATCTGCCTCCAGCGAGCACAGCCGTGCCTTGATGCGCATCTGCCTGGGCGGCTGGCTGGTGGTGCTGGCTGTCATCGGTGTGCTGGCCTGGCCCAAGCCTGCCGAAGCGCAAACCATGCGCATCAAGGAAGTGGCGGCGGTGCAGGGCGTGCGCACCAACCAGCTCACCGGCTTTGGGCTGGTGGTGGGGCTGGATGGCACGGGGGACCAGACCACCCAGATGCCTTACACCTCGCAGGGCATGAACAACTACCTGCAGCAGCTGGGTTTGAACCTGCCTGCCGACGCCAAGGTGCAGCTCAAGAATGTGGCCGCCGTGCTGGTCACAGCCCAACTGCCCGCCTTTGCCCAGCCGGGCCAGATGATCGATGTGACCGTGTCGTCCATGGGCAACGCCAAGTCGCTGCGCGGCGGCACCCTCATCAGCACCCCGCTCAAGGGCCCGGACGGCGAGATCTACGCGCTGGCCCAGGGCAACCTGCTGGTGGGCGGTGCCGGTGCTTCCGCGGGCGGCAGCAAGGTGCAGATCAACCACCTGAGCGCCGGCCGCATTCCGGCAGGTGCACAGGTGGAGCGCACAGTGGAAACCGACTTCGCCCTGGGCGAAACGATCGACCTGGGTCTCAATGCCTTCGATTTCCAGACCGCCCGCCGTGTGGCCGAAGCCATCAATACCCGCATGGGACCGGGCGTGGCGCAGGCGGTGGATGGGCGCGTGGTGCGCCTGCGTGCCCCGGTCAACAGCCACGACCGCGTGGGCTTTCTTGCCCAGGTCGAGGAAATTCCACTGGAGGCAAGCATTCCGGTGGCCAAGGTCATCATCAACACCCGCACCGGATCCATTGTCATGAACCAGGCCGTCACCCTCAGCCCGGTGGCGGTGGCGCACGGCAACCTGTCGGTGAGCATCGGTTCCACCCCGGTCATCAGCCAGCCCAATCCGCTGGCCCGGGGCGAGACCGTGGTGACCGAGAAAGCCAGCATTGAAATCAGCCAGCAGGCCGGCGCGCTGGTGCAGATGGACGCCGCCCCCAAGCTGGCCGATCTGGTGCGCATGCTCAACGGTCTGGGCGCCACACCACAAGACCTTCTGGCCATTCTCCAGGCCATCAAGGCCGCTGGTGCCATGAATGCCGAACTGGAAGTCATATGACTTGGCACACCCCCGTTGCTTGCTCGCTTCGCGTAGCCGCATCCCCCCTCAAGGGGGCAACACCAGCGGCCCGGCTGAGCCGTTTCCGCGGTGTTTCTGGAAGGGAGCCCTTCGCGCCGGAGACTTCTTATTTGGTCCGGTTGCTCTCGCCCTGCGGGCTTCGTTGCCCTTCTGATGGCCTCTTGCGGACCAGCGCTTTCGCTCGCCGCCAGAGCCTGATCGGGGCACCACCAGGGAGGTTGATGTGAACGCATCTTCTTTGTCTCCTCAGGGTCTGGCGATTGACCCGAATGCGCTGAATGCCTTGAAGTACCGCAGCGGTGCTGCGGACGAAAAGGGCGACAAGGCGGCGCTGAAAGAAGCGGCGAAGCAGTTCGAGTCGCTGTTCATGCGCGAACTGATCAAGAGCATGCGCGAGGCCACGCAGAAGTCGGGTCTGATGGAGGGTACCGGCAGCGACCTGGGCACCGATTTGCTGGACCAGCAGATGGCGGTGCAGCTCTCGGGCCTGCCTGGCGGTCTGTCTGAAGCGATCGAGCGCCAGCTTAGTCGCCAGATCACCGCAGGCGCCACGCAGGGCAAGCCCGCCACCGCGGCTGAAGCCCGGGAAGCGCTGCCCGCCATCGGCCCCACCAGCACCGTGGGTCGCCAGACCGGCGGGCCGCGCGCCGCCGGCTTTGTGGAGCAGCACAGCGACGCTGCTGCGGCCGTATCGCGCGAATCCGGCATCCCGGCCAGCTTCATGATCGGCCAGGCCGGGCACGAAACCGGCTGGGGCAGGAGCGAAATCAAACACGCCGACGGTTCGCCTTCGTTCAACCTGTTCGGCATCAAGGCCACAGGTGGGTGGAAGGGCAAAGTGGCCGAGATCACCACCACCGAGTACATCAACGGCGAGCCTCGCAAGATGACCGCCAAGTTCCGTGCCTACGACTCGTATGCCGACTCGTTCCGCGACTACGCCCGCCTGATTGGTCAGAGCCCGCGCTACAACGAAGTCATGGGTCAGCTCGATTCGGTGCAGGGCTTTGCCACCGGCCTGCAGCAGGCCGGTTACGCGACCGATCCGCAGTACGCGGCCAAGCTGAGTCGGGCGATCAACATGACGCTGAATCTGCAGAGGGCACAGGCATGACCACCCCCGCCGTACTTCGCGCGACCCCCTCCAGGGGGCAGCACCTGCGGCCCGGCAAAGCCGGTTCCGCGTTGCTCCTGGACCAGAGGCCCTTCGCGGTGGCTGATCGTTCGGTCGTTGCCGTGCCATTCAAGGAGTCCCCATGTCGTCGCTGAACATTGGCGCCAACGCACTCACCACCAACCTGGCTGCGTTGCAGGTCATTGGTCACAACATCGCCAACGTCAACACGGTCGGCTATTCGCGGCAGAACGTGCAACTGGAGACCGCGGGTTACCAGAAGTTTGGCAACGGGTACTTTGGCAAAGGTGTGAACATCGCCACGGTGGAGCGTTCGCACGACGCCTACCTCACGCGCGAAGCCCAGATCACCTCGGCCATTGCGGCGGCCGACGCGGTCCGCTATTCGCGTCTGCAGCAGATGGAGAGTGCTTTTCCCCTTGGCGAAGCCGGTCTGGGCTCGGCCCTCAACAGCATGCTCAACGCCTGGGGCGATGTGAGCTCGTCGCCGTCCGACCTCACCGCGCGCACGGTGGTCATTGCGCGCGCCGAAGAATTCACCAGCCGGCTGCGCAACACCGCCGGGCAGCTCGACAGCCTGCGCAACAGCACCTATCAGCAGGTGGAAGGCGCGACCGCCGTGGTCAACCGGCTGGCCAGCGACCTGGCCAAGGTGAACCAGCGCATCATCGAAACCCAGGGCGGCACCCACACGCCGAACGACCTGTTCGACCAGCGCGACCAGCTGGTGCGCGAGATCAACCAGTACGTGCAGACCAGCAGCGTGGCCGGCGAGGGCGGCAGCATCAACCTTTTCGTTGGTGGCAGCCAGCCTTTGGTGCTCGGCCAGAACGCCCAGCGCCTGACTGTGGGCCGCGACAGCGCCGACCCCTCGCGCGTACAGGTGCTGTTCACCCAGGCCGGCATCAGCTCCCCGATCGCCGACGCGAACCTGGGTGGCGGCGAGCTCGCGGGTCTGGTGCGTTTCATGAACCAGGACCTCACGGCGGTGGAAAACCAGCTTGGGCGTCTTGCCCTGGCCACCGCAAGCTCGGTCAACAGCCAGCACACCCTGGGGGTGGACCTGCAGGGCAACCCCGGTACCGATTTTTTCGTTCCACCTGCCAACGCCACCGCGCAGGGCTCCAGCACCAACACCGGCAACGCCGCCATCAGCACCAGCGTGAGCGACCCCACCGCGCTGATGGCCTCGGACTACGAAATCCGCTTCGAGGCCGGTGGCGTCAACATCATTCGCCTGTCCGACGGAACATCCATCGTGCCACCCGGCGCGCCGCCCAGCCTGCCTGCGGTGATTGACGGCCTGACCTTTGGCCAGACGGGCGCTGGCAACGTGGGCGACCGCTTTGTCATCCGCCCCTTCGCCGCCGTGGCCCGCAACATCCAGCTCGCCATCGGTTCGCCCGACCGGCTGGCCGCCGCCAGTCCGGTGCAGGTGGTGCCCGGCATGGGGAACAGCACGGGCCTGAGCATCGAAGGCCTGTATGCGGTCTCCGGTTCGCCCAGTCTCACCACGCCGGTCACGCTGACTTTTCAGGCAGACGGCACCTTCAACGACGACGCCGTTCCGCCAGTCAACTACAACTTCAGCCCAGGCGTGCCCATCGAGATCAACGGCTGGAGTCTGACCCTGCGCGGCACGCCCACCGCCGGCGACAGCTTCACCGTCAGCGCAGCACCACTCGGCTCTGTGGCGCAGAATTCTGGTAACGCCAAAGGGGTGCTTGCCATGCGCGATCGCCCCACGTTCGAAGGTATTGCGCTGGCCGATGGTTATATCAGCCTGTTCTCCGAACTGGGCACCCAGGTTCAGGGAGCCAGATTCGCTGCAGAGTTCTCGGCCAACATCGCCAAGGGCGCCGAGACCGCACGCACCAATGTGTCCGGCGTGAACCTGGACGAAGAGGCCGCGCGCATGCTGCAGTTCCAGCAGGCGTACCAGGCTTCGGCCAAATTTTTGCAGGTGGCGCAGAGCACCTTCGACAGCCTGCTGCAGGCTGTGGGCCGGTGATCATGGGACACCCCCCCCTGCGCCGCTGCGCGTCTTCTCCCTCTCTGGCGCCTTCGGCTTGGAGGGGGACGGCACCTTGGGCCGGCGTAGCCGGACCCTCGATGCCCCTGGACAGGGTGCGGAACACCTCCCCTTGCGCCGCGCTTCGACTGTCCGCCATCTGAGAGATTGAGGAAATGCCATGAGAGTCGCCACCGCCAACAGCTACGACAACACCATTGCCCTGCTGGCGCGCCGGCAGGCCGAACTCGCCACCCAGCAGGAGCGCCTGGCCACGGGCAAGCGTGTGCTCAAGCCCAGCGACGACCCGGTGGCCGCCACGCTGTCAGAGACCGCGCAGAACCGCCGCACCCGCGTCGAGTCCGACCTGCGCGCGCTCGAAGCCTCACGCACCAGCCTGCAGCAGGCCGAAAGTGGCCTGGCCGAATCGGGCGAACTGATCCAGCGCGTGCGCGATCTCTTCATCACCGCTGGCAACGGCACGTTCAGTGCCAGCGAACGCGAAGACGTGGCGCGTCAGCTCGAAGGCCTGCGCGAGCAGCTGATCGATGTGGCCAACCGCAAGGACAATGCCGGGCGCACCCTGTTTGGCGGCCTGGGGGGCTCGTCCATCCCGTTTGTCGACCTCTACACCCCCACTGGTGCTGGCGTGCAGTTTGACGGCCTGCGTGGACAGACCGCAGCAGGCGCCGCTTCGCTGCCTCAGTCGCTGGATGGCCACGCCATCTGGATGAGCGTGCCGGGTGGCAACGGCGCCTTCACCACCAGCCTGGGCACCGGCAACACCGGCGGTGTGAGCGCCAGCGTGGGCACCGTGACCGACCCTGCCTTGCTCACGGGCAACGATTACCGCATCGACTTTGCTGACGTGGCCGGTGAAATGCAGTTCACTGTGGTCAACGTCACCACGAACACTCCCATGGCCGGGCTGACCGACGTGCCCTATGTCGCTGGCCGCACGGTGCAGTTCGACGGGCTGTCGTTGCAGCTCAGCGGTCGGCCCGCTGCCGGCGACACGGTTGAAATCGCGCCCAGCACACCCACCGACATCTTCAGCGTGGTGCAGAACGCCATCAATGCGCTGCGAGACACCAGCCCCAACCGCGGCGCCCTGCAGACCACCGAAATGGCGCGTGCCCTGACCGAGCTCGACGCCGGGCACGACCGCGTGCTGCTGGCGCGTGGACGCGCCGGCGAATGGCTCAACCGCGCCGACTCGCTCGACACCCTGATGGAAAACCGCGTGGTGGACTACAAGACCGAACAATCAAGGCTCGAAGACCTGGACCTCGTGAAAGGTATCTCCGATTTCCAGAGCCAGCAGCTCGCCCTCGAAGCGGCCCTCAAGTCGTATGCGCAGGTGCAGCGCCTGTCGCTGTTCCAGGTGATCAATTGAACGCAGCACAGGCTCTCCGCTTGAATCATCCATGAGTCGCACCGTCCTCGACAGCATGGCCATGGGCTACCAGCCTGTGTGGAACCGTGCCCGACAGCTCGCAGCCGTGCGCCTGGAAGTGCGCGCGCTGCAACCCGAGGCGGTGGATGCCGCGCACCTCATGCAGGCGCTCGGCGACGACTGGCCCGAGAGCGCACCGGTGCTCATCATCGCCGTCGACTCGCCCAGGCTGCTGCGCCAGGCGCTCGCATGCGAGCCCGTGCAGAACACCTGGCTGGAGGTGCCCGCGCGCCAGTTTGAAGATGCCGAACGACTGGCGCATATTTCGGTGGCTGCTCGCAAGGGCCACAAACTGCTTCGTCGCACCACCTTGAGCGCGCATCGCAGCGCAGGTCGGCTGACGGTGGATGTGCGGGGCATGCTCGACATGGACGCTGAGGACGCCCTGGCCGCCCTGCAGTCCAGCGCTGCCGCCGGTATTCCGCAGGCTGCCCGCCGGGCGCCCAGCCCGGTGGTGGCTGGACAGATCTACGCCGGCGTGGGCAGCCAGATGCTGGCCCGTCACTGCCTGGATGAAGCAGGTGCCTGGGGCCTGCTGGGCTGGCCTGACGAGGACGTGCTGCACGCCCACCGCCACAAGCCCGTGGCTTGCGACAACGGCGTCATCGCGCAAGTGCAGAAAGCCATCGCGGAAGATTCGTCACTCGACCACCTGGAGCGCCTGGTGCGTCAGGACCCGGTGCTGGTCTACCGCATCCTCATGCTTGTCAATTCCGCCGCGTACGGCGTGGGCCGCGAAATCGATTCGCTTCGTCACGCCTTGATGATGCTGGGCTTCATCGCCCTGGGTCGCTGGTTGCAAGACATGCCCAAGGACAAAGACCCCGATCCCGATCTGCACCCGGTGCGTTATGCCATGGTCATGCGTTCACGACAGGCGCAGCATCTGCTTGAACACGGCTCGGAAAACAACCTGCGCGCGGAGGTCTACACCACCGCCCTGTTTGCTCAGCTCGACCGCCTGATGCACCATCCCCTGGCAGAGTTGCTGGGCAAACTGCCCCTGTCAGGCCGTGTCTACGACGCCGCACTGCGCAATGACGGCCCGTACCACCCGCTGCTGGAAGTGGCCCGCGTGCAGGGAGAGCCCGGGGAACTGCACAGGCTGGCTTCCGTTTGCAACGAGCACGGCCTGAGCCTGGAACACGCCAACCGCTCCCTCATCCGAATGCTCGCCACCAGCCGCGACCATGATCGGCCGCGGCCTGGAAGGCTTCATTAGCCCCCCGCGCCGCTTCGCGCCACCCCCCAAGGGGGGCGATACGTGTGGCCCGGCGGAGCCGGTTCCACCTTATCTTTCGAGGGGGTTGGCGTTCCACCCCTTCATGTGAGAGCCTTGTCGGGCTCCCTCCCCCGCTGGGGGAGGTGGGTGGGGGCCTGCGGTGGCGCCGGGGCATTAACATCTTCCGCATGACTTCCTCGCCCCATCACACCAGCGCCCTGGTCCTGTTCTCCGGCGGGCAGGACTCCACCACCTGCCTGGCTCACGCACTCTCGCGTTTCGAGCGCGTAGAAACCATCGGGTTCGACTATGGTCAACGGCACATTGTCGAGTTGCAGGCCCGGCAGGTGGTGTTGCGCGAACTGCGTCAGCGCTTCCCCGCCTGGTCGACGCGGCTGGGCGAGGACCACATGCTGGACCTGGCCGTGCTGGGCAACGTGAGTGAGACTTCGCTCACGCGCGACATGGCCTTTCGCATGGAAGCCAGCGGCCTGCCCAATACCTTCGTGCCTGGACGCAACCTGTTGTTTCTCACACTGGCCGCTGCGCTCGCCTATCGCAGGGGCATTCAGGTGATCGTCACTGGCGTTTGCGAAACCGACTTCTCAGGCTATCCCGACTGCCGGGACGACACCATGAAGGCATTGCAGGTGGCCCTGTCCCTGGGCATGGACCACCGCTTTCTCATCGACACGCCGCTGATGTGGATCGACAAGGCCGCCACCTGGCGAATGGCCGAAACGCTGGGCGAATCCATCGGTGCGGGTGGAGGGCAGGCGCTGGTGGATCTGGTGATCGAGCACACCCACACCTGCTACCTCGGTGACCGGGAACACCGGCACGCGTGGGGCTACGGGTGCGGCAGTTGCCCGGCGTGCGAACTGCGCGCTCGCGGCTGGGCTGGCTATTGCGAGGCTTGACCCACCGCCGGGGGCACCGAGTTCACACCGCCACCAGGCGGTGACGAGCGCTTTCAGTCCCTCCAGGCTGCAGACGCCAAAGGGTGTCGTGAAACGCGGCCACGCCGGGCCGGTGCGCGATCGAGATCAGCGCGCCATCATTTTCTTTCACGAGCATTTTCAAGCGTTCGTACAAGACCGCTTCCGCTGCCTCATCCAGTGCACTGGTGGCCTCGTCCACGAACAGCCAGCGCGGTTTCTTGAGAATCGCGCGGGCAATCGCCAGCCGTTGCTGTTCACCCCCTGAGAGCTTCTGCCCCCAGGTGGCGGGTTCGTCCAGCTTGCTCGCCAGATCGGGCAGCAGCGATTCGCGCAGGGCCTGCTGCAACTCGTTGTCGCTGTAGCGGTCGGCCGATTCGGGGTAGGCCAATGCGTCGCGCAGCGAGCCTTGCGGGAAGTAGGGCCGCTGCGGCAGGAACATGGCCCGCTTCGCAAAGTCTGCAGGCAGCCGCAGACGCCGCTGCGCCCAGGGCCAGATGCCCGCCAGACCCCGGAACAAGGTGGACTTGCCGCTGCCCGACGGACCTTTCACCAGCACCGTGTCGCCCGGGTGCAGGCTCAGGCCGTGAACCGACAGCAGCGGTAGCCCGCCGGGCAGTGCCAACTGCATGTCGTCCAGCGCCAGTGCATCTTCGTTGTGGGTCGATGCCGCGGTCGCGGCCTCTGGCGCCTGAAGGGCCTGGAAGCTTTCTTCAAAACTGGTGATGCGGTCGGTGGTGGCCCGCCAGGCGGCCAGGCTGCTGTAGTTGTCCACGAACCAGGAAAGGGAGTCCTGTACCCGGCCGAAGGCCGATGAGATCTGCATCAGCTCCCCCAGTTGAATGGCGCCACTGAAGAAGCGGGGAGCCGCCACGACGAACGGGAAAACCACTGCGGCCTGATTGAAGCCCACCGTGAACCACAGCAACCGCTTCTGCGCGTTGATGAGTTTGAAGTAGTTGCCCAGCACTTCGCCGAAACGCCCACCCAGTTGCCTGCGTTCCACCGGTTCGCCCTTGTCCAGCGCGATCGATTCGCTGTATTCGCGCACCCGCACCAGATGGTGGCGGAAGTCGGCCTCAAAGCGCTGCTGCCTGAAATTCAGCGCAATCTGTGGGCGGCCGATGTAGTGCGTGATCACGCTGCCCACCAGGCAATAGATCACCGCCATCCAGACCATGAAGCCCGGAATGCTGTATTCGCTGCCGTTGAAGCTGAACGCGAAACTGCCCGAGAGCGACCACAGGATGCCGACAAAACTCACCAGTGTGACCACGGCGTTGAGCAAGCCCATCGACAGACTCACCGAGTAGCTGGTGAACAGGTTCATGTCTTCGGCAATGCGCTGGTCCGGGTTGTCTGGCGGTGCGTCTTCGCCCTTGGCGAAACGGGCCAGCTCCAGGTGGTAGAAGGCCTTGTCGGCCAGCCAGCGGTCCATGTAGTGCCCGGTCATCCAAGCGCGCCAGCGCATTTCCAGCACCTGGGTGAGGTAGAAGCGGTAGACCGCAATGATGATGAAACCGAAAGCCAGGTAAGTGAAGCGCCCGAGTTCACGCCAGAACACGGCCTGGTCTTTGTTCTGCAGCGCGTCGTAGAACAACCGGTTCCACTCGTTGATCAGCACCAGCATGTAGACCGCGCCGAGGTTCAGCACAATGATGGCGGCGAGCAGCCCGCGTGCTTTCCATTTTTCGTCCGAGTTGAAGTAGGGTGCGGCCAGGCGCCGCACCTTCCCGGCAAAGACGAGAAAACTCTGGAATTTGGACAGGGGTTGGGTCATCGAAGACTCCGTTGGAGGTGATGGGGTCGGCGCCGATCGTAAATGGATGGGGTCACGCCGAACGCAGGATCAATGCCAGGGGCGATGGATATCTGCCTGGGCTGCGGAGCTGGTCCAGAAATCGAGAGGCCACTCGAAATCGCAATCCGGAATGTGAGTCACACTGTGCGTCAACGAGGTGAAGCCATTCCAGAAATACCGAGAATCCGGTTTCGCCGGTCCAAGGGCATTGCCCCCTGGGGGGTGACGCGCCGAAGGCGCGGCGTGGGGACGTCAAACAGTTTCATCAACGCAGTGTCCCATCCAGGAATGCCGAAGATCCGGTTTCGCCGGTCCAAAGGCATTGCCCCCTGGGGGGTGACGCACCGAAGGCGCGGCGCGGGGGGAGTCACAAGTTCGATATGCCGCTGGCCACATGGCCCGAGGGCACATGGCGCGACGCCGATTCGATATGGCCGGTCTGATCATCAAAGAAGAAGTCGGGCTCGAATTCGCGCAAGAATTCGCCCTTGGGCAGGCCACCCAGGAACATGGCTTCATCCACCTCGATGTTCCAGTTCATCAGGGTGCGGATGGCGCGCTCGTGCGCCGGCGCACTGCGGGCTGTCACCAGCGCTGTGCGGATGCGCATCATGGGTGTGCCTTCGCTCTGCAGCCTGTGCAGCGCTTCGAGCAGCGGCTTGAAGGGGCCACCGGCCAGCGGCGTGGCGGCGTTGCTCGCCTCGTGCGTCTGAAAGGCGGTGAGTCCCTGTGATTGAAACACCCGTTCGGCTTCGTCCGAGAACAGCACCGCATCGCCGTCAAATGCGATGCGCACCTCGTGCGGATGTGCGTCGCTGGCGTGCACCGAGTGCGGATAGACCTGTGCGGCGGGCACACCGGCGTCGAGCGCGGCGCGCACGTCGGCCAGGTGGGTCGAGAGGAACAGGTTGGCCCGCAACGGGCGCAGGTAGCGCCAGGGTGGCTGGCCGCGCGTGAAGCTGCCGCGCTGAATGGGCAGGCCGTAATGCTGTGCCGAACGGAACACCCGCATGCCGGATACCGGGTCGTTGCGCGAAAGGATGACCACCTCCACCCGTTGAGCATGCGCATCATTGAAGGCCAGCAGTTTGTGCACCAGCGAAAAGGCCACACCCGGCGCTGCCGGCTGGTCCAGCCGCTGCAGTTGCAGGTTCATGTAGGCCTTGTCGTCGCCCTGTTCAAAGATCCGGTTCTCTTCCTCGAAGTCGAACAGCGCCCGAGAAGAAATCGCAACCACAAGTTGACCGTCCAGCGAAGCTGCCATGTCAGGGTATCCAGGTGAACATCAGAGTGAGAGAGCGGCCGAAGAGCTTGTTCCGATGGCTGTTGAACATATCAGCAATTCAGGCCAACGCAGACGCATTCTGGACGCAAGACGCCTCGCGCGCAGCGTGGAGAAACAAACAGTGCCTTCGGAGCGGAGTGTCTCATTCCAGAGACACCGAGGAACCGGCTTTGCCGGGCCTCAGGTGTCGCCCCCTTGAAGGGGGTGACGTGCCGAAGGCACGGCGCGGGGGTGGGTCAAGTACTTGCGCGGGGGTGGGCTAAGTGACCAGCTGATTCAGCTGGATGATCGGCATCAAAACCGCCAGCACGATCATCATCACCACCAGGCCCATGGTCACGATCAGCAAAGGCTCCAGGATGGTGGCCATGTGCATGGCACGGCGCTGCACTTCCGCACTGAGCTGCTCCGCAGCACGGGAAAGCATGGCCGGCAACTGACCGGTTTGCTCGCCCAGTCTGGCAAACATGCTCACCAGCGCGGGAAAGCGCTTCTTGCTGGCCAGTGCCGAAGCCAGTGGCGCCCCCTCGCGCACCAGCACCAGGGCATCGAGCGCGTCGGCCCGCATGGCCTGGTTCGACAGTGTTTCTGCAGCGGTCTGCAGCGAGCGCAGAATCGGGACGCCTGCAGAAGCCAGCATGGCCAGGGTGGCGGCGAACCTGGCCGCGTTGTATCCACGCGCCAGACGACCGATCAGGGGCAGCCGCAACCATGCCGCATCCATGCTCAGGCGCATGACCGGATTGCGGCGCGCCATCACCACACCCATCACAGCGAGCACCCCGGCGCCCAGCATCCACCAGCCGTAGTCACGAACGAAATCACTGATGGACATCATGGCCACCGTGAGGAAGGGCAGGGCACGCTTGCTGCCGGCGAACACGCCGGCCACCTGGGGCACCACGTAGGTCACCAGAAACACCACGATCACGATCGCCACCAGGGTGACGATCGCGGGGTAGAGAGAAGCGGCCAAAAGCTTGTTCTTGAGCGCTTCGCTCGACTCCAGATCGTCGGCCAGACGCTCCAGCACGGTGCCGAGTTGGCCACTCTGTTCACCGGCTGCGATCACTGCGGTGTATGAACTGGAAAATTCGCGCGGGTACTGAGCCAGGGCCCGGGCAAACGGCGAGCCGCCATTGACCTCGGATCGCAGCGATGCCATGAGATTGCGCTGACGACTGACTTCAGCCTCTTCGGTGAGCGCCGCCAGCGCACGCTCCAGCGGCAACCCGGCCGCCACGAGTCCGGCCAGCTGACGGGTCCACACGGCCAGTGCTGTGGCATTGAAGATGCGACCGGCCCAGAGCGTGACATTCAGCCCGCTGGAACTCCCACCCGTGCCCGACGACCCCATGGCCGGCTCAACCAGGATTGGCACCAGCGAACGCGCCCGCAGCATGCCGCGCGCCGAGCGTGCGGTATCCGCATCGATCAAACCCTTCTGGGTAGCGCCCTTGGCGTCCAGCGCTTCAAACGTGTATGCAGGCATGTTCAGTGAGAGATTTCAAAGCGCCCCGCGCAGAGATGGAGCGCGGCTGGGGTGTGCAAGTCCTTCCGGTGCGAAGTGCCTCAGTCCAGAGATACCGAGGAACCGGCTTTGCCGGGCCTCTGGTATCGCCCCCTCGAGGGGGTCGCGCGAAGCGCGGCGGGGGGGTGCCAGTCCCTCCGGCGCGAAATGGCCCAGTCCAGAGATACCGTCGGGCCGGCTTTGCCGGACGACTGGTATCGCCCCCTCGAGGGGGTCGCGCGAAGCGCGGCGGGGGTGCCCCAATCTAGTCCCGGGTGACACTCATCACCTCGGCCACAGACGTGATACCTGCATCAATGAGGCGCTGACCATCTTCTCTCATGGAGCGCAGGCCTGCCGCTTCCGCCGCGACATAGACCTGGCTTTCGGCAGCGCGGTTGTGGATCAGCGAGCGGATCTTGTCGTCGGCCACCATGAGTTCATAAATACCGGTTCGACCCTTGTAGCCGGTCTGGCTGCAACGATCGCATCCCACGGGGTGCCAGCGTCGGTGCTCGTCCTGTCGACGACAGTGCACGCACAGGCGCCGCACCAGGCGCTGGGCCAGCACACCCAGCAGGCTGGAAGACAACAGAAACGGTTCCACGCCCATGTCTGTCAGGCGGGTCACTGCGCTCGGCGCGTCGTTGGTGTGCAGCGTGGCCAACACCAGATGGCCCGTGAGCGATGCCTGGATGGCAATCTGCGCAGTCTCGAAATCCCGGATTTCACCGATCATGATCACGTCGGGATCCTGCCTCAGGATGGCGCGCAACGCTTTCGCAAAGGTGAGTTCGATCCGCGCGTTGACCTGTGTCTGACCAATGCCCGGCAGTTCGTATTCGATGGGGTCTTCCACCGTCATGATGTTCTGTGTGCTGGCGTCCAGTCGCTGCAGGGAAGCATAAAGCGTGGTGGTCTTGCCCGAGCCGGTGGGCCCGGTGACCAGGATGATGCCGTGCGGTTGCCTGATCAGTCCCTCGAACTGGCCCAGCACATCGCCCTGCATGCCCACCGCCTCCAGATTGAGCTTGCTTTCGCTCTTGTCCAGCAGGCGCAGCACCGCGCGTTCGCCGTGGGCGCTGGGTAGCGTGGACACCCGCACGTCCACCGCACGCGTGCCGATGCGCAGCGAAATGCGGCCGTCCTGTGGCAAGCGCTTCTCCGAGATGTCGAGCTCGGCCATGATCTTCAGGCGCGAGATCAGCGCGGCGTGCAGTGCCCGGTTCGGCTGCACCACTTCGCGCAGGGTGCCATCCACCCGGAAGCGCACGCTGGAATGGCGTTCATAGGGTTCGATATGGATGTCGCTCGCGCCATCGCGAGCAGCCTGCGTGAGCAAGGCGTTGAGCATCCGGATGATGGGGGCGTCGTCTGCGGTTTCCAGCAAATCCTCGATCGCGGGCAGATCCTGCATCATGCGGCTGAGATCGGCATCGCCCTGCACCTCGCTGACCACCGCTGCGGCACTGGATTCCCCTTGTGCGTAAGCGGCGCTGATGCGCTGGGACAGCGATTCGCTGCTTTCCCACTGAATGTCGCTCACGGTGTGGCGCCGCAGAATCTCGGACAAGGCCGACAGGCGGCGCGTCTGCGTTTGGGTATCGGCGGCGGGTGTGTTGCTTCCCAGCAGCGTGACCACTTCGCCGTCGTCTTCAAGCAGCCAATGGTGTTCCCTCGCAAACGCGTAGGGGAGCGGGTATTTCGTCACGACCACGACCTACCTTTGGGGACCTGCTTCAGCGGGCGCGGCGCCGGCAGGCGCTGGTGTCGGGTCTGGCGCAGTCGTGCCGAGCGGGGGCAACAGTGCGCCTGGGGCCAGTTGTGGCGCCAGCACGGGCGAATCGTTGAGCTGAAGGACGCTGCTGGGTCGGGGTTGTGCATCTTTCTGCACCGCACGCATGAGTTCGTAGCGATCCAGTGCCAGTGTGCTGGTCTCCCGGCTGTCGCGCATCACCACAGGGCGCAGGAAAACCATCAGGTTGGTCTTCTTCCGCGAGCGGGTTTCGCTCTTGAACAGGTTGCCGAACAGGGGAATGTCACCCAGACCCGGCACCTTGTCCTGGTTGCCAGCGTACTCGTCCTGCAACAGGCCACCCAGCACAACGATGGCCCCATCGTCCACCAACACGGTGGATTCGATGGTGCGCTTGTTGGTGATCAGGCCGGTGGCCGAATTGACCGATGAAGGTTGCACGCTGCTGACCTCTTGATAGATGGTCATCTTGATGGTGCCGTTTTCGCTGATCTGGGGCTTGACGCGCAAGGTCAGGCCCACATCCTGGCGTTCGATGGTCTGGAACGGGTTGACCGACCCTTCGTTGCTGCCGGTGTTCGTGAACTGGCCCGTCACGAAAGGCACATTTTGGCCAATGACGATCTTGGCTTCTTCGTTGTCAAGGGTGAGCAGGTTGGGCGTGGACAGGATGTTGCCTTCACCCGTCTGTTGCAGCATGCGAGCCAGAAAACCCAGCACGTAAACCCCATTGCGGCGCTCCGCCACACCCAGATTCAGGCCCGGACCGGGCGGTGTCACATTGGCAAAACTCCCTGTGGCCACAGGGAGCGTGTTGGTGAAGATGTTGTTGCCACCGGAACCGAAGTTGGTGCCCAGCACGCCCACCATGCGTTCGCCAAAGGCGCCCAGCGGGCCTTGCCATTGAATGCCGAACTCGGCCGCCTTGTCGGCGTTGACCTCGGCAATCAGGCTTTCCACATAGACCTGTGCGCGCCTGGAATCGAGTTTGTCGATCACCGCGCGCAGTTGCCGGAACACGGGTTCGGGTGCGGTGATGATGAGTGAGTTGGTGGCCGGGTCTGCCTGAATCTGTCCGCCGGTGGACGGGCTCGCGCTGGCTGAAACCGGCGCTGTGGCCATGTCGGTGGCGCCAGCAGGTCTGGCAGCGGCAGATGTGGCCACGATACCGGAAGAACCACCTCCACCGGCGCCGCTCCCCTCTGCCGCCATCGCGGCCCGCAGCGTGGTGGCCAGCGATACCGCGTCCGCGTTCTTGAGGTAGACCACATGGATGTTGCCGCTCGCAGCATCGGAGGTCGGGCGGTCCAGTCTTGCCACCAAGGAACGGACCAGCGCCTGTCTGGCCGGGTTGGCTGCGCGAAGGATCAGGCTGTTGCTTCGTGGCTCCGCCACCAGGCTGGTCCTGACGGACACGTCGACTGGCGCCGCACCGGCCGCCGCCACTGTGCCGCCGGAATCGATCAGCTTGGTGATCAGGCCCACCAGATCCTCGGCAACGGCGTGTTGCAGCGGGATGATTTCCACATCGGTGGCCCCGGAAACGTCAAGGGCCGCAATGATGCGGCCGATGCGTTGCAGGTTGTCGGCGTAGTCGGTGATCACGAGCGAGTTGTTGCCCGGGTTGACGTTGATCGTGTTGTTGGGTGCGATCAGGGGTCGCAGCACCGGCACCAGGTTGTTGGCTGATTCGTGATTGAGCCGGAAGATCTGGGTCACCACCTGGTTGGATGCGGTCAGCCTGGCCACCGAGCCCGCGCTCACGACGTTGCCCTGCAATTTGGCATCGGCTTCGGGAACGATCTTGTAAAGTCCGCCGGTGTCCACCAGCGAGAAGCCTTGCAGACGCAACACGGCGCCAAACTGGTTGAGTGCCGCTTCGGGTGATACCGGCCGTTCGGTAGCGAGGTTGATGGTTCCCCGGACCCTCGGGTCGACCACCACGTTGCGGCCTGTGATGGTGGCCATGGTGCGCGCGACCGCTTCAATTTCAGCGCCCACGAAATTGAGCACAACCGGTTCGCTGGCGCGGGACTGGGCCATGGCCGATGGCCCGATAGCGAAACCGAGCCCAGCCAGAATGCAGGCGCTCAGGGCCAGCATCGCTCGTGCCGAACCGTGCTTTCGCGGACCTCGAAGGTCGCGCTGGACGGGGTCAGCACGGAAGTAAAAAGTTTTCATATTGGAATCCTATCGCGAAGTGTGCCGCACGATGTCAGTTTTTTGACTGGATGCATGGCGGGACTGTGCAGGGCATCCTTAACCGATATTGACCAGTGAACGGGGGCCGTCACGGCGGCCGATGATATTGAGCAGGTTGGTCAAGGTCCCTTCGCGTCCGGGTGCGGCACTGGCCTCACCCTCGAACCGGAGACGCCCACCGACCCATTGCCCCGATCCCTGGAGCTGCAGATCGCCCCGCAGCGTCTGCAGGTCCAGCGATGCCGAGTGACCATCCGCGAGCGCCTGAAGTTCCAGGCGGTAGCTTCCCAGTGGGCGCAGCGTGGACAACCGGGAAGCGATGTCCAGCGCGTCGATGGCCAGCGCGCCTTCCAGGTTGGCTCGGCCCTGCGCCCATCGGAGCGTCATCCCCGTGGTCTGCAAGGCCAGTTGCCCTTCCATGCGCAGGGTGTTCCAGGGTGTGCCCAGGCCGGTCAGCAGATCGGCCGGCCACTGACTGCTGGATGCCGCAATCTGCAGCTCGCCACCGCCCCAGCGGGGCCTCGCTTGCAGATCAATGGGTTTGGGCGTGCAGCATGGCGCGTTCAACCGGATGCCAATGGCGGGTATGCCGGCATTCAGGCGGGGAGCCAGGCGCCATTGCAGGCCACGCGGCAAGACCGTCTGGGTGCGGCTCCCTGCGCCGCCAGAGAGCATCAGATCGGCTTTCCCGCGCCAGACGGTGCCACTGGCATTGATCAGCCGCAACTGACCGTTCGATGCTTTTTCGATACCCTGCGCAAGCCACCGTGCAGGTGCAAACAGCAACAGCGCCAGAACAAGCCCGAGCACGAGTCCGACCCAGGCCATCCGGTGCGTCCAGGTGGCTGTCATGTCTCAGTTGCCTCCGCTGAGCGATGGCCCGGCCAACACCAGATTTCCGCTCCAGCTGACAGGTGTGGTGTCCCCCGAGAGCTGTGCTTCCACCGGCGTGAGGCGCGCATTCAGGCGCACGCGGGCCAGCCAGGTGGCCAGGGCTTCCGGTGACGTACCGCGCAGCGTGACGGAGGGCCGATCGCCCACCACGCTGAGCTGACCCGTGCCGCCCAATGTGCCCATGCTGTCTTCCAGCGCGCGCAAGGCTTCGGTTCTCCCCAGTGGTTGCGCCGTGTTTTGCGAGCGTACCGCTTCGGCTGTCGACGCCATGGCCCTGAGGCTGGCCAATTGGGCATCGATCTGCGCGTGCTGTGCGGGCGCTTGCCGCAGCGTCTGGATGGCCGGGGCCAGTGCCACCCACCAGAGCAGAAAAATGCCCACAATCCAGGCTGTTGCCGTCACCGCGATGCGTTCGCGCGGCGACAGGCGCTCCATTGCTGTCTGGAGGCTGTTGGTCAGACGGACTGACAAGGGGGTAGGGGAAGGAGAAGGCGAGGCCATGGTATTTCAGGGCATGGGGGGGCGGATGAACAGGTCACTGCCTTCGATGCGTACCTGCCAGCCGCCCCGTTCCATCGCCTGGATGAGTGCATTGAGGGATTCCTCGGAACCCCTCCATGCACCAAATCGTCCTTCGTTGTTGCTGTACGCAATTGCGGCAGGGATGGGCCGAGGTTCCACCGAAGACTGGGCGATGGTGCCCAGCAGGCTTTCCAGGTCTGCAGGCGACAGCATGCCGCTGACCTTGAGCAGCTGGGTCAGTTCGCGCTGCATCTGGACCGGGGCATCCAGAACCAGGCTCACGTGAGGGAAGGTCTGTTGGAGCGTCTGTCTTGCCGCCACCTTCTTGGCTTCAATGGTGTTGCGTTCTGCCCAGGCCGCCACATTCAGTCCCACGAGTTGAACCGCCACCAGGGCAGCCAATCCCCAGCGTGCGGCCCGAAACGTGGGAGAGCTGCGCCAGCGCCGTGCGGTGCGGAGCCAGCGCTGTCCGCGGCGGGCGCCTGAAGACAGGCTCAGGTCGAATTGCGCCAGATTCCAGTCGGAAAAGGCGCATTGCAACAGCCACGAAGGACGGGATACCAGGTCAAAGCGTTGGTTGAGTGCACGCTCTGCCATGGCCGCCACCGAGGGGTCGGCCAGCCAGCGCGTCGTGGCAGGGTCCGATGTGGCGATATCGACAGGTGGTCCCGCCGTGGCAGGTGCCAAACCGCCGAATGCGGACTCGCCAAACGTGCTGTTGGCGCTTTCTCGCAATGGCGTGCAGCGCACGCCCAGGGGGCAAGAAGTCGCAAGCCAGACCTGGTCACCTTCATCATGCGCCCAGTGCAAGGTGGGTTCGGCGCTGAGGCTGGCGTCGTTGACGTCGGAGTTTGGCGTGAGGGGGGTCAGCGGCCAGAGTGACGGCACGATACGTGACACAGGTCGACCCACGCCTTCCAGCGCCTGCAACCAGCTTTGTAACCACGCCTTGGCGCAAGCCGCCACCCAGACTGTCTGGCCGGATCGCCCACCGGGCTCCAGCGCGAAGTGCAGTTCATTGGTGTCGCTCAAGACCCGCTCTTCAAGCAGGCCGTCGAGCACAGCGCGCAGCTTGGCCTGCGGCACCTTGGGCAGCACCACGCGGTGCCAGGACACCGCACGGGGTGGCAACACCAGAACCACATCGGCGTCGCGCGGGAGCAGCGAGGCGGCGCACTGACCGTGATCCAGCACCATCTCGCCGTCTGCAGACAGCGCCCAGTCGACCAGGGCCGATGGGCCAGCCGTGGGAGCGACGGAAAAATCGGAGGCGGTGACGATCAGCACGGCAGGGTGGTGGCAGGTTGGTGGACCATGGGTCGGGCACCCATTCTAGAGAGACAGTGTGTCAAAAGGGTAACGTTCATTGTCCGGCAATGCGTTCACGCCACACCACCCTCACACTGAGACCACTGCGTACCACCACGGAACGCTCCTCGATCACCACATCGTCGAGCCTCAGGCGACCCCGTATTTCGAAGAAGCGGCTGCGCGCGCCGTGGTGAAGGTCGGACAGTTGCACCGCTTCGTCACGCACCATCACCTCGGCGTCGTTCAGGCTCTTGAAAGGGTTTCGTTCCCGCTCGGTGATCAGTTGCTGAGCCCGGGCCATGTCCAGGCCCGGGACGCTGGCGGCCAGGGCCTGCCGGCTGGCTGTGTTGATGTTGAGCGTCGTTCGCGTGGGCAACACGACGGCGTGCGGCTCCAGCACCGCCAGGCTGGACTCCCGGATGCCCATCCAGGCCAGGTGGGCCAGCTTCCTCGGAGCCAGCGCGCTCGCCGACGGTTTGGGGTCGCTCAGTGCCAGGTTCTGTGTCCTCACCAGCTCGTTCGCCGCAGCAGTCAGCTCCGAGGCCGGCAGGTCCAGCAGTTCAAACAGACGGGTGAAAGCCCGCATGTCGGTCTCGGAAAGCGTTGCCTTGGTCTCGGCGCCGTCACCGGTCACTCGGACCAGGTTCGTGAAATTCATCCGCGACTGCAGGTCAATGATTTCACCCGAAAGAAACGCTTGCAGCACGTCGTCGGTGTTGTTGTTCTTGTCGACCGCCAGAAAACTGGACAGGCGGGCTTCCTCCAGCGGCATGGCCCAGGGCTCGCCCAGGTGATCGCCGTTGCCGCTGTTCTGGTTCGCGCGGGCATCCTCGCGCAGGATCAGCCGGGACCAGTCAAGCGCGCCGGTCAGGATCCATGAGGCCTGCATGCGCTGGCGTTCCGCCGTTTCCACCTCGGTGGCCCGCCACTGCTGCCACATGGCGGCGGTGGCCATCGTGGCCACCAGGGTGACGGTCAGCATCGCCAGCAACAGGGCCGCACCCCGTTGCGGTCGGGCAACAGATCTGCCCACGCAGGCCCTGTTCACCGGCCTGCCTCCAGCGTGGTGCGGACCCAGTCACGCACCAGCTCGCCCGACAGGCTCTGGCCCGGCGGCAAGGTCAACACCACGCGGATGCCATTGGGGAGATTGCCCTCGTCGACGCCGACACCGCCTTCATTGCCGATGGCAGATTGCGGGTTGCCCCAGGTTTCACCGCGGTGATAAAACAACTGCCATTGGGCAACGGGAATCAGCGCCACACTGCTGTCGTCGCTTGCCGGCGCTTCGCTGCGGGCCTCGCGCCCCCACTCCGATGCCCTTTGCCACGCCCGTGCCAGCTGGTCGCGCCGCTGAATTGATCCCGACTGCCAGCGGGACCACTGGGCTGGTCCGGCACCATCTGAAATGCGCGACCAGGCCACGACACGTATGCCGGGGCTGTTCAGACCGGATTCGCTGGCATCTCGCCGGGTGAGGCGCAACACGCGGCCGTCAAAATCCAGCGCATTGACTTCGCCTGTCTCATACACGGCGTCAAGATCGGCGCTCCATTGCCCCAGTGTGGCCTGCAGACGCAGCAGGTCGTCGGCGTGCTGCTGCGTCATGGCCTGGGTCCGGGTCATGCCATCAATAGAGCGCCAGCTCAGCAGCGCCAGCATCGACATCACCACAATCGCAACCAGCAGCTCGATCAGGGTGAAACCTCCGATTCGGCGGACGCGAAAGGGCTGGGTGCTCATCAGTACCTTCCCTGAACGGTGGAAAGATTCAGCAAACGCACGGATGAAGGGCCAGCCGTCGACTCGACCACCGCGTCCACCCGGCGAAAATTCGGATTGGGGGTGGGCAGAACGGACAGTCTCACCACCAGGGTGCGCCCTGCCTGCGCACAGTTGATGGTGCTTTCCCCCACATTGGGCAACTGGCGGGCCAGGCGCAGTCGGGTCAGTTCGTTCTCGGCGCAAAGTTGCGCCAGCCATTGCTCGCTCTGGCGTTCGGCCGAGCGGGTCAGTGCGCCGGTGGCCTGAAGGCCCGCTGCCAGGGCAATGGCCACCACCGCCAGTGCCACGAGCACCTCGATCAGGGTGAATCCCCTGTTTCGGTGAGGCTCGGCACGTGGGCAGGCTTTCATTGTGCGTTCTCTGGTGTCGCCACCGCAAAGGGCGACAACCCGTCGGTGGCGAGCACGAGGCTGCGATCACCTTGTTGCAGCGTCAGCTGCTGAGCGGCAATCAGAGGTTCTGGCCCCAGGACCAATGTTTGCGCGCCTGCCGGTCTGGTGACCTGAGCACGAGTCACCGGGTTCAGCCAGTTTCGGGGCCCCCAGATGGAAGCGGTGCCCACGGTCGGCACGTCGGGGCGGTTTCGGACGCCCACAAATTCGAATCCCTCGGGTCGGGTGCGCCAGACCACCGGCACGCCGGTGGTCCTTGACTGGGCACGGGCTGCTTCCAGCATGGCCGACAGCCTCAGCGCCTCTCGTTCAAGCTGCGTGGCCTGACCGTCGCGCAAGGCCAGGGTTGCACCGGCGGTGGCCATGGCCGCGATGGCCACGACCACCATCAGCTCCAGCAAGGTGAATCCGCGGTGACGGCGCATGGCCCTTTGGCTTATTGCCAGCTGCCGATGTCTGCATCGCGGCCTTCGCCGCCTGGCTGACCGTCCGCACCCAGAGACAACACATCAATCTCTCCGCGCAAACCGGGGTTCAGGTACTGGTAGGGGCGGCTCCACGGATCGTTCGGCAGCTTGTCCAGGTAGGGGCGCCAGTTGGGAGGCACCGGGCCAGCAGACGGCCTGACGACCAAGGCGTTGAGACCTTGCTCGGTGGTGGGGTAGCGCTGGTTGTCCAGGCGATAGAGCTTGAGCGCCTGCACGATGTTGTTGACATCGGTGCGTGCGGCCGTCACCCGCGCATCGTCTGCACGGTCCAGTACGTTCGGGACGATCAGTGCGGCCAGCAAGCCGATGATGACCAGCACCACCATCAGCTCAATCAAAGTGAAGCCTCGGCTCACTGCGTGCCAGGCTCTGGGCAGCATGGCCAGCGACCGTGCCCGAGGGGGGGCTGTGTGTGTCAATACGTTCTCCCGAAACAAGTCTTCGGCCACTTGAGATGGCTGCGTGATGGCCGCGTGTCTTGGCCTAGGTCGATCATAATGCGCCCATGAGCAAGTCACTTTCGTTTGGGCATTCTGTCTTTCAGGGTGATGTACCTGCCGGCCTGGTGCCCGCGCGGCGTCCCTGGCCAGGGGTGGCCGCGGGCGTGATCTGGCTCGCTGCGGGTCTGAGCGCAGGTTACTGGGTGCTCCAGACGTTGGGGCGTTCGCCTGTGACGCCCCTGGCATCAGCGTCCGTATCGTTGCCCGTGGTTGATACCACCAGCGTTGCGCAGGCGCTGGGGGCCACGCTCGCGCCCGTGATGACCAATGACAATGTGCCCGCGGTGGTGGCCACCCGCTACGACCTTGTCGGTGTGGTGTCCGACCGCCGTCAACAAGGGGCTGCGCTGATTGCGGTGGATGGGCAGCCACCCAAGCCCTACCCCGTGGGTGCCGAACTGGAAGGCGGTGGCATGTTCCTGCAGTCGGTCAGCGGACGTACCGTGCGTCTGGGCCCTTCCATGACAGCGCCTCACAGCATGGAACTCACCCTGCCGGTGCCTGCCGAAGGCGCTTGAATAGGCCCACCCCCGCGCCGCGCCTTCGGCGCGTCATCCCCTCGAAGAGGCGATACCAGTGGCCCGGCAAAAGCCGGTTCCACGGTAGCTCTGGAATGGGTCACTTCGAGCCGGATGTGCGCACCCCCTGACGGGCCACTCGGGCCCGTCCAACTGCCATTTCTAGGGTGACTTCATCAGCTCTGGGGCGCCAGCAGATCGCGCGCCGCCAGCAGCAATGGCCAGGCCAGCAGCGCGCCGACGCCTTGGCCGACCCTGAGCTCCATGTCCATCAGCGGTTGTGCCTGCAGATGGATGAGCAGCAAGCGATGTCCCGGCTCGGCAGAGCGGTGGCTGTAGATCAGGTAGTCGGCAACGGCAGGGCGCAAACTCCGGGCGACCAGCGCCGCCGCACCCGCCACAAAACCGTCCACCAGCACCACGCGCCGTTCGCTCGCCGCCTGTACCATGGCGCCGGCCATCATGGCGATTTCGAACCCCCCCATGGCGGCAAGTGCTGCCAGGGGCGATACGGCTTTGCGATGGCGGGTGGCTGCTTCAAACAGCTTCTCCAGTTTGTGCCGCCTCTCGTCGTCCGGCGGGCCACCCTCCTGGTCGTGGTCGCGCCCGCAGGCATCCGCCAGTGGAACGCCACAAAGCCGTGACAGCAACAAGGCCGCGCACGAGGTGTTACCAACCCCCACGTCGCCCAGCGCCACCACATTGCCGGGCAAGTGGCGAACCACATCCATACCGGCATGCAACGCCGACACCGCCTGCGCCACCGACATCGCCGGGCTCAACACCATGTTGCGCGTACCGTACCCGATCTTGCGCAGCAACAGGGGCACTTGACTTGGGTCGTCCGCAGGCAGATTCAGCGGATTGGCCAGCCCTGCATCAATCACGGTCAAATCGAAACCGTGAAGCCTGGACAGTGCATTGACGGGTGCCCGACCAGTGAGTATCTGGGTGGCGCGTTGGCACGTGACTGCCTGGGGAAACGCCGACACCCGCTCGTCTGCGATGCCGTGGTCGGCGGCGAACACCAGCATCTGGGGAGAACGAAACCCAAGAGCCTCAAATGGGGCTGGGGGAGTGTGCTGGATCCGACCCAGTTGAAGCACAAGTGCTTCCATTCTTCCCAGGGCATGCTCGGAAAACCCCCTTGGTGTGACGCGAGCGCGCAGCGCATGGTCCAGGTGGATATCGGCCGTGGGTTCTATCTCAGGCAGCCTCAATCCACTGTTCGTCACAGTGGGCTGCCTGGAGGCTGAATGGGGAAAAGGCTGAATGTTCATGCGCGGCCCGAGGACACCTCAGGTCTTGAGGAAGAGGCGGTAGACCGGGTTCGCGGTCTCTTCGACGTACGGGTAGCCCAGGGTTTCGAGGAATTTGTTGAATGCCTTGTCGTCTTTGGCCGGCACCTGCAAACCCACCAGGATGCGACCGTAGTCAGCGCCCTGGTTGCGGTAATGGAACAGGCTGATGTTCCAGCCTGGGCGCATCAGGCTCAGGAATTTCAACAGCGCGCCCGGACGCTCGGGAAACACGAAGCGCAAGAGACGCTCATCCTTCGACAGCGCCGAATGACCGCCCACCATGTGCCGTATGTGCTCCTTGGCCAGATCGTCGTGGGTCAGGTCCAGGGTGTCAAACCCGTGGCGGCTCAGATTCGCCGCGATTTTTTTGGACTCTCCCTTGCCATGCGTCGTCATGCCCACGAACACATGCGCCTGGGCGCCGTCGTGGATGCGGTAGTTGAACTCGGTCACATTGCGCGGTCCGCCGGGGAGCTCGCCAATGACCTCGCAGAACCGGCGAAAGCTGCCCCGCTCCTCCGGGATCGTCACGGCAAACAGTGCCTCCCGTTCTTCACCCACTTCGGCCCGTTCGGCGACAAAGCGCAAGCGGTCGAAGTTCATGTTGGCCCCACACAGTATGGCCGCGTAGGTTTCACCCCTGGTCTTGTGGCTGGCCACATACTGCTTGATGGCCGCCACCGCCATGGCGCCCGACGGCTCCACGATGCTGCGGGTGTCGACGAACACGTCCTTGATGGCCGCACACACCGCATCGGTATCGACCACCACGAATTCGTCAACCAGCCCCCGCGCGATCCGGAACGTTTCTTCGCCAACCAGTTTGACTGCCGTGCCATCGGCAAAAAGCCCCACGTCGTTCAACGTGACCCTTTCGCCCGCTGTGATCGACTGCAGCATGGCATCCGAGTCGGTCGTCTGCACGCCGATGACCTTGATCTCAGGGCGCACCGCCTTGATGTAGTTGGCTATCCCTGATATCAGCCCGCCACCACCGATGGCGACGAAAACGGCATCCAGGTGGTCAGACCCCAGGCTTTGCAGTTGCCTGAGAATCTCCATGGCGATCGTGCCCTGGCCTGCAATCACGTCGGGATCGTCAAACGGATGCACAAAGGTAAGGCCCTGCTTCTTCTGCAGCACCACGGCATGGGTGTAGGCGTCTGAATAGCTGTCGCCGTGCAAGACCACCTCGCCGCCCAGTGCGCGCACAGCATCCACCTTGAGTTGCGGTGTGGTGGTCGGCATCACGATCACGGCGCGCGTGCCCAGCTTGTGGGCGCCCAGTGCCACGCCCTGGGCGTGATTGCCTGCCGAAGCGCAGATGACGCCCCTGCCCAGCTGTTCCGGATCGAGATGCGCCATCTTGTTGTAGGCACCACGCAGCTTGAAGCTGAACACCGGCTGCTGGTCTTCGCGCTTGAGCAGCACCTTGTTGTTCAGACGGCGACTCAGGTTTTTCGCGGGTTCCAGGGCAGATTCCACTGCCACGTCATAGACGCGCGCAGTCAGGATTTTCTTGAGATAGTCACCCGGACTCAACGCCTCTGATGGAGCAGGGGTCTTGGTTCTGGTCGTCAGAGCGTGGGATCTTGGGGTGCGGGCTGCCATGGTATTCCTTGGCTCGCATCATATCGGGCCAGAAAACGCCCCCCACGCTCCGCCGCTTGCGCGGGTCGCTGCCCCCCGAGGGGCGTTTTTTGCCTTGGGGGCTGCCCGGCGGCAAAAAAAACCCGGACTGGCAGAACCGGTCCGGGCTTAAATCCACCCGTGGAGGGTAGAGGAGACAACCTTAAATACAATGAGGCCAGTATAGCCCTGTCATGCTGCGTTGCAACATGCACAAGCGGGTCTTGGCGCCGTTTAGAGCGCTTTCCTCAAAAAAACCACTTTTTTCACACGGGGACACACGATGGAATGCACGGTCAGTTGGACAGGCGCAACGGGCACACGCTCGCAGATGGGTTTTGTCGCTGAGACCGGCAGTGGGCACGTGCTGACCATGGACGGCGCCCCCGACGCCGCGAAACCGGAAAATGGTGGCGCCAACCTGGCCCCAAGGCCCATGGAGACGGTGCTCGCCGGTACCGGTGGCTGTACCGCTTACGACGTGGTCCTGATCCTCAAGCGCGGTCGTCACGACGTTCGCGGTTGCACAGTAAAACTCACCACCGAACGCGCACAGACCGATCCCAAGGTGTTCACCCGGATTCACATGCACTTTGTGGTCACCGGCAAAGCGATACCGGCCGCGGCGGTGGAACGCGCGATCGCCATGAGCCATGACAAATACTGTTCTGCCAGCATCATGCTGGGCAAGACCGCCGAAATCACCACGGCGTTCGAGGTGATCGAAACCTGACGGGCGGCGTGGGGTGGGCGCGCCAGCGCGCTTTGCATCGGCAGTCTTACACCCGATGCGCCACCGTGGTCATGAGGCGTGCAGCCAGCGTCATCAGCCCTTTTACAGGTCTGGGCAACTCCACCGCACCCGCCTGGGTGGCTTCTCTGGCGTGCCGGGCCTCATCCGCTTTCATTTGCGCCACGATCGCGCGTGAGGCATGGTCATGGATCGGCAATCGCTCCATGTGTGATGCGAGATGGGCCTCGACCTGCCGCTCCGTTTCCACCACAAAGCCCAGGCTCACACCACGTCCCATGCGACCCGCCAGCATGCCCAGACCAAATGCGCCGGCGTACCACAAGGGATTCAGAAGTGAGGGGCGGGCGCCGAGCTCGTCCAGGCGGCGCTGCGTCCACGCCAGGTGATCGGTTTCTTCCCTGCCGGCCGCTTCCAGCTGCTGGGCCAGGGCATCGCCTGCACTCCCCGCCCTGCGCGCGGCCAGGGCCTGGGATGTGTAGAGTGCCTGTGCGCAGATTTCACCGACGTGGTTCACCCGCATTAATGCGCCTGACAGCCGACGGTCAGCTTCCGTCAGAGCTTCGGCATCGCCTTGTTCTGGAAGCGTGGGGCATTCGCGTGAGGCTCTGGGCGCCACAAACAGAGTCCTCAAGGCCGAATCGGCAGCGTTGATCAAGGCATCCATGGGCATCTCCTGTCGATCTGATAGAGGCTGTGTATGCTAGCAAGCACAGCCAGCATTGTGCCGCGACACATGCTCTGGCTGGCTGCAGGGTTTGGGGTGGTTCGATGATTCCCGGTATGCACCATTATGGGGCGTTTCATTTGAAGAGACCTGTTGCCCCTGCACCACAAACAATCGCTCAATACACAGAAAGCTTTGCATCTGACCGCGCCATCTGGTGCAATAGATGCAACTTCCAAAACACGGAGGTTGGCGCGGGGGCACTAGACCCACGGCCCTTTTTTCAACCTTGGAGAAACTCTCAATGAAAAAGACTCTGATTGCTCTGGCCGCTGTGGCAGCCACCGGCGCTGCCTTTGCTCAGTCTTCCGTTACCCTTTTCGGCGTGGTGGACTTGAACGTCCGCAGCGTGAAACAAGGCGGTGAAAGCCTGACCTCCATGTCGCAAGACGGTATCGCTTCCAGCCGCCTCGGTTTCCGTGGCGTGGAAGACCTGGGCGGCGGCATGAAGGCTGGTTTCTGGCTGGAAGCTGGCCTGAACCCCGACACCGGCACCCCCAACGGCCTGCAATTCCAGCGCCGCAGCACCGTGAGCCTGATGGGCAACTTCGGTGAAGTGCGTCTGGGCCGTGACTACACCCCCACCTTCTGGAACCACACGGTTTACGATCCGTTCGGCACCAACGGTGTGGGCAGTTCGGTGAATACCTTGTCCGTGCTGGGCAGCGGCGCCACCACCCTGGTGCGTGCCAACAACAGCATTGGTTACTTCCTGCCCAACTTCGGTGGTTTCAGCGGCCAGTTCATGTACGCCCTGAAAGAAGCCAAGACCGCCAACACGCCTAACGAGTACACCGGCATCCGCCTGACGTACGCTGCAGGTCCCCTGAGCGTGGCCCTGGCTACTGCCACCGAAGGTTCTTCGGTTGAAACCGATTCGTTCAAGCGCACCAACGTCGGCGCGTCTTACGACTTCGGCGTGGCCAAGCCCATGGCTCAGTACACCATCGGCAAGTTCGGCGCGCGTGAAGTCAAGCACCTGATGGTCGGTGTGGTCGCTCCTGTCGGCCCAGGCAATATCAAGGCTTCCTACACCCGCTCTGATTACAACCCAGCAGCTGGCAACGGTGATGCCAACCAGATCGCCGTGGGTTACGACTACAACCTGTCCAAGCGCACCGCTGTGTACGGAACCTACTCGCGCCTGACCAACAAGAACGGTGGTTCTTCCTTCGGTCTGGCACCCAACGCTGCTGCCCAGACCGCCAACGGCAAGTCCACCGGCATCGAGTTCGGCGTGCGTCACACCTTCTAAGCATTCGACTGGCGCAAGCCGGTTCGTAGCTTGAAGCAAAGCCCACCGCGAAAGCGGTGGGCTTTTTCGTTGGGGTGACCAATGGGTCTGAAGCAGTGATGATTCCGAGGCTGGCTTAAAACTTGCTAATAATTTAGTGGATCTGTCGTGTTGTCGGCCTGCAACGTTGTCTCCGGATTGCTTCAAAATTTAGGGATTACCCCATGTTTCGAAGCGGCAAGTGCATAACATTGGCAGGTGAAGATTTTTTGACAAACCCGTTTTGCTAACCTCCTTCAAGGAAAATTCCATGAAAAAATCGTTGATTGCACTGGCCGTTCTCGGCGTGGCTGGCGTTGCACAAGCCCAGTCCAGCGTGACCCTGTACGGTATTGTTGATGTGGTCCTGCACAAGGACAAAAATGAAGCCACCCAGCTGACTTCGGGCGGTTTGAGTGCCAGCCGCTTGGGCTTCAAGGGTACTGAAGATCTCGGTGGCGGTTTGAGCGCTGTGTTCCTGCTTGAAGGTGGCCTGGACGTGGACACCGGTACCGCTTCCGGCTTCAAGTTTGACCGTGAATCCTATGTGGGTCTGGGTGGTGGTTTCGGCGAGATCCGCTTCGGCAAGAACTGGACGGCCTACGACGACATCGCCTTCAACACCAACCCGGTGTTCGACTCCGTGTTTGCACCCACCGGCATCTGGACCAGCCTGGGCTTCACCGGCAATCCCAACAACGGCATCAAGTACGTGTCGCCCGAGTTCGGTGGCGTGAGCGGTGCGTTCAGCACCAACCTGCGCGAAAACACCAACGAGCGCAGCACCGCTTTCCACGTCAAGTACGAAGGCGGCCCTGTGTACGCCGGTGTGGCTTACCAGGTGGACAAGGTCGGTTCCGCAGAGACCAAGTACACCACCGTGAACGGCTCCTACGATCTGGGCGCAGCCAAGATCCTGGCCGGTTATGGTCGCGTGGCTGTTCCAGGCACCAAGACCAACGAGCTGTCACTGGGTGCCGATGTGCCGCTGGGCGAGGCTTTGACGTTCTCTGCTGGTGTGGCCACTTCCAAGCCGGATGGTGGCGAGACCGCTCGCAGCATCGGGCTGGGTCTGTCCTATGACTTGTCCAAGCGCACCACCGCCTACGCTGGTGTTCGCAAGGACAACGATGCAGCGACCGCTGCCGGTGGCGTGGACACCCGCTACGGCTTGGGCATTCGCCATTCGTTCTGATGATGGGCGGTCGTTGGCCGCCTGATCTCGCGCACCAAGAAAAGGCCGCTGGTTGACCAGCGGCCTTTTTGTTGAGCGTCATATTGGTGCAGTGGTCTTTCAGACCACGTCGCTTCGACGATACCTACTTCTTTTCCGCAGGGGTGGCACTGCCTGTGGACGTGTTCTTGAACGCAGCACCATTGACCGTCAGACCCTCCGCCGACAGCTTCACAGCGCGCTTCTCACCAATGCCGGAAACGCGTTGAATGAAATCGTTCCAGTCCTTGAACTTGGCACTTTTGCGCTCTTCGAGAATCCTGGTAGAGGTTCCCGGCCCGATGCCCTTGATGCTGTCGAGATCGGCCACAGTGGCCTCGTTGACGTCCACGGCAGCCATGGCGACGGTGGCAGCGAGAGCCAGCAGCGTGGCGAGAAATTTCTTGAACATGCGTTCCTCCTGATTGAGTTTGGTGTGACAGACTTTGCGGCAGAGGAGGGCGCAATGGGAACGCTGCCGCAACCCATGTTGGTGCAGCTTGGACTCCCTCCCTTGTCGCGGAGAGGAATCTACCCCGACCTCCATCGACCGTCATGCCCCATTTGGAGGATGCCCTGGGTCTGGTGTGGTGCTGCCGCATGCGCTTCTCAGCAGGGATGTGCGAAGCAGCACTGTATTCGGCAGCACGAGCAATCCAATGCTTCGTCACTGGACATGGCGTGTGACTGTACTGATTTGGCCTGGAGCGGGCTGCAAGAACGCAATGGACAGACGCGATCACGAAGCACGCAGACGCATCAAGGGAGAAAGCGTTGCCGACCCTGCTGGGTCGAAAGCGCTGGTTTGGCTGCGTTCCTGCCGGCCACTTGGACCGCGGCGCACTTGAGAGCGTCTCACTGGAAGGCAGTCTGGGCAGGCGCCATATCTTTGCTGCCTGCGTTCATTAGCACTTCTTTCTCATCATCAAATGCTCGAATAGCTCAGAGGGAAATGACACCATGGAGACGCTTTGGCCGCATGCAGGGCATTCGCTCCGGGTAAGTCCGGAGCGTGCGCGGGAACGTTTGTTGCATAGTGTCGAAATGTTCATTTTTAATTTAGGTGTCAACCAATGAAACTGCGCCAAACGAACCTGCGAGTGGCTGTCCTGTGTGCTGCCCTGGCACTGGGAGCCGGTGGCTTGCAAGCCAAGACCTTCAAATGGACCAGCGCCAGCGACATCCCCACCTGGGACATCCATTCCCAGAACAACGCGCTGGCCAACGGCGTTCACGCAGCCGTATACGAGTCCCTCGTGTACTACAACAGCCGCACGTTCAAGCCCGAACCCTTGCTGGCCAGCAGTTGGACGCAGCTTTCTCCCACGCAGCTTCGCATGACGCTGCGCACGGGCGTGAAGTTCCATGACGGCTCGCCCTTCACCGCAGACGACGCGGTGTTCTCGCTTGAGCGCGCCATGAGCAAGACGTCCAACTTCACCGTCTACACGCAGGGCATCACCAAGGTGGTGAAGGTGAACGACAACACCATCGACATCATCACCGGGGGCCCCAATCCAGTGCTGATCAACCAGCTGACCGAGCTGAGGATGATGAGCAAGGCATGGGCAGAGAAGAACAACTCGGTGGCGCCGAAAGACATCAAGACACAAGAGGAGAATTTCGCACACCGCAACGCCAACGGCACAGGCCCCTTCACGCTCAAGGAATGGCAGCCAGACCAGAAGATCGTTCTCGCGAAAAACCCGAACTGGTGGGGCAGTGCCGAGGGCAATGTGACCGAGATCGTTTACACGCCGGTGCGCAACGTGTCCACACGCATGGCGGCATTGCTCTCTGGCGAAGTCGACTTTGTGCTGGACCCCAGCCCGCAGGATCTGCCACGGGTCCGTTCCAACACCGACCTGAAGGTCATCGATGGGGTGGAAAACCGGACCATCTTCTTCGGCATGGACCAGTTCCGCGATGAACTCCCCGGCAGCGACGTCAAGGGCAAGAACCCCTTGAAGGACCAGCGCGTGCGCAAGGCCCTCTACCAGGCGATCGACATCAATGCCATCGCGCGTGTCACCCTGCGCGGTCTGGGTCAGCCCACCGGTGCCCTGGTGGCGCCACAGGTCGCTGGCTGGACCGAAGCCGTGCATGCCCGTCATCCGTTCGACGTGGCTGCCGCCCAGAAACTGCTGGCCGATGCCGGCTACAAGGACGGTTTCGAAGTCGACTTTGCCTGCCCGAACAACCGCTACATCAACGACGAGCAGATCTGCCAGGCGGTGACGGCAATGTGGGCACGCATTGGCGTGAAGGCCAAGCTGCGTACGCTGCCGCTGGCGACCTACTTCCCCATGATCCAGCGCTATGAGGCCAGCATCTACATGCTGGGCTGGGGTGTGCCCACCTTTGATGCGCTGTACAGCCTGCAGTCCCTGGTTCGCACCACCGGCACCGGCGGCGATGGCAACTACAACGTGGGACGCTACAGCAACCCCAAGATGGACAGCATCATCGACCGTGCGAAGACCGAAACCGATCAGTTCATCCGGCCTCGCCTGCTCACGGAAGCGCTCGCCTTGCAGAACGAAGACGTGGCCCACATCCCGCTTCACAACCAGATCATTCCCTGGGCGATGAAGAAGAACATCGATGTGGTGCACCGTGCCGACAACCGTCTGGACTGGCGTCTGATCAAGGTAAACTGAAAGTCAGCCTGATGACCGGGGGTCGCGCACCGAGGTGAGCGACCCTCTCTTTATTCCAACAAGATGTTTGCATTCATTCTCAGACGGCTGGCGCAGGCCGTGATCGTCATGGTCAGTGTGGCGTTCATCGCCTTCATGCTTTTTCAGTACGTGGGCGACCCCGTGGTGTTTCTGCTGGGGCAGGATGCAACCGCCGAGCAGATCAGGGAGCTTCGCGCTGATCTCGGGCTGGACAAGCCTTTCTTCTTTCAGTTCGCCGCCTTTCTGGGTAATGCCGTTCAAGGCGAGTTCGGATTGAGCCTGCGCCAGGGTGCGAAAGTGTCACGCCTGATCGCCGAGCGCTTTCCTGCGACGCTGGAACTGGCCACAGTGGCCGCCCTGCTGGCTTTGGTCATCGGCATTCCGATGGGCGTATACGCTGCACTCAAGAGGGGTACCTTCATCAGCCAGGTGTTCATGACGGTTTCCCTGCTGGGCGTGTCTCTACCCACCTTCCTGATCGGCATTTTGCTCATTCTGGTGTTTGCCGTGAACCTCGGGTGGTTCCCCAGCTTTGGCCGGGGTGAGGTCACCCAGGTGGGCTGGTGGACCACAGGGTTGCTGACCGCCAAAGGCTGGCACCACATCACACTGCCAGCCATCACACTGGCCATTTTCCAGCTCACCCTCATCATGCGGCTGGTGCGGGCTGAGATGCTGGAGGTGCTCCGAACCGACTACATCAAGTTCGCCCGGGCGCGAGGCCTGACGAACCGCGCGGTGCACTTCGGGCACGCGTTGAAGAACACGCTCGTGCCCGTGATGACCATCACCGGTTTGCAACTCGGGGGGCTCATCGCGTTTGCGATCATCACCGAGACGGTGTTCCAGTGGCCTGGCATGGGGCTGTTGTTCATCCAGGCGGTGACCTTTGCCGACATTCCCGTGATGGCCGCTTATCTTTGCCTGATCGCGCTGATCTTCGTGGTCATCAACCTGATCGTGGACCTGCTGTACTTCGCGGTGGATCCGCGTTTGCGTGTGGAAAAGGCGGGTGGACATTGAACGTGAGACACGAAATGTCTGCGCCACGCATCAAGGCCCACGGCCGGGCGTTTGCGCACATCGCCGCCTTTCATCCGGAGCTCACCGCACTGCGCCGTGACCTGCATGCCCATCCTGAGATCGGGTTTGAGGAGCACTACACGGCCCAGCGGGTGGTGGAATCGCTCAAGGTCTGCGGAGTGGACGAAATCCACACCCAGATCGGCAAGACCGGGGTGGTGGCGCTGATCCACGGGCGCTCGCGCAGCAGCGGGCGCATGATCGGTCTCAGGGCCGACATGGACGCCCTGCCCATCACCGAGAGCAACGACTTTGCCTGGCGCTCAACCAGGCCCGGCATGATGCACGGGTGCGGACACGATGGCCACACCACCATGCTGGTCGGGGCAGCGCGCTACCTTGCTCAAACGCGCCAGTTCGATGGCACCGCCGTGCTGATCTTTCAGCCCGGCGAAGAAGGCTTTGCCGGCGCCAAGGCCATGATCGAAGACGGACTCTTCGACCGCTTTCCCGTTCAGGCCGTGTATGCCATGCACAACTGGCCACAGATGCGCCCAGGCATGGTGGGGGTGAATCCCGGTCCGATGATGGCTGCGGCCGACCGCATCACGATCGAGATCACGGGCAAGGGCGGTCATGGCGCGCATCCGTACCTCACCGTGGACCCCGTACTGGTGTCGGCGCACATCATCACGGCGGTGCAAAGCATCGTGTCGCGCAATGTGCGGGCGATCGACAGCGCCGTCATCAGCCTGTGTGCCATGCACGCGGGCGACATGGGTGCATTCAGCGTGGTGCCTGGCAAAGCCACGCTGGTCGGTACTGTGCGCACCTTCAATCCCGAGGTGCAGGACGTGGTTGAACGCCGCCTTCATGAGGTTTGTTCTGGCGTGGCGCTGGGCCTTGGAGCTTCCGCGCATGTGAACTACGAGCGCATCTATCCGGCCACCATCAACAGTATCGACGAGGCCCGATTTGCCGGCGATGTCGCGCAGCGCCTGGTGGGGCACGATCATCTGGACCGACACATGGACCCCAGCATGGGGGCGGAAGATTTTTCTTTCATGCTGCAGGTAAAGCCCGGTGCCTACCTGCGGCTGGGGCAGGGTGGTGAGGGGAGCTGCATGCTGCACAACAGCCGCTACGACTTCAATGACGATGTTCTGCCACTGGGTGCTGCCTTGCACGCGGGGTTGATCGAGCACGGCATGCCTATCGGATCGACTGAATAGGTATTTTTCTGGTAACCCGCTAAAGGAGCGACACATGCAATTCAAACAAACGCTGACTTCTGCCTTGGTGGTGGCTGCCATGGTGGCCATGGGGGCCGCTTCTGCGCAGACCGTTCGCATTGGCAATCAGGGCGATGCTTTGTCCATGGACCCGCATTCCCTGAACGAATCGCTCCAGCTGAGCGTGACAGGAAACGTGTACGAGCCACTGGTGGGGCGCGACCGCAATCTCAATCTGGTGCCCGCATTGGCCACCAGCTGGAAGCAGACCTCACCTACCGTCTGGCGCTTCGAGCTGCGCAAGAACGTGAAATTCCATGATGGAACGCCGTTCACGGCCGACGACGTTCTGTTCAGCTTTGAGCGCGCCTCGGGCGACGGGTCGGACATGAAGAGCTACACCAACGATATCAAGGAAGTCCGAAAGGATGGCGACCACGCGATCGAGATCGAGACCAAGGCACCGTTCCCGATCCTCCCCGACGTGATCTCGTTGCTCTTCATCATGAGCAAGAAGTGGGCGGAAGAAAACCAGGCCACGCGCCCGGTGGATCGCCGCAAGGGCGTCGAGAACGCCGCCTCGTTTCGTGCCAACGGCACCGGTCCGTTCCGCCTGCGCGAGCGTCAGCCCAACGTGAAAACCAGCTTTGTTCGAAATGGCAATTACTGGGGCAAGATCGAAGGCAACGTGGTCAATGTGGAGTACACCCCCATCGGCAACGACGCCACGCGCGTGGCGGCACTGTTGTCCGGTCAGGTAGACGTGATAGAGCCCGTGCCGCTGCAAGACGTCGCACGCATCAACGCCAGCGGCAAGACCAAGGTTTTGCAGGGTCCGGAGTTGCGCACCATTTTTCTGGGGATGGACCAGAAGCGCGACGAGCTGCTCTATTCCAATGTGAAGGGAAAGAACCCGTTCAAGGACAAGCGCGTGCGCCAGGCCTTCTACCAGGCCATCGACATCAACGGCATCCAGCGCACCGTGATGCGCGGCGCGGCCAATCCGACCGCATTGATGGTCGGCCCAGGCATCAACGGCTTCGACGCTTCCATGAACACGCGACTGCCCTACGACACCGAAGCTGCCAAGAAGCTGCTGGCAGACGCGGGCTATCCCAACGGGTTTGAAGTGGGCATGAACTGCCCCAACGACCGCTACGTCAACGACGGTGCCATCTGCCAGGCGGTGGCCGCCAGTCTGGCCCGCGCAGGCATCAAGGTCAATCTGCAAGCCGAAACCAAGGGCACTTACTTCCCGAAAATCCTCAAGCGCGACACCAGCTTCTACCTGCTGGGCTGGACGCCCGGCACCTACGACTCGCACAACGCGCTCAACGCCCTGATGCGTTGCGTGGACGACAAGGGTTCGGGCCAGTTCAATCTGGGTTCTTACTGCAATCCCAAGGTGGACGAACTGACCTTGCAGATCCAGTCCGAGACCGACAAGACCAAGCGTGACGCCATGATCAAGGAGGCCTTCAAGCTGCACGCAGACGACATTGGTCACCTGCCTCTGCATCAACAGGCGCTGGCCTGGGGTGTGGCCAGCAACGTGGAGTTGGTGCAACTGGCCGACAACTTCATGCCTTTCCGCTACATGTCGGTGAAGTGACCGTCTGACCCTTGCAGTACCGCCGGTCGTGACGTTTTCACGACCGGTTGGTTTGTGCCTTACCTTCTGGAACGTTCAACGTGATCAGCACCCTCAAGCGGTGGTCCAACAGCGATGTGGGCCACAGTTTCATCAATTCACCCACAGCACTGGTGGCGGCCCTGATTGCACTCATCTGTGTGGTTGGTGCCGTTTTTGCGCCGTGGCTGGCACCACACAATCCTTTCGACCTGGCCACGCTGGAGTTGTCCAACGCGCGACTGCCTCCCGCCTGGAGCGAGGAGGGTTCTCGCAACTTCCTCCTGGGTACCGACGATCAGGGACGCGACATTCTGTCTGCAATCATGTACGGCGCGCGGATTTCCCTGGCCGTCGGGTTTGCTTCCGTGGTCTTGTCCGTGGTGGTGGGTGTGGCCTTTGGCCTGCTCGCCGGCTTCATCGGTGGCTGGATCGACGCCGTGCTCATGCGCCTGTGCGACGTCATGTTGTCCTTCCCTGCCATCCTGGTTGCGCTCCTGATTGCCGGCGTGGGCCGGGCGCTGTTTCCGAACGCGCAGGACACGGTGGCCTTCGGGGTGCTCGTCATTGCGATTTCGCTCACGGGCTGGGTGCAGTACGCCCGTACGGTGCGCGGCTCGACGCTGGTGGAACGCAACAAGGAATACGTTCAGGCCGCGCGGGTGACCGGCGTTGCGCCGCTGCGCATCATGCGCAGCCATGTGCTGCCCAACGTGATGGGCCCGGTCATGGTGCTGGCGACCATTCAGGTGGCCACCGCCATCATCACGGAAGCCACGCTGTCTTTTCTCGGGGTTGGTGCGCCACCCACGTCGCCGTCGCTGGGTACGCTGATCCGGGTGGGTAACGACTACCTGTTCTCAGGCGAATGGTGGATCACGATCTTCCCGGGGTTGATGCTGGTGCTGATTGCCTTGTCGGTCAACTTGTTGGGTGACTGGCTGCGCGATGCCCTGAACCCTCGCCTGAGATGATTTCCAGTCTGTCGCAGTCACCGCGTGCGCGTTCACTCCACCGCATCCACACATGAGCCTCTTACAAGTCAAAAACCTCGTTGTCGAGTTTCCGAGCCGCCATGGCACGCTGCGGGCGCTGGACGATATTTCATTCGATATCGCGCCTGGTGAAATTCTCGGTGTGGTGGGTGAGTCCGGCGCTGGGAAGTCGCTGACCGGAGCATCCATCATCGGTTTGCTCGAACCCCCGGGACGCGTGGCCTCCGGGGAAATCCTGCTGCACGGGCAGCGCATCGACAACCTGCCCTATGAAGAGATGCGCAAGGTGCGCGGGCGCAAGATCGGCGCGATTTTCCAGGACCCGCTGACTTCGCTGAATCCGCTCTATTCGGTCGGTCGCCAGTTGATCGAGACCATCACCACCCATCTGCCCGTGAATCAGTCGGAAGCCCGGCAGCGCGCCATCCAGTTGCTCAAGGACACCGGTATTCCAGCCGCTGAACAGCGCATCGACCACTACCCGCACCAGTTCTCTGGTGGTATGCGTCAACGGGTCGTGATCGCGCTGGCCCTGGCCGCGGAGCCGCAGCTCATCGTGGCCGACGAGCCCACCACGGCGTTGGACGTTTCGATCCAGGCGCAGATCATCACCTTGCTGAAAACCATCTGCAAGGACCGGGGTGCCGCCGTCATGCTGATCACGCACGACATGGGTGTCATTGCTGAAACCTGCGACCGTGTGGCGGTGATGTACGCGGGCCGGGTCGCCGAAATTGGTCCGGTGCACGAGGTGATCAACCACCCGGCCCATCCTTACACGGCGGGCTTGATGGCCTGCATTCCCGACATGGGCGAGGATCGGGATCGTCTTCATCAGATCGATGGGGCCATGCCGCGCCTCAACGCGATTCCCAAGGGCTGCGCCTACAACCCCCGCTGCGAGCGGGTCTTCGATCGCTGTCACCTGGAGCGGCCCGATCTGTTGCCCGCCGGTGCGACCCGGGCTGCCTGCTGGCTGCACGCCGCCGCAGGCCAGGCACCGTCGATGTCGGAGGTCGCAGCATGAGCGCAGATCTGACAGCGAGCCCCGCAGGTACCCTGGCTGGCGTGCGGCGCCACGATCCCGGCGCAGCTGCTCCATCGTCGACCATGGATGCCAAGGCGCCACTGGTGCGGGCCACCGACCTGGCCAAGACCTTTGATGTCTCGGCCCCCTGGCTGAACCGTGTGCTCGAGCGCCAGCCACGTCAGTTGCTTCGGGCGGTGGATGGCGTGTCGTTCGACATTCCGCGCGGCGAGACGCTGGCCCTGGTGGGTGAGTCGGGCTGTGGAAAGAGCACGGTGGCCCGGCTGCTGGTGGGCTTGTACGAGCCCACGCGCGGCGGCTTTGAATTTGACGGCCAGGATGCCCACGCGGCGTTCAAGACACCCGAGGGTCGCAAGCTGCGTCGGCGCATCCAGATGATTTTTCAGGATCCGTACGCGAGCCTGAACCCACGCTGGCGGGTGGAGGACATCATTGGTGAGCCGCTGCGTGAGCATGGCATCGAGACCGAGCCGGTGGCCCTGCGTGCCCGGGTGGACGCTCTCCTTCAGTCGGTGGGGCTTTCCCCGCTGGATCGCGTGAAGTACCCGCACCAGTTCTCCGGTGGGCAGCGTCAGCGCATCTCCATCGCCCGTGCATTGGCCACGCAGCCCGAATTTCTGGTGTGTGACGAACCCACATCGGCGCTGGATGTGAGTGTGCAGGCGCAGGTGCTCAACATCATGAAGGACCTGCAGCGCGAACTGGGACTGACCTACCTCTTCATCAGCCACAACCTCGCGGTGGTCAGGCATGTGAGCGACCAGGTGGGCGTGATGTACCTGGGCAGGCTGGTCGAGCTGGCACCCAAGCACACCCTGTTTGACTCCCCGCGTCACCCCTACACGCGCATGCTGCTCGATGCCATTCCCAAGATGCACGACACGGGTCAGGCCCGCACCCCGGTGTCGGGTGAGGTGCCCAACCCACTGAACCCGCCTGACGGTTGCGCGTTCAACCCCAGGTGCCCGCATGTGAACGACCGCTGCCGAACCGAGCGCCCGAACCTGCTGGACCTCGGCGGTATCCGCATTGCCTGCCATGCAGTGGAAGAGGGCAGGATCTGAGTCTGAAGTTCGCTGATTGGTTGACCCGCGTCCGGCGCATTTGGGTCCAAGACCAGGGGTGCTGCGGAACCGGCTTAGCCGGGCCGCAGGCATCGTCCCCCTTCGGGGGAAGACGCGTCAGCGGCGCAGGGGGCGTGCCAAGCCCTGCGCACGGTTACGCATACCGCTTGCTCCGAAGATTGTTCTTCATCTCCTTGAGCAAAGGCTGCAGCGTGGCGCCTCCGATGCGCAACGCCAGGCAGGTCGCGAGCACGTCGATCACCATCAGGTGCATCAACCGAGAGGTCATCGGGCTGTAGCGGTCGTAGCCTTCGGGATGGTCTGCTGCCAGATGGATGTGCCCTGCCTGGGCCAGCGGCGACCCGCTGGTGGTGATCACGATGACGGTGGCGCCATGCTTGCGTGCAATATCGGCCGCGTCCATCAGGTCGCGGGTGCGCCCTGAATTGGAAATGATCACGACGCAATCGCCCGGTCCCAGCAGCGAGGCGCTCATCACCTGCATGTGGCCATCGCTGTAGGCAATGGCGTTGATGCCCAGGCGGAAGAATTTGTGTTGTGCATCCTGGGCCACGATGCCTGAATTGCCCGCACCAAAGAATTCGATGCGTCCTCGCTTCTTGTAGGTGGCCAGCAGCGCGTCCACCGCTTTCTCCACAGCGTGGGTCGACGCGTCATTCCGGTATTTCAAGAATGCGGCCACGGTGTTGTCGATCACCTTGACCAGGACGTCGCTCACCTTGTCGTCAGCGTCCACGCTGCGATGTATGAATGGCACGCCTTCGCTGACGGTACCTGCCAGCTTGAGTTTGAAATCGGAAAGTCCGTCATAACCCATGCTGCGGCAGAACCGCACCACCGTGGGCTTGCTCACATGCGCCCGGTCAGCCAGTGTGGACACCGGCAAGCTGGCAAAACTGCGGGGATCCAGCAGAACCAGTTTGCCCACACGCTGTTCTGCAGGGGCCAGGGAGGGCAAAGAGGCTTTGATGCGATCGAGCATGACCGGATGGTAATCGAGTTACATGAAATGGTGAAACCTTCACACCCGATAATGGCGCAATGAACCAGCTAGACGCACTCAAACAGATGACCACCGTGGTCGCAGACACCGGTGATTTCAGGCAGATCGCCACGTTTTCTCCGCGCGACGCGACCACCAACCCGTCGTTGATCCTGAAAGCCGTCCAGAAGCCCGAATACGCCCACCTGCTGCATGAAGCGGTTGCGAAGTACGGTGACCAGGGTCTTGATGAGGCCATGAATCGGCTGCTGGTGAGCTTCGGCTGTGAGATCCTCAAACAGATCCCTGGTCGCGTCTCGACCGAGGTGGATGCCCGTCTGAGCTTTGACACCGAGGCCACTGTCACCCGGGCTCGTCGCATCATCGATCTGTACCAGGGCGAGGGCATACACATCGACCGTGTGCTCATCAAGATCGCCTCCACATGGGAAGGTATCCAGGCAGCCTCGCGGCTTGAGCGGGACGGTATCCATACCAATCTGACGCTGCTGTTTTCGTTCGCTCAGGCGGTGGCTTGCGGTCAGGCCAAGGTACAGCTGATTTCACCTTTCGTTGGGCGTATCTACGACTGGTACAAGAAGAGTGCAGGGGCAGCCTGGGACGAAACCGCCATGGCCGGTGCCAAGGATCCCGGGGTGCGTTCGGTGCGGGCGATCTACCACTTCTACAAGAAGCACGGCATTGCCACCGAAGTGATGGGCGCCAGTTTTCGCAATGTGGGCCAGATCACGGCGCTGGCCGGCTGCGATCTGCTGACCATCAGCCCGGAGTTGCTGGCGCAACTGGCAGCCAGCGAAGCGCCGTTGTCGAAGGCACTGGATGCGGACGCTGCAAAGGGAATGGATATTCCATTTGTGCACTACGACGAAGCCGGTTTTCGCTTCGCGCTCAATGAAGACGCCATGGCGACCGAGAAGCTGGCCGAAGGCATACGGGCCTTTGTGGCCGACACGATCAAGCTGGAAGCTTTGATGCGCTGAGGGGTCCTTCTTTGGCCGGGCACCCATGCATGTGGTGATCGAACAGCAGAAACGAAAAAACCCGCGAGTTGCCTCGCGGGTTTTTTCTTGGGTGTCGGTGGCACACCAAGGTGCACCTACGACACAGCATGAGGCGCCAGGCCAAGGCGCAAGGGCGTAGACAGTGGCAGCGCCACGGCAAGCTCTTGCAACGCCGGCATGGCGTCTCAGGCAAGGAGAGCTTACATGCCCATGCCGCCCATGCCGCCCATGCCACCCATGTCGCCGCCCATGCCACCAGCAGGTGCATCGTCCTTAGGAGACTCTGCGACCATGGCTTCGGTCGTGAGCATCAGAGAAGCAACGGAAGCGGCGTTCTGCAGGGCAGTGCGGGTCACTTTCGTTGGGTCCAGAATGCCCATTTCGATCATGTCACCATAGGTGTCGTTGGCAGCGTTGAAGCCGTAGTTGCCCTTGCCAGCCAGGATGGCGTTGACCACCACGCTCGGCTCGCCACCGGCGTTGGCCACGATTTCGCGCAGAGGCGCTTCGATCGCTTTCAGCACCAGCTTGATACCGGCGTCCTGGTCGGCGTTGTCACCCTTGATGGTGCCAGCAGCCTGGCGTGCACGCAGCAGTGCCACGCCACCACCAGCGACGATGCCTTCTTCCACAGCAGCGCGGGTGGCGTGCAGGGCGTCTTCCACGCGGGCCTTCTTTTCTTTCATCTCGATCTCGGTGGTGGCACCCACCTTGATCACGGCCACGCCACCGGCGAGCTTGGCCACACGTTCCTGCAGCTTCTCGCGGTCGTAGTCGCTGGTGGCTTCTTCAATCTGTACGCGCACTTGTTTCACGCGTGCCTCGATGTCAGCCGATGCGCCAGCACCGTCGATGATGGTGGTGTTTTCTTTACCCACTTCGATGCTCTTGGCCTGGCCCAGATCGGCCAAGGTCACTTTTTCAAGGGTCAGGCCCACTTCCTCGGCAATCACCTTGCCACCGGTCAGAATGGCGATGTCTTCCAGCATGGCCTTGCGGCGGTCACCGAAACCAGGCGCCTTCACAGCAACGACCTTCAGGATGCCACGGATGGTGTTGACCACCAATGTTGCCAGGGCTTCGCCTTCGACGTCTTCGGCAATGATCAGCAACGGACGGCCGGCCTTGGCGACTTGCTCGAGCGTGGGCAGGAGGTCGCGGATGTTGGAGACCTTCTTGTCGTACAGCAGCACGAAGGGGTTGTCCAGCAGGGCGGCTTGCTTCTCAGGGTTGTTGATGAAGTAAGGCGACAGGTAGCCACGGTCAAACTGCATGCCCTCGACCACGTCGAGTTCGTTTTGCAGCGACTTGCCGTCTTCCACGGTGATCACGCCCTCTTTGCCCACTTTGTCCATGGCGTTGGCAATGATCTCGCCAATGCTGGCATCGCTGTTGGCGGAGATGGAACCCACCTGAGCAATTTCCTTGCTGGTGGTGGTTGCCTTGGAGGCCTTCTTCAGTTCGACGATCACGGCTTCAACAGCCTTGTCGATGCCACGCTTCAGGTCCATTGGGTTCATGCCAGCGGCAACGTACTTCATGCCTTCGCGCACGATGGCCTGTGCCAGCACGGTAGCAGTGGTGGTTCCGTCGCCGGCGTTGTCAGAGGTCTTGGAAGCGACTTCCTTGACCATCTGGGCGCCCATGTTTTGGAGCCTGTCCTTCAGCTCGATTTCCTTGGCCACGGACACACCGTCCTTGGTCACGGTGGGAGCGCCGAAGGAGCGCTCGAGCACCACGTTGCGACCCTTGGGGCCCAGGGTGACCTTGACCGCGTTGGCCAGGATGTTCACACCCTCGACCATGCGTGCGCGGGCTTCGCCGCCGAAAATGACGTCTTTTGCTGCCATGTTGATATCTCCAGAATTCAGTTAATAGTAGGAATGAAAAAGCGAAGAATCACTTCTCGACGACTGCGAACAGGTCGTCTTCTTTCATCACCAGCAGTTCGTTGCCATCGACCTTGACGGTCTGGCCGCTGTACTTGCCGAACAGAACGCGGTCACCGACCTTGACGTTCATGGCGGACAGTTCGCCTTTGTCGTTTTTCTTGCCGGGACCAACGGCCAGGATTTCGCCCTGGTCTGGCTTTTCGGCGGCTGCGTCGGGAATGACGATGCCGGAAGCGGTCTTGGTTTCGCTGTCAATACGCTTGACGATCACGCGATCGGCGAGTGGACGAAGGTTCATTGCATCTCCTGAGATTGGACGGTAAGGGTTTCAAACTGTCGGACCTCGTCAGGCGAGGGCCGAAGATCGACTTGGAGGATGTTGTTAGCACTCAACTCCAGCGAGTGCTAATGATAAGGGCGGAAACCGCCGTTTTCAATAGTCGATGGCGTTTTCTTTTTTTGGACGGGTGCGAAAACACGAAACTGCGGAACGCCACTCATGTTTCCACTATGAGCCACTCAACATTCAATTTTGCGGCTTAGGCTGTACACACCACAGCGTCGATGGAGGGTGTAACTGGGGGGTAGCTTTGGGCGGGCGTCTGATTGACACAACGAAACACGGCTCAGCACTGCAATTGCGATCTTCGGTACATCAAACGAAGCGACCAACTAAAATATGCTTGAAGTGCATAAAACGAGAAGGCGATGACAATCAACAGCGTCGGAGAACTGATTCGGGCCGCTCGCAATGGGCGTAGTCAAAAGGAGTTTGCGCAATTCTTAGGTGTGAAGCAGTCCTCTGTGAGTCGATACGAGAGCGGCAAGGCGAGCCCGCCGATCAACGTCATCGAGCAGTGCATGCGTCTGGTGCATACGGTCGGTCCCGACGATGCCCCGACTGCGGAGCAGCTTGCAGACCGTGTTCGCGTGGCGCTAGCCGACCCAGACATGCGGCAAGTGCGCTCGGCGCTTTCTCGCCTGGTGGATGCCTTCGTGTCCGAACACGCGCAGACTCGTACAACGAGTCCTGCGCATCAATGAGAAAAGGAAGCCGACATGGCAACCCAATCGACTATCGAATGGACGGAACAGACTTGGAATCCAACCACGGGATGTACCAAGGTCTCACCGGGTTGCAAGCATTGCTACGCTGAAGTCATGGCGCGGCGCTTGCACGCTATGGGCGCGCCAGGCTACGAGAACGAGTTCAAGCTCACCGTGCACGAGAACCGGCTTGATCAGCCGCTGATGCGCAAGAAGGCGACCACGTACTTCGTCAACAGCATGAGCGACCTCTTCCACGAGGACGTGCCGGATGACTTCCTTGACCGCGTGTTCTCCATCATCGACGAGACGCCGCACCACACGTATCAGATCCTGACCAAGCGAGCAGAGCGACTGCCGGAGTACTTCGCGCGGCGCCCCTGTCCGCAGAACGTTTGGCTCGGTGTGTCGGTGGAGGACAGGAAGTACGGCGTACCCCGTATCGATCACCTACGCAAAGTGGATGCGCACATTCGATTCCTCTCAGTTGAACCGCTGCTAGAAGACCTGGGCACGATCAACTTGCATGACATTCACTGGGTGATTGTCGGCGGCGAGTCGGGCCACAAGGCGCGACCCATGCGCGAGGAATGGGTTGCGAACGTTCAGGCGCAAGCTGAAGCGGCTGGGTCAGCCTTCTTCTTCAAGCAGTGGGGAGGCTGGGGCGCCGACGGCATCAAGCGCCACAAGAAGGCGAACGGCCGTGTCTTCCGGGGCCGTACGTGGGATGACTACCCGAGCACCTTGGCCACCACGCGGGCCTAGAACAACTTGCCTTGCCCCTCGATATTCGATGCCGTGGCCCAGAACTTGTGGGCGAGTTCATGTTTCGCCGCCAGAAGCAACCAGTAGAGCGGTTGATTCTTGCTGCCGGTGATCAGGCGCATCTCGGTTGACGGCCAGACCTGTCGGCCCGCTACTTTGTCACGCCAGTACTGAAAAACTTCCTGCCGCAGGCCTTGCTGACCTTGAGCGATGGAAACGCTTTGGCGCCAGCCCGGAGCGAAGACGTCGAACGCCGAATCGTCCGAGGTCGCGTTGCTGATCAGGTTTCTCTGTAGGTCCATCTGACTCACGTGGACCAGCATGTCGATTCGCTTCAGTGTCGAGAGGGCCTCGATGATGCCGAATTCGAGCGTTGCCAGATCGAACGGATCGAGAAATGCGAAGTGCAATCCGTAGGGATTCAGGGTCGGAACGATCTGCTGAATCGCATCAACAGCCGAGCCGTCCATCTCGACGACAGGTGCGCCTAGCTGGCGCAGTCGTGTCGCGCTTGCCTCACGTCTTTGCGCGTCGAGATCACCTATGTAGACGTGCGTGAACGGGGCGCCACCTTCGCAGCTCTTCTTCCAGGCGGCTACCGCGCCCCCGTCAATCCATTCGCCTGTCTCACGAACTTTCGAGCGCCCTGGGCCACAAAACGGATCGATGAATGTGGCACCAGCTTTGCCTGGCGCCGTCCATCCAGAACGGACTGCCCGCGAAATATCGATGTAGCGACAGAGGTACTGGTGCTTCTCTTTCGCCCAGACACCAACGTCCTCAGCGGGCAAGCCGTCATCCCCATCAATCAGTCGTCCCATGGTGGCGGCTTCCTCGGTTGCTGTGACCCAGTCGAAGTGGTTGGCCCTACCGGACTTCCCTTTGAGCGGGAACGGAGCACAGCCTGCAGGTCGCCGAGACAAGATCGGGCTCTACGCTGCCACCACCTGACCACGTCGTGTCGAAGCGCTCGAACTTCGCGCTGCTCTGCCAGTGTGAACCGCTCCAGTTCGACCCCTTGTCGAGTACGTCGGCCGTTTCGGACGCGCCGCACTGCGGGCACGTGAGGCGGTGGGTGGTCTTGTCGATGATGCCCACAGCAGATCTCCTTACTCGCCTGACTCAAACTCAGCGTTCTTGAACTTCAGCACATTGCAGTTCTCCTTCACTGCGCGCTGCAGCCCGTCGTCGAAGCCGGTGGCCGATTCGGCCTGGATCTCGATGGCGATCTTGACCTTCACGCCGGTGCGCATGGTGAACTGCTGGACGACCTCGTCGACCAGGTCGGCGAACTGCTTCTTCGCCAGGATCGGGTCGAGTTCGATGCTGCCGTAGAACTGCTTCTTCAAGGCCTGGCCGGCGGCGCCCGTGCCTGACGGGTATCCGCCCTTGCCCGAGTCTTCGACTCGAGGTGTGTCGCCGCTACCGCCGGTGGTCGCGGTGGTGGATGCGCCGCCGGTGTCAGCGGCCTTGGCGCGCGAGGCTTCCTCTGCCGCACGCAGCGCCTCCATGTAGGCCGCCGCCGCGAACGGCTCAATCAGGAGCAGCGACGAGTCCATGATCAGCGACGTGCGCTTGCCGTAGCTGAACCCGACGTAGCGACCATCGTCCTTACCCTGCGCGAAGCCGAAGAAGTCGCGGCTGTCGGCGCCCGCGGCCATAGTCAGCTGGAAAACGGTGTCGTCCTTCAGGCGGGGCAGGTAAAGCTGCTGGCAGCTCTGCTGCCAGACGTTCAAGGCGCTGGTCTCCTTGGCGTCATCCTTCCAGAACCAGTCCTTCAGCACCTTGGCCAGGTGGATCGGCGCCCACTCGTTGATGAGCAGCTCGTTTTCCTTCAGCACGCGCTCGACCTCTTGCGCCCAGTTCTGCGCGCTCGGGTTGGCCTGGAAGTGCTCCCACCGCAGTTCGGACAGGCCCTTGCCAGGCCGGGCTTCCTGCATCGGCGCCACGATCCACTTATAGGTCTCGCGGATCATGCGGCGTACGGTGTCCTCGGCCTGCTCCATGCTGGCGCTTGCCTGCTTAGCCATCAGGTTGTCCAGGACGATGCGGTTGTCCTTGTAGTCGGCAACGATGCTTCGCCACGCCAGGTACGAACGGACGTGGTCCTTCAGACGGCTGACGCTGTCGTAGTCGGCCGCCAGGAAGATCAAGCGGTTCTGCTTGAAGCGGGGTTGGTCGCCTCGCTTCTTCAGGATCTCGGCGGCGCGGTCGATGGCCAGGCTCTGGCCGCTCTTGCTGAATGCGGCATCGGGGGGCAGCACCACCAGGCGCAGCGCCCAGTCGTCGGGCACGTCGCCACTGTCCGTGAAGACATGGATGCCGCCGAACACGCCGCTGGCAAAGCCTCGCTGCACCCGCTCGCGGACTGTGGGGAACACATCCTCCTTGTCCTGGAATCGGCGCTTGCGCTCTTCCATCTCGCGCCGCAGGTTCGGCCGCGTGTCGAGCCAGAAGCGGTTGTTGGCGTGGTTGAGGTAGTGCAGTCGGTCGCCGAGCCGGCGCAGTGCGTCCTTGAACAGGCCGATCTGCTGGCCGGGCTGAACGATGCCGAGCATGACGCGCTCCAGCTCCAGACCCCGCACCAGCTGGTTCGTGGTGCTGGGCGCGCTGCCCAGGAACACCGACCGCGCAGCCCGGCGGCAGGCCTGAACGCTGCCGAAGCGGGTGTCCTTGTTCTCGATCTCGGTGGTTTCGGCGCGCTCGCCGTCCACGTCGCGTTCGAGCACGGGGTCCCAACCTTGCGGTAGGTAGTAGATGACCTCGTTGCGCACATCGGCGTCGTACAGCGGCAGGCTACCCGGCATGATCAGCGGGTCGTTGTTGCCGTCCTTCCACAGGCGGTGGATCACCTTGGCCATCATCTTCAGCACGCCGCGCGTGCGCTGGAAGTTGTCCAGCGTGGACCAGTCTTCGTAGAGCCGGTCGAACACCTCAGGGTGGATGGGGTAGGCGTGGACCAGGCGTTCGAAGTAGCGGCTTTCCTGCGTCTCCTGCGGGAAGTCATCGCGGTTGGCGGTGTAGAAGTCCGCGAAGGCGCGGCACACCGACTCCATCGCCAGCTTGTCGTTGATTGACGCGAACAAGCGCCGCCGCACGATCTCGAAGGCTTCCTCGGTCGCCACCGGCTTCCAAAGCGCCTGCACTCGGCCGAAGTAGTGGGCCAGAGCCTCCAGCGCCTTCACGCCGCGCTGGCTGCCGGCTTCCTTGTCCGATTCGGGCAACGACGCCAGCAGCACAGCCGTCGGCACGGCCTTCAAAGCCTCTGTCAGTGCCTGCACGAACGACAGGTTGGAGTCGAAAGTGCCCCCAGTAAGGGCCTTGCCTTCTTCGAACTGGCGGACATACGCCACCAGCTCGTCGATGAGGATGACGCACGGCGCACAACGCGCCAGCAGAGTCTCCAACACCGCTTTGCCCGGCGAGGTGCCCGACGTGTCAGCATCAGCCACCAGGGCGTAGCCTTCTGCGCCGCCCAGCTGCCACGCCAGGTCACCCCACAGCGTACGTACCACCTGCCCATCGCGCTTGATGGGCTGATTGGGGGACGACTTGATGCCGTCCAGCACTGCGACGCGAGCGCGGGGCAGTTCCGTGATCTGCGCTGAGTCCAGGATGGCGGCCACGCCTTGCAGGTCGCTGGCTGGCACCTCGCCCTTGGCCATGTGATAGACCGCGAGCATCGTGTGCGTCTTGCCGCCGCCGAAGGCTGTCTGCAGCTGAATGACAGGGTCGCCGCCCTTGCCCGAAAGGCGCTTCACCACTGAGTCGAGCAGCAGGCGCATGCCCTCGGTGATGAAGGTGCGTTGGAAGAACAGAACCGGGTTCTGATACTCGCCCGTTGCCGTGCCCGCGTGCACACGCGACAGGTCGGCCGCGAACTCGGCCTGCTGGAACGTGCCCTTGAGCACATCCTCGTGCGGTACGGCGACTTCGCGCCAGGGTTTCAGAGCCATGGTGGTTCCCCGATCAGATGTCAAGTTGAGCCTGCGAGCCGATCACGCCAGCTTCGCCAGCGGCTTGTTCGATGCCGCTCCAGGCAGTGACGAGTTCGTTATAGGCGCGAGCGTCTTCTGACCATCCCTTGCGCTCGCAGAGCGTGTACAAGCGATAAGCCAAAGCACGCATCGAGTCCGCATAGGTCGGCATCCGAGCCAAAAGCGCGCCGGCGGACGCCTCGCCGTCTACGTTCAAGCTACGGATAAGCTGATGAAGAGACTCCCACACTGGTGTCCGTACATCAGCTTCAGGTGCCCAGTCCTTGGGAAGCTCCGACCAGCGAAGCAACCGCAGCCTGCCGCCACCGCTCTCAACGACGCCGGAATCTTGCAGGCCTCCGACGCTGGTGCCCTTGGCTCGGGCAAGGACGTCGGCATCGCCGAACTTTCCTTGAGCCCAACCCTGACCCTCGAACCAGTGCAAACAGAACTGTGTGTCGTGATCGAAATCGTCCTCAGCCAGGAACCGGTTGATCAGCTGCAGCGCGGTACGCACTGTCATTGGCTTGCCATCAGCCTCAAGTACTGCCTTGTACTGGCTGAAAATTGCCATGCCCGGGCCAATGATGGCTTGGCTCAAGTCAACAGGATCCACTGGACTGTTGACGCCGCCATGTGTCATATCGAGCAAGGCCTCAGGCAAAACAGAATTGAGTTCCCGTATGAATTCCCGCCGACTTACTGTTGGTGCATCGGCATCGCGTTTTCGACAAACCAAGACGATGCTTGAGGCAAGTGCGTTTGAATCCATGCCTCGCATACGCGTCGATTGCTCCGACCGCATTGGCCACGTACCAGAGATCGCGAATCCCGCTTTCAACACAGCCTCTAGGAACGTCTCCCAACCCGTCGATGCTGTACTGTCGTCTTTCGTTTCAGATTGCTTAAAGGCGTAATAGATCGTGACCGGGAACGCGGGGTGAGCGTGAATTGCCAGCTGATGAATAGCCCGAGTCATCCCCTGCAAGAAGAATCCCTCTGCCGCGTCCTTGTTCGCATGACGGAATGAATCCGCGACTAATTCCTCTGACTTTGGAACGGCCAATGTAGCGAACAAACCGGGAAATATCGGTTTGAGAGAAAGACGCAGCCAAACATAGAAGAAGTCAGCAAGATCCGCATATGGGACGTTGTCGTAATATGGCGGATCGGTTGAAACTACTTTGTTTTCCGAGATGCTTTGATTGGCGGCGTCAAATTGAGAGGCATGGCCTGGAACTGAACCCGTTAGGGTTTCAACGCAACTCGCCTGCCATCCAGAAACGCTAGGCCAACCTCCCACAACCTCCTCGAGAATGTTCGCCTCTCCGAAATCCCAGACCATTGGCACGGCTTGCCGGCCAAATAGGTTCATGATCTTCTGATTGCTTGGGTTCCAGCGGCAAAGCGCGTTGTTGAAGTCTGCAAGGCGGCTAATGCCGAAGCCGAGAAGCAGGCAAAGTGCTTCTGCATAAGCTGTAGCGCCAGCACCCCCGTCCTCAAACGATTGACTATCGTCACGCATTCCAGCGGAAATCGCATCCGCCTTGATGGTTGGCGCGACCTCGATAATCAAATCAGAAAATGTCGACAGTGCAGTGAGCTGACGAGTGGTGAAAAGATCACCGAATCGAGATATTCCGTAGACCCACGGCGTCATGTGCCGTGAATTCTTCGCGAACTCGATATCAGGCTTCCAGGACGGCTGGGCCGTTCGCGCAATGTCCTCGTGCTCTGGTGTGGGTGATAAGTAGACCCTTTCTCTATCACCCTCTGCCACGATGGCAAGCAGCTTCGTGCCGATGCGTCCGGCCTGACCTTCGTTCTTGATGTACTTTCCATCAATTGGCGCGTTCGAAAGCAGGCACCGAAAGGTTCCCCGCCCGCCGGCCTTGGTCCCCTCATCTGCCTTCGAGGGCATGTCACCGGTGCGAACTACAAATTTGTAGTCCTCACCCTCGATGATAGGTTCGACCCACGTCTTCTTGCCTTCCTTTGTTGACAACACGAAAGACGACACGAGTGGCACGTCGATATGTGAGAAGGCAGGGTTAGGACTCTTGACTGTCCGGGCCCATATCCAGGTTATTACCTTCAGATTTCGATCCACATATCTCTGAAGATCAGGGCGACTGCGGATTGCCTCACCTGAGATCTTGATATCTGGATATAGATGGCCCAGTCGCTTAACTGCTTCAGAACCGACCCACGTGCTATAGCGGCGCAAGTCCTCTGCAAGACCGCGGCTACCACTCCAATCCTCGTGAAGCTTTTTCTGACGCTGGTTCGGACGCAGCGGACCTACAGGCTTCCGTCCCCGAAATCGGGGTGGGATCTCAATCATCGCCTTATTTATAAGTACCGGCACAGGATTGAGATCTGAAGCAAAGCTTTCGAGGCCGAGGCGCTGAGCTTCTAGTGGTAGAGCGCCCCCTCCGGCGAATGGATCATGAAATGCGGGCAGCACCTCAGAATTGAACAACTCAGCGGCACGAGGATGGTTCCGATTTAGTTGACAAGTCTCACGCCAAGACTTCCATACCTCTTCACGGGCCTCTCGAAGAACCTCTTCGTTGTCCGTATTTCCCCATTGCGTGAGCTTTTCAATTAGCTTGAATAGTTTGTCCCGATCAATTGCCGCCTGCTCTTTGTTAACACCTCGACCAAGGTGGCGCTCATAGCCAGGATCGTTAACCATCTGCGCGAAGATAATGGCCCGCGCGGCGGTAAGCGGCCGCCGAGCCCACCATTGATGCAGGCCTCTGGGGTGCGCTCCGATCCCAGGTAGCTTCTCGTAAGCTGCGGCCTCGTTGATCACATCGAGCGGCAGCGCGACCTCGATGAGTTTCTTGGGTGCCTTGATGGTCGCCATGTGTTGTTTTCCTTTATGCAGGCTGCTGCGCCCGGGCGAGCAACTGATCGAGATCGAGGTTGATGCTGGTCACCGCCCAGTCGGGCTCCTGGGTGAAGGGCTGCCGCACATAGAGCGGCCCTTCATGCTGTTCGCCGTCAACTATCACGACGGCCAGGATGAACTTGTCGGTCTGGTTGAGCCCGTAGAGGATCTCGTTGCGCGTGACGGTGATCGTGGTCTGGCCCTTGGCACGGCCCTTGACCTCGATGTGGCGCGAGGGCGGCAGCTTGCCGTCCAGCGCCTTGGGCAGGCTGGTGACGTCCCAGCCGCACTTCTCGGCGGACACGTCGATCACGTCGTGCCCCAGCGCCCGTTCGGCGTTCATCACGGCCCGCATGGCGATCTGCTCGACGCGGGCCCGCGCGGCGGCGTCGGCCGACCAGCCGGGCTGGCCCTTGCGTTGCAGCAGCAGGCCCGCGGGGATGACCAACGAGCCGCCCAGGATCACCGGCGTCGCGGAGATGACGTGGCGCATGGCCAGCAGCTCTTTCTCGCGCGACTCGCGGCGGGCAGTGAGGTCGTCGATGGTGCGGCGGACGTTCTCTAGTGTCAGGCGCACGTCCTTGCCTGCGGCGATGTCGTCCTGCAGTTTGATGTAGCGGTCGGACCAGAAGCTGATTTCCTTGACCAGGCGCTCGTGCACGGCGGCCAGCGTCTTGTCCACGGTCTTCTCGCGGCGGGCACGGACCTCGTCGAAGTGCTCGGGCACGAGGTGGGTGGACGCATGAGCCAGTGCCGTCTGCTCCAGATCCTTGGCGATCCAGGGCGCGGCCAGCACATCCTCGATCAGCGCCATGTCGGTCGGAGCCAGTGGTTCTAGGTCCAAGTGAGGGGCCCAGCCGGCGTTGATTGCGTTGCCCTTGGGGTCGATCTCGACAAACTGCATGCGGCGTGACACCACGTGCGTCGGGTCGGCGCCTTCCTTGACCGAGTGGTCGATGATGAACATCACCTTCGGGGTCAGGCCCATGTCGGCCGGGTCCACCAGCACGGCGCCTTGCTTGAGCTTGTTGCGGTGGGCTTCGAGCATCAGGTCGGTCACCGACTGCATCAGCGGATGGGCGGGGTGAAGCAGGCTGGCCATCGGCGCGCCCACGCGGTCCAGCACGCGGACGTATTGCTTCTCGAAGCAGACGCGCTCGTAGCGGCGCAGCACGGGGTCAGCATTGCGTCGGTCGCGCCCGGTGATCTGGCGGTCACGCTCGCGGATGATGGCCGGGACGTTGGTGATCTCATAGCGGCCCGGTTCACGCGGGCGAAGCTCGCCCCCCAGCTGCTGGAAGGCCTGGGTGAAGAACGAGCGAATGAAGAAAGGCTGCAGCTTGCGTGCCTCGGCCTTCTCCATCTCCTCCTTGACGGCGAAGAGGCGCTTCTCGTCCATCACCTCTTCGCACAAGGCGTTGCGCTTGATGATGTCTTCGAGGTGGCGGGTGTCCAGCGCGCCTTCGACCTTGCGCAGCAGGCGGGCGCGGACTTCGGGGTCGGCACCGTAGCGGATGGCTTCGATCAGCAGGTCTTTGAGGCTGCGATCTTCGAACACCTCGCCGAGGACGTCGAAGACACGGCCGCCCAGCGCCTCACGCTGGATCTCCAGCTTTTCGAATAGCCGCTGGAAGACGTCGCCCTCGCGCGTCTCGGATGCGACCATGTTCCACAGGTGGCAGATCTCGGTCTGGCCGATGCGGTGGATGCGGCCGAAGCGCTGTTCCAGGCGGTTGGGGTTCCAGGGCAGGTCGTAATTGACCATCAGGTTGGCGTTCTGCAGGTTCACGCCTTCACCCGCTGCGTCGGTGGCGACAAGAATGCGCGCCGTCGGATCGTTGCGGAACAGCTCCTGCACCTTGCGACGCTCTTCCCGCTTCACGCCGCCGTGGATCATGACCACGGCTTCCTCGCTGCCGATCAGACCGCGGATCTTGGTGGCCAGGTAGTTCAGCGTGTCGCGGTGCTCGGTGAAGATGATCAGCTTGCGCTGGCGACCCACGGAGTCGTGCATCTCGGGCGTGTCTTGCAGCAGGCGGGACAGCTCGTCCCACTTGCGGTCTTGGCCGGAGTGCACGACCTTGCGGGCTTGTTCTTCCAGGTCTTCGAGGATGATGATTTCGGCCTCGAGCTCCTGGATGGTCTGGGCGGCCGTGGCCTGGTCGACGACCGCTTCTTCGAAGTTCTCGTAGTCGTCAGGCGATAGGGCATCGGCCGACTCCCAAATGTCATCGGGCACACCGTTGGTACCCGTGCCGACGAGCGTCTCGGCCAGCGACCTGCCGCGCTGGCCCAGCTTCTCTTCCTCGACCCGGCGCTTGAGCTTGTTGCTGCGGCGCTTGAGCGACTGGTAGATGGCTTCAGGGCTGGAGGCCAGCCGCCGCTGCAGCGAAGTCAGGGCGAAGCCAACGGTACCCTTGCGGCCGCCGTCCGCCAGTTGATCCGCCCGGGCGAACTCGGTCTTTACGTAGTCCGTCACGGCGGCGTAGAGCGCGGCTTCGAGATCGGATAGCGCGTAGTTGCAGGTATAGGCCCGACGCTCCGGGAACAACGGTGTGCCGTCGAACTTGAGCAAGTCCTCTTTGACCATGCGGCGCATGAGATCGGAGACGTCCACCTTGTGCGCGCCGTCGCGGAACTTGCCGTAGAAGCGGTCGGCGTCCAGCAGCGACATGAAGAGCTGGAAGTCTTCTTCCTTGCCGTTGTGCGGCGTGGCCGTCATCAGCAGGAAGTGCCGCGTGATCGAGCCCAGCAACTCGCCCAGCTGGAAGCGCTTGGTCTTGGTGATCTTGTTGCCGAAGTAGCTGGCCGACAGCTTGTGCGCTTCGTCGACGACCACCAGATCCCAGTGAGATAGGCGCAGCTTTTCCTGCAGGTCTTCGGCTCGGGAAAGTTGGTCGACGCGGGCGACCATCAGGTCGATGTCGTCGAATGGATTGCCGCTGCGGGACTGCTCGACCTGCTCGCGCGAGAACAGCGAGAACGTCAGGCCGAACTTCTCGAACATTTCGTCCTGCCACTGCTCGACCAGGCTGCCGGGGGCGACGATCAGCACGCGCTTGGCATCGGCGCGCATCAGCAGTTCACGGATGAACAGGCCGGCCATGATGGTCTTGCCGGCGCCGGGGTCGTCTGCCAGCACGTAGCGCAGCGGCTGGCGCGGCAGCATCGACTCGTAGACGGCCGTGATCTGGTGCGGCAGCGGCTCCACGTTCGACGTGTGCACCGCCATCATCGGATCGAAGAGGTGGGCCAGGTTGATCCGGTAGGCCTCGGCCGCGAGCTTGAACTCCTCGCCCGGCGCATCGAAGGCCCAGGGGCGCCCTGACTCAGCCAGCGACAGCTTGGCCTCGTCGGTGCGGAACAGCATCCGCTCCAGCAGCTTGCCGTCTGCGGTCTTGTAGTAGACGGTCAGGGCGTTGTCACCGACCAGTTCGGTGGTGACGATGCGCACCACCTGCCCGGGCTCCAGGCCCGAGATGGCTGCGTTCTTCTGGATCTGTTCAAGCTTCAGCACGGTGCGCCCCTTGTCGTTCCGGTCCCGATGGATCAGGGCTTGCGCCGGTTGTACGGCGACTGGTTGGTGGGCTTGAGGGAGACGCTGTTCTCGCCGGCCTTGGCACGCACGGAGTCCTCGGTCCGGCCCATCTTCAGGCCGATGACGCGCGTGGGCGTGTTCTCCTTCGCGAGCTGCTTGAGCTGCGTGACGTCGGCGGACGTCCATTGCTTGCCGTGGTTGGCAGGGGTCTTAGCCATGGTGGGGCTCCTTTCGGGCGTGGGGGTTGAGGGCGATGAAGACCATGTTCGTCATCACTCGTCGCCGAGGCCGTCGTAGCCCGGCGCCAGGATCAGGTTCGTCACGCCGTACAAGGCCTGGCGATTGCGAAGCCAGAGGTGGAACTCGCCGCCCTTGAGGCTGTGGTCCTCGGTGCAGTCGACGTTCCAGCGGCGCAGCAGGTAGCCCGCCATCGCGGCGCGGGCCCGGACCTTGAGGACACCGTTCTCCATGCCGTACTCGGCTTCGATGGTGTCGGGGTGCTGAACGTTGGCCGGGTGCGGCACCAGTTCGAGCTCCGTGACCCGGTTCCACTGGATGTCCTGTGCAGGCAGCTCGTGCTCGTTGATCGGGCCGGGCAGCATCTTGGCGTCGGCCAGGCGCGCCAAGACGAAGTCGCGGAACTCGCCGCTGCGGCGGTCGAAAGCGCGCACGTGCCAACGTTGGCCGTCGTCGGCGAGCGCGAAGGGCCCGATCTCCCGGGTGGTCAGCCCGCTCGACAGCGCGCGGTACGAGACCTCGACAGCGGCGTTGCGATGGATGGCCCGCGTCAGGACGGAAAGCATCTCCAGGTCGAGCTGGCCCGGCAGGGCGGTGCCTTCTTGCGGGACGACGCCCTTCCAGCGGATCGGCTCGCCGTCGCCGTAACCCTCCGACAGCCAGGTCAGGACGCGCTCGGCGGGGAAGTCGAACAGCGGCCGGAACCAGGAGGCCCGGACGTAGACCTTGCCCTTGGTGTCGTACTCGAGGTTGCGCGGCGCCAGATCCTTGTACTGCGCGATGTCGCGCGTGGCGGCTGCCGCCTGGATGTCGAATCGGGCGACCAGGTCCTGGCGGCGGATCTCGCCAACGAACCGCAGGCGCAGCTCAACGAACGCGAGCCGGTCGCGTTGCGCTTGAGTCATCTCCGGGAGTCGGTCGCTGGACATGTTCGTGTGTCGGTTTCCGTAGCTTTTGCGGAAGCATACGCATATCCAAAACGAACGTCAAGCAATCGCAAAATGCGGTGCACTACGGCTCATAATGATGATGACAAGCGTGCCGAGTAGTCGAGGCAGGGGTGGGTCGGTAGCGCGCGGGCGAGGCCATGAACTTTCTGGTCTTGGCGTCAACCAAGGTGTAAACTGACAACTGAACTGTCAACCAAGAAAAGATCGGAGCCTACCAGTGAGCGAGAGGATGTCGAACGCACCGGTGTACTACGCGCTCGCGCAGGCGCACTTCAATCCTGTCGCCGCGATGTCCAAGTACGTGGATCAGATCCAGGATCGTCTGCGCCGCGAGGGATATCCGTTGTTCGAGCCGCAACAGGTCACGCACCTAGTTGTGCCGGCTCCTGGCCAGGCGCAGCAAGCAGAGCCACAGATTACGCATACGGTCTCCTGGCTCATCACGCGCGGCGACCGTACGGCCGGGTTCATCCTGGCGCCGTCGGCTATCACGTACCACACGACCCACTACGACACGCACAACGAGTTCATCCCGGAGCTGCTGCGCGGCTTGGCGGCCGTGCACGAGGTGGCAACCCTCGATCACGTCAGTCGGTTGGGCCTTCGCTATCTGGATGCCGTGTTGCCTCGCGCCGGTGAGAGCGTGGAGCAGTACCTCGTCGGTGGATTGCACGGCATTGAGTTCAATGCCACGCAGCGGTACAGGCTGACGGAATCGGTCTTTGGGACGGACACCGGCCCACTGGTGCAGACCGGGACGCTCGTGACACGGGTGCATAGGATGACCGCGCCTTTGGGGTTCCCGCCAGACATGCAGCCCAACGGCTTAATGATCAATCCGAAATTCGAGGTGAAGGAGCCTCGGGCGCATGCGGTCATCGATACAGACCACTTTGTCGAAGGCCGCATGCCTATCGATATGGACAACCTGGGTAATCAGGTGCTCTCGCTGCATGCGACCATCAAGTCTGTCTTCGAAGCGACGACGACGGGTCACGCGCGCGACGCGTGGGCCTGAACCAGCCTAAACAGACGCAATGTACACCGCGACCCTACCTACCCCCCGACCGATGCCGTTCGCCGCGCCGATTGGCGCTGCCGCCACCGCAGCCTTTGCGTTGCTTGGTTCGGCCCTTGCGGTCGGTGGCACGGGCAGCGTCTTCGACATCTCTCGCGCAGGGGACTGGCGCAGGATGTTGGAGGCGCGAGTTCCCTTCCACGTCGACGTCGGGATGGCTGATGACAGCCAGGAGCAACGCCCTGATCTTAGATCAGCATCTGACCACCTCGGCACCATCCGCCAGGTGTTGAATCCGGCCATCGCGGATCTGGCCACGGTGTTCGGCGTCTCCAGACAGGCAATCTACAAGTGGATCGGCGGAGAAGCGACGCCCGAGCCCGACAAGTTCGAGCGGATTCGCGCCCTGAGCCATGCAGCCGACGCTTTCCGAGACGCTGGCATCACTCGTGCGTCTTCCATGCTGAAGATGAAGGCATTTGAGGGCCGGTCCTTGATGGACCTCGCTGCTGCCGGTCAGCTCTTGCCGTCGCACATCCAGTCGCTGATCGCCGAAGCCCAGGCGATGGATGCGGCTTACGACCGATCAGGCTTGGCGAAGTCGAAAGCGAAGCCCTCGGAAGATTGGCGTACCGAGCTGTCCATTCCCGGGTCCCCCGAGCGATAGGTCGGGGGGCGATGGATGCTGGCGCGCGATACGGACTGGCGACAGGGTGATCTTCTAACTTACGAGGCCGCTGCTGCATTGGGTTTGGTCGGCGCGACCGACCAAGGACACCGCGCAATCGTCATCACCCATGACTGCGACTTGCCGCATGTAAGCGAGCACTGCGTCGAGGTCATCGTCGCCGAGTTGGTTGTCAAGGACCCCAAGCCTGACCCGCAGCTCTCCTACGCCAAGAACCCGCGACGACTCCACCTCGCCTACGAGGGCGCCGACGCTGCGCCGTTGATTCTTGAGCTCCGGCATGGGGATCGCCGCAGCGTACCGAAAGGTGACTTCGCCGAGCGCGCAGTCAAAGACAACAGCCTCGCGCTGCCGGTTGACGCGAAGCGTGCCCTGAAGCAGTGGCTTGCCGCGCGATACGGCCGACCGGCCTTCCCCAATGCTTTCGAGGAGCGTCTGCGCAAGCTCTCTGGCAAGCGCACCGTCGAGCAGCTGATCGCCAAGATTCTGGAGCCCGACGCGAAGTACCTGGTCGGGCTGTTCTTCGATTTGGGTGAGCAGAGGGGTGCAGAAGCCGTCGAGGGGGAGCCATACGCCCTGTCAATGTCCGTTGTGTACGACGCAACCGAGGGCGGCACCAACGCGAGGCTGTCGGCTGAGCGGGTCGCCGGGCAGCTGCGCGAGCTGTTCGAGAAGACCTACGGCAAGCCCGACGTTGCCACGGAGATCGCGCTCGACGCTTGCGAAGCCGTGGCAGACACGCACCTGACGCTGGCTAATCTGCGCCGCGTGGATCAGTGGCGCCTGGAATACATCAGCTTGCGAGATGACGATCAAGGCGGTTTCTTTCCGGTTGGCGAAATACCATCATAGATTTCATAGTCTTCTTAAAATCTAAAACAACGGCATTTGCGACAACTGCGGGTTGGCCCCCGACCATCTGGCTTTGCTCTTGATCTGAAGTATGTTTCTGAGCAAAGACTGGGCAAGGTTTCGATCGGCTGTTGGCGCTCTGCTGGTCATGCAGTCCGCGAGAAGCTGTACCACCACGCTAGGGCGCCGCACTCGCAAGTGCATCTCGTGCTGTCGCTGGATCTTGTGCGCGAAATGATCCGCGATCCTCAAAATCTTCTGAGCCTTTTTCAAAGATGTTCGAGCTCTGGGTTCATCGGCGTTGCTCGTATCGTCATACCCAGCTGCAGTTGCAAGTGCATAGGTCACACACAATCCCCCATTCAAACTGAGGGGCCAGACAAGTCTCATGAGTGGTGTGACTTCCCTCGGCGCTTCATTGGTTTCGGGCGCCATCCATTCGATCCCACCATGCACCAGGGTGATCCGCTCGATCTGGTGATTCATCCATGCGGAGAATTGAAGCTCAAGTGGACTCGCCGCGGTCCCTTCGCTGAGCGATAGATCACGATGGCAGCTGCATGTGCTGGGTGTTGGGCGGTGCCACGAGATGGGACGGTTGCAGTGGAGGCACAAATCGGTGAGAACCTCACGATGCTCCGAGCAGACAACTGCCAACGAAAGATCCCAGGCCGCCTTGCAGTGGGCCTCAGTTTGCAGACATCGGATGCATACCCTTGGATAGCTGCGATTCAGAAAATAGCTGCGCCCCAGGGAATGTCCAGCATAGACATACCCCTCGCTATTCCGCCCAGTATGGATCCAGCCAAGAGCATGGTCGAGCGAGCTCTGATCGGCACCAAACCAGCGATGCAGCAAAGGGCTGTCCACTGCGTCCAGCGTAGCGAACCGGCTTTTTCCGAGCCAGATTTTCAGCTGAGGAAGCCCGTTGAGGTGGTTCTCAGCTGACAAGCGTAGCGCGTACCCTTGGCCAGATTCTCCTGGCCGCACGGTGTCTTGGACTGGGAAGACGTATTCCTGCGGTCCCGCGAAATGCGCTGAACCCATCACCGGTTGACCAGGTACTGAATGGGGTGGCGCCACGCCAGCTCCCCAACCCGTGCCACCTAACGTCATCACCGCTCTCCACATCCGTTATGGCGGTCTTCCGCTTGCAAGTCCTCCGCACGCATAGCCTTTTTTTCCTTGCGGATGAGAAGCAGCGCCTGCGCCAATCTCGCACGATCTGTAGGTCGCAAGCCGTCAGTCCATCGCGCTTGCTTGTCCGTGCCATTGCCTCCTACTTCGCATTTGCTCAACCACTTGCTGTCGGGCAGTAGTTCTCTGGTGAACGTTGGCAACCGGTTGATGCGGAGATCAATCCAGACAGGTTTTCGGCGTTCTTTGTCCTTTTCGATCTCAGGAAACTCGAACTTCATTTGGTCATCGTCATGCCAGTACGCATGCCGCATGCGATCTACAAGTTGTTTGACCACAATGGCCAGCGCTGCGTCTTCGCGAGCTTCCCTTTCCGCCTTTGTCTCGACCTCATCTTCCTCGTCAACGAGCGGCATGCCGCAGGTACCACAATCTGACAATCGCGCGTTGCCCATGCTCGCACCGCTTGAGACGAGCAGCGCTCGGTGTACCGTTAAAGGGTGGTTGCACCATCGGCAGAATTCCTTGAGCCTATGGCCGTGTACTCGGCAGTGGGTCACACCCAGCAGGCGCCACTCCCACCGCAGGTAAGGGATTTCGTCGTAGGAAAAGCAGGCACTACACCATCGGTACTTCGGTCTGTAGGCGGAATACATGAGATGTCGTAGGTTGGCAGGCCTGGCTCGGATGGTGTTCATGGCGAACCGACCCTCCCCGCAGGCATGCTCTGCCTGGGAGGAGATGCGTAGCAGCCGGGACCATTGATCGTTGGGAACATGTGCATCCCAATCGCTTCTGACCGGCCTGATGCCTGTTATCTCGCTCAGCTGCGGCAATGAGTACTGATGCTCCCCGCTGACCCTCTGAACCCAGGATGCAGGACTTTCGTCCATGTAAGGCTTGGGAGCGACCCACAGGCGTGGCTCAATAGGTACGGACTGTGTGTAGGTGCTCATGATGACTGCCGCGCTCCAACAGGTTGAACAAACGGGTTCACCCTGTCGGGTGTCGTTCCATTGGCCTCCTGGAATGCCTCGATGAAGTCGTCCCGTGAGACCAAGGTAGCTCCGCGCTCTGCTGCTTGCATGCAGGCGTACATCAGTAGCTTCTTCAGCGAGCGTAGGTTCCCCTTGGTTGCTGTGTGAATCGGTTTGGCTAGTGCCCCGTTGATGATGTGAAGACTGACCTCCGTCACCTGTTGATCAAAACCCCCGAGCAGCTGACGCCATGCGTCTCCAAATTCGAACGGTTTGAGCACAAACGAGGCGCTGGCCCTGCTCACGAATTGGGGGTTGATGGTGTTCAGCCGGTCCAGCGCCAGCGTGCCCGCGCCAATGATCGGAAAGCTGAACCGATCCATGCGAACCTTGAGCCAATCCGTCACAGCGCGCGCTGTGATGTCTCGGTTGCCCTCACAAATGTGTTGCATCTCATCGAGCAGCAAGGCCAGCGGTCGTATGCGCTCCATTCCCCGGTCCACCATGAAATTCATGTTTTCCAGGTTCGGGCGACTCGGAAGTGCAGGGTAGCCCAGCACCAACGTGGCCGCAGCTGAGAGCTTGTGCGTATCGACCGCACTGTCCAGCCTGATCTCCAGCACCGAATCAGCTCGCGACATGCCAGCCGTTCGAGCCAGGTGAGATTTGATCATCTGCAGCAACAGGCTCTTGCCCATGCCGGCTTCCGCCTGAATGAGGATCCCACTGGGTACTTTCATATGCCGCATGTCGTCGATCAGCCTGATACAGCTTTCGAGCACACGTCTGAATTCCGTGTGTTCGACAACGACCTTCAAGACTTGATTTCCAGCGCGTAAGGCCGCTGGTGAGCGCAGCGGCGGTGCTTCGTTTTCGATGACGTTGTTCATTCTTCGTAGTCCGAAAGGTTGTAGGCTTTAAACGGCATCACCTTGGGTAACGCCTCCACCATGGCAAAGCTTGGCTCTGGCACTGGCTGTGGCACAAATATTTGCGGGGTACTGGGCTTGAAGAGGTTTGCTGAGGTCAGTCCCTGTGCCCGAATGAGGTCGGAGTCTTTGCGGACCTTCAGTCCTCGATTGATCGCTTCGTGCCACCGGTCGTCGAGCTCGCGCTTGGCGATATAGAGGACTTCTTCGGCGTTGTTGCGAGTGAGGCGTTTACCGGCTTCGCTGCGGATCAGTTCGTGCTGGAGCAAGGACAAGCCATTGCCGTAGTCAAAGCACGGGCGCTGCAGGGGAACTTGAATCCACTTATCTGCTTTGGGCAGATTCACATGCATGCAACCCAGGTTGTCAGGGTCGAACCGAATCTCGGTTCTGAACTTGATTCCGTACTGCCTACGGTAGTCCTGAAGCTCCAGGGAGTTGTAGCGCATGTACTTGAAAAAGACCCCGTCTCCCCCAACCGTTCGCTCATCTGCGATGCCGGCAGCAAGCTCGAGCTGGGATAGGTCTGTGGGCAGCATCGCGGGCGGAGCCGACTGCCGTCCTTCTTCCCAAAGGTCTCCCGGGCGAACCAGTGTTTTGGGATGGATGTGATAGGGGTGTACTTTGGCCGCCCAGATCAACAGACAGATGCACAGATCGTCAAACAGGATGGCTGCTGATTTCGCAGGACTCAGCACCACAGCGTTTTTCACCGGCGCAAACACCTTGCCGACGTTCGGCAGAATCCGGTTGAACTCCATCATCACCCGCTCGATCGATGCCTTCAGCCAAGGCTGGCGAACGGGGTTGTAGATGATGTCGGCGCGAAGGTGCCAGCCGATGCGGCGGAACACGCGGGCGTGGAATTCCAACCCGTTGTCGACCACGAAGGTCTCTGGCACGCCCATCGCGCTCCAATGGACATCGATCTCTGGAATTTCTGCGACCAGATCGTTCTTCGGGAGAATGGAGCATCGGATGGCCTTCGAGACCGTCCCGCTTGAGGGGCCATAAAAGGATATGTAGACCCCGAGCGCATACCCCGAGAGCCTGTCCATGATCACGGTGATCCAAGGCCGGCCCAGGGGCACACCAGTGCGGGGGTCAAGCACCCAGATGTCCAGCAGCGTGTGGTCGATCTCGACGCGTTCGAGGATTCGCGTGCTCTGGTCCCCCTTCATGCTGTAGCGAAATTTCTGTTTCGCAAGCTCTGGACCTAAGCGCTTCGTATATCGGACGTATTCCGGAATGTCATGAACACGTCGGCTCACAGTCTTTTCTCCCGGTGCTGGGAGCTCAAGACCGTCCCGCCGGTTGATCAACCGGATCTCCTCGCATACCTTTTCGTGGGTGGCCTTGATCGACTTTCCACGCAGTTGCAGGTAGTGCTTGACGATCATCTGCTCAACGATTACTTCCACCAGGTGGTGGATTCGCTTTGGCTTTTGGGCGATCGCTCGCATGTCGCAAAGTACGAATGCATTGCTTCCGGATAGCTGATATCGCTTGATCCAGTTCAACAGCGTCCATGGCGATGGGACCTTGAAGTTGCTGTACAACTTGCACTCCTTGTCATCCAGGCCATTGCTCTTGTTCTCAACCCGAGAGATCACTTCTTTCAACTGGCTGGCGCTACCTGGGGAGGCGCCGTCACGCATCGCCGCCCTGATGTAATCCATCCTGAAAGCTATCAGTGCCTCCTGTTGGGGGCTCAGCACACTGGGCAACTTCAGGACAAGAGGTTCATCAAGCGGTGGTCGCGATGGTGAGTGGATCTCCTGGACCACGGTGATATCTCTGCTGAGGATCTCCCTATAGATTTTGGAAACTTGAAAGGTGTTGACCTCGAAGGTATCCAGGTACTTGAACTGGACCTTTCCTTCACCCAGATCCCTTTCGAACTCCAGCGTCCTCAGGCCCTTACGCAAGACCAAGCCACGTGCAAAAGAAATCATGAGATTCCTCCTTGGTAAGGTTGAGGGAGACGGTTTCCGCGTCCGAAATGCTCAGTCCGGCTGGTATCCGCAGCACATGCGTCGCGACCAGGTTCCAGATCACTTCTTCGGGGATACCCTGTGCGATCAGGTCTTTGACGGTGGCTGAACCAGAAAACCGCTCTTCAAGGATTTGTTTGCACTTGATGCGCTCTGCTTCGCCGATCAGAAGCCTGCCGTACCGCATCAGAAGCATTGCTCTCGCGCCAAGCCCATCTGCATCGATGTGCTTGTCGGTGACGATCAGGAAGCTGTAGCCGAAGCCTGCAAGGCTGGTTCTGGCCGCATCAAGGCGGGCCCGATGCTTCTTGAGGAACACATCCGGCTTGACCTCGATCACGACTTGTTCGCCCGAGGCAAAGGTCACCAAGAAATCGGGTGTGTATCTGTGTGTTTGGTCAGGCCCCAGCCAGACCACAAGGGGTTGGTGGATGATGTCAACGACCAGGGGGCAGCTGAGGGCCACCATGATGAATCGCCTCTCTAGATGCGATTCGTGTTCGACTTCGTGATCCAGAAGCCAGGCGGCGTTTACAACACCCACTTCGCGCTTGGGCGAGCGGGTGACGACTTTTCGTGTCATGTTTCTCTCCAGAAAAGGGTGGGCCGAGCTACTTAAAAAAGCAGCAAGGCGCGACTTGACGTCGCCACCGACCGGAGAGATACTTTGCCTAAGGGACCAAACCTAGGTGTCGTCTCAACGGTACCGGCAGCGCCAGTCACTCGAAAGGGTGGGTGGCGTTTGTCTTTTTGGGCTAGATGTTCTCCTCCTTCAAATGTGATGAGGTGCTGGGTGTTTCAGGCTTGAGCCCCAGCTTTATGGCGATCCTGTGTGACTCGCCGCGCGTGCACTTCGAACGGCCGCTCAATACGGCGTACACCAAGTCCTGTCGAAACTGGTGCATTCGCGCCCAGTCGGCGATGCTCATCCCCCTGAGAAAAAACTCATCTCGTTTCCGCTGGAGCGTGTTGGGATGGATTTGCACATGCAAATCTTACTTAATTTGTTCAAACATGCAATTTTTATTTAGCATTTTTGCCAACAGGCAGAAAACTGCTTGTATCAGCTAATTTGGGCACTTTCGTGCTCAAAACCGACTTCAGAAGAGCGACATGTCCGTAATTCAGCTCGCAAAGCAGTCTTGATGCGAACTGGAATCAAGATGTTCGGATGTTATTGTCCTTGAAAGTGCGGTATATTTAGCTTAATTAACTTTGCAGTAGGGTATCCATGCGAAATGAAATTGAGCTCGCATCGTGCGTTGACAGGGCGTCCGCTTCCAAGGCAGCTGGCACTGAGTGCACGGTCAGCAGTCGACTGCAAGAGGAGCGTGTTCGCATGGGCTTCACACAAACCGAGCTCGCGGAGAAGCTTGGAATTTCAAGGACAAGCGCAACGCTCTATGAGGCGGGGAAGCATCTTCCGCGCGCAGAGGTCTTGATTGCGCTGGATGGTTTGGGCGCCGATGTTCTGTACATACTGACCGGCAAAAGAGCAGCGAATCCGGAGGTCAATGTGGACCTCCTCGCGTTCTCATTCAGCGAGGCAAAGCGACAAAGCTCGCTAACGGGCGAGTCGCCAAGTGATCGAGTTGTGGTGGACAGGGCTTGGGCGATTTATGGCGCTCTCCAGGAGTGCGCTGGCTCTACCAGCTTTCAACTGCCGCAGCCCAGTCGTTCTTGATGCTGTTCAGTACCCGTTCAGGCGTGAGTGCGCTGCAAGCGCGCCTTCAGCAAGTGGTCGAACTGGGACGACCAGGCTCTGTTCAATCCTGAGGGGTGCGGCACCGGGTGCAGAATGAAGCTCCTCTCCACTCCATTGATGCTGAGCACGACTTGGAGCTGAGAGGTGAACTTGTCAGCCCGCTTCTGAAATAGTGCGATGGATCGACGGTTTTCAGGCGAGCTCATACCGAACCATTCGAGTGCCTGGACACCAAAGGTGATCACGTCATTCCCCTGCCAGTTCGCGAGAAGGTCCAGAAGGAAGGGGTAGCACTTTCGGACAACTCCCATTGGCCATTTTTTGTTGCCTATTGGCTTGAATGGAACTGTGTTCATCCAGAAGATGTGTTCGTACTCAAGTCCAATGTCAGTCATGACTGATTTGATTCTCTTTCCCGAGCTACCCACAAAGAGCTTTTGTTCTTTTGACCTGCCCCCCGCCAGCCGTACCAGTCTGAAGTTAGTGAAGTCCGTCAACCACCAGGAGAATGACGGATACGAAGAAGAGCAGATTCACGGAGGATGGCATGGACGCCTCCTGAGTCTTTTTCGATCACGATGGAGGTT
>NZ_JAUSCF010000018.1 GCF_030651625.1 Hydrogenophaga sp. | reverse complement strand
CTACCGATACCCGGTGCCGCTCAGTTCCTTATCGACGCTGGAAGGCGGGGTGGGGGCAATCTCCGCCAGTCGGTCAGTGCCGTTAGCCGGTATTTCAGGCCCTCCACCCCAACACCTCAACCATACAAGCCGGTTCCACGGCATCTCTGGCACAAGGCACGCTTTCTGGTTATGGAATGGGATTTCTACGGCACTTCGCACCATGAGTTTTTCTTGTTGAACGCCATGGGCGTGGTGATGAGTAGCTCCACATGAATTCGCGTGGTCGTTGGTTGCTTCTGTTGCCGCTGGTGTTTCTGGCGGTGGTGCTGGTGGCGCCGGTGGTGCGCTTGCTGGTGGAGGGGATGGGATCGGCCGACGTTTCGTGGTGGTCTGTTTGGCAGGACGACCATTTGCGTTGGCGAGTGGGGTGGTCGTTTGCGCAGGCGGGCATTACTTGTGTGCTGGCGCTGCTGCTGGGCCTGCCGGTGGCATGGGTGCTGGCTCGATTGGAGTTTCCGGGCCGCGCGCTGGTGCTGCGCTTGCTGATGCTGCCGTTTGTGGTGCCTACGCTGGTGGCGGCGATGGGGGTGCTGGCGCTGTGGGGGCCGCGGGGCTTGTTGGGTGAACCCATGGCGGCAGCCGGCTGGGGTCTGGAAGACACGCCATGGCTGCTGCTGTACGGCAACCTGTTTTTCAACCTGTGTGTGGTGGTTCGTGCCGGGGTGGATGCGCTGGAGCAGGTGAGCGCGCAGCGTGTGGCGGCGGCTCGCACGCTGGGTGCCACGCCTTGGCGCGCCTTCTGGCGTGTGGAGTGGCCGGCGGTGGCGCCCTGGCTGGCTTCTGCCTTGTGTCTGGTGTTCCTGTACTGCTTTGCCGGCTTTGGTCTGGCGTTGATCCTTGGTGGGCAGCGCTACGCCACGGTGGAGGTGGAAATTTACACCCTGGTGGCGCATGAACTGGCGCTGACTGATGCCGGTGTGCTGGCGGTATGGATGTTGCTGCTCACCGGCGCCGTGGCCCTGGCCTATGCGGCCATCGAGAAGCGCCTGGCGGCGCCGGGGCGCACCGTGCCTGTGGCGCGCCATCGTCCGAAGGGTGCGGGCCAGTGGTGGGCTGTGGCCGGGGCGTTGGCGGTGCTGCTGCTGGTGAGTGCGGCGCCCTTGCTGGCCATCGTGCTGCGCGCCTTGCACGCGCTGGTGTGGGGGCAGGGCGCTGCCGTGCTGGTGGAGCCCGAAACGCTGCGGGCGCTGGGCAACACCTTGCGGTTCTCCGGCATGGCGCTGGCGCTGGCCACGGCGCTGGGCCTCACCCATGCGCTGGCGGTGCAGGCGCTGGACCGCGCGGGTGCCCTGCGGGGCGTGGGGGCTGTGCAAGCCACCGCAGCGCTGGGATGGCGTGCGGCGGCGTTTCTGCCGTTCGTGGTGTCGCCGGTCACGGTGGCGTTTGGCCTGCTGCTGCTGTACCCGCAATGGACAGCCAGTCTGGGCCTGCTGGTGGCCGCCTATGCGCTGCTGGCCTACCCGTTTGTGGCCAAGTCGCTCACCGCCGCGCTGGATGCGCTGCCGGCCAGTTACGCTCAGGCCGCTGCCACGCTGGGTGCGCGGCCCTGGCGCATTTTCTGGCGGGTCACGCTGCCGCTGGTGGCCACCGCTCTGCGCCGGGGCATGGCCTTCGCCGCCGCCACCGCGCTGGGCGAATTCGCGGTGTCGCTGTTCCTGTCGCGACCCGAATGGACCACGCTCACCACACTCATCTACCAGCGCCTGAGTCGCCCCGGTGCTGCCAACCTGGACGCGGCGCTGGTGCTGGCCTGTGTGCTCATGGTGCTGGCGCTGCTGGCCTTCGCCGGCATCGAAGGCCGCGCGCAGCGCCACAACCCGGACAATGCCCGCCATGCTTGAACTGCGCGACATCCGAAAACAATGGGACCACCGCCCGCTGCTGGACGGCGTGAGCCTGAGCGTGGCCGCCGGCGAAACCGTGGCCCTGCTGGGCGCTTCCGGCAGCGGCAAGAGCACACTGCTCAAGATCGTGGCCGGCCTGGATCAGCCTGAATCCGGCACCGTTTGGTTCGACGGTGTGGACATCACCCGCCTGCCACCCGAGCGGCGAGGCTTCGCCCTCATGTTCCAGGATTCCGCACTGTTCCCGCACCTGAACGTGGTCGACAATGTGGCCTTTGGTCTGGTCGAACAGGGCGTGAAAAGAGCCACCGCACGCGAACAGGCGCGCGCCATGCTGCAGCGTTTTGGCCTGGCCGATCGAGGTGACGCACGGATCTGGACCCTTTCAGGGGGCGAACAGCAGCGTGTGGCTCTGGCGCGTGCACTCATCACTCAGCCCCGTGCCCTCTTGCTGGACGAACCCTTCAGCGCGCTCGACGCCACACTTCGGGATCAATTGCGCAGTGAATTCCGCGAGCGCATCACCGAAGCCGGCATGACCGCCATTCTGGTCACACACGACGAACAGGAAGCACGTGCGATGGCGCAGCGTGCCTGGGGCTTGCAGGGCGGGCAACTGGCATTGTTGTGGTGAGGGTGCGGCACAATCGGTCGGGCACCCACCTTGCGGTGCGTTTGATGGGAGTGGCCGATGGGCTGGTTTTCCAGGAGCACCGATCAGTTTTTTCTCAGCACCACCCTGCCTGAGGGGATAGCGCTCAGTCAGTATCTGGGCGTGGTCAATGGCGAAGCCATCATTGGTGCCAACATCTTTCGCGACATGTTTTCTTCGGTGCGCGACGTGGTGGGCGGCAGGGCCGGTGGCTACGAGCGTGCCCTGGCGGGAGCCCGCGATGCGGCCATGAACGAGCTCATCGATGCCGCCAAGGAAATGGGTGCCACCGGTGTGATCGGCATTGATTTCGACTACGAGGTGCTGGGCGAGACCAACGGCATGATGATGGTGGCTGTGAGCGGCACCGCAGTGAAGTTGAGCTGAAACCGCCGCCGACCCCGCCGTTTTCGCGAGCCGAACCCTTCAGCCGCCGCTCCAGACCAACCCTTTTCGACATGGACGTCTACATCATCATCGGCAACGCCAACACCCGCAAGGCTTCGCTGGTTCGAAGCCTGACGGGCTGTTTCAACCGCAGCGTGCGCGAAATCCTGCTTCAGGGATCCAAGCGCCCACATCGTTTCTACGCCCGTGTGGGAACACTTCAGGACACCCGCACCACCATCGATCAGTTCGTGCAGGAATTGACGCGGGCACGCTGTGAGGCTGCGGTGTTTTGCTTGTCGCCGGGCCAAAAGCCCGACCAGCCCGACCTCCCCGATGCGCAAACCTATGTCGCGGCAATGCGTAAACTGGGCTGGCGCATCAAGGGGATCGCTGTGCTGGGCCAGAACGATGGCGGCCTGCGCGCACCCAACCTGCGCCAATACCCCCAGGCCCCGGCGGCACCAGTGAATGTGACGGCCCGCGAAGTGCGGGCGCAGTTCGGATGGGTGTGAGCCAGCAAATCCCCCTTTTCTGTTGGGCGTTGCCTGCCCCCGTGCCGATGGTCGCCGATGGGCCGAGAACCACTGCCAGCATCCAGATTTTTTCACCAAGGGCCCTTCCATGTTGTCTCCGGTCAGATACAGCGCACTTCGCAATGCCGCATTGAAGTTGGTGGGTGTGCGTCGTACCTCTGCAGAAGCTGCGTCGAGATCCGAACTCATACAGGCTGAGGAAGAGGAGCCCAATGCCACCCTGTATTGCCTGGACGGGCAGCTCGAAAGGGCCGCAGAGCACAGCACCCTGGCGGACGAACTGGGGTGGGCGCGGCGAAAGCGCGTGGTCCATGCGCCGGTGATCCGCTACGTGTTGCGCGATTGCCTGGTCCACGCACACGGCGTTGAGTTTTTCGGCGGCTCTGTCCGCACCAGTGGCCAGGGGTTCAGGCAAAGAATCCCCCAGGGACCCATTGTGGACGTGCCCAGGGCGACCTACTGCATGAGCCAGGTTTCAAGGCAGTTCTTCGGACATTGGCTTCAGGATGCCTGCGCGACCGCGCTTCTGGCGAACCCCGACGAGGCGTTGCTGCTGGACATTCGACCCGATTGGCCTCACACGGCCGAGTACGCCGAGGTCTTTTCCCTTCAGGCGCATGCGTCTGAAAATCTGTTTGTGCGGGAGTTGTCCCTTTTTCAGGACTTTTCACAAGGGTCTTCCAAGCGCCAGCGGTATGCGGAACTCCGGTCGCGTGCGGCCCGCCACTTTCACCTGGATCCCTCACCGCACAGACCCGTGTATCTGCGTCGGGGCGCGACGGGTGCAGCGCGCCCGATCGTGAACGACGATGAGGTGGTGCGGCGTCTGGAAGACGAAGGTTTTCTGGCCCTTACGGTCGATGGCATGTCGGTGGCAGCGCTCTACAAGGTTCTGAGTTGTGCACCACTCGTGGTCAGCATGGATGGCAGTCAGCAGAACCACCTGTACTTCTCGATGCCGCCCGGGAGCAGTCTGTTGTCCTTCATTCCCGGTGACCGTTTCACTGCCACCAACTTCGGGTACGCGACCGCGGCTGGCATTCACTTCGGGATGCTGGTGGTGGACAAGGTCGAAGGTGGTTATGTGGTGGATGTCGCCAACATGATGCGGACGCTGGATCTTTTTCCCCGGTGATGGCAGGGCGGCCTCCATGCCTGTGCCAGGTGCTTTCCCAGATTCAGATCCATGCGCCACCGGGGCCGCGAAACCCTCTGTTCGGGAAGGGGTTGCTCCTCGGGTCGGACGGTGTCATGCCCGAAGTGCGCTTTCCCTTGGGCATCGGTGCATCAGCAGACCTTGGCCCAGGTGATTCCGTTCATGCTCAGCGGACCGGTGCAGAACGAGACGAACATGCACTTGCAGCGAACGCCGAGTGCTCACGTTCAGACGCCAGCGATCGATCTTCCTGGCAGGGCGCACAGGGGCCTTCAGGATCGTGGCAAGTGTCCTTTTCGGCTCACGCTGCTCAGTTGCCTCGCAGCGCACGCAGGATCTTCTGTCCACCGCGCCCGCTGGCTTCGTGACCGAGGCGCTCCTGCTCCAGCTTGATGGCGGCGCGGCTTCGTTCGCCGAGCATGCCGTCGACATCGCCAATCTCGTGTCCGCGCAGAATCAGCAGGCCCTGCAGTTCGCGGCGCTCGGCGCGGGAAATACCCGGGTCGTCGGTAGGCCAGGGGGTGGTGAAGGGACCACCGCCGCGCAGGCGGTCGGCCAGGTGGGCAATGGCCAGGCCGTAGCTCTCGGCTGCGTTGTAGCTGTAGATGGCATCAAAGTTGCGGAGCACCAGGAAGGCCGGGCCTTCGGAACCCGCGGGCGTCATGAGGCCGGCATTGCCCACGCCGGTTGGCAGGGGGGAGCCGTCCACCCGGCGCAGGCCGCGCGCGGCCCATTCGCCCATGGGGCGCTTGGTGCGCCGGCCTTCGCCGCTCACGTTGGTGCCGGCCGGCAGGCGCACTTCAAAACCCCAGGGCTGGCCGGTTTGCCAGCCGGCTTTCTGCAGGAAGTTGGCGGTGGAGGCCAGGGCATCCACCGTGCTGTCCATCAGGTCGGCCTTGCCATCTCCGTCAAAGTCCACCGCCAGCCGCTCGAACGTGCTGGGCATGAACTGCGTGTGACCAAATGCACCGGCCCACGAGCCCACAAAACGTTCAGGGGCGATGTGCCCGGCCTGCAAAATGCGCAGCGCAGCGTAGAGCTCGGTGCGGAAATACGTCTGCCGCCGTCCGAAGCACGACAAGGTGCCCAGCGACTGCACCAGTGGCGACTTGCCAAATGTCTGACCAAAGTTGCTTTCCACCCCCCAAACCGCCACCACGGTGGCTGGGTCCACACCAAAGCGATCCTGCACACGGGCCAGTGTGTCAGCATGCTGCGCCAACAGGGCGCGCCCTTCAGCCACCCGCTCCTCGTCCACCAGGCCAGCCAGGTAGTCCCAGATGGCGGTGCGGAACTCAGGTTGAAAGTTCAGCTTGTCGATCACGCTCATGTCCGGCGCCAGGCCCTGTGTGTGGCGGGTAAACGTGGCGTCCTGCACGCCCGCTGCGCGGGCAGGCGCACGCAAAGTGTTCAGGCAGTTTTCAAACTCGGGGTTTTGCGCCCACGCAGGCACAGCGAGCAGGGCAGCACAGAGCAGGGAAAAGGTTCGAAAAAGAGTCATCTCGATTCGGGTGAAGAAGCTCAACAAAGTTCAGACAGAAAAGGCATTCAGGCGTTTCAGCGGTAGGCACGCCATGGCTGAGAGAGGTGCCCCCATCCAGGGCACCTGTGGATCTGGCTTTGCCAGTCCACAGGGTGCGTCCCCCCTCGCAGCGTCGAAGGCGCGAACCGACGCAGGGGGGTGTTCCCCGTGGGCGGCCATCAGGCCGCCCACGTGGACCCATGCTCCGGCACCAGCGCCTGCCAGCGCAGTTCGTTTTCAATGCGATAGCGCAGCCGGTCTGAAGCCTCCGGGTCGCCGTGCACCACAAACACGCGGCGCGGTGCACCCGGCATGGCACGCAGCCACGCCAGCAACTGGCCGGCGTCGGCATGGGCCGAGGCGGAAGCGAGCTGAACGATCTCGGCGCGCACTGGAATGTCTTTGCCGTGCATGCGCAATTGCGTGGCCCCGTGCGCCAGGCTGGCGCCGCGGGTGCCGGGCGCCTGGTAGCCGGTGAGCAGCACCATGTTGCGGTGGTCGCCCAGGTACTTGGCCAGGTGGTGCAGCACGCGTCCACCGGTGGCCATGCCGCTGGCTGAGATGATCACCTTGGGGCCATGCTGCAGGGCGATGGCTTTGGATTCGTCGGGCGTGCGCGTCATGGTGGCCACGGTCGCCAGGTCGCGGCACTGTGCCGCGTTCAAACGGTGTTCGCCCAGGTGTTGGGCAAACAGTTCGGTGCTGTGGATGGCCATGGGACTGTCCAGGTACACCGGCAGCCCGCTCGGCAATGACCCGGCAGCCTTGAGTTGGGCAATGGCATGCAGCAGCGCCTGCGCGCGGCCCACGGCAAACGCCGGCACCACCGCGGTACCTCCACGCGCGGCCACACGCTGCAGGGCAGGACCCAGTTCGGCCAGCACGTCTTCTTCGGGGTGGTCACGGTCGCCGTAGGTGGACTCGCACACCACCACGTCGGCTGCTGGCGGGCTTTCAGGCGCCAGCATGATGGCGTCGTCCGGCCGGCCCAGGTCGCCTGAGAACAGGATCCGCCGCCCGCCCACTTCCAGCAGCAGGCTGGCCGCACCCAGAATGTGGCCAGCCCCGTAGAAGCGCGCCTTCCACCCTGGCACTGGCTCGAATACCTGCTGCATTCGCGCGGTGCGGATCAGCTTCAGGCTGCGGCGTGCGTCGTCTTCGGTGTAGAGCGGCAGCGCGGGCGCGTGTTTGGAGAAGCCCTTGCGATTGGCAAACGCAGCGTCTTCTTCCTGGATGTGGCCACTGTCGGGCAGCAGAATCTGCGCCAGATCGCGTGTGGCCGGTGTTGCCCACACCTTGCCGTGAAAGCCCTCGTTGGCCAGCAACGGCAGGTAGCCGCTGTGGTCCAGGTGGGCATGCGTGAGGATCACTGCACCAATGTGGTTGGGCAGCACGGGCAGCGGATCGCGGTTGCGCAGCCTCAACTGCTTGTAGCCCTGGAACAGGCCACAGTCCACTAGCACGCTGTGTCCATCGTGCTCTACAAGGTATTTGGAGCCAGTGACGGTGCCGGCACCGCCGAGGAATCGAATGTGTACGCTCATGCAGACATCTTACGCCCGGTATTTTTGGTGCAGCGACTGCGCGTCGGGGGCCGGCTCACCGCAGCGCGAAATCCGGCAGCCAGCCTGAAGATGAAGCCCGCCACCTGCGCACCAGTTGCACCAGAAACACGGCAAGGCACATGGGCATTGGGTCGTCGTTCAGGTCTACCACTTCACCACTGGGATCATTAAGGCCTGTTAACACTATTTTTTCGCACTTGAAAAGTTAGTGTTAACAGGCCCTAAAGGCTTGCATCGTCTGTACATCGACCCCAACATCCGCGCACTTGACGCCATGTGAACTCACATGACAGCCCCTGAGCATTTTCCTTCCACCCGCACGGCTGCGCTTGAGCGCATCGCTGCCGTTCACCCCACCCACTACGCCCGCACCCGCAACACCATCGACGGCGCGGTGTCGGGGCTCTCGCCCTACATCACGCACGGTTTCGTCAGCCTCTCCGAAGTGCTGGCAGGGGTGGCTCAGCGTCATCGGCTGGACGTGCAGCACAAGTTCGTGTACGAGTTGGGTTGGCGCGCCTTCTTTCGCCATGTGTGGCATCACCGGGGTGAAGGCATCTTGCGTTCCCTGCACGAAGGACCGCTTCCCGAGCACTGCTACGCTACGGAGTTGCCGCCCGACATTCGGCAGGCGCAGACCGGCGTGCCCGTGATCGACATGGCGGTACGCACCCTGTACACCACCGGTTCCCTGCACAACCACGCGCGCATGTGGGTGGCCAGCTACGTGGTGCATGTGCGCAAGGTGCATTGGCGGGCCGGTGCCGACTGGCTGTACGGCCATCTGCTGGACGGCGACCTGGCCAGCAACCACCTGAGTTGGCAGTGGGTGGCCGGTACAGGCAGCAGCAAGCCCTACCTGTTCAACGCAGAGAACGTGGCCCGCTACGCGCCAGCGTCGTGGCACAGCCCGGGCAGCGCGATCGACACGACTTACGAAGCCCTGGACCACATGGCGCGTCTCCCTGTGCGTCACGACCTGCAGAAGCGCGGTGCGCGGGGAGGCGACGCTGAGCCATTGGAGCCCGTGCTGTTTTCAGCGCCACCCGAAACACTGGCGTGGATGGCGCCCAATGCCGATGCAGTGGCGGGCCGCGACGTGTGGCTGGTGCATCCCTGGAGCCTGGGCGAGTTGCCGGGTGGTTTGCCGGACGATGCGCTGGTGGTGGGTATGGCGGTTGCGGACTTTCACCGTGCCTGGCCATGGAACGAAGGGCGCTGGCGCTTCGTGACCAGCCGCATGGCAGACCTCACTGGCCTGCGCTGGTTTGGCGATGCTGGCGCCATCGGGACCGCGCTCAAAGGTGCGCGCCGCGTGCGCGCGGTGAATGAGCCTCACCTGGCTCCCTGGCAGGCGAGTTGGGCCGATTGCGTGGCTGCGCCAACGCTGGTTCCTTCGGTGGACCGGCGCTGCGATTCGTTCTCCAACTGGTGGAAACGGGCGACCCGGGAGCTGGATTCGATTGAGTCACTGCTAGGAGCCAGCGAGCCGGCCGCTTGGTGAGCGATTCGACCGGTAGAGCCCGAGCGGTAGGCGGCGCTGGTCTGAAGGCAGCACAAATTCTGGCGTGCCCGGCCTGCGTCTGATCAGACACACGGGCAATTGCCCACAGCGCGTCCGACTCAGTCTCGCGACGTACCTAGCCCTTGTGTGCTGGCCTGTTCGCCTTCCTCATCCCTGTGCAGGTTGATGCCCATGCGCTCGGCGCGCTTGGCCCACAGTTGCCGTGCCATTTGCTGCATGTCCGCAACCTTGTCGCCCTCGTCGAGGATCTCGATGCCCAACAGGGTTTCAACCACGTCCTCCAGTGTGACCAGACCTTTGGTTTCGCCGTATTCGCCCACCACCAGTGCAATGTGCTGGCGCTGCTCCAGCAGCGTTTCCAGCAGGCGCGAGAGCAGGGTACTTGACAGCACGGCCACGATTTCGCGCTGAAACGTGGAGACGGGGAGGTCGCCCTTCCCCTCGTTCTGCGCCACCAGCAGGTCTTCGCGCAAAACGAAGCCGGTGACGGCGTCGAGGTTGGCGCCGTAGATGGGCAGGCGCGAGAAGGGGACCTTGTCAGGCGTGTTCAAGGCCTCGCTGACCTTGGTGTCCTTTTGAAGCGCGGCCATCACGATGCGCGGCGTCATGACAGTGCTGGCCTCGACCGACTTGAACAGGAACAGGTTGCGGATGATCTTGGACTCGCGCTCATTGATCATGCCCTGTTCCTGGCCAATGCCGGCCATGGCCACGAATTCATCGCGGCTGAAGTGGTGTAGTTTCTGGCCGCCTGAGATCATCTGGGTGAGCTTTTCAGACACCACAATAAGCGGGTACATGCTCTTTATCAAGAAATTCACGTACGTGCCGGTGAAGCCGGCCAGTTGCCGCCAGTACACCGCGCCCAGGGTCTTGGGCACGATTTCCGACAGGAACAGAATCAGCAGCGTCATGACGGCTGAGAACACACCGAACCAGGCGCTGCCGAACACCGCCGTGGCCTTGGAGCCTGCACCAATAGCGCCCACGGTGTGCGCAATGGTGTTGACGGTGAGGATGGCCGCCAGGGACTGGTCGATTTTGTCTTCCCTGAGCTGCTTGAGCATTTCAGCCTTTTTGGGCTGGGTTTCGCGCAAGCCAGCGATGTAGGAAGGGGTGATGCTCAAAAGTGTGGCTTCGGCCACCGAGCACAGAAAAGAAAACAGCAGTGCCAGCACCACGTACAACACCAGCAAAAAGGCGTCGCCGGTCAGGGAAACATTGGTCAGGGTGTTGAGGGCGTCAGGCAAAGCAGAGGCGGGGTCCATGGAGGGGGGTGGAAGTGAATAAGCCCACAAGCATACAGAAAGCGCTCAAAGCTGGATCAGGGCCTTTGTCCATGCCGTCTGGTGCCTGTCGAAAAGCTCAGCACCCACTGCGCAGCAGCATGGCGGGGTTGAGTTTCATCTGGCGCAGCAGGTAGCGCGCGCCCATCCCCAGGCTGATGGCGCTCACGCCCACCGCTGTGAGCACGCCGCTCCAATACAGGCCGCTGGGGTCCATGTCAAGGCGCCAGCGCAGCAGGCCAGTGGCCAGGACGCTGCCGGCCAGCACAGCGAAGCCGGCAGTGACCCCGGCCAGCACGGTGTATTCCCAGTACAGCACGCGGCGCAGGCTGGAGTGCCGCGCGCCCAGGGCGTGCATCACGGTGGCGTCGAAAACCTGCCGCGTGCGGCTTGCGGCCACCACGCTGGCCAGCACCAGCAAGCTGGCCGCCAGGCACACGCCGGCCACCACCACCAGGCCGCTGCTGGCGCGGCCCATGAGCGCGCGGGTTTCGCGCAGCAGCGACTCCGTGCGCACGCTGGCGATGTTGGGCGCCACCGCCGCCAGCCGGTCTTGTACGGTCAATGCTTCGTCAGGCGGCAGCCAGGCCGCGCCCACGTGGCGGGTGATGAATGGGTCGAGCACGCCGTCGCTGAAGATGGCTTCCAGCCACAGGCGCGACTGCATGCGGCGCTGGCTGTAGATGGCCGACAAGGTCACCTCCACCGGCGTGCCCATGATCTCGAATCGCAGCGCGTCGCCCACCTTCAGGCCCAGCTGGTCGGCCTCGCGGTCTTCCATGGCCACCAGCGGTGCGCCGGTGTGATTGGCCGGCCACCACTGGCCGCGGTCGATCACCACGTCGTCGATGTTGCCGGCGCGGTTGCTCAGCTTGTGTTCGTTGCGCGCTTCCAGGGCACGCCGGGTGTCGCCGCTGTCGCGCAAGGCTTCGCCGTTCACCGCGACCAGCCGGCCCAGCACCAGCGGGGCGGTCAGCACGCGGTCCAGGCCGGGTGCAGCCTGCAGGGTCTCGCGCAGGATGTCGATCTGTTCGGTCTGCACGTCGTAGAACACCAGGGCCGGGGCATTGGCCGGAACGGTTTCGTTCACCGTGCGCAGCAGAGACACCACCACCAGCGTGCAGGCCACCAGCAGCGTGAGCGCAGAGCCCAGCGACAGCAATGCAGGGCGCAGTGGCGAGTGCGGCTGCTGCAGGCCGGCCAGCGCAAGCTGCAGTTCGACCGACGGCTGCCAGCGTGTCATGCCCTGCACCTGCCGTGCCACGTGTTTCAGGCCGCGCGTGACGCCTTCCAGCAGCACCAGCAGGCCGGCGGTGGCGGCCACGAAGGCCAGGCCAAAGCGCGGGTCGGGCAGGGTGAGCACCAGCAGCAGCAACACCACACCGGCTGCGGCCGCTGTGAGCCACCAGATGCGGCGCGGGGTTTTGAGGTCAGCGCCGTTCACGCCGCGAAACAGCGCGGCGGGGGAGACCGACAGTGCGCGCCCCAGCGCCGGCAAGGCAAAGGCCACGGCGGTCAGCACGCCGAACATCAGCGCCACCAGAGACGGCTGCCACAACCCGCTTACCAGCACCGCCATGGGCAGGCGCTCAGCGGTGGCAAAAGCTGCGGTCAGCGCCAGCGCGTTGCCCACCAGCACACCCGCAGCGCTGGCCAGCAGCGCCAGCATCACGATCTGCAGCAGCACCATGGCGGCCAGATGCTTGTCGCGCAGACCGAGGGCGCGCAGCGTGGCCAGCGAGGTGAGCTTGCCTTGCAGGTAGGCCTGTACGCTGTTGAACACGCCCAGGCCACCGATGAACAAGGCAGAGAACCCGATCAGAAGCAGGCCCGAGCCAATCTGGGCCAGCACCTCGGCCATGCGTTCGCTGCGCTGGCTGAAGGTACGTACGTCGGCGTCGAGTGCAGGGAAGGCGGCCACGAAGGCGTCACGCCATGCGTTGGCGGGTTGTTCGGTGCGCACGCGGTAGCGGTATTCGACTCGGCTGAGCGGCTGCACCAGCCCGGTGGCCATCAGCGCACCATCGGCCACCAGCACCGGGGCGCCGCCCCAGTCGGCGCGCAGGCTGCGGTCGGGCTGGCGGGTGATGAGGGCGCGCACTTCTAGGTTCAGATCTCCGATGTCGATGCGATCGCCGGGTTGCAGGTGCAGGCGCTGGGCCAGGGCGGCGTCCACGGCCGCGCCCCAGTCTGGCCCTCGCAGTGCCAGTGCGGCGTCCAGCCCTGACGGGGGAGCCAGCGTGACCTCTCCGTAAAGCGGGTACTGCGCATCGGTGCTCTGCAGTTCAATCAACTGGGCCTGCCCGCTGGCGGTGCGCAGCATGGTGCGCAGCTCCACCATGCGCGACACGGTGGCGCTCTGGTCCATCCATGCCAGCACGTCGGTAGCCAGGGGCTGCTGGTGGCGCACCTCCACGTCGCCGCCGAACAGCAGGCGCGCATCGGACCGCAAGGCGTCAGCCACCTGCCGGTACAGGCCGCCGCCGGCCGCCACCAGAGACACGCCCAGCACCAGGCAGGCGCAGAAGATCCACAGGCTGCGGCCGCTGCGGCGCAGGTCGCGCCATGCCAGGTCAAGCAGGAACGGCATGGGGGGCGGTTCCGGTGGTGTCGCCGCCCGTACCTGGAAGGGTGCTGTGCACGGCGCTGGGTGCGGTTTCGTGCAATTGGCCGTCGTGCAGGCGCAGTACGCGGTCACAGCGGGCGGCGAAGTCCAGGTCGTGTGTGACCAGCACCAGGGTGGTGCCCAGGTCGCGGTTCAGTTCGAAAAGCAGTTCGCGCACCGATTCGGCGGTGTGGTCGTCCAGGTTGCCGGTGGGTTCGTCCGCCAGCAGCAGGCGCGGGCGGTGCACCAGCGCGCGGGCAATGGCCACGCGCTGCTGTTCGCCGCCGGAGAGCTGGGTGGGGAAGTGGTCGAGACGGCTGCCCAGGCCCACGCGGGTGAGCATGGCGCGGGCCTGTTCTCGTGCGTCGCGTCGACCGGCCATCTGCAGCGGCAGGGCCACGTTGTCCAGCGCGTTCAGACTGGGCAGCAGATGAAAGCTCTGGAACACGATGCCCACGCGATCGCGCCGCAGGTCGGCCAGCCCATCGCTGTCGAGTTGGCCTAGATCCACACTATCGATCACCACGCGTCCGCCGCTGGGACGCTCCAGACCGGAGAACAGCAGCAACAGCGACGTCTTGCCCGAACCCGATGGCCCGGCAATGGCCACACGGGTACCGGCTTGGATGCACAGGTTCACACCCCGCAGCACGTCCACGCGGGTGTGGGCCAGCGGGTACGACATGGAAAGATCGTCGACTTCGATGATGGGTGGGGTGGTTTCGGACATGTGTGGGAGAGTGGGAGAGGCGGCTTGACGCCAGGTTGGGGTGTTTGGCGTGCGCAGCTCATCAGCGCAGTGTGAGACTCTTGCCCTATGGAGGTTCCTGACGCAGCAGGTGTGGCTCGCCTTGTCTGATGTGCATGAACCCTTTGGGGTAGGGGTTGCGGGCGGCTTGCTGCCCGGTCAGCATTGAGGAGGTGCGCAATGGGGTTCAAACCTCGGGAAGGGTCCAAACGCGCTCGCCGCCCACGGCATGGTGTTGGCGGCCGGGTGCGGCATCGAGCACATGGCCGCCCGTGAAAGCGCCAAAGGCGGGCAGGATGGACCGCCCTGGTTCGCTGACGAAACAGGGCAGACGCAGGCGGTCGCGGCCCGGGCCCTGGAGCGAGACCACCGGGTGCAGATGGCCGGCCAGCACATGGTGGGTGGAGTGGTGTTGCGGATGGTGGCAGCAGGCAAAAGGGCCAAGCAGCCAGGGTTCGTCCACCACGCCGATACCCAGCGAAGGTGGTGGGTCGCCGGCGCGGTCGTCGTGGTTGCCGCGCACCATGGTGGCTTCCAGCGCAGCATGGCGTTCGCGCCAGGCATGCAGAGATGCCAGCACGTGGGGGGTGCGCGCTGCAGCGGCGTGCAGCAAATCGCCCAGGCAGACCAGATGGCGGGCCTGGAGTCGGGTGATCAGTTGGTCCAGCCGGGCCAGGTTGTCCTGTGTGGTGCCGTGCGGCACGGGTTGGCCCAGCGCGCGGTAGGTGGCCGCCTTGCCCAGGTGCAGGTCGGCCACGAACAGCGTGCGGGTGGCTGGCCACCACAGCGCGCGTTCGGACAGCAGGTGCAGGGATTCACCGGCCCATTCAACGCAGGCGTGATGGGTTTCATGGGTTGGGGACATCGCCTGCATTTTGGGCAGATGTGGAGGAAGAGCGTGTGACAGACGGGGCAGACCCGAGTGCCGCGCGGGGGAACAACGGCTGCGGGCGAGTTCAGAGCGGGGGCAACGGGCGCGACGGCTTGCGCTCGCGGCGCGGGCGGCGTTCGCCCGTGCCCTGGGAAGTCGGGTGGTCGCGGCCGAAGTCCAGCGTGTCCAGTACAGCCTGCACGTCGTCCACCTCGTCACCTTCTGCGCATTGGGCTTTTCGGCGTGCATGTTTGCGTGTCTTGCTTCCAGCGGCTTTCTCCAGTTGCGCCACCATGCGCGCAATGCGCTCGGCCACGTTCTCGTTGCTGAATTTTTCACGAAACCGCTCCACCATCAGCGGGAAGGCAAACGGGGTGGGTCTCTCCAGCGTGTGCAGCACCAGGGTCTGCGTGGTCATGCGTGCGAGTGCGGCCTGCAGGCGCGCCATGTCCAGCTCCAGCGCCAGCAGTTCCTGCTCGGCCTGTTGCAGCAGGCGGTTGGTCGGGTCGTACTGGCGGAACACCTCCCAGAACAGCCGCGAAGAAGCCTGCAGTTGCCGGCTGCTGCGGTTTTCGCCGGGGTGGCCCTGGTACACCAGACCCGACACCCGGGCGATCTCCCGAAAGCGCCGTTGTGCCAGTTCACCGGCATTGAGGCTGTCGAGCACTTCCTTCCCCAGGTCTTCGTCGCTCTCTGGGCCAAGCAGGACCTGTGGCAGCAGCTCCGCCCAGTCGGTGTGGGTGGGTGAGAGCAGTTCGAACCCGTAGTCGTTGACAGCGATGGAGAAGGTGGTGGGCGAGTGGCGCGCCACGCGCCAGGAAATGAGGCCGCCCAGGCCCAGGTGCACATGGCGTCCCGCAAACGGGTAGAGGAACAGGTGCGTGCCTTCGCGCGAGTGCAACACTTCGGCCAGCAGTTGCTGCCGAGTGGGCACGGCGGACCATTCACTTTGCACCGACAGCAAGTCCTGCGCGGCCCGCAGCTCGGGCGAACGGTGGTGGCCACTCGCCACCTGCTCGAGTTGATCCACCACCGCGTCGGCCAGCGTGGTGGACAGCGGCATCTTGCCGCCGTTCCAGCGCGGTACGGCCGGTCGTTGGCCCTGGGCGCGTCTGACCCACGCCGTCATCTCGTGCACGCGCACCAGTTCCAGCAGGCGCCCCGCGAACAGGAAGCAGTCACCGGGTTTCAGGCGCGCGGCAAAGCTCTCTTCGACCTGGCCCAGGCGCGCCCCGCCCACGACCTGCACCGCCATGCTGGCGTCGCTGACGATGGTGCCGATGTTCATGCGGTGACGTCTGGCCAGCCGCGCATCCGGCACGCGCCACACGCTGTTCGCATCCGGCTGCACGCGGTGGAAGTCCGGGTAGGCGCCGAGTGCCTCGCCGCCCTGACGTACAAAAGCGAGGCACCAGGCCCAGGCATCGTCGCTGAGCTGTTCATAAGCGGCGGTGCTGCGAACTTCAGCGAGCAGTTCCTCAGGCACGAAGCCACCGCCAAGACCCACCGTGACCAGATGCTGCACCAGGACGTCCAGCGGCTGGCGCGGCACCTCGCGGGCTTCGATGTGCCCGGCCGCCGCTGCGTCGCGCGCGGCCGCGCCTTCGATCAGTTCCAGCGCATGGGTGGGCACGATGGTGATGCGCGAAGGTCTGCCAGGTGCGTGTCCCGAACGCCCGGCGCGCTGCAACAGCCGCGCTATGCCTTTGGGTGAACCGATCTGCAGCACCCGTTCCACCGGCGAAAAATCCACGCCCAGGTCCAGGCTGCTGGTGCATACCACCGCACGCAACGCTCCGCTCTTGAGGCCAGCCTCCACCCATTCGCGCACGTTGCGGTCCAGCGAGCCGTGGTGGAGCGCGATCACACCGGCCCAGTCGGGCCGCGCGTCCAGCAAGGCCTGGTACCAGAGTTCGGCTTGCGATCGCGTGTTGGTGAACACCAGCGTGCTGCCGCTGCGTTCGATCTCTTCCACCACCTGCGGCAGCATGCTGATCCCGAGGTGGCCGGCCCACGGGAAACGATCGGTGCGGGGTGGCAGCAGCGTGTCCACGGTCAGGCGCTTGGGCGTCCTGCCCTGCACCAGCACGCCTTTGCAACCCGGCCCCAGCAAGGTATGCCTTGCCTCATCGAGATTCCCCAGCGTGGCGGACATGCCCCACACCATGAGGTGGGTGTTCCAGCGGCGCAGCCGCGCGATGGCCAGCTGCGCCTGTACACCGCGCTTGTTGCCCATGAGTTCGTGCCATTCGTCTACCACCACCAGTTGCGCGCGGCCCAGCGTGTCGGCCGCGTCGGCCCGCGCCAGCAGCACGCTCAGGCTCTCGGGTGTGGTGACCAGCACGGTGGGCAGGCGGCGGTCTTGGGCGCTGCGCTCGCCGCTGGTGGTGTCGCCGCTGCGTGCGCCGGCGCTCCAGTGCGGAGCCATCTCGGCCAGCGGTTCCTGCAGGGCGCGCAGGGTATCGGCGGCCAGGGCGCGCATGGGGGTGATCCAGACGACAGTCAGCGGAGCGGCGATGGGTTTGGCGCGCGCGCCATGTCCTTCCGTCTTTCCGCTTGCGTTGCGAACGGACGCGTTCGCCTTCGTTACTGGATTCTTCGCCTCGACGAGAGCCTGCAACGCGCCCAGCCACACCGCAAAGGTTTTCCCCGAGCCCGTGGTGGCGTGAAGCAGACCGCTCTGGCCACGCGCCATGGCGGTCCACACCTGGCGCTGGAAGGGAAAGGGTTTCCATCCGCGGGTGTTCAGCCACACGGTGGCGTTGGGCCGTTTCATGGCGAAGGCTCGGTGGCTGTACCGGGCATCAGCGCAGCCAGGGTCTGCAAGGTGTCGGCTTCATCCACCGGCTTGTCTTCGCGCCAGCGCAGCATGCGCGGAAAGCGCACCGCAATGCCGCTCTTGTGGCGGGTGCTGCGGGCAATGCCTTCAAAACCCAGTTCAAACACCAGGGTGGGTCGCACGCTGCGCACCGGGCCGAAGCTCTCCACCGTGGTCTTGCGGATGATCGCATCCACCTTCGCCATCTCTGCGTCTGTCAATCCTGAATAGGCCTTGGCGAACGGCACCAGCTGCCGCCCCTCGGTACCGGGCGGCGCATTCCACACCGCAAAGGTGTAGTCGCTGTAGAGGCTGGCGCGGCGGCCGTGGCCGCGCTGGGCGTAGATCAGCACCGCGTCCACACTGAGCGGATCGATCTTCCACTTCCACCAGGTGCCCACGTTGCGGGTGCGACCCACGCCGTACCGGGCTTCGCGCTGCTTGAGCATGAAGCCTTCGGTGCCCATCTGGCGCGCGGCTTCGCGCTGTTGTGCAAGGTCGGCCCACGAGTCGCCTTGCAGTATCTGGCTGGCGATGAGCTGCGGGTGGTTCATCTCCGCCACCAGCGCGTCGAGCTGTCTGCGACGCGTGTGCAGAGCTTGATCACGCATATCGTTGCTTTCGGCCTCCAGCAGGTCGTAGGCCAGCAGCACCACCGGCACTTCGCGCAGCAGTTTGGCGACCAGTGTCTTGCGGCCGATGCGCCGTTGCAGGTCGGCAAAGGGTTGAGGCTGGTCGTTGCGCCAGACCACGATCTCGCCGTCGATCACGGTGCCGTCTGGCAGCGCGTCACCCAGTGCGGCCAGTTCGGGGAAGCGGTCGGTCACCAGTTCTTCACCCCGCGACCACAGCCAGGTCTGGCCGGCCCGGCGCACCAGCTGGGCGCGAATGCCGTCCCATTTCCACTCCACCTGCCAGTCGGTGGGCGGGCCCAGCAGATCTTCCAACCGCTCCAGCGGCTCGTTCCACGGGTGCGCCAGAAAAAAAGGGTAGGGCTGCCCGCTGGTTTTCTGGTTGGTCTCGGTGGCGGACTCTGGCGCCACCAGTGCGCCGTATGCAGAGGCGGTGGGTTTCGCACCGATGTGCGTGTAGCCCATCAGCCGCTGCGCGACCCGCTGAGTGCTCACCCCGGCCACGGTCGCAAGCGCCTGTGTGACCTGCAGGCGTGACACCCCCACGCGGAACCCACCGGTGATGAGTTTGAGACAGATGAATCGTTGATCGTCCGGCATTTGCCGCCACACGGTCTGCAGTGCAGCCGCTTGTGTCTCCGGTGGCTGTCCTCGCAGCGGCAGCAGATGGTGCGCCAGCCAGTCGGCCAGAGTGCGCTCCAATGGCTCGGTGCCGGGTGGCAGGAGCAGCGCCACCGTTTCGGCCAGATCACCCACGGCCTCGTAGCTCTCATCGAACAACCATTCGGGCAAGCCCGCGGCTTCACGCGCCAGGGTGCGCAACAGCACGGTGGGCACGATCTGGCGCGGCTTGCCCCCGGCCAGGAAATACACCGACCAGGCAGCGTCTTCGGCGGGGGCTTCGCGCAGGTAGCGCTGCAGGGCGGCCTGCTTGTCGCGGCTGGAAGTGCTGGCGTCAAGCTCGCGGTAGAGAGCTGCGAAGCGTTTCATGCCCCTTCATCCTCTGCGTGCTCTGGCGCTGCCTTGTGCGCCTCGGAAGTGGCTTGATCTGCCACGTCCTCCTCTCCATATTCGGTGTCGAAGGCCTGCGCGTCCAATCCGTTTTCATTGAGCCAGCGCACCAGCACGGGCACGCTGCCGTGCGTCACGCGGATGTGCTCGGCGCCCGTGCCCTTGATGGCGGCCATGAGGCCGGGCCAGTCGGCGTGGTCCGACATCACGAAACCCCGGTCCACGCCCCGGCGACGGCGTGTGCCGCGTACCTGCATCCAGCCGCTGGCGAAGGCGTCCACTGCATCGGCGCCGAAACGCTTCATCCAGGGCGTGCCCTGGGCAGAGGGTGGGGCCAGCACCAGTGCGCGCTTGAGTGCGGCCTTGTCGAGTGCTGCGTCGGTCACTCGAAACGTGGGTGGCAGATCCACACCTGCTGTGCGGTACACCGCATTGAGTGGCTCCACCGCACCGTGCACCACGATGGGCCCGATGGACACGTCCACTCCGTGCAGGATGCGCTGCGCCTTGCCGAAGGCGTAGCACAGCAGCACCGAAGCCCGGCCCTCAGCTGCGTTGGCACGCCACCAGCCGTTGATCTCATCGAACAGCACGGCCTGCGTGGGCCAGCGGTAGATGGGCAAACCGAACGTGCTCTCGGTGATGAAGGTGTCACATTGCACCGGTTCAAAAGCAGGGCAAGTGCCGTCGGGTTCGATTTTGTAGTCGCCCGAAGCCACCCATACCCGGCCACCATGTTCCATCCGCACTTGGGCTGAGCCGAGCACATGCCCGGCCGGGTGCAGCGAAACGCGCACACCGTGGTGTTCGATCACTTCGCCATAGGCCAGCGTCTGTAAGTTGATGCCTGCGCCCAGTCGCTGGCGCAGCGTGCCCGCGCTGTCGGCGTGTGCCAGGTAGTGGGCGTGGCCAGTGCGTGCGTGGTCCGAATGCGCGTGCGTGATCACAGCGCGCTCCACCGGCCGCCAGGGGTCGATGAAGAAATCGCCCGCTGGGCAATAGAGGCCTTCGGGACGGGCGATGACGAGGTCTGGAGTCGTTGCCATGCTTTCTACAGTGTGCAGCAGGGCAGCGGTGAGTTGAGCACCCTGCGGCTCATGGCCCTACGGAATCAACCTCCAACAGAGCTGTTTGGTCTTCTCGGATCGTGTTGTGCTGCCAGCGCATTGCCAAGCCCATGCACGAAAATCGCTCATGGACAGGGTGTGGCTTCCTGGGCCGATAGATTTCCGTTGCTGTGCTCATGCCGATTCAAAAAAGGAAGGGGCGACGGTCACCCATCGCCCCTTCACTTTGCCGAACCCCTCAGCTGAAAAAGCTCTTCGCTTTTTCAAACCACCCCTTGTCGTTCGGGCTGTGCTTGTGGCCGCCTTTCTTGAACGACTCGTCCAGTTCCTTGAGCAGCTTGCGCTGGTGCTCGGTGAGCTTGACTGGTGTTTCCACCGCCACATGGCAGTACAGGTCGCCGGGGTAGCTGCTGCGCACGCCCTTGATGCCCTTGCCGCGCAGTCGAAAGGTCTTGCCGCTCTGGGTGCCTTCGGGCAGATCGATCGTGGCCTTGCCTTGCAGCGTGGGCACGTCGATCTCGCCACCCAGGGCCGCAGTGGTCATGGGCACGGGCACCTGGCAGTGCAGGTCGTCACCTTCGCGTTCGAAGATGTCGTGCTTGCGCAGCCGCACTTCGATGTAGAGGTCGCCTGAAGGGCCGCCGTTCTGACCGGGTTCGCCGTTGCCGGTGCTGCGGATGCGCTGGCCGTCGTCGATGCCGGCAGGGATCTTGATTTCCAGCGTCTTCTGCTTTTTGATCTTGCCCTGGCCGCTGCAGGTGGTGCAGGGTTCGGGGATGATCTTGCCGCTGCCGTGGCAGTGCGGGCAGGTCTGTTGCACGCTGAAGAAACCCTGGCGCATCTGCACCACACCCTGGCCGTGGCAGGTGGAGCAGGTCTTGGCGCTGGTGCCGGGCTTGGCGCCGCTGCCCTTGCAGGTTTCGCAGTCGTCCCAGCTGGGAATGCGGATCTGGCTTTCCTTGCCTGCGGCGGCTTCTTCCAGCGAAATTTCCATCGCGTAAGACAGGTCGGCGCCGCGGTAAACCTGACGACCGCCACGCTGGCCGCGCTGGCCACCGAAGATGTCGCCAAAGATATCGCCAAAGGCATCGCCGAAGCCGCCAAAGCCTTCTGCGCCCGGGCCGCCACGCATGTTGGGGTCGACGCCGGCGTGGCCGTGCTGGTCATAGGCCGCGCGCTTGGGCGGGTCCGACAGCATTTCGTAGGCTTCCTTGGCTTCCTTGAAGCGTTCTTCGGCGCCCTTGGCTGCGTCACCCTGGTTGCGGTCGGGGTGGTGCTTCATCGCCAGCTTGCGATACGCCTTCTTGATTTCGTCGTCTGAAGCGTTCTTGGGGACGCCCAGCACTTCGTAAAAGTCGCGTTTAGCCATGTTGGAATGCGGTTCTTGTTGAGTACAAACGCCGCGTCAGGTTGCCCTGACGCGGCGGTGGGTGGCAGGTCGATCAGAAGGCAATCAGCCCTTCTTCACTTCCTTCACCTCGGCATCGACGATGTCGTCGTCGGCACCGGCTTTGCTGCCACCGGCCTGGGCATCGCCCTCAGGGGCACCACCAGCCGCATTGGCCGCTTCGGCCTGCGAGGCGGCGTACACCTTCTCGCCCAGCTTCTGGCTGGCGGTCATCAGGGCTTCGGTCCTGGACTCGATGGCGGCCTTGTCGTCACCGTTGAGCGCTTCTTCCACGTCCTTGATGGCGGTCTCGATCGCTTCCTTCTCGGCGGCTTCGAGCTTGTCGCCGTGTTCGCCCAGGCTCTTCTTCACGCTGTGCACCATGGCTTCACCCTGGTTGCGCGCCTGCACCAGTTCGACCTTCTTCTTGTCGTCGGCGGCGTTGAGCTCGGCGTCTTTCACCATCTGCTGGATCTCGTCTTCGGTCAGGCCAGAGTTGGCCTTGATGGTGATCTTGTTTTCCTTGCCGGTGCCCTTGTCCTTGGCGCCCACGTGCAGGATGCCGTTGGCGTCGATGTCGAACGACACTTCGATCTGCGGCATGCCGCGCGGCGAAGCAGGAATGCCCTCGAGGTTGAATTCGCCCAGCAGTTTGTTGCCGCTGGCGATCTCTCGCTCACCCTGGAACACCTTGATGGTCACGGCCGGCTGGTTGTCTTCGGCGGTGGAGAAGGTCTGCGCGAACTTGGTCGGGATCGTGGTGTTCTTGGCGATCATCTTGGTCATCACGCCACCCATGGTCTCGATGCCCAGGCTCAGCGGCGTCACGTCGAGCAGCAGCACGTCCTTGCGGTCGCCACTGAGCACCTGGCCCTGAATGGCAGCGCCCACGGCCACGGCTTCGTCAGGGTTCACGTCCTTGCGCGGCTCCTTGCCGAAGAATTCCTTCACCTTTTCCTGCACCTTGGGCATGCGGGTCATGCCGCCGACCAGGATCACGTCGTGGATGTCGTTCACGCTGATGCCGGCGTCCTTGATGGCGGTACGGCAAGGCGCAATGGTGCGCTCGATCAGCTCTTCCACCAGGGCTTCAAGCTTGGCACGGGTGAGCTTGATGTTCAGGTGCTTGGGGCCCGATGCGTCGGCCGTGATGTAGGGCAGGTTCAGGTCGGTGGCGGCCGAGCTGGAGAGCTCGATCTTGGCCTTTTCAGCGGCTTCCTTCAGGCGCTGCAGGGCCAGCACGTCCTTGGTCAGGTCGACGCCTTGTTCTTTCTTGAACTCGGTGACGATGTAGTCAATGATGCGCTGGTCGAAGTCTTCGCCGCCCAGGAAGGTGTCGCCGTTGGTGGAAAGCACCTCGAACTGCTTCTCGCCGTCGACATCGGCGATCTCGATGATGGACACGTCGAACGTGCCGCCACCCAGGTCGTACACCGCGATCTTGCGGTCGCCCTTTTCCTGCTTGTCCAGACCAAAGGCCAGGGCCGCAGCGGTGGGCTCGTTGATGATGCGCTTGACGTCGAGGCCGGCAATGCGGCCGGCGTCTTTGGTGGCCTGCCGCTGGGCGTCGTTGAAGTAGGCCGGCACGGTGATCACGGCTTCGGTCACTGGCTCGCCCAGGTAATCCTCGGCGGTCTTCTTCATCTTGCGCAGAATGTCGGCGCTGACCTGCTGGGCAGAAATCTGCTTGCCGCGCACTTCCACCCAGGCGTCACCGTTGTCGGCGGCCACGATGGAGTAGGGCATGAGGTCGATGTCCTTCTGGACTTCTTTCTCGGTGAACTTGCGGCCGATCAGGCGCTTGATGGCGTAGAGCGTGTTCCTGGGGTTGGTCACAGCCTGGCGCTTGGCGCTGGCGCCCACCAGCACTTCGCCGTCTTCCTGGTAGGCCACGATCGAAGGCGTGGTGCGCGCACCTTCCGCATTTTCAATCACCTTGGTGGTGTTGCCTTCCATGATGGACACGCACGAGTTGGTGGTGCCCAGGTCGATACCGATGATTTTTCCCATTTTGTTTGCTCCGAGAGAGGAAGAGTTGAATTGTTGAAGAGATGTGGATAACTGTGTGGATTTCAAGTGGGCTGCGTGTGGGCGGCCTGTGCGCGGTGACTGGAAAAGTCCGGCAACGCAGGCGCCAGCAGCCTCACTTGGTGGCGGCCACCGTCACCAGAGCAGGGCGCAGCACGCGATCCGCGATGAGGTAACCCTTTTGCAGCACCGTCACCACGGTGTTGGGTTCCTGGTCGGCCGGCACCATGCTGATGGCCTGGTGCTGGTGCGGGTCGAACTTGGTTCCGCCGGTTGGCTCAATCTGAATCACCTTGTGTCGTTCCAGCGCACTCTTGAGTTGTTTCAATGTGGCTTCCGAGCCCTCGCGCAGCTGTTCGCGCGTGGCTTCCTGAATGGCCAGGCCGGCCTCCAGGCTGTCGGCCACGGCCAGCAGGCTGTCAGCAAAGCTCTCCACGGCGAATTTGCGCGCCTTGGACGTTTCTTCCTCGGCCCGGCGCCGGGTGTTCTCGGCCTCGGCCTTGGCCCGAAGGAACTGCTCGGCCAGGTCGGCGTTTTGCGCCTTGAGTGCGCTCACTTCGTTGGTCAGGGCGGCCAGTGCGTCGGTCTCGTTGGCGGCCGCAGCCGCTTCGGCTTCTTCCGGGTGCATCGGGTCGGTGGCTGCAGCGTCGGCGGGTTGGGCGTTGTCGGCTGGGTTCGGGTTCTGGCTCATGGGCGATCTGAAGTATCTTGAAAACATGGGCAAATGAGGTGCTGCGCGAAACATGGGGCTGAAAGCCCGGGGTTCAAGGGTGTGGGCAGCCAAACGCGAGCAGGTCGGTGAAAATCAGGGCTTTCCACTCGGGGATCCCCATGAAACTCTTTCGACATGGCCTGCCGGGCTCCGAGAAGCCCGGCATGATCGACGCCAGTGGCGCCTTGCGCGACCTCTCTGGCGTGGTGGCCGACATTGCCGGCACCACGTTAACCCCTGATTCTATGGCGCGTCTGGCGGCGCTGGACCCGGCCAGCCTCCCCCTGGTGCCAGACGGTAGGCGCCTGGCACCCTGTGTGGGCGGCGTGGGGAACGTGATCGGCATCGGCCTGAACTACGCCGACCACGCGGCGGAAGCCGGTCTCAAGCCGCCCGGCCAACCCATTGTTTTCAACAAGCACGGCGGCTCCATCAGCGGTCCGAATGACGAAGTGTGGTTGCCGCCAGGTTCGCTCAAGATGGACTGGGAGGTGGAGCTTGGCGTGGTGATGGGTGCGAAGGCCTGGCATGTGGATGAAGCCGATGCACTGTCCTGCGTGGCGGGCTACTGCCTGGTCAACGATGTGTCCGAGCGGGCCTATCAGATGGAGCTTGAGGGTCAATGGGTCAAGGGCAAGAGCTACCCCACCCATTGCCCTCTTGGCCCCTGGCTGGTCACGCCCGACGAGCTCGGCGATCCTCAGGACGTGGAACTCTGGCTGGATGTGAACGGTGTCCGTCGTCAGACTGGCAACACGCGCACCATGATTTTCGGCGTGGCTCACCTCATCAGTTACCTGAGCCGCTTCATGGCCCTGCAGCCTGGTGACGTCATCGCCACCGGCACACCACCCGGTGTGGGCATGGGCCACAAGCCGCCGCTGTACCTGAAGGCTGGCGATGTGATGACACTGGGTGCCAGTGGCCTGGGCGAACAGCGCCAGAACGTGGTCCTCAGCCCTGCACCGGGCTGAGAACCTCAGGGTTCCCCGGTCACGCCCCCATGCGAGGCGCGCTGGTTCGCGAGGTGGCCGCGCCGGGGGCGTGACTGCGCGCGAGCTGCTGGGACCACTTGCTTGCAAAGCGTTGTACTTCCGTCAGTCGCCTGGCGAGGTCTGCCCCCAGGGAGGTGAGGCGGTAGCCATCGCCGCCGTGTTCCACCAGCCGGGCGGCGCGCAACTCCTTCAGGCGTGTATTCAGGGTGTTGGGGGTGACGCCGCCCACGCTGTCCTGTAGCAGGCGAAAGGTCTGAGGATGTCCGTCGCTCAAGGCCCAGACCACCCGGATCGCATACCGGCACTCCAGCAATTCGAGCAACTGGACCATGGCGGCGTTGTCTCTGGCACTCATGCTTGTCTCCTGAGCGGCCTTCAATGGGCGCTTGAATGCACTATAGGCCAGGAAACCTGTTTTGCTATCCATTCGCCCCATGTGTGCACTGCAGCAATCGGGTTCATGCCGCGTGAGTGTGCACTTCTGCGCACAACGGCAGGCGCATGCGGATCAACACCGATTGACCTTGGGCCTGCTTTCAGGGTGGCTGGCGCCTTCGCTGAGTCAACCCCTGTAAACCTTCTTCAGCAGCTGGATCAAGGTCTTGAGCTCTGCTGGTGTGAGTGCGTGGGTGACGCCTTGCTCAAGGCTTGTCGCAGTGGCCTGGGCGTCTTGCTGTAGTTTTTTGCCGGAAGGGGTGAGATGCAGCCCCTGGGCCCGGCGATCGGTGGGGTGGGCGCGACGCTCGATCAGTTCGCGCTTTTGCAGATGCTTGACCATGCCCACCAGGTTGGGCGGCAGGATGTCGAGCGCGGAGCAGATCTGGCGGGAAGTGATGCCAGGATTGTGCGCAATGAGCGTAAGAACGGAGAAATCCACCGGGCGCAAACCGTAGGGCGCCATGCGCTGCAAGAAGATGGTGATAACAGACAGCGCTGCGCGACGGGCGTTGTAGCCCAGCAGGCTTTCAAGGTAACTGGTGTCGATGTCGCCCCCACCGGCTTCCCCCGTACCGGGATCGGCTGGTGCCGGGGCAGTGTTCCGGGGCACGCGCGGGCGGCGCAGGGCGTTGGCTACGGTGGTTTCAGGCATGGTCAGAGCATAGCGTGCTCGCACCGGCCATCGCCCTTGGCCGTGAAGTGCTCAGGTCTTGCCCAGCGTGGCGGTCATGGTCGCCATGCGCATGTCAAATTCAGGCCAGACCCAGCGCCAGAAACCGGTGTGGGCGCCCGACCACCGAGCCGTGTCCCCGGAGTCGGCCATGTCGATGCGCGCCCAGGCCCATGCCATCAGCACCAAGGCCAGCGCGCGCAGGAAGTCGTCGGCCAGCCAGTGGGGGGTGTCGGCGGGTGCGCTGGTGGATTGAAGGCGGGGCAGCATTTGCTTTCGCGTGAAGGTCGCGAGCTGATCGATGGCGTAGCGGGCCCGCTGGTTTCTGGGTTCATCGTTCAGGTCGTCGATCAGGTCGGCCAGCAGGTGCAGCAAGGCCTGGGCGCCGTCGGGTAGCACCTTGCGCAGCAGCAGATCGATTGCCTGGATTTCATTGGTGCCCTCGTAGATCATGGCCACCCGGGCATCGCGCACGTGCTGTTCGATGCCCCATTCGCGCACGTAGCCGTGGCCGCCGAACACCTGCAGGCAGGCGCTGGCGCCGGTAAAGGCCTGGTCGGTCCAGGCGGACTTGAGCACTGGCGTGACCAGGCTGCACCAGCGGCTGGCGCTTTCCCGTTGCTCGGCATCGGGGTGGTGTTTGAGGGTGTCGAGTTCGAGCGCTGTGCGGTAGGCCACCACACGACCGGCGTCGATCCAGGCGCGCTGCGCATCGAGGATGCGGCGCATGGCCGGGTGCGCCTCAATGGTGTCGGCCTCGCCCGCCTTGGCACTGCTCCCGGGTGCACGCATCTGGCGCCGTTCTTTTGCATACGCATCGGCCTTCTGCCAGGCGGCCTCCAGCAGGCCGATGCCTTGCAGGCCCACGTGCAGGCGGGCGGCGTTCATCATCACGAACATGGCGTTCAGGCCCTTGCCGGGTTCGCCCACGATCCAGGCAGGGGCTTCGTCGAACCGCATCACGCAGGTGGGGCTGCCGTGCAGGCCCATTTTTTCTTCGATTCCTTCGCAGACCACCGGGCTTCTGGCTCCATCTTGGAAGAACTTGGGCACCAGGAAGAGGGATAGACCCTTGGGGCCGGGCGGCGCGTCGGGCAGGCGCGCCAGCACCAGATGCACGATGTTGTCGGTGAGGTCGTGTTCCCCGCCAGAGATAAAGATCTTGGTTCCGCTGAGCGCATAGCGGCCCTCGTCGTCGTTCGGTAGCGCCACAGCCCTGGTGCGCACCAGACCCAGGTCGGAGCCTGCATGGGGCTCCGTGAGGCACATGGTGGCCAGCCATTCACCTGTGGCCACCTTTTCCAGGTAGCGCGCCTTCAGCGGGTCCGAACCATGGTGCTTGATGCACTCATACGCGCCGTGCAGCAGGCCGGGCGCCATGGTCCAGCCGTGATTGGCTGCGCTGAGCATTTCATACAGCATGGCTTCAAGCACGGTGGGCAGGCCTTGTCCACCATCTTCCGTGGCGCAGGCAAGCGATGGCCAGCCGGCTTGCCAGAAGGCTTGGTAGGCTTCACGAAAGCCGGGGGGCATGGTGACCGCGCCGTCTTTCCACTGTGCACCGATCTCATCCCCTTTGCGGTTCAGCGGGGCCACCACCTCGCCCACGAACTTGCCCGCTTCTTCCAGCACCTGCTGCATCAGCGCTTCGTCGGCTTCCGCGTGGGCGGGCAGAGCCTGGAGCTGCACAGGTGCCTGAAGCACCTGGTGCAGGATAAATTGCATGTCGTCGGTGCGGGGCTGGAAGGCGTTCATCGTAGGAAATGTGTTTGCTGCAGCCGAAGCTGCGCGTGCGTCACCTGGGGAGCGTGATCGGTTGGCGGGCGAACCAGGGCGGCTTCGGCCGCCCCTCGCCAGTTCAGGATTCGGCGGTGAATCCGATCTGCTTGATCAGCGGGCCCCATCGTTCGAATTCGGCTTTCTGGCTCTGAGCCATGGCTTCAGGTGTGCCGCCGAAAGGAATCAGGCCAACGACGCTGAGCGCGTCGATCACGGTCTGGTCCTTGATGGCGGCGTTGATGGCGGCATTGATGAGTGCGACCAGGTTGGCGGGCGTCTTCGCCGGTGCATAGAAGCCGAACCATTCTTCCACGGTGAGTTCGGGGAACCCCTGTTCAGCAAAGGTGGCCACTTCCGGGACGAAGGGCGAGCGTGTTTTGCCCGAGGTGGCCAGGATGCGCAAGCGGCCCGCCTTGTGATTGGGCACGAAGTCGCCGTGCGGGGTGACCATGGAGGCAATCTGACCGCCCACCACATCGGTCACACCGGGCACCGAGCCGCGGTAGGCCACATGGGTCATTGGCACGTTGTTGTTCAGGCCCAGCAGGGCACCAATGAAGTGGGGTGTGGATCCGGCGGCGGGCGATCCGTAGTTGGCGTCCTTGGGGTTGGCCTTGGCCCAAGCCAGGTAGTCTTTCAAGTTCTTGACCGATTCGGGCACCTTGGGCCCGACCGCCAGACCATGGTGGATCATGGATGCCGTTCCCACCGGTACAAAGTCGTTCACCGGGTCGTACGACAGATTTTTGTAGATGTGCGGGTAGAGCGACAGAGCCGAGAAGGGCGACATGGCAAGGGCGGTGCCATCGGCAGGCGCCTGTTTGAGCGACTCCAGTGCGATGCGCCCGCCCGCGCCGGGCTTGTTTTCCACGATGGCGCGGTTTCTCGCGTAGGCCGTGCCTCCCAGAAGATCGCCCACACGTCGCGCGCAGATGTCCCCCGCACTGCCTGCCGGGAAGCCGTAAAAAATCTTGACCTGATCTACCGCCTGGGCAAATGCGGGGTGCATGCCCAGAATCCCAAGCAGACTGGTGCCGGCGGTGGCCTGGATGAATTGTCGACGGGTGCTCATGGGTTGTCTCCTGAGTTGAGGGTGGTTGAAATGAAACGGAGGAACCGTGTACCGGTTTCTGGTTATGCGAGGCAGAGGGACTTGATGTCCTCTGGAATCGGGATGGCCTTGATGCGCTCGGGTGCCTCGGGCGGGTGGATCACGAAGGCCCGGGTCTCGGTGCCTTCGCACAGCACGTCGTCACCGCGTTTCACCACGTGCCTGTGCATGAAGACCTTCTCGCGCCACTCGGTCACGCTGGTGTGAATCTGAAGGCGTTCGCCGTAGGTGGCGGGGCGCATGAACCTGGTGTGAATCTCCAGCAGCGGTGTGCCGACGATGCCGCGCGTCTTCACCAGTTCGCGCCAGGGCGGCACGCCACACTGGACAAAGAAGTTCAGCGATGACGCGTCCATCCACTTCGAGAAGTTCGGGAAGAACACGATGCCGGCGGGATCGCAGTCGCCGAACATCACGTCCACTTCGTACACGACAACTTTGCTCACCTTGGGGCCATTCTCAAAGCGCCATCGAGACGGATCACTTCGCCGTTGAGATGCGTATTGGTGACGATGTGCGCCGCGAGCTGTGCGAATTCTTCGGGCTTGCCCAGGCGCGGTGGGAACGGAATGCTCGCTGCCAGCGAAGCCTGAACCGGCTCGGGCAACTGCTTCATGAGCGGTGTGCTGAACAAGCCGGGAGCGATGGTGCACACGCGAATGCCGTGCTGCGCGAGGTCGCGCGCCATCGGCAGCGTCATGCCGACCAGGCCGCCCTTGGACGCGCTGTAGGCCTGCTGGCCCACCTGGCCGTCGAAAGCGGCCACGCTGGCGGTGAACATCATCACGCCGCGTTCGCCGTCTTCCAGCGGATCGAGCCTGGCGCAGGCGGCGGCAAACAGGCGACTGGCGTTGTAGGTACCGATCAGGTTGACGTTGATCACCTTGGCAAAGTCTTCCAGTGGCGCGGGGCTGCCGTCCTTGGCGACCACGCGCTTGGCGCTGCCGATGCCGGCGATGTTCATGAGGATGCGCGCCGGGCCGTGGGCGGCGGCAGCTTCGTCCAGGGCAGCTTGCAGGCTGTCGGTGTTGGTGATGTCGCAATGGCAGGCGATGCCGTGGATCTCGCTGGCCACGCGCTTGGCGTTGTCCAGGTTCACATCGAGCACGGCAACTTTGGCGCCCAGGCGCGCGAGTTCGCGTGCGGTGGCTTCACCGAGGCCAGATCCACCGCCGGTGACGAGGGCGGCGTGTCCTTGAATGTTCATGGTGTTGTCCTTTGATTTCAGGCGGTTTTGTTTTCAATCAGCAATGCCATGCCCTGGCCGCCACCCACGCACGCACTCGCAATGCCGTAGCGGTGACCGCTGCGCTGGAGCTCGCGCGCCAGGGTGAGGGTGAGTCGCACGCCGGTGGCAGCGAGCGGATGACCGAGTGCGATGGCGCCGCCGTTGACGTTCAGGCGATCGAGGTCCATACCGAGTTCGCGCGCCACGGCCAGGGTTTGTGCGCCTTGCGCCTCGTTCACTTCGAAACGGGCGATGTCGCTCATCGAGAGACCGGTGCGCTCCAGCAACAGTCGGATGGCGGGTGCGGGGCCGATGCCCATGATCTCGGGTGGCACACCCACGGCGGATGCGGCCACCACACGCGCCAGAGGCTGCTTGCCATTTGCCTTTGCATAGCTGCCTGAGGCCACCACGCAGGCCGCGGCCGCGTCCACCAGCGCCGAGCTGTTGCCACCGGTCTGCACGCCGTCCTCGAACACCGCGCGCAGCTTGGCCAGCACATCTACCGGCGAAATCCGTGGGTGGGTGTCGGCGGCCACTTCCGACAGCTTGCCCTGCAGCTTGATGCCGCGCGGCTTGTAGCCGGCGAGCTCGAACTTCTCGCTGACCACGGGCACGATCTCACCAGCCAGGAAGCCGCTCTGCTGCGCAGCCACCGCCTTGGCGAACGAGGCCGAAGCAAAGGCGTCCACCTCTTCTCGCGTGATGCCATATTGCTTCGCCAGGTTCTCGGCGGTCTGGATCATGTTGATGCCCGCCGCCGGGTCTTTCAGCGCTTCCCACATGTAGTCCTTGAACCCCACCGGCGCACCCAGCTTGAAGCCGGTGCGGTGGTCGAAGGCAGCGATCGGGTTGCGCGTCATGTTCTCGGTGCCCACCACCAGCGCGGCATCGCAGGCACCGCCCTGGATGTGTTCACCGGCCTGGCGAAACAGCTCGAAACCGGTGCCGCAGATGCGCTGAGCCATGATGGCCGGCACCTCGACAGGAACGCCTGCGTACAGGCCGATGTGGCGTGGCAGGAAAAACTGGTCGAAGTCGCCGGGCGCCATGTTGCCCGCGATCACCGAACCGATGTGTTCGCCTGGTACGCCCGCGCGGGCCAGCGCTTCGCGTGCGGCCTTGATGCCGAGATCGGTGGGTGATATGTGGCCGAGTGCGCCACAGTAGTCGACCATGGGCGTGCGCACGCCGGCCAGCAGCCAGACATCTTCGAAGGCGTTGAAAAAACCGCGTGTGGTCATGCTTTGTCTTGCTCGGGTTGGAGAATGGCGTGCAGCGTGCCGTCGTGCAGGCGGTCCACGGTCTCGGCGCGGTGCGCCAGCACGGCGCGCTGGTTGATCGAGCCTTTGTCCGTGACTTCACCGCGATCGATGGTGGGCGGGTCGGCCAGCAGGCACAGGCGCGCAATGCGACTCGCGCTGCCGGTGGACGTCTTGGCGAGATCGGTCACCACATGCTGGAAATGCGCCAGCACGGCTGGGCTGTTGAGCACATCGTGCATGGAGGCGTCTGCGGCCAAGCCACTGAGCCCGCGCACCAACGGCGTGGGAAACACCATGGCGCCGACTTCCTTCATGTTCAGCCCGGTGATCACCACGTCCTGGATGTAGGGCGCACCGGCCGCGATGATCTTCGCGCGCAGCGGTCCCACGCTCACGAAGGTACCGGTGGCGAGCTTGAAGTCTTCGGCAATGCGGCCGTCGAACTTGAGGCCCTGGTGAATGTCGGTCTCGTCGATCCACTTCACCGCGTCGCCGGTCTTGAAGAAGCCTTCTTCGTCGAAGGCGTCGGCGGTCTCGGCCGGCATGCGCCAGTAGCCGGGCGTGATGTTGGGGCCCTTGTAGCGGACCTCGGTCTTGCCTTCGGTGTCCACCAGTTTGAGCACGATGCCCGGCGTGGGCAGGCCGAGGTCGCCAGCTTTCACGTTGGGGCTGGTTACGAAAATGCCGAAGGGACCGGATTCCGTCATGCCCAGACCGGTGCCCATGACGATGCGCTCGCCAATTTCACTTTCCTGCACCGCGTGCAGGGCGTCCCACACTGGTTGTGCCAGCGCGGCGCCGGCATAAAAGAACATCTGCACGCGCGAGAGCAAGGTCTTGCGCAAGGCTTCGTCGGTTTTCATCGCGTTGGCAATCGCCTCGAAACCGGTCGGCACGTTGAAGTACACCGTGGGCGCGATCTCGCGCAGGTTGCGCAGCGTCTCGCCCATGAGTGCGGGCGTGGGCTTGCCGTCGTCGATGAACAGGGTGCCACCGTGGAACAGCACCATGCCAAAGTTGTGGTTGCCCCCGAAGGTGTGGTTCCAGGGCAGCCAGTCCACCAGCACCAGTGGGCCTTCGGCCAGCACCGGCATCGACGCCATCATCTGCTGCTGGTTGGCGCACCACATGCGCTGCGTGTTGATCACGGCCTTGGGCATCTTGGTCGAGCCCGAGGTGAAGAGGAACTTGACAATGGTGTCCGGCCCGGTGGCGGCCATGGCCGCGTCTACAGCCTTGCCACCCTGTGTTCTGGCTTCCGTTTCCAGCAGCGCGTCAAACGGGGTGGTGGCACGGCCCGGCACTGTTCCCTGAGTCGTCACCAGCTCTACGTCGTCACCCAGTGTGGCCAGCATGGCGCGGCTGTAGCGCTGCGCGTCGCTGGCGAACACAAGGCCAGGGGTGAGCGTCTTCACCACATGATGCAGCTTGTCGAAGTCCTGGCTCACCAGCGAATAGGCGGGTGAGGTCGGGCAGTACGCGATGCCGGCGTAGATGCAGCCCAGGGCCAGGAGCGCGTGTTCGAGGTCGTTCTCGCTCAGGATCAGCACCGGCCGCTCGGCCGAGAGGCCGCGGTCGAGCAGGCTCTGGCCGATGCGCCGTGCCGCTTCGAGCGCCTGCGCAAAGGTGATGTGGCGCCAGTCACCGGTGCTGCCGTCGGCGTTTTTCGTGCGGCGGGCGAACACGGTCTGGTCGGGCCGTGTGGCGGCCCAGTGCACCAGTCGATCGGTGATGCGAGCTGGGTAGGGCGGCAGGTCCTGATCGGCGCTCAGATAGTGCACGCCGGTGGAACCGTCGCGCAGGGTGGCGCGGGTGACACCAAAGGTGAGAGGGCGGTACTTCACTGCGGTCATGTTGTCTCTGAGAAGTGGTCTTTGTTGATAACTGCCATGGATCCAGTCGGCGCGCGTGCCTGCAAGTTCAAGGATGTCGCGGGTCCGGCTCCGCCGGCCCCAGACATCGCCCTCCTCTGGGGGGTGACGCCGAAGGCGGCGCGGGGGGAGCGACCTCAGTCGCTGCTCACCTTCTTTGCCCGACCTTCCAGGAAGGCACGCACGCGTGATTTGGCTTCCGGGTCACTTTGCGCGATCGCGGCCATCATGGCTTCTGTGAGGTAGCCCTGATCGGCCGGTTGTTCGGCGATGCGCGGCAGCGCGTGCATCAGCGCGTAGTTCGTCAGTGGTGCGTTCTGAGCGATGCGGGCAGCCAGCGCCATGGCCTTTTCCAGCGCGGTGCCTTGTGGCACCAGGTACTGGGTGAGTCCGACGCGTTCGGCCTCGGGCGCCTTGTAGACACGGCCGGTGAACATCATGTCGGCCATGCGCGCGGCGCCGATCAGGCGCGGAATGCGAACCGAGCCACCGCCGCCCACGAAGATGCCGCGCGAGCCTTCGGGCAGTGCGAAGAAGGCCGACTCGTCGGCCACGCGAATGTGGCAGGTGCTGGCCAGTTCCAGGCCACCACCCACCACCGCCCCGTGGAGTGCCGCAACCACCGGCACCGGGCCATACTGCACACATTCCAGCGCGCTGTGCCACATGCGCGAATGGTGCAGGCCCTGGCCGGCGTCGCGTTCGCTGAGTTCTGATAGGTCGAGTCCAGCGCAGAAGTGGTCGCCGCTGCCGTGGATGACGGCGGCACGCACGCCCTGTGGCATGGCCTGGAAGATGTCGCGGATGGCCAGAATCAGGCCGTCGTTGAGGGCGTTGCGCTTGGCCGGGCGGTTGAGCGTGATGACGGCAATTTCGGACGAATCGCCTTGCAGGGTCAGGCTGATGTCGGTTGAATGGATGGGCATGTCGGGTGTCGGCGTCGGCCGCCTGTTCAGGGTTGATGCGCTTGAATCGAAAGCTGATTATGGTTATAAATAATAACTAACACAAGGCATGTCCATCGGACTGACCCCCGTGTTTTCCCTAGGTCTTACCCTTCACAGAGAGACAACCATGGATCACCAGAACCTCATTGCCATCGACATCCACACCCACGCCGAGGTGAGTTGCCGGAACCCGTTTGACAACTACGGCGAGGAGTACGACCGCGCGGCCGACAAGTACTTCGGTAGCGACCGGCGTCCCACCATCGCAGAGACCATCGCCTACTACCGTGAACGCAAGATCGGGCTGGTGATGTTCACAGTGGACAGCGAGAGCAAGCTGGGGCGCAGGCGCATTCCGAACGAAGAGATTGCGCAGGCCGCGCGCGAGAACAGCGACATGATGATCGCCTTCGCCAGCATCGACCCGCACAAGGGGAAGATGGGTGCGCGTGAGGCCGAGCGGTTGATCAAGGAAGAAGGAGTCAAAGGCTTCAAGTTCCACCCCACCGTGCAGGGCTACCACCCCTACGACAAGATGGCGTGGCCAATCTACGAGGTGATCAACGCACACAAGCTGCCCGCCATCTTTCACACCGGACACAGTGGCATCGGCAGTGGCATGCGCTGCGGCGGCGGCCTGCGTCTGGAATACAGCAACCCCATGCACCTGGATGATGTCGCGATCGATTTCCCAGACATGCAGATCGTCATGGCGCACCCGAGCTTCCCATGGCAGGACGAAGCACTGAGCGTGGCGACGCACAAGCCCAATGTGTGGATCGATCTGAGCGGCTGGAGCCCGAAGTACTTTCCGAAGCAACTGGTGCAGTATGCGAACACGCTGCTGAAGGACCGCATCCTGTTTGGCAGCGACTACCCGCTGATCACGCCCGAGCGCTGGATGAAGGATTTTGAAGTGGCGGGCTTCAAGCCCGAGGTGATGCCCGGCATCCTGAAGGGCAACGCCGTTCGCCTGCTGGGTCTGGCATGAACGCCGCACGGCCGCTCCGAAGGCGCTCAGCTCCGTCGTGCGTAGCACGGAGGGCGGTCCAGTGAGCGCACCCGCGCGCATCGTTTCAAGCACCGCCGCGCCACGAGGGCGCGCACCGGCGCCCTCGGGCAGACCGATGGTGCTCGCATGAAGACGTTCACCTCGCTCACCGACATCGAGGCGCTCGAACAGCGTCCGCTGGACGAAGTGGCGCCGCACCGAAGCCCGTATGCATTGATCCGTGCGGCGGCACATCGTCACCCGGAGCGCGAAGCGCTGACCTTCCTGCCCGATGCCGGGCTGGACACGCCGCCCCGTCGTGTCAGTTACCGCGAACTGCTGGCCAGCATCCATCGTGCCGCCAACCTGTTTCGTGCAATGGGAATCGGTCCCGACGACGCCGTGGCGCTTCTCGCGCCCAACCTTCCCGAAGCGCATGCAGCGCTCTGGGGTGCCCAGCTGTCCGGTCGGGTCTGCCCCATCAATTACCTGCTGCAGCCCGACCACATCGCCGCGCTGCTCCGAGCGTCTGGAGCCAAGGTGCTGGTGGCCCTGGGCTCCAACGCGGAGCTCGATGTGTGGTCGGTGGCTCTGCAGGTGGCGGCCCATTGCCCGGTGCCTCTGGTGCAGATCGGCGTGACAGGTTCGGGCGTCGCACCAGATCCGGATGCACCCATGTGGCAAGCCCTGCTGGCCGCGCAGCCCGAAGCGCTCACGTTCGAGCCCGACCTGCACCCCGATCGCGTGGTCGCTTTGTTCCACACCGGTGGCACCACCGGTGCACCCAAGCTGGCCCAGCACACCCAGGGCAACGAAGCCCACACCGCGTGGATGGCACATGCGTTTTACGACATTGACGAAACCGCGGTCGAGGTCAACGGTTTTCCGCTGTTTCATGTGGCCGGCGCCTTCGTCTACGGCCTGGCCTGGCTGGCGGTGGGTGCGCGCCAGGTGCTGCCCACGCTCACCGGCATGCGCAACACCGGCTTCGTGCAACGCTACTGGAGGTTCTGTGAACGCGAAGGCGTGAGCCACCTGGCTTGCGTGCCCACGGTGCTGGCCAGTCTGATGGCCGTGCCTGTGGATGCCGACATCATCCATGTGCGTGCGGCCTACACGGGCGGCTCGCCCTTGCCCGGTGAACTCGCGCAGCGTTTCGAAGCCGCGACCGGGATTCCCGTGCGCAACATCCTGGGCATGACCGAGTGCGCCGGCCTCGTCAGCATCGAGCCGCTGCTGGGGCCGCGCACACCCGGTTCCACCGGCCTGCGCCTGCCGTACACCGATGTACACGCCGTGCCCTGGCGCGACGGCGCTGCCCGCCTGGATGAGCGCTGCACGCCGGGCGAGACCGGTGTGCTGGTGTTGCGCGGGCCGCACGTGAGCCCGGGCTATCTGGATGTGGCGCGCAACACCGGCATGTTTGAAGCCGGCTGGATTGTCAGTGGTGACCTCGGCCACCTCGACGAAGCGGGCCGCATCCACGTGACCGGTCGTGCCAAGGACGTGATCATCCGTGGCTCGCACAACATCGACCCGGCATTGGTGGAAGACGCCTTCCTGGCCCATCCGGCGGTGGCGCTGTGCGCGGTGGTGGCGGAACCTGACGCCTACGCCGGTGAACTGCCGGTGGTATTCGTGACGCTCAAACCGGGCACCGACCTTTCACCTGAGGCGTTGCTGGCGGCGGTGGCTCCCACGGTGTACGAAAGGCCCGCCTGCCCGAAGCGCGTGGTGGTGATGGATGCGTTGCCCATGACCGCGATCGGCAAGGTGTTCAAGCCGGCCCTGCGCTGGCGGGCCGTCGAGATCAAGCTACTGGAATCGCTGGCGCAGTGGGCGCCCGGTGTGCCGGTCGAGGTGCAGGCCGGGGAGCAGGACGGGCGGCTTGCCGCCACCGTCACATTGCGTTGCGCGCCCGATGCCGGGTTGCAGGAACGCATGATGCAGGGCCTCGCCGCAATGGCCGTGCAGGTGACGCTGCGTTTCTCGCCATAACCGTTGGCATCGGCCTTCGCGCCTTCACCATCCGCCGCGCGCGAGCCAGCGCTCGGCCTGCTCCAGCTTGTCCACGCCCCAGAAGGGTTCACCATCGACCACCAGCGTGGGCGAACCGAAAATGCCGGCTTCGATGGCGGCATTCACCTCGGCCTTCAGCAGCGCAGACGCTTCTTCGCTGGCCGCGGCCGTGGCCACTTCGTCGCCGGTCAGGCCGGCAGGCAGTTCAAGGGCGCGCAGGGTATCTGCAAACGACAGGTCTTTTCCTTCGCACCAGTAGCTGCGGTAGATGGCCTGGGCCAGGGCGCCGGCATGTTGCGGCCGGTGTTGTCGCACCCACGCCTGCGCCCGTGCGCTGGGCAGCGGGTTCATCACCGGGTCGCTGGGCGCTCTCGCCATCTGCAGGCCATGTTCGCGCGCATAGCGCAGCACGTCGCGTTCGGTGTAAGGGCCTTTGAGCGGCGTGTCCAGCAGGGGCTTGAGGCCCATCACTTTCAGCACCGACACACCCAGCAACATGGGGTGCCACTCCACCGTGCGTCCGTGGCGCTGCGCCAGTGCCTCGACCTGCAAGGACGCAAAGTAGCCGAACGGCGAAATGAAGTCGAAATGGAAGTGCAGGGGTGCTGGCGGTGTCATGTCGGGCATGGTAACCACGGTCTGGTCAGCGCGCACGGGGCTTGCGTGGTTTGTGCTGGCTGCAGATGTTTCATGCCGCAGCGGCATAGCTGAAAGAGGACAAAAGCGCTGGCGCGGGGACGCCCGACACTGCAAAGTGTCCATCTGTTTCCACCGCAACGCAATGTAGGCGTTTTCTGCGCCATTCAAGCGTTTGCATCCTCACCGTCAGGAGATTCCCATGAAATTGATTCAACGACGCACCGCCGTGGCGGCCCTTGGCGTTGCCGCCGCAGGGCTCTTTGCCGGGCACGCCAGCGCGCAGCAAACCGTGACGCTTCGACTTCACCAGTTCCTGCCCCCACAGGCCGTCATCCCTGCGCGCGCCATCATTCCTTGGGCACAGAAGATCGAAGCCGACTCCGGTGGCCGCATCAAGGTCCAGCTCTTTCACGCCATGCAAATGGGCGGATCGCCCCCTCAGCTGTTTGACCAGGCCCGCGATGGTGTGGCCGATATCACCTGGACAGTACTGGGCTACACCCCTGGCCGCTTCAACAAGGCCGAGGTTTTTGAACTGCCATTCATGAGTGGCCCGGCCGAGGCATCTTCCAGGGCTTTTCACGAATACGTCGAGACCTTTGCTGCCGATGAATTCAGGAGCGTGAAGCTGCTCGCGGCTCACACGCATGGACCTGGCCTGTTCCACACCAAGAATCCGGTCACCGGGCTGGAAAGCCTGCGCGGCATGAAGATCCGCGGCGGCTCGCGGATCATCAACAACATGCTGACCAAGCTGGGTGCCACGCCGGTGGGCATGCCTGTGCCTGCGGTGACAGAAGCCCTTTCCAAAGGCGTGATCGACGGCACCACCATCCCGTGGGAAGTGACGCCCGCGCTGAAGGTGACGGAGCTGGTGAAGAATCACACCACCTTCGCCGGCACCACCGGCCTGTATACCCAGACCTTCGCGTTCTCCATGAACCGCAACGCTTACGATCGTCTGCCGGCAGATCTGAAGAAAGTCATCGACGACAACTCGGGTGTGGAGCTCGCAGCCATGTTCGGTCGCGCCATGGACGAAGGCGACAAGGTGGGCCTGGACATTGCACAAAAGGCCAAGAACAACATCGTGGCACTAGACGTGGCCGAGACACAGCGCTGGCGCCGCACCGCCAGTGCGGTTGAAACCGACTGGGTCAACGAGATGAAGGGCAAGAACATCGACGGCGCGAAGCTCGCTGCCGAAGCTCGGGCTTTGATCGCCAAACACACGAAGTAGGGACTCCCCCCTGCGCCGCAGTGCGGCTCCACCCTCTCTTGCGCCTTCGGCTTGGAGGGGGGACGACACCTTGGGCCGGCGGAGCCGGACCCTCGGTGTCACTGGATCAATTCCCCTTCAGCTTCCGTCAAGTCTGGTGCAAGAAAGGCTGCTCTTGCCCATGCCCTTTTCGGAGGCAGTGCCTTGCCCCCTCGCCCCTCTGGGGAGAGGGAAGGGGTGAGGGGCTCGACTTTCCGGAGAGAGTCGTTCGCCTAACCCCACACCTCCTGCGCCGTCTCCACCACCAGCGCCAGTTTGCGGCGCTGATCTTCCACGGCGATGTTGTTGCCATGCACGGTACTCGAGAAGCCGCACTGAGGTGACAGGCACAGTTGGTCCAGGGGAGCGTATTTCGCAGCTTCTTCGATCCGGCGTTTGAGATCGTCCTTCGTCTCCAGGAGGCCAAACTTGGTGGTCACCAGACCCAGCACCACGGTCTTGCCGGGTTTCAGGAAGCGCAGCGGGCGGAAGTCGCCGCTGCGGTCGTCGTCGTATTCCATGAAGTAGGCGTCCAGGTTCATTTCCGACAACAGCGCTTCGGCCACAGGCTCGTAGTTGCCGGCAGCTGCATGGGTGCTCTTGAAATTGCCGCGGCACAGGTGCATGGCCAGGGTCATGCCGGCGGGTTTGTGCGCCACCACCTTGTTGATGAAGCTCGCATAGCGGTGTGGCAGTTCGTTGGGATCATCGCCACGGCTGCGGGCGGCTTCGCGCATGCGGTCGTCGCAAAGGTAGGCCATGTTGGTGTCGTCCATCTGCACGTAGGTGCAGCCCGCGTCGGCCAGGCTCTGCAGCTCTTCGCCATAGGCCTTGGCCACGTCGTCGTAGAACACCGGGTCCAGTTCGGGATACGCCTCTTTGCTGATGCCGGCACGCCCACCCCGGAAGTGCAACATGGTGGGCGAGGGGATGGTCACCTTCGGCACCACGCCTGGCCGGCCGAGCGCTTCCACCTGGCTCTTCAGGAACTGGAAGTCGGCCAGCTGGATGTTCTTCGCGTGGCGAACCTTGTCGATCACCCGGATGACGGGAGGCGCCAGTTCCTCGGTGCCGTCGGGTCGAACGATGGTCACGGGTATGTCGGTTTTCACGCCGCCCAGCTGTTCCAGAAAGTCGATGTGGAAATAGGTGCGTCGAAACTCACCGTCGGTGATCGATTGAAGTCCCACATCCGACTGGAACTTCACGATTTCGGTGATCGCCCGGTCTTCGACGGCGCGCAGCTGATCGGCACTCAGGGTTTTTTTGTTGAAGAACTGGTCGCGGGCCTCCAGCAGATAGGCCGGGCGCAGGAAGCTGCCGACATGGTCGGCCCGGAAAGGGGGTTGGGTGCGAAGCGTCATGAGCGTCCTTGACAAAGTAAGTGGGCGTCCGTGTCTGGACCCCCAGATTCGGGGTTCCATTGCGTAGGCGTGGTTTGCATTGTGGCGTTTCCCGGGCAGATCGCCCATGGCCCTCGGTCGCGTCAGCCATCGAACCGAGGGTGCTCGTTATTACACCCGCGCACGCAGTTAACACTTTAATACTATTCCTGCGTTTTCAACGCGGCTGCATGTTTTACTGATCGGTCCGCTGATGTCAGCGCGGGTCTCCATGTTTGATCGACTTGCCTGTCACCAAGTCGACGAATTTTCGCTTCACCAAGTCTCTTTCCCGCGTCGGGCATGGAAGACGGGCTGTCCGATCTGGACGGCGTTTTTTGCGTGACAACACGCCAGGGGAAATTGCGCCAAATGACTTCTGATGATTCCAGGGCAATCAAGATATGCCGGGTGATGTGCATCTTTTTCATGAGCTATGTGCACGTCAATCCTGGACTGAATGACCATGTCGGTGAGCTTCCCCCCAACCTCTCATATCTGGAGAATTTGCTTTCAGAAATCCTGGGAAGGGCCAGCGTGCCTGCGTTGAGCGTGCTGGGAGGCTACCTGGCCGTGATGGCCTACGGGCAGAGAAGGAGCTGGGCGATTTACGTGGGTGAGCGCTGGCAGACACTGGTCGTTCCGCTCATCGGCTGGAACGCCATCATCATTCTGTTGTAGGTGGTGATATGGCAAGTCAGCGGTGCACAAACATCGGTGCTTCGCGATCTGCCGCGTTTCGAATGGGGTCAGATCGGCCTTTTGTTGGACAGGTTGACCGCGTACAACTACGGATCAGCCACCACCGCGTTGAATTTCTTGCGCGACATCTTCGTGTGTTCGCTGCTTCTGCCGGTGCTGCAGATGCTTCTGAGGCGAACAGGCTTTGTCGGATTGACAGCGGTGTGGCTCTTTGGGCTGACGGTGGGCTTTTCTCCTGTGATCCTGCGCCCTTACATCCTGATCTTCTTCTGCACCGGGATTTGTCTTGCACTACAAGGAAGCTTGTTCACTCCCCGGTTGGCCGTCCTCGGGAAGCTGCTGGCGAGCATTTCTGTTCCCGTGGCGCTGGTGTGGCTGGTGCCGGCGTTTGCTGCAGAGCACAGCGACACCGCAAGGGATACGCTGATGCGCTTGGGGGTGAGCAGCGCATTCTTGTGGGCCTCCCATGTACTGAGCCGTTTTGCCGTGGGCGACCATCTGGCGCGGCTGGAGCCCATGATTTATTTGATGTTTCTCTCCCATGCTTGCATCATGTTGGTGTTCTGGGGAGCGTGGCAGTCTGCCTTCGGATCGGACCTCTACTGGCCTTACGGCATTTTTTATGGTGGAGCCCCCGTGGCGACCCTGGTCGTCGTGTTGGTTCTGTACAAGACCCTGGCTTTGACGCCGGCGGCGGTGCAACAGGCCTTCAATGGTCGACGCATCGTCCGACTGCCTTAAAAGCAGGCAGCAGAATCGACCGCTGTTCGTTGACTCGGGCCGATTTCTATGGTTCGACGTGGCGGAGACACATACGGCTTGCCCAGCGCATACGCCCATATCAAACCGGCATAGCTGAAAGTCCCAATGTCCTATGGCATATAAAGCGGGAACATCGCACATTGTGGAGCCATTGTTTTGAAACTGCCTTGAGCTGGGTAGATCCACATTGACAGCCTCTATGACACACCAATCTACAGGAGACAAATTGATGAAATCACCCACTTTCACTCGGCGTGCGACCATGCTGGCCATGGCCGCTGCAGCGGCCGGCTCGATGGCAGGCACTGCGTTTGCGCAGCAGCCGGTCACACTTCGGATGCACCAGATGCTGCCTCCCCAGGCCACCATTCCGGCGCGTGCGCTGGTGCCATGGGCTCAGAAGGTCGAGGCAGAGTCCGGTGGGCGCATCAAGATCCAGCTGTTCCATGCCATGCAGCTGGGCGGCGCGCCACCGCAACTGTTTGACCAGGCACGTGACGGCGTGGTCGATATCACCTGGACGGTGCTGGGCTACACCCCGGGCCGATTCAACAAGGCCGAAGTTTTCGAGCTGCCGTTCATGAGCGGTTCGGCCGAGGCTTCTTCCAAGGCTTTCCAGGAGTATGTGGAACAACATGCAGCGGACGAATTTCGCAGCGTCAAGCTGATCGCGGTGCACACCCACGGACCCGGCCTCTTCCACACCAAGAATCCGGTCACGGGTCTGGAGAGCCTTCGTGGCATGAAGATTCGCGGCGGCTCGCGCATCATCAACAACATGCTGACCAAGCTGGGTGCCACCCCGGTGGGCATGCCCGTGCCTGCGGTGACCGAGGCCCTTTCCAAAGGCGTGATTGACGGCACCACCATTCCATGGGAAGTGACGCCTGCCTTGAAAGTGTCCGAGCTGGTGAAGAATCACACCACCTTTGCGGGGACCACCGGGCTGTATACGCAGACGTTTGCCTTTTCGATGAACCGCAACGCCTACGACCGCCTGCCCGACGATTTGAAGAAAGTCATCGACAACAATTCCGGCATCGAAACCGCCGCCATGTTCGGCCGTGCGATGGATGAAGGCGACAAGGCAGGCCGCGAGATTGCCGTCAAGGCGGGCAACAACATCGTGGCCCTTGACGTAGCCGAAACCCAACGCTGGCGCCGCACGGCTGCCACAGTGGAAACCGACTGGATCGAGGAGATGAAAGGCAAGAACATCGACGGCGCCAAACTGGCTGCCGAAGCACGCGCGCTGATTGCGAAACATTCACGCTGATCGGGCTTTGCCAGATGGCCGTCCATGACCATGGACGGCCATTTTTTCGGGCACCGGATCGCGATAGAGTGATCAAAGTCGATTCTGGGCATCGGCGGGGAAGTGGCAAGGACCACAAGGTATTACGAATAGGTAAACTCATTCAATGATCCGAAACACTGCGGTATATTCTGGTCGGTCCGAATGCTCGACGCGCGCTGGAGTCCCTGGCGCCATGGGTCACAATGTCCCGAGTCTGTCGCGCGCGCGCATGGACAACGCCTTCAAGGGTCCGTTGTGCCGGACTTCCCCCTCAAGGAACTGATGATGATTGGCTGGATATACCGGATCGCGAACTGGACTGCCCTGATCGGCGGCCTGATGTTGTGCGCATTGACGATCATGATCGTGGTCAGCGTCACTGGGCGAGCCCTGATCGGTGTGGGCCTGGGGCCTGTGCCGGGTGATTTCGAACTGGTTGAAGTCGGTACGGCGCTGGCCGTGTTCTTCTTTTTGCCCTGGTGTTACCTCAAAGGCGGGCACGCCACTGTGGACTTGCTCTACATGCACCTGCCCAATGTTGCGCGCCGCGTGATCGACACCATCAGCGATGTGCTCATGCTGGCGGTCTGGCTGATGCTGTCCTGGAAGTTGTGGGAAGGCATGGTGGAAAAGCGCGAGTACATGGAAACCACCTTCATCCTGCAGATGCCCATCTGGTGGGCCTACGCGGTGTGCATGGTGGGTGCAGCGATCGGCTGCCTGTGCTACATCGCCAAGACGCTGACCCAGTTCGGCATCGGATCGGTGCCGGCGGGGTTCACGGTCGATGGGGCCAGCCATTGAGACCCCTGCGCCCATCCACTCGCCGCCTTCTGTCCCTTGATTCGCTGCCCTCCGTGGGCGCATCGACCGCCTCCCGGCTGGTCTGCCTGAAAGCCTGAAATGTCCGGTATCGAACTTGCCGCCTGGTCCTTCCCGATCCTGCTGCTGATGATCTTCATCCGCATCCCGATCGGCCTTTCCATGCTGATCTGCGGTCTGGTGGGCGCCGGCATCGTCTACGGCAGCCCAACGCCCATCCTGAACCAGCTCAAGCAGGTCACCTACAGCACCTTCTCCAACTACTCGCTCTCTGTCATTCCGCTGTTCCTGCTGATGGGGCAGTTTGCGGCGCTGGGCGGGCTTTCGCAGGCGTTGTTCAAGGCGGCAGAAGCCTGGATCGGGCACCGAAAGGGTGGCGTGGCCATGGCTGCGGTGGGTGCCTGTGCCGGCTTCGGCGCCATCTGCGGTTCCTCGCTGGCCACGGCGGCCACCATGGGTCAGGTGGCCCTGCCTGAACTCAAGCGCGCTGGCTATGCCGGGGGCATTTCCACCGCCGCACTGGCCGCAGGTGGCACGCTGGGCATCCTGATCCCACCCTCGGTGGTGCTGGTGATCTATGCCATCCTGACTGAGCAGAACATCGCCAAGCTGTTCCTGGCCGCCTTCGTGCCTGGCATCCTGGCAGCCATTGGCTACATGATCGTGATTGCGATCTATGCGCGTGTGCGCCCCAAGGAAATGGGCACCTTGCCGCCCATGCCCATGAAGGACCGGTGGGTTGCCACCGCCAAGGTCTGGCCGGTGCTGGTGATCTTCGTGGCTGTGGTGGGCGGTATCTACAGCGGCCTGTTCACGCCCACCGAAGGCGCTGCGGTGGGCGCGTTCGGCACTGGCATGGCCGCCTGGGCCGCTGGCGGTCTGAACCGCAAGACGCTGCTGGGTGCCATTCTGGGCACGGCGACCGCCACCGGCATGATCTTCATGATCGTGTTGGGCGCAGGTGTCTACAACACTTTTCTGGCGCTGTCGCAACTGCCGCAGGAGGCCGCCTCCATGGTGAGCGGTGCGGGGCTGAACCCCTGGGTGGTGCTGGTGGCGATCCTGGTCATCTACGTGATACTGGGATGCTTCATGGATTCGCTGTCCATGATCTTGCTGACCATTCCCGTGTTCTTCCCCATCGTCACGGTGCTGGACTTCGGGCTGTCGCCGGAGGAATTCGCCATCTGGTTCGGCATTCTGGTGCTGATCGTGGTGGAGGTGGGGCTGATCACACCTCCGGTGGGCATGAACCTGTTCGTGATCAACTCCATGGCCAAGGACGTGCCCATCATGGCCACCTACCGCGGTGTGATGCCGTTCGTGCTGAGCGACGTGATCCGCACCGCCATTCTGGTGGCTTTTCCCTCGATCACCGTGTTCGTGCTGCGTCTTTGATGGTGCTTACATGCGCGAACGAAGGGCCTGCACAAGCAGGCCCTTTTTGCTGGAAACTTGAAGAGTTCAAGTACTGAGACAAAGGAGGGCACCATGCCATCACCGTTCATTCGTCGACGAAAACTTCTGGCAGCTGCGGCAATGGGTTTCGGCATCACATGCATGGCGCCCACCGTGGCCACAGCGCAGCCCGCCTTTCCCACCAAGAGTGTGCGCATCGTGGTGCCTTTCGGGCCAGGGGGTGTGGGTGACCTCACGGCGCGCGCCGTGGGTCAGAAGCTCGCACAGCAACTGGGCCAGCCGGTGGTGATTGAAAACCGGCCCGGCGCTGGTGGTGTGGCGGCCGCCGAAGCCGTGGCTCGCGCAGCGCCCGATGGTCACACTCTGTTCCTGATGTCCAACGGCACCGCTGTCACGGCCGGCCTGTTCAAGTCGCTGCCCTTCGACACGGTGAACGATTTCAAGCCGATTTCCACACTGGGCTTTTTCGACATTGCCGTGGTGTCGGGCATTGAAGCGCCTTTCACCACGCTGGCCGAGGTGATTGCATTTGCCAAGGCGCACCCTGGCAAGCTCAATGTGGGCAGCATCAACGTGGGCAGCACGCAGAACCTCACCGCCGAGCTGTTCAAGAGCGCAGCCGGCATCGATGTGCATGTGGTGCCTTTCAATGGCACGCCGGCATTGGTGGCGGCGTTGCGCGGTCGTCAGGTCGATGTGGCGGTGGAAATGCTCGGGCCGGTGCTGCCGCAGATCCATGCCGGCACCTTGAGGCCACTGGCCGTGACCGGCGAAACCCGTTCCATCTTGCAGCCCCGTGTGCCCACGGCCACCGAAGCGGGTGTGACCGGTCTGGTGGCCTCGTCCTGGAACGCCCTGGCCGCACCTGCTGGCACGCCGGCGGCTGTGATCCGCCGGTTGCACCGCGAAATCGTGGCCTCATTGGCCGATGCCGAGGTGCAACAGCGACTGCGCACGCTCAATGTGGAGGCCAAGGCGTCCACGCCGGAACAGGCGTCGGAGCTGCTCCTGGCCGACATCCAGCGCTGGAGCGCCGTGATCGAGCGTGTCGGCATACCGAAGCAGTGAAACCTTGTGGTGAGGATCAAAGATGGACAACATGCGTGTGGGTTTTGTCGGGTTTGGTGAGGTGGGGCGCATTTTCAGTGCCGGGTTCAAGGCAGCGGGTGTGCCCTGGGTGGGCGCCTGGGATCTGAAGTTCGACCAGCCCGAAATGCGTGAAACCATGGTGGCTTTGGCGGTTGCGAACAACGTGGAGGCATGTGACGGTCTGGCTGCCTTGTGCGCAGAGGCCACCCTGGTGGTGTCGGCGGTGACCGCGTCGAACACGCTGGCGGTGGCGCAGGCCGTGGGGGCCCACATCCGGCCCGGCGCGTTCTTTCTGGATCTGAATTCTGCTTCGCCGGGCACCAAGCAGCAGGCCGCCGCGCAGATCGATTCGGCTGGTGCACGCTATGTGGAGGCCGGGGTGATGACATCGGTGCCGCCCTACGGCATCCGTGTGCCCATGCTGCTGGGCGGCGCGCATGCAGAGGCCTTGCAGCCCGCGCTGAAGGCGCTGGGCATGGACGCGAAGATCGCGAGTGAAAAGCTGGGCGTGGCCTCGGCCACCAAGATGTGCCGGAGCGTGATGATCAAGGGGCTGGAGGCCCTGGTGCTGGAGAGCTACGCCACCGCTCGCCACCACGGCGTGGAGGACGCGATGATCGCCACGCTGCAGGAAACTTTCCCCGGCATTGACTGGCAGCGCCAGGGCAGTTACTTCTTCAGCCGGGTGGCGCAACACGGCAAGCGCCGTGCAGAAGAAATGCGCGAGGTGGCGAACACCGTGCGTGAGGCGGGCTTTGATCCCTTCATGGCAACGGCCATCGCCGACAAACACGACTGGATGGCTGGAAAGGCGCGAGACGGTTTGTTTGCCGACCTGAGCCACAAGGCTGAGTCGCTTTCGCCCTGGCAGGCGTATGCGGACCGCTTGCTGTCCCGGCCACCTGGCGACCCAGCCACCTGAGCCAGGCCCACCCTTGCTCGACATCTTCACCATCACCGGCCCGATCTATCTCTGCATCGCAGCCGGCTTTGCCAGCGTGCGCTGGGGTCTGTTCAGCGGCGCGGACATGCGGGTCCTCGGCCGTTTCGTGATCCAGATCGCCCTGCCGGCGCTGCTGTTCAGCGCGCTGGCTTCACGTCCGCTGACCGAGGTCATCCATCCGGGTTATCTGCTGGCGTTTACCGCCGGTTCACTCGCGCTCATGTCCGGTGCGCTGTGGTACGCGCGCCGGGTGCAAGGCAAGCCCCTGAGCGAAAGCGCCTACGTGGCCATGGGAATGACGTGCTCGAACAGCGGCTACGTGGGCTACCCCGTCATGCTGCTGGCCTTCGGGCCACTGGCGGGCGTCATCCTGGCGCTGAACCTGATCGTGGAAAACCTCATCAAGCTGCCCTTGCTGTTTGCCCTGGCCGACGCGGGCGCCCACCAGGGGCAGAGGCAGTCGGTGGCGCAGGTGCTGAAGCAGACCGCCGCGCGGCAGATCCGCAACCCGATGATCGTGGCCATCTGTGCCGGCTTTCTGGTGGCTTTGCTGGGGCTGCGACTGCCCGACGTGCTGTCGCGCACCATCAGCCTGTTCTCCGCAGCCAGTGGCGGCCTGGCCCTGTTCATCATCGGGGGCACCCTGGTGGGTTTGCAGATCGAGGGTCTTCGCAGGCAGGTGGCGATGATCGCGGTGGGCAAGCTGGTGCTGCACCCACTGGCGGTGTTCGGTGCCGTCATGTTGCTGTCCGTCCTCGGCCTGCCATCCGTCACCGGCGATCTGCGGTCCGCGGCCGTTCTGTCGGCCGCCATGCCCATGCTGGGCATCTACCCCCTGCTTGCCCAACGGCACGGCCTGGAAGGCTTCACGGCCGCGGCCCTGCTGGTCACCACGGCCGCTTCGTTCTTCACCCTCAGCGCCATCCTCTGGATGGTGAAGGGCTGACCCCCGGCGCGTGGCGGGGAGGCCTCAGCCCAGGATTTTCCTGATGAGGTTCAGCGTGGCCTGCTGGGTGAGCGTGGCGGGACGCATGGAGCTGGTGGCCAGGCACAGCCGCGTGCGCAGCGGAGGGTCGCAGACCGGTCGGGTCAGGTAGGCCGACGGGCGGATCGAACTGGCCACGGCATTGCTGGAGAGCAGGGCGGCGCCGGCCCCGTCTTCCACAAGATCCAGGATGGCCCCGACTCCATCGATTTCCAAGGCCACCAGCGGTCGGCAGCCGATGTTGGCCATTTCGGTTTCCACGTGCATGCGAATCGCGTTGGGTCTGCTGGGGATCACCAGTGGCAGCAGGGCCACCTCGGCCAAAGGAATGGGTGGCGCGGGTGGTTCTTCAGCCAGACCGGCAGGGCGCTTCTGCACCAGGAACAGGTCTTCGTCGCGCAGCGGCGTGATGTCGATTTCCGGCGCGGGAAGGGCGTTGTAGAGCACCGCGATGTCCAGCCGACCGGTCGCCAGCCACTCCTGCATGGTCGCTGAGAGGCCTTCGCTGATGGACAGGCTGGCTTCGGGCAGTTGCTGGCGGAAAGCTCGCGTCAGCGGCACGGTGACCACCCGCGCCAGGCTGGGTGGCAAGCCGATGGCCACGCGCCCGGCCAGGGAGCCCCGCACGCGGCCAAGCTCTTCTCGGGCGCGTTCCACCTGGTGCAGGATGCCGCGCCCGTGCTCCAGCAACAGTCGCCCCGCTTCGGTGGGCGTGGCGCCGCGTCCGTTGCGAATCAGCAGGTTCTGCCGCAGCTCCACTTCCAGCAGGCGCACCTGGCGCGAGAGGGCCGGCTGCGCCACGTCCAGCGCCTGCGACGCCTTGGTGAAGCTGCCAAGTTCGGCTACGCGAACGAAATACGCCAGTTGCTTGAGATCCATGGACGGGAGTGTGCAGAGATATGCCAAAACGGAATGGCTAATAGTACGGTATACCGCTTGTTGGATTTTTTGCCGTGAGCACAATGCAGAACATGTCTGATACTGCTGTGCCCGCCTTGCGCGGCATTTCTTCCATGGCCACGCGCCTGGTCCTGGCCGACCTGATCGCTGCCTACATGCAACGTGCCGTCGCACCAACTGTGACGATCGAATCGGTGGGTGGCGTGGACGCGGCGCGGCGCGTGATGGCTGACGAGCCGTTCGACCTGGTGGTTCTGGCGTCGGACGCCATCGACAAACTGGAAGCCGCCGGGAAAGTGCTGCCGGGAAGCCGGGTGGACCTGGTGCGCTCCGGTGTCGCGCTGGCTGTGCGGGCGGGCGCTCCCACCCCCGACATCGGTTCCGAAGCGGCGGTGCGACAGGCCGTGCTGGCCGCGCGCAACTTGAGCTTTTCCACCGGCCCGAGCGGCGTCGCCCTGGCCGGATTGTTTGAGCGCTGGGGCGTGGCGGACGTGCTGCGCGAGCGCATCGTGCAGGCACCACCCGGTGTGCCTGTGGGCACGCTGGTGGCGCGGGGCGAGGTGGAACTGGGCTTCCAGCAGCTCAGCGAGTTGCTGCACGTGGAAGGCATCACCTTGCTGGGGCCATTGCCCGATGCCATCCAGATCACCACCACCTTTTCTGCCGCCGTCTGCACCATGGCCAGCCAGCCCGATGTGGCGCGCGATTTCATCGCCTTCATGGCGTCGCCTGAGGCGGCCGAGGCCAAAAAGCGCCAGGGCATGGACCCGGCCTGATCCCGATACCAACTGCTCCAGGAGACCACATGAGCCTCATCATCGATTGCCACGGCCACTACACCACCGCCCCCAAGGCGCTGGAGAACTGGCGCAACGCGCAGATCGCCGGCATCAAGGATCCGGCTGCGATGCCCAAGGTCGCCGACCTGAAGATCAGCGACGACGAATTGCGCGAGTCCATCGAGACCAACCAGTTGCGCCTGATGAAAGAGCGCGGCAGCGACATCACGCTGTTCAGCCCACGCGCCAGCTTCATGGCGCACCACATCGGCGACTTCAATGTGTCCAGCACCTGGGCCGCGATCTGCAACGAACTCTGCCATCGCGTCTCCACGCTGTTCCCCGATCACTTTGTACCTGTGGCCATGCTGCCGCAGAGCCCCGGCGTGGACCCGGCCACCTGCATCCCCGAGCTGGAAAAGTGCGTGAACGAGTACGGAGCCGTGGGCATCAACCTGAACCCCGACCCGTCCGGCGGCCACTGGACCAGCCCGCCGCTGACCGACAAACACTGGTACCCCATCTACGAAAAAATGGTGGAGCACGACCTGCCGGCCATGATCCACGTGAGCACGAGCTGCAACGCCTGCTTCCACACCACCGGCGCGCATTACCTCAACGCCGACACCACGGCCTTCATGCAGCTGATTCAGGGCGACCTGTTCAAGGACTTTCCCACACTGAAATTCCTGATTCCCCACGGCGGCGGCGCCGTGCCCTACCACTGGGGCCGCTTCCGTGGCCTTGCGCAGGAAATGAAGAAGCCGTTGCTGAGCGAGCACCTCATGAACAACGTGTACTTCGATACCTGCGTGTACCACCAGCCCGGCATCGACCTGCTCAACACCGTGATCCCGGTGAAGAACGTGCTGTTCGCCTCCGAGATGATTGGCGCTGTGCGCGGCATTGACCCCACCACAGGCCACTACTACGACGACACCAAGCGCTACATCGAGGCATCCACGATCCTGAGCGCGGAAGACAAGCACCAGATCTACGAAGGCAATGTGCGGCGGGTGTTCTCGCGCCTTGACTCGCGATTGAAGGCCGAGAATCTTTAAGTGAAATGAATCCGATCCTTCCCCCTCTGGGGGAAGGCTGAGATGGGGGCCGCCCCCACCCCAACCATCCCCAGATTGGGGAGGGCGCCCAACACAGGAGACCGAACATGTATGAACTAGGCGTTGTTTATCGCAACATCACCCGCGCAGACCGCGCAGCCGCAGACGGCCTCGCCGCCCTGGGCTCTGCCACCGTGCACGAAGCCATGGGTCGCGTGGGCCTGCTCAAGCCCTACATGCGCCCCATCTACCCAGGCGTGCAGGTCAGTGGCACAGCGGTCACCGTGTTGCTGCAACCCGGTGACAACTGGATGATGCATGTGGCCGCAGAGCAGATCCAGCCCGGTGACATCGTGGTGGCGGCGGTCACGGCCGAGTGCACCGACGGTTATTTCGGTGACCTGCTGGCCACCAGTTTCCAGGCACGCGGCGCACGCGCACTGATCATCGACGCCGGTGTGCGCGACGTGAAGGAACTGCAAAAGATGGGCTTCCCCGTCTGGAGCAAGGCCATCAGCAGCAAGGGCACCATCAAGGCCACACTCGGGTCGGTGAACATCCCCATCGTCTGTGCCGGCATGCTGGTCACGCCAGGTGACGTGATCGTGGCCGACGACGACGGGGTGGTCTGTGTGCCCGCTGCACGCGCTGCTGCCACGCTGGAGGCCGCGCAGAAGCGCGAGAGCTTTGAAGGCGAAAAGCGCGCCAAACTGGCCAGCGGCGTACTGGGGCTGGACATGTACAAGATGCGCGAACCGCTGGCTGCCGCCGGACTGAAATACATAGACTGACCCCCGCCGCGCTGCGCGCGACCCGCGGTGCAACACCAGCGGCCCGGCAAAGCCGGTTCCGCGGTGTTTCTGGACTGATACACCTCACGCATAGGGACGAGAAAATGACCAAACCGACATCGGGCGACTTCACCAAGACACAGGGCTGGCTTGACTGGTTTGAGGGCCCCAGCAAGCCGCGCTTCCAGGTACCAGCCGGCAGCGTGGATGCCCACTGCCACGTGTTCGGCCCCGGCGCGGAATTCCCCTATGCGCCTGAGCGCAAGTACACGCCCTGCGATGCGAGCAAGCAGCAGCTGTACGCGCTGCGCGACCATTTGGGCTTCGCACGCAATGTGGTGGTGCAGGCCACCTGCCACGGTGCTGACAACCGCGCCATGGTCGATGCGCTGGTGAACAGCGAGGGCAAGGCGCGCGGCGTGGCCACGGTCAGGCGCAGCATCTCTGATGGTGAACTGCAAGCCCTCCACGATGCGGGTGTGCGCGGCGTGCGTTTCAACTTCGTCAAGCGCCTGGTGGACTTCACACCCAAGGACGAGCTGATGGAAATTGCTGCGCGCATCCAGAAGCTGGGATGGCACGTGGTGATCTACTTCGAAGCGGTGGACCTGCCCGAGCTGTGGGACTTCTTTACCGCGCTGCCCACCACCGTCGTGGTTGACCACATGGGTCGGCCTGATGTGAGCAAGCCGGTGGACGGCCCCGAATTCGAGCTGTTTCTGAAGTTCATGCGCCAGCACCCGAACGTGTGGAGCAAGGTGAGCTGCCCGGAACGCCTGTCTGTGGCTGGCCCCAAGGCGCTGAGCGGCGAGCAGGCCGCCTACCAGGACGTGGTGCCGTTCGCGCGCAAGGTCGTGGAAGAATTCCCCGACCGGGTGCTCTGGGGCACCGACTGGCCACACCCCAACCTGAAAGACCACATGCCCGACGACGGCCTGCTGGTCGATTTCATTCCGCACATCGCGACAACGGCTGAACTGCAGAAAAAACTGCTGGTGGACAACCCGATGAAGCTTTATTGGCCCGAGGAGACAATCCTCCCGGCATGATGTGAACCCCTATGCCCGTTCGGGCTGAGCCTGTCGAAGCCCTTGCCTGCATCCGGGTGAGCCCTTCAACAGGCTCAGGGCGAATGGGATTGCGTCGCCCGAACGGATATCAGGAGAACCCATGGCACTCGACAAACCCTACAAGGACGTGCCCGGCACGACCATCTTCGACGCAGAGCAAAGCCGCAAAGGCTACTGGCTCAACCAGTTCTGCATGAGCCTCATGAAGGCCGAGAACCGCGAAAAATTCAAGGCCGACGAGCGCGCCTACCTGGACCAGTGGGCCATGACCGAAGAGCAGAAGCAGGCCGTGCTGGCGCGGGATCTGAACTGGTGCATCAGCCTGGGCGGCAACATCTACTTCCTGGCCAAGATAGGGGCCACCGACGGCAAGAGCTTCCAGCAGATGGCCGGCTCCATGACCGGCATGAGCGAAGAGGAGTACCGCAACATGATGATCGCCGGTGGCCGTTCGGCCCAGGGCAACCGCGTGGTGGGCGAAGACGGCGACGCGCAGGCGCACCGCCAGCCCCAGGGCAAACGATGACCCACCCCCGCCGCGCTTCGCGCGACCCCCTCAAGTGGGCGATGCCTGTGGGCCGGGAAACCCGGACCCACGGCATCCTGGCCCCGTATCACCCAGTGCTGGCGGTTCTGAACCCGGCATACCGCATGGAATGGAGTATCTGAATGGCACGCATCACCGCATCCGTCTACACCTCGCACGTCCCGGCCATCGGCGCCGCGCTCGACCTCGGCAAAACGCAAGAGCCCTACTGGCAACCCGTTTTCCAGGGCTACGAGTTTGGCAAGCAGTGGTTGAAGGACAACAAGCCCGACGTCATCTTTCTGGTCTACAACGATCACGCTACCGCCTTCAGCCTGGAGATGATTCCCACCTTCGCGATTGGTACTGCGGCCGAATACCAGCCGGCCGACGAAGGCTGGGGACCGCGCCCGGTCCCCAAGGTCATCGGTCACCCTGAGCTGGCCTCGCACATTGCGCAAAGCGTGATCCAGCAGGACTTCGACCTCACCATCGTCAACAAGATGGACGTGGACCATGGCCTGACCGTGCCGCTGAGCCTGATGTGCGGTCAGCCCGAAGCCTGGCCCTGCCCGGTGATCCCGTTCGCCGTCAACGTGGTGCAGTATCCCGTGCCCAGCGGCCGCCGCTGCTACAACCTGGGTCAGGCCATTCGCAAGGCAGTGGAGAGTTTTGACGAAGACCTCAACGTGCAGATCTGGGGCACCGGCGGCATGAGCCACCAGCTGCAGGGACCGCGCGCCGGCCTCATCAACAAGGATTTCGACAACGCTTTCCTCGACAAGCTCATCAACGACCCCGAAGCCGCCGCCAGTATTCCGCACATCGACTACGTGCGCGAAGCGGGCAGCGAAGGCATCGAGCTGGTCATGTGGCTGATTGCGCGCGGCGCCATGGCCGACGTGGCCGGCGGTGCCAAGCCGAAGGTGGTGCAGCGCTTCTACCATGTGCCTGCGAGCAACACCGCGGTGGGGCATCTGATTCTCGAGAACACCTGACTTCCTCCCTCTCCCTCTGGGAGAGGGCCGGGGTGAGGGCTCTCTGCGCGCCTATCCCTTGCCCAAACTCTCTCCCAAAAGGGGAGGGCACTCATCACCTCACAAACAGGAGAACTGAACATGACCATCAAAGTCGCCCTCGCCGGCGCTGGCGCCTTCGGCATCAAGCACCTGGACGGCATCAAGAACATCGACGGCGTGGAGGTGATCTCGCTCATCAGCCGCGACCTCGACAAGACGAAGGAAGTGGCCGACAAGTACGGCATCCAGCACGTCACCACCGACCTGGCTGACAGCCTGGCGCTGAAAGAGCTGGACGCCGTGATCCTCTGCACCCCCACGCAGATGCATGCCGAACAGACCCTGGCCTGCCTGAAGGCGGGCAAGCACGTGCAGGTGGAGATTCCCCTGGCCGACAGCCTCAAGGGTGCTGAAGAAGTGGTGGCGCTGCAGAAGCAGACCGGCCTGGTGGCCATGTGCGGCCACACCCGCCGCTTCAACCCCAGCCACCAGTACGTCCACAACGAGATCACGGCGGGCAAGTTCAACATCCAGCAAATGGATGTGCAGACCTACTTCTTCCGCCGCACCAACACCAACGCGTTGGGCCAGCCACGCAGCTGGACCGATCACCTGCTGTGGCACCACGCCGCCCACACGGTCGACCTGTTCGCCTACCAGTGCGGCAGCCCGATCGTGCAGGCCAACGCCATCCAGGGCCCCATCCACCACGTGCTGGGCATCGCCATGGACATGAGCATCCAGCTCAAGGCCGCCAGCGGCGCCATCTGCACGCTCAGCCTGAGCTTCAACAACGACGGCCCCCTGGGCACCTTCTTCCGCTACATCGGCGACACGGCCACCTACATCGCGCGTTACGACGACCTGTTCAACGGCAAGGAAGAAAAGATCGACGTGTCCAAGGTGGCGGTCAGCATGAACGGCATCGAGCTGCAAGACCGCGAGTTCTTCGCCGCGATCAAGGAAGGGCGCGAGCCCAACTCCAGCGTGGCCCAGGTGTTCAACTGCTACCAGGTGCTGCACAACCTGGAGCAGCAACTGAACGGCTGAGTCCAGCGCCTGCAGCGCTACGGACCTCATCGGGCAGCAGCCAGCGACGTGGTCGACCCGGGTTTCTGCGTTGCCGGGCGCACCCTGCTTCGCGCCGGACATACCATCGACGGTTCCATCCTCACGGCTGGGGCCGTTTCCCTTTTCAGGAGTTCAACACATGCAACAACGCCAACTCGGCCCTTTCAACGTCTCCGCCATCGGCCTGGGCTGCATGAACATCTGCCATGCCTATGGCGCCCCCGTGTCCGAGGCCCAGGCTGAACGCCTGTTGCTGGCTGCGCTGGACCAGGGTGTGACCCACTTCGACACCGCGGCGCTCTATGGCTTTGGCACCAGTGAGACCGTGATTGGCAAGGTGTTGTCCAGGCACCGCTCGCAGTTCACGCTGGCCAGCAAATGCGGCATGCAGGGCGTGGATGTGGCGGGCGACGGCAAGCTGGTGCGTGTGATCGATGGTCGACCTGAAACGCTGCGCGCCACCTGCGAAGCCGCCTTGAAGCGCCTCCGTACCGATGTGATCGACCTGTACTACCTGCACCGCTGGGACAAGCAGGTGCCGATCGAAGACAGCGTGGGCGCGCTTTCTGATCTGGTGCGCGCGGGCAAGATTCAGACCATTGGCCTGAGCGAGGTCTCAGCCGCCACCGTGCGCAAGGCGCATGCGGTGCATCCCATCACCGCCGTGCAGACCGAATATTCGCTGTGGACGCGCAACCCCGAGATCGCCGTGCTGGATGCTTGCCGCGAACTGGGTGTGGCTTTCGTGGCCTTCAGTCCGGTGGCGCGTGGCTTCCTGTGCGGCCCCATCGACGTGAGCGCGCTCGACCCCAAAGACATCCGCCGCAGCATGCCGCGCTTTTCAGCCGAGAACCATGCGGCCAACCTGAAGCTGCTGCCGCCCTACATGGCCATTGCCGATGAGGTGGGTTGCACCCCGGCCCAGCTTGCCATTGCCTGGCTGCTCCACCAGGGCGAACACATCCTGCCCATTCCCGGTACCGCCCGTGAAGACCACCTGAAGGACAACCTGGGCGCGAGTGATGTGAAGCTGGATGCCGCCACGCTGGCGAAGCTGGACGCGCTAATCAACCAGCAAACGGTCAAGGGCAACCGCTACAGCGAGCAGTCGAATCGGGAAGTGGACACAGAAGTGTTTGCTTGAGCCCCTGTGTGAGGTGCTGCGAAGTTCAATCTACTTCGCAGGTCTCACACAACTGATGTCACCTTCTTCGCAGTTGAGGTGGCGCTGCAGCTCCGCCGTGCGTTCACGCGTTATGCGCGCCTGGCACTGCGAAAACACCATGGGCGCTGCGCTGCCACCGGCCACCGCATTCTTCTCAAACTCGCAAGCCTTCGTGCGGAACTGCATCCATTCGGTCTGCACTTCGCGCAACAACTGGCGCTGCTTGTTGCCCACACTTTGTGAGAGTTGGCGGTAGCTGGCGCTGTAGGCAGCACTGGCGGCCTCGAAGTCCTGCTGGGCACAGGTGTTGAGCTGCATCTGTGTCGTCGCCTCCGCCGAGCAATCCACCGCTTCTCGGGCTGGGGTCTGCGCTGTGGCCAGTGCAAAACTGGAGCATATGCCCAAGCAAAACACCCAGATGCGCCGAGACAAGAAAACGTGGCATGTCATGCGAAGCTCCCAGCACCGAAGGGTGCGAAAGCGCCCATTGTGCCCATGCCCAGGTTCACGCCCCGCCACGAAACAGCGAGAAGCCCCAGGCGGTGAACTTGAACGGCAGGTGGTAATGCTGCGCCGTGTCGGCGATGTGAAAGCGGTACGGCACTCGTTCCAGAAAAGCTGGCGCTGGCACCACATCCCCGCGCGCCCGGTAGTAGCCGCCCACGTCGAACATCACCTCGTAGCCACCTGCAATGATGGCCTCGCTCATCAGCACCGGGTGTTGCAGCAGGCCGTTGTCGGCGATGCGTCCTTCAGCCAGCAGGGGCAACAAGGGTTCACCTTGGGGCGAGAGCCGCCGAAGCTCCACGCGCAAGCCCACCGCCAACTGGCCGTTGGCCACGTCCACACAATGGATGGAAATGCCGCCTGCCATCAGTTCAGCTTCGCGCCAGTGGCCTTCACCGCTGGCCCCCAGTCGGCCACTTGTTTGTCCACGAATGCGGCGAATTCCGGCTGGCTCATCTTGTCCACGGCAATGCCCATTTCTTCAAAGCGTTTGAGGATGCTGGGCTGCATGATGACCTCGCTCACCGCCTTGTGCACCTTGTCGATCACTTCCTGCGGCACACCGGCAGGGGCAGACACGCCCAGGAAGTTCTCGGCCAGCAGCGTGGGAAAGCCTGCTTCGCCCACCGTGGGCACATCGGGCGCCAGCGGCATTCGGGCGCGCGAGGTCACCGCCAGGCCGTTGAGTCGCTTGTCTTTCATGTAGGGCACGTTCTGCGTCAGTGTGTCCACCGCGAACTGCAGTGTGCCACCCAGCAGGTCGCTGTGCATGGGGCCCGAACCCCGATAGGGCACATGCTCCATGTTCAGCCCTTGTTGCTGCTTGAACAGCTCGCCCACAATGTGGCCGATGGAGCCCACGCCGCCCGATCCGTAGTTGACCGGCTTGCTCTGACCTTTGATCCACGTTACCAGTTCAGGCAGGGTGCGCGCCGGCACCGATGGGTGCAGCACAAACACATTGGGCACCGAGCCGATGTAGGCGATGTGCGTGAAGCTCTTGATGGGGTCGTAGGTGGGTTTGTCGAGCATGAAAGGCGAGATGCTGATGGGTGCGGTGTTCGACAACAGCAGCGTGTAGCCGTCTGGCGCAGCTTTGGCCACCTCGTAGCCACCAATGGTGCTGCCGCCACCGGGCTTGTTTTCCACGATCACCGGCTGGCCCAGTTTCTCCTGCAGGCCCGGCTGGATCAGGCGCGCCACGATGTCCGACGAGCCACCTGGCGCGAAGGTCACCACCATGCGGATCGGCCGTTGCGGCCAGGTCTGGGCCTGCACACTGGTGGTGGCCGCACACAGCAGGCTGATCGCGGCGGCGTTCAGCAGGAATTGGCGCTTGCTGGATTTCATGAAAGGCTCCTGGTGGGGGTGGAAACGAGGCAAAGGGAGTGGGCGCCGGCGTCGGCGAGCACGGTGCGTGCCAGGCGCCCGCGCATCACTTCACACACCTGCAGCAGCGACACGGCAAGTTCGGTTTCCGGGTCGTTGTGCAGGCGTTGCTCAAAGCTGCGGAACACATCGGCCAGTGAGCCATGCAATCGCATGGCCGCCACGTAGGGAAAGCCGAAGCGTTCGCGGTAGCGCCGGTTCAGGTCGGTCAGGCGGGCAAGGTCGTCGGGGTGCAGGGTGAGCAGGCCGAGTCGGCCCTGCTCGCTGTTGGAGTCGGCCGTCATGGCGCCGGCCGTAGCCTCGCTGCCGGCCAGCTCCGGGTGCACCCGCAGCAAGGCCACTTGCTGCGAACGCGCCGCCAGGCGGATGGCGCGGGCCAGCGCGTCGTACAGCTCTTCCAGGGAGGCAAAAGGGCGATCTCCCCAGGCTTGGCGGGCCACCCATGGCGAATGTTCCACCATGCCGCCGAGCAGGGCGCAGAAAGCGTCCTGGTCCAGGGTGTTGAGCGTGGCCAGACGCAGAGGGAGAGTGGGTTGGAATGTCATCTTGGAGCGCAGTTTGTGGCTTCTCTTGTGTTGCTGTCCATCGCATAATTTGCGATTGATATCCCTCTTTTTTAGAACGCAGCACCGGAGTCTCCATGTCTGCACAGAGTCCCCTGCACCCCAAGGCCTTGCGCTATCTCACCGCCGTGGCACAGCTCGGTTCGGTGCAGGCCGCCGCGCGCGAGGTGTCCATTTCCGCCTCGGCCATCGACCGGCAGATCCTGTTACTGGAAGAAAGCCTGGGCGTGCCCTTGTTCGAACGCCAGCCGCGTGGGATGCGGCTCACCGCTGCGGGCGAGTTGCTGCTGGCGCTGTCGCTGCGCTGGCGGGCCGACCTGAACCGCACGCTGTCAGACATCCAGCACCTGCAGGGTGTGAGCCATGGACAACTGCGCCTGGCCGTGATGGACAGCCACGCCAACGGGCTGATGCCGGAGTTCGTGCACACCGTGGCCACCGAGTACCCGGGTGTGGTGCTGGATGTGGAAGTGGTCAATACCGATGACGCGCTGCGCCACCTGCAGGACGGCGACGTGGACTTGGCGGTTGCGTTCAACATCAAGCCCAGCCGCGATCTGCACATCGTCAGCACCGCCGATCTGCCGCTGGGCTGCGTGGTGGCACCTGGACACCCGCTGGCCGTGCAGAAGCACGCCACCTTCAAAGACGTGGCTGCATGGCCGCTGGCCGCGCAAAGCCGCGCACTGGCGATCCGGCGATACCTGGAGCGCAGCCACAACTGGTTGCTCGAAGAGGCCCGACCACCGCTGGTGACCAATTCGCTGCAATTGGTGAAGTCGCTGGTGCGCAGCGGCAGCCATGTGGCGCTGACCTCCGAACTCGATGCCGGCCCGGAAATCCTGGACGGCAGCCTGCGCTTCATACCGCTGCGCGACAAGAGTGCGCAGGCCCAGACGGTGGCCGTGGTGATCAGTGCCAATCGGCCGCTGTCACGTATCGGGCGCGTGGTGGCCGAGCGACTGGGCGCGCATGTCCAGGCGTACCTGGCCAGGGTGCGGTCGGTCAGGCACTGAAAAAAAACGATACAAAGCGAAACGGCGGCGAGACGACGCGCACAGCGCCGCCCGGCACCATGACGGTCATGTTCAACCCCTCGTCAAACAAGGAAACCGTCATGAAAACCTGGATCAAACGCACCCTCTATGGCGCCCTCGGCGCCACCCTCATAGTCGGTGGGCTCACCGCCTGTGGCTCGCGCGGCGAACACCGGCACGGTAGCGGCTGGAGCGAAGAGCGCGTCACCGAGATGCGTGGGAAGGCCATCGAAAAGGTCAGCGAAAAGCTTGAACTCAACGAAGCACAGAAGCAGAAGCTGGGTGTGCTGGCCGACGAGATGCTGGCGCAGCGCAAGGCCCTGCGCGGTGACAGCGCTGACCCGCGCAGCGAGATGAAGGCCCTCATCGCAGGCGAGAAGTTCGACCGCAGCCGCGCACAGACCTTGCTCGACCAGAAGACCCAGACCGTGCAGGCCGGTGGCCCTCGCATGATCGCCGCCATGGCCGACTTCTACGACAGCCTGACCCCCACCCAGCAAGCCCAGGTGCGCGAAAAGATGGAGAAGCGCCGCGGCTGGTGGAAGCGCGGTTGAGGCAGCGCGCCATGTCGCCCGCCCTGTTGCCCATCGCGCGCCCGCTGCGCGAGCACGGCCCGGCCCTGCTTGCGCAGATACCCAACCCGCACGAAGAAGTGCTGGCCATGGTGTGGGGCCCGCGCTTCGACCGTGAACACGCGCTGTGGCTGTGGTCGCGCCTGTCGCGCCAGGCCCCTGGCGCTGCAGTACCCGTGCTGCCCGAACTGCTCGCCACCGCCGACCGCTACGACGCCATGGACCTGGTCGCCCAGCGACGTGTGCGCCGGCTGATCCTGCGTCACCGTGCGATCAGTGGCGGGGCGGCGAGCCGGGTGATGTGAGAATGCCGCATGCACCGCGTTCTGCTGATTGACGATGACGAACAACTGGGGCCACCGCTGGCCACCTACTTTCAGCGCTTTGAGCTGGCGCTGAGCCACGCGCTGCGCCCCAGCGAGGGACTGGCCCGGCTGCGCAGCGGCGGGTTCGACGCCGCCATTCTGGACGTGATGCTGCCCGAGATGGACGGCTTTGAACTCTGCCGCACCATCCGCAAGGAAAGTGACATCCCCATCGTCATGCTCACCGCGCGCGGCGACGTGATGGACCGTGTGGTGGGCCTGGAGCTGGGGGCGGACGCCTACCTGCCCAAACCCTTCGAGCCGCGCGAACTGGTGGCCCACATCCAGACCGTGCTGCGTCGTCGCAACGGCCACAATGGCCCCGCGTCCGTACAGGCACCCGGGGTGATGGCTTTTGAAGGTCTCACCATCGACCCCACCCAGCGCAGCGTGCTGCGCCAGGGCCAGGCACTGGACCTGACCAGCACGGAGTTCGACCTGCTGCACCTGCTGGCACGCGAGGCTGGCCGTGTGTTCAGCCGAGACGACATCCTCAACCAGTTGCGCGGTCACGAGGCCGAGCTTTACACCCGCGCGGTCGACATCGTGGTGAGCCGTCTGCGCAAGAAGCTGGAGCCGCTGGACTGCATCAAGACGCTGCGCAACGCAGGCTACTCGCTGGCACTGCGCCGGCTTCACCAGTGAAGCCCGCGATGAAGTCGCCCTGGTACCGCCGCGCCCTGCATGCGCTGCGCTGCTCGCTCAAGCTGCGCCTGATGCTGGTGTTTTTTCTGCTAGCCATGGGGGTGGCGTTCACCTTCATCAGTGGTGCGCAAAAAGCGTTTTCCGTGGGCTGGCGCGAAGCTGCTCGCCCCTTGCTGATGGACTATGTGGACCGCCTGGCGACCGATGTGGCCCCTGCAGGCGGCCCGCCGCAGATCGATCGGGCGCAGGCTGTCATTGCGCGCCTACCTGTCACGGTCGACATTGCCGGCCCGGCTGTCAATTGGCGTTCCCACCCGGAGCAGGAAAAACCCGACTGGCGCCAGCAACGGCGCAGCGAACGCGAGCGGAGAGGCTGGAACGACGAACCCGACTGGGAGCCGCTGCTGGTGCGCCAGACGGCCGACGGCCACCGCATCACTTTCGGTATTGACGAAGACACCTTCAAGAAGCGGCCGAAGGTGATTGGCTACACACTCACCGTGTTGCTGGTGCTCACCTTGCTGGCCTTCCTGTATGTGCGCCGTTTGCTGCGACCGCTCGACGACATTCGCCAGGGGGCCTTGCGTTTCGGTTCCGGCGAATTCGGTGTACCCATCCCGGTGAAACATCCGCAGCGGCCTGATGAACTGGGCGAACTGGCCGCCACCATCAACACCATGAGCCACGACATCCACCAGATGCTTGAAGCCCAGCGTGCCCTGCTTTTGGCCATCAGCCACGAACTGCGCAGCCCGCTCACGCGCGCGCGGCTCAATACCGAACTGCTGCCCGAAACCCCCGAGGTACTGGCCCAGCGCCAGGCCCTGCTGCGCGACCTGGCCGAGATGGCCCGACTCATCAGCGACCTGCTGGAAAGCGAGCGGCTGGCGGGGCGTCACCAGGCCCTGCACCGCGAACCCACCGAACCTGCAGAACTGGCCAGAGAGGTCATCGAAGAACTCGCCACCAGCCAGCCTGCGGCCAGCAGCATCACCGTGCATGCGGCGCCGGATGTGCCCACCGTCGCGCTGGACCGTACCCGTGTGCGTCTGCTGTTGCGCAACCTGCTGGATAACGCCTTGCGCCACAGCGCCGGGGCTCCCATGCCCGTGGAGTTGCATTTGCGCCCCCATGGTGTGAAAGGGCAGGGCGTGGAGCTGGAAGTGCGCGACCACGGCCCCGGCGTGCCCGACGACCAACTGTCCCAGTTGGCACAGGCCTTCTTTCGCCCAGACACCGCGCGCACCCGCGCTGCCGGCGGTGTGGGGCTGGGTCTGTATCTGTGCCGTCTGGTGGCGCAGGCACACGGCGGCACGTTCGCGGTGCGCAATGCCAGGCCAGGGCTGGCGGTGACGGTCACGCTGCCGCCAGGCTGAGGGCTCCTTTCGTCGCTGGCTTGATGCGGGTCAGCCCGCGCCAGTGTCCACCGTGTCATGCTGCTGCCATGACCACATCTCACTTACGCGGCTTTGCCACCGCGCCCACCCGCTTCCTGTTTTTCACCGGCAAGGGCGGCGTGGGCAAGACCTCGCTGTCCACCGCGACCGCCATCGCCATTGCCGATGCCGGGAAGCGCGTGTTGCTGGTGAGCACGGACGCAGCATCCAACCTCGACGACATGCTGGGCATCGCGCTGTCCAACCATCCGGTGGATGTGCCCGGTGTGCCCGGCCTCTCGGTCATCAACATCGACCCCGATGCCGCCGCCGAGGCCTACCGACAGCGCGTGCTCGCCCAACTTGAAGCCAGCGCCACTAACGAGGAGCGCCAGACCGTGCGGGAACAACTCTCGGGCGCCTGCACCACCGAAATCGCCGCGTTCGACGAGTTCGCCGCGTTGCTGGCGGGGGAGGGCGAAGGTTCGCAATACGACCACGTGGTCTTCGACACCGCACCCACTGGCCACACCCTGCGTCTGCTGAGCCTGCCCAAGGCATGGACCGGCTTCCTCGCAGGCAATGACCGCGGTGCCTCATGCCTGGGCCCACATTCCGGCCTGAAGATGCAGGAAGCGCGCTTCAACGCCGCTTTGAAGGCCCTGAGCGACCCCGCACTGACCACCGTGGTGCTCGTCACCCGGCCCGATCCGCGCCCCATGCAGGAAGCCGCGCGCACCGCCGAAGAACTCAGTGCCTTGGGTCTGGCCAACCAGCGCCTCGCCATCAACGGCGTGTTCCACGCCACCCACCCTGGCGACGCGGTCGCCAACGCCATTGAAGCCCTGGGTCGCGAAGCCCTGGCCACCATGCCCGATGCACTCGCCCGTCTGCCGCGCGACGAAGTGCCACTGCGCGCCTTTGACACGGTAGGCCTGCCCGCGCTGCGCGCGCTGCTCGGCGGCACAACGGCCTCATCGGCTGACCCAGAGCTTGCCGAGGAGCCCACTCGAACTCTGGCCAGGTCCGAGCCATTGCCCGCAGAACCCCTCAGCCGCCTGGCCGACGAACTCGCCGCCATCGGCCACGGCCTCATCATGGTCATGGGCAAAGGTGGCGTCGGAAAAACCACCATCGCCGCCGCACTCGCCGTGGGCCTGGTGCATCGCGGCCACAGCGTGCACCTCACCACCACCGACCCGGCCGCCCACGTGGCCGAGACCCTGAACGGCAGCCTGGAAGGCCTGAAAGTGGGCCGCATCGACCCCAAGGCAGAAACCACCGCCTACATCAACAAGATCATGTCCAGCAAGGGCAAGGATCTGGACGAGCAAGGCAAGGCCCTGCTGCTCGAAGACCTGCAATCGCCCTGCACCGAAGAAGTGGCCGTGTTCCATGCCTTCAGCCGCGTGGTCAATGAAGCGCGCAGCTCGTTCGTGGTGCTGGACACCGCACCCACCGGCCACAGCCTGCTGCTCATGGACGCCACCGGCGCCTACCACCGCCAGATGGTGCAGCAGTACGAAGGTCAGCAAAGCGCCAAAGGCCTGCACATCGTCACCCCGCTCATGCGCCTGCAAGACAGCACGATGACCCGAGTGATCATCGTCACCCTGCCCGAGACCACCCCGGTCACCCAGGCCGCCGCGCTGCAGGACGACCTGCGCCGCGCCAGAATCGAACCCTGGGCCTGGGTCATCAACAAGAGCATTGCAGCCACCGGCACCACAGACCCGCTGCTGCAGGCGCGGCTGCAAGGCGAAATCCGGCAGACCGAGCGCATTGCGGGCGGGTTGGCGAAGCGGACGTTTGTGTTGCCATGGCTGCCAGAGTCACCCGTGGGGGTGGAGGCGTTGGGTGTGCTGGCGGGACCTCAAGGAAAACAAATCGCAGCCTGCTGATTGAATCAATGTTGAATCCGTCACTCACGAAATCATCCAGCTTCGATCAATTACCGTGTGAAAACCCTCCCCATCCGCCTCAAGCCTGGCCAGGATCTGCGCGAAGCACTCGAAGCCGCCGTGCGTGAACAAGGTTGCCAGGCTGCGTTCGTGCTCTCAGGCATCGGCAGCCTGGTTGATGCAAACATCCGTCTTGCCGGGGCCGACGAGTCCCTGCTCATTCGCGGTGACTCGGAAATCCTGAGTCTGTCGGGCACGGTGGGGGTGGGGGCTCAAGGTGATGCCGGGCAGGGGCATTCGCATCTGCACATGGCGGTGTCAAACGCCATTGGCGAAGTGTTTGGCGGCCATGTGGCGCCGGGTTGCCGGGTGCGCACCACGGCTGAGGTGCTGCTGGCGCTGTTGCCCGAATGGGCGTTCAAGCGTGAGCCGGATCCCGCCACCGGCTATCCGGAGTTGGTGGTGAAGGTGCGCGGGGGCTGAACCTCACGCAGCCGTTTACTTCACCAGCAAACTCGCCAGATCAAAACCCACATCACCGGCCTGCTCCAGCGCGGGCGAGACGCCCGCATCCAGCAGCTTGCGCACCAGCAGGTGGTCTTTGCTGGCGTTGACGCTGTCGGCGGCGATGAGATGATCGCCCTTGAAGTGGTAGACGGTGAATGCGCCGGCTGCCATGTCGCCGCGCACGGCCCAGGCGTCTGCTCCCATGGACAGGCCAGCCATTTGCAGCTTCTTGTCGTACTGGTCGCTCCAGAACCAGGGCGTGGCGGTGAAGGGGCGCTCTTGGCCGAGCAGTGCGGCGGCGGCGCTCTTGCCCTGTTCGGTGGCGTTCTGCACCGATTCGAGCCGCAGCAAGCTACCGTCGGCCAGGCGGCGGGCGGTGCAATCGCCCGCGGCCACGATGGAAGGGTCGCTGGTGCGGCAGCATGCGTCGACCACGATGCCGCGGTCGCATGCGAGACCGGCGGCTTGGGCGAGCTGGTCGTTGGCGGTGACGCCGATGCCCACCACCACCAGGCCTGCGGGCACGACGCTGCCGTCGGCGAGCTTCACGCCGGTCACCCCGTTCGCGTCGGCTTCAATGGCTGCGACCTGCGCACCCAACACCAATTGAACGCCGTGGCTGCGGTGCAAGCTGGCGTACCAGTCGCTCAGCTCGGGTGCGAGCACCCGGCCGAGCAGGCGCGGCGCGGCTTCGAGCACGGTGACTGCCAAGCCCTTCTTGCGTGCGGTGGCCGCCACTTCCAGGCCGATGAAGCCACCGCCGATCACGACCACCGGGCGCTGCTTTTCGATGCATGTGACCATGCGATCGGCGATGGCGCTGGCGTCGTCGCGCGTGCGCAGGGCCAGCACGCCGGGCGCGCTGCCGCCGGGCAGAGGCAGGTTGCGCGGTGTGCTGCCGGTGGCAAGCACCAGGCCGGTGTAGCGCAAGACGCTGCCGTCGCCGAGGATCACGGTCCTGACGTTGCGATCGATGGCTTTGACGGTCACACCTGTGCGCAGATCGATGTGCTTGCGCGCCAGCATTTCGGGCGCGCGCATCACCAACTGGGCCGCTTCGATCTCGCCGGCCAACCAGGCCTTGGAGAGCGGCGGGCGGTGGTAGGGGCCGTGCGGTTCGTCGCCCAGTAAAGTAATGGCACCCTCAAAGCCACCGCTGCGCAGGGTTTCGGCGGTCATCACGCCGGCCTGGCCCGCGCCGACGATGACGATGCCGGCGGTGGCCGCTTCTGCGCTCATTCCTGGCACTCCGGCAGGTACACCACGCCGCCTTCCAGCGCGGGCCCGGCCTTGATCTGGCAGGCCAGGCGGCTGTTGGGGCGGCGTTCGGCCACCACGTTTTCCAGCATGTCCAGCTCGCCCTGCGAAGGCGGGGGCAGCACACTGGCCAGCAGCTCATCCACATAGCAGTGGCAGGTGGCGCAGGCGCAGGAGCCGCCGCATTCGCCCACGATGCCGTCCACACCATTGGCGGTGGCGCCCTGCATCAGGCTCCAGCCGTCGGCGAGGTTGAGGGTGGTGGTCTGGCCGTTGGACTCGATGAAGGTGATGTTTGCCATGGTGTCTCCGGAATGCAAAAAAACCGCCACCCGGTGGCAGGCAGCGCGGTTGTCGGGTGAGGGTATCAAATGGCTTTGAGTTCAAGCACCAGAGGGCTGCGGAAGGTGGAAGAGGGCATCCACGGCAATTGGTCAGCCACGCGTTTGTAGTTGGGCACGATCTTGTGGAATTCTTCGAAAGCGATCTTCACCGCCAGGCGGGCAATCGCCGTACCCAGGCAGGCGTGCACGCCGCCGCCAAAACCCAGGTGGCCGCGCGGCTTGCGGCCGATGTCGTACACGTCGGGGTTGGGGTACTGGCGCTCGTCGCGGTTACCACTGCCATAGGCCAGACAGACGAAGTCGCCTTCCTTCATGGTCTGGCCGTGCAGGGTCACGTCTTTCATCAGGCGGCGGCGGAAACGCTGGGCCGAGGTGTTGAAACGCAGGCTTTCTTCGACCGCGTCGGGCAGCAGCTCGGGGTTGGCGACAACGGCGCGGCGGGCCTCTTCGAACGTGGCGAGGTTGTACGCCATCATCATCATGAAGCCGCCGAGAGACTCCACGCCCGCCATGATCAGCGTGGTGGTGGTCAGCAGCACTTCCCGGTCGTCCAGCCGGTCGCCGTCGATTTCGGCCAGCGCGAAGTTGCTGATCAGGTCGTTGCAAGGCTCGGCACGGCGCATGGCAATCACCTTCCCGGCGTACGCTTGCATCCAGTTGTAGGCGGCGATGTGCTCCGGACCTTTGGCACGCGTGCGGGCGTCACTCTGCACCATGAGAACGGCGTTCTCGCGCACTTCGTGTTCGGGCACCAGCGCATCTTCACCCATGGGCAGGCCGAGCGCTGCCATGAGCACCTTCACCGTGAACTGTGAAGACACATCCTTGAAGTCGAACTGCTTCGCATCTTTCAACTGGCCGAACACCAGCCTGGCCACGTCGCGGATGGGCTCTTCCAGTGCCAGCAGGTTGCGCTTCATGAAGGCGTGCTGGATCAGGCCACGCAGGCGGTCGTGCTTCGGTGGGTCGGAACTGCCGAGCGTGGCACCCGCGCGGCCGGGCAGCTCGGTCATGAGGTTGCCGCTGGCGCTGGAGTAGGTTTGCCAATCTTGCCCGGCGGAGACGATGTCTGCGTAGCGCGAGAGGATCCACATCTGGGCTTCCTCGCTCCAGAAGCAGGGGGCTTCGTCGCGAAGGTGCTTGTAGTAGGGGAAGGGGTCGGCATCGATGGCCGGCGAATACGGGTCGAAATGGAAGCGGTGCTGCGGCATCTTCTGTCTCCTGTGGGGTGGAATGCGAACTGAACTGTAGGCTTTGTGGCCTGCATTGGCACTGCACTAAGCAGGGATAATTCTTGTACTTTTCGATCAAGGTAAGCTGAAATGCCCCAAACGAACGATGCCCTGCCACGTGTCCGGTCCCCGCGCGGTCAAGCTGTGGCCATCCCGCGCTTTGCGCTTTATGGCGAGGTAGCCACGCCCGGCCAGGACATCTTGCACATTGAAGACGTGCAGTCGCGCAGTCGGCTCCATCACTGGGAGATTCAGCCCCACGTACATCAGGGGCTGTACCAGATTCTTTGGCTGCAAAGGGGTTCGGCCGAGGTGGTGCTGGACGAATGGCGTGCTTCGGTGACAGGGCCGGCCGCCATCGTGGTGCCGCCGGGCGTGGTGCATGGCTTTGTATTTGCACCGGAAACCGACGGCCTTGTGCTCACGCTCAGCGTGCGTTTTCTTGTCGAGGGGGACTTTCAGGCTGTGGGTGACGCTTTCCGGTCACTCTTCTCGGCGCCTGGCGTCTTGCATTTTTCAACCGATGATGGCGAGGCGCAGCGACTGAGCGTGCAACTTGGCGAACTGGCGGCCGAGTTCAATTTGCCGGGTTCGGCCGATGCGCCGGTGGTGCAGTGGCTTGCGCGTGCCGTGGTCTGGCGGCTGGCCCGCGCCAGCGCGCAAGGTCAACGCGAAGGCAGCGAAGCCCCTCCGCATCAGGCGCTTTTCACCCGCTTTCTGTTGCTGGTGGAACAGCACTTTCTGGAGCACTGGCCTTTGGAGCGGTATGCCTCGCACCTCGGGCTTTCCACGCAGCGGCTCAATCGCCTGGTGCGTGCGGGCAGCGGGCGCAGCGCGCTGGAGCTGGTGCACGAACGCCTCACACGTGAAGCATGCCGCCGACTCATTTACATCGCAGCGCCCGCGGCCAGTCTGGCACTGGAACTGGGTTTTGAAGACCCTGCTTACTTCTCGCGCTTCTTCAAACGCCGCACGGGCCTGAGCCCGCAGCGCTGGCGCGAGGCGCAGCGGGGGCCAACTGCGTGATGTTCAAGGCGAGGCTTGTGGCGCCTGTGTTGTTGCCTCCGGCGCCAGCGCAACCAGCTGTTCGCGCAGCCAGCGGTGGGCTGCGTCGTCCTGGTGGCGGCGGTGCCAGATCATGAACATGGGCAAGGTGGGGCAGGGCAGTGGCACCTTGGCGCTGGCCAGTCCTTGCATCAGATGCATCTGCAGCAGCCCGGGCGCCGTGGCCAGGCGCCGGGATCCGCGGATGAAAGGCGGCAGGCCTGCAAAACCCGGCACCAGCACGGTGAAGCGGCGTTGTACGCCGCGCCTGGCCAGCTCGTTGTCCACGTCCAGCGCACGCTGGGGTTCGTACAGCACGGTGACGTGGTCGGCGGCCAGGTACTCGGCCTTCGTGCGCGGGGCTTCTCGTACGTGGGCGTCGTAGTACACGCGATAGCGGTCTTCGAACAGGCGCCTCTGAAAAATGTCGCTGCCCTCGGGCGGTCGCGGGCTGATCACCAGCTGGCACTGGTCGTGCCGCAACATGTCGAGTGTGGGCACATTGGACGGAATCACCCGCAGGACCACGCCCGGGGCCTGCTCATTGAGCCTGAGCGCCAGCGCTGGCAGCAGCGTGTCGCGCTGCAGGTCGTTGGCGGCGATGGTGAAGGTGGTGTGCCAGCGCGCAGGATCGAAATCGCCTGAACGGGCGAAGCGCTCCAACTGACCGAGCAGTTCGCGGGCTTCATTGGCCAGCGCTTGCGCGCGCGCCGTGGCCACGATGCCGCGCCCGCTCTTGACGAACAGCGTGTCGTCGGTGATGGCGCGCAGCTTGTCGAGCTGGTGGCTGACAGCCGATTGCGTGACCCCCAGCGACTGCGCCGCACCGGTGACGCTGCCGGCCTCAACCACCGCAATCAGCAGTTGCAGCAGCCTGGCATCGAGGTCTGACCAATCGAAAGCATTCATGCGTTTGATGATCATTCATCTGTTTATCTTTGGCAATGATCTGGGGATACTGCTGCTTGACGCAGGTCAATCCACCCTACGCAGGAGGCACATGTGAGCAAGACGATTCCCGGTACCACGCCCTTTGACGGCGGCATGGCCCAAAAGGGCTACGCACTGAACAAGATGTGTTTCTCGTTCAACGATCAGGCCAACCGCGAGGCCTTTGTCGCCGACCCTGAAGCGTACATGACGAAATACGAACTCAACCAGCAGCAGGCCGACGCGATCCGCTCCAAGCAGGTCCTGGCCTTGCTGGACGCGGGCGGCAACGCCTACTACCTCGCCAAGTTCGCCGGCATCTTTGGCCTGGACATGCAGGACATCGGTGCCCAGCAGACCGGCATGTCGAAGGAACAGTTCAAAGCCAAATTGGTGGCTGCGAACACACAGTGCTGACCCCCTGCGCCGCTTCGCGTCTTCCCCCCCGAGGGGGCGCAACCTGTGGCCTGGCACAGCCAGTTCCACGGCTGCCCTGGATGGCGCTGCTTCACTCCATCTGCTGCGCAGCGGCATGGACAACTGATTTGAAAGGAACATAGATATGGCACTACTCATCGGTGGCCTGGCCACATCGCACATCCCCGCCATCGGCGGCGCCATTCACAAGGGAAAGCAGAACGAGCCCTACTGGAAGCCCTTCTTTGACGGCTTTCCGCCCATTCACCAGTGGCTGGGCAAGGTCAAGCCCGACGTGGTGGTGGTGTTCTACAACGACCACGGCCTGAACTTCTTTCTCGACAAGATGCCGACCTTCGCGGTGGGTGCAGCGGCCAGCTACAGCAATGCCGACGAAGGCTGGGGCATTCCCACGAGTGCGCCTGTGGCGGGCTGCCCGGAGCTGTCTTGGCACATCATCAACCAGCTGATTGCCAAGGAGTTCGACATCGTGACCTGCCAGGAAATGCTGGTGGACCACGCCTGCACTTTGCCGCTGAAGCTGTTCTGGCCCAATGATGAAGTGGCGCCGGTGCAGATCGTGCCGATCGACATTAACACGGTGCAGTTCCCTCTGCCGACGGCCAAGCGCGTGTACAAACTGGGCAAGGCGGTGGGTGAAGCGATCCAGAGTTGGGCCAGCGACAAGCGCGTGGCAGTGATGGCCACGGGTGGCCTGTCACACCAGCTGGAAGGTGAGCGCGCGGGTTTCATCAACAAGGCGTTCGACTTGCAGTTCCTCGACAGCATGGAAACCAACCCCGAATGGGCCACGCAGTTCAGCGACCTGGAACTGGTGGAGAATGCGGGCACGCAGGGTGTGGAGCTGCTGATGTGGCTTGCCATGCGTGCGGCGCTCACGGCTGGTGGTTCGGGTGTGCGCAAGGTGCACAGCAATTACCACATTCCGATTTCGAACACGGCGACTGGGGTGTTGGCGTTGGAGACGGTCTGACGTTTTTTGGGGAGGGAGCCTTTGGCTCCCTTTTTTCGTTCATGCGTGCGTGCGGGTGCCAGGAGCTGTGTGGGTGCGCGACCGTATTTTTCTGTGCGTACCTGCACGTTCGCGGGACGGGAGTGTCGGGTGCTTGGCGCAGCGAAGTAAAGGAGGAGGTGGCCGCAGGCCGCCGGGGGACATGAGCGTAGTCAAGTACCCGGCGATCCCGTCCCACACCACACCAACAGGCGAAAAAAAACGGGAGCCCGAAGGCTCCCGTTTCCAATTCAGAAATCTGAAAAAAATCAAATCGAATCGATGAAGCTGCGCAGCTTGTCCGAGCGGCTGGGGTGCTTGAGCTTGCGCACCGCCTTGCTCTCGATCTGGCGAATGCGCTCGCGGGTCACGTCGAATTGCTTGCCCACTTCTTCCAGCGTGTGGTCGGTGGACATTTCGATGCCGAAGCGCATGCGCAGCACCTTGGCCTCGCGGGGCGTGAGGCTGTCGAGGATGTCCTTGACCACTTCGCGCAGGCCGGCCTGCATGGCGGCCTCGATGGGAGCGGTGTTCGCCTGGTCTTCGATGAAATCGCCCAGATGCGAATCGTCGTCGTCACCGATGGGGGTTTCCATCGAGATTGGCTCTTTCGCGATCTTCATGATCTTGCGGATCTTGTCTTCGGGCATCTCCATCTTCTCGGCCAGGATGGACGCATCGGGCTCGAAGCCGAACTCCTGCAAGTGCTGGCGGCTGATGCGGTTCATCTTGTTGATGGTCTCGATCATGTGCACCGGGATGCGGATGGTGCGCGCCTGGTCGGCGATCGAGCGGGTGATGGCCTGGCGGATCCACCACGTGGCGTAGGTCGAGAATTTGTAGCCGCGGCGGTATTCGAACTTGTCCACCGCTTTCATCAGGCCGATGTTGCCTTCCTGGATCAGGTCCAGGAACTGCAGGCCGCGGTTGGTGTACTTCTTGGCAATCGAGATCACCAGGCGCAGGTTGGCCTCGATCATTTCCTTCTTGGCATCGCGCGAGGTGGACTCGCCCGAGTTCATGCGCTTGTGGATGTCTTTCAGGTGCGCCAGGGGAACGACCACGCTGTTCTGGATTTCCATCAGGCCGGTTTGCAGTTCCTGCACCGGCGGGATGTTGCGCTCCATCACCACGCTCCAGGGCTTGCCGGCAGCGGCCTGCTTCTCCACCCACTTCAGGTTGAGCAGGTTGGCGGGGAAGTCGGCGATGAACTTTTCCTGCGGCATGCCGCACTTGTCCACGATGATTCGGCGCAGTTCGCGTTCCTTCTTGCGCACGTCGTCGACCTGGCTGCGCATGGTGCTGCACAGCTTCTCGATCGCCTTGGCGGTGAATCGGATGGACATCAGGGTTTCGGTGATGGCCTTCTGCGTCTTGTGGTACGTGGGCGTGCCGTAGCCTTCCTTGTCATAGGTCTTGTGCAGCTTCTCGAACAGCGTGCGCATGGTGTCGAAACGCGTGAGGGCTTCGCGCTTCAGTTCTTCGAGCTTGCGGGTGAGCGCCTTGGAGCCGCCCTTGCCGTCGTCGTCGTCGGCTTCGTCGTAGTCGTCGAAGTCTTCTTCGGCCACGTAATCGTCGGCCTCGTCCGCGTCTGCAAAACCGTCCACCACGGTGGAGATGACCACCTTGCCGTCGCGGATGTCGTCGGCCATGACGAGGATCTCGGCGATGGTGGCCGGGCTTTCGCTGATGGCGGCCATCATGTCGTTGAGGCCGCCTTCGATGCGCTTGGCGATCTCAATTTCGCCTTCACGCGTGAGCAGCTCCACCGTACCCATTTCGCGCATGTACATGCGCACCGGGTCGGTGGTGCGGCCGAATTCGCTGTCCACCGTGGACAGAGCGGCTTCGGCTTCTTCTTCGGCTTCTTCTTCGGTGGCGGCGGTGGGGCCGGTGTTGTTCAGCAGCAGGGTTTCGGCATCGGGCGTCTGCTCGTAGACGGCCACACCCATGTCATTGAGCAATGACACCACCACTTCCAGCGTCTCGGCTTCCACCAGCTTGTCGGGCAGGTGGTCGTTGATCTCGCCGTGGGTGAGGTAACCGCGCGTCTTGCCCAGCTTGATCAGGGTTTTCAGGCGTTCACGGCGGGTCTTGGCTTCTTCTTCGGACAGGACGGTTTCGTCCAGACCGAATTCCTTCATCAGCGCACGCTCTTTGGCTTTGCTGATCTTCATGCGCAGCGGTTTGACCTTTTCGGTCGGCTGCGCGCTGGCGTCCACCACCTCGGCTTCGGCTTCGGGTTCGCCAGTGAGATCGTCTTCGATATCGCTCAGATCGGCATCGTCCATGTCGGCGTCTTTGCTGGCGCCGGCTTTGGGTTTGCGCCCGCGCTTGGCGGCGGGCTTGTCACCGGCGGCTGCTTTGGCAGGGCGACCGGGCTTCTTCTTGGCGGTGGCGGTCTCGGCGGTCAGTTCGGTGTCGAGCTCTTCCGAAGCGGCTTTGCCGCGCGCAGGAGATTTGGCAACGGTTTTGGTGGCGGGTTTGTTGGTCACAGCGGGAGCTTTCGTGGTGCGGGCTTCCGGGGTGGCTTTGGCTGCGCTGGCCTTGCTGGCGGTTTTTTTGGCGCTGGACACGACGGGCGTACTGGACTTCTTCGCGGGCATGAGGACCTCAAAAAAATGTCGAACTGGAACCGGCAGAACAGACAAAAAACGCCAGAAAGCCGCGCTTCGCGGTCACCCCGGTGATTTTGTGAAGCACATGGCCCCGCCTTTTGCCGGAAAGGGCGGGCTGCAAGCTGTGGGGGCGAACATTTGGTGTGCAGTCCTTGCGGGGTGTGTCAGGACCGCTGTGGTCGCTGAGGTGGCCAGGAAGAGGTTCCATGTAGCCCCGGGTCAAGGGGCCGGGCCGGTGCCGGAGGTGCTGCTGTCGCGCTTGCGTGCAAAGCCCTGGATTATACCAGCGGACCGCTTTTCAGTGTCTTGATGCGTTCGTTCACCCGTTTGAATTCCTCGTATGCGGAGGTGTCGCCCTCTTGCACTCGCTGGGCAAGCTGTTCCGCCTGGGCCTTGAGGTCGTCTTCGCGCAGCAATTGCATGATGCCGGCCAGTTCGGTGAGTTCGGCGTCGGCGTCGCTGCCCAGCAGCACCTGTTCGACCTGGGCGCAAGCCCAGACCTCGTTTTCGTGACCGCGCAAAGCCTCCCGCAGGGCGGCCCACGCCTGAGGACCGTGTTCGTGGAACTGGGCTTCCAGCCAGGCCACCACCGGGCCGTGGGGCGCGTTCAGATGGGCCAGCAGGCTGTGGTCGTCGTTGGTCAGACTGTCCCAGGCCTGGGCGTTGGCCAGCAACAGGCCCACGGCGCGGTCGGCCCGGCTGGCCACGGCGGTGCGGGAGCCGAGCATGCGCGGGGGCGGGGCTTCCCGACGGTATTTGCCGAAACGCTTTTTCTTGAAATTGCCGCCGCTCGAGCCACTGCCATAGGCGCTGTCGTAGCCTCCGCCGTATTCACCATTGCCGTATTGGCCGCCCTGGGTACCGTAGGGCTTGCGTGAGAAGCCGATGTCTTCATAAGGCGGGTACGACTCTGCATTGGCGCTGTGCTGGCCCTGATCGCCCGGACTGGGGGCTGGTGTACTGGGCGGGGGCCGACGCGACCGGCCGCCAGCGCCGGCCTGTTGCCAAAGCTGCAGCAAGTCCGGCGCGCCCAGGCCGATGCCTTCTGCCAGATCGCCGATCAGCTGGCGCTTGAGCGCCCCATCCGGCAAGGCGCTCCAAAGCGGGCGCGCCTGGCTGGCCATGCGGGCGCGACCTTCGGCGGTGGTCAGGTCGCATTCGGCGCCGGCGGATTCAACCAGGAATCGCGACAGCGGCATGGCCTCCTTCACGCATTTCGCGAAGGCGGCTTCGCCGTTGGCGCGGATGAAGCTGTCGGGGTCGTGTTCCGGTGGCAGAAACAGGAACTTCACGCTGCGCGTGTCGGTGGCCAGGGGCAGGGCAGCGTCGAGTGCCTTGCGCGCCGCGCGCCGGCCCGCGCTGTCGCCGTCAAAGCTGAACACCACGCTGTCGGTGAAGCGAAACAGCTTCTGCACGTGGTCTGGGGTACAGGCGGTGCCCAGGGAGGCCACGGCGTTGGCAAAGCCCAGCTGGGCCAGGGCCACCACGTCCATGTAGCCTTCGGTGACCAGTGCGTAGCCCGCCACGCGGATGGCGGTGCGGCCCTCAAACAGGCCGTAAAGCTCGCGCCCTTTGCTGAACACCGGCGTTTCGGGCGAGTTCAGGTATTTGGGCTCGCCCTTGTCGAGCACGCGGCCGCCAAAGCCAATGCACTCGCCCTTGACGTTGCGGATCGGGAACATGATGCGGTCGCGGAAGCGGTCGTAGCGCTTGGCCTGGCCATCGGCGCCTTTTTCGTCCTCGTGCTCGATCACCAGCCCGGACTCGACCAGCAGCGGCTCGGCGTAGTCGGGGAACACGCTGGCCAGCGCGCGCCAGCCTTCGGGCGCATAGCCCAGGCCAAAGGTCTTGGCGATCTGGCCCGACAGGCCCCGCCCTTTCAGGTAGGCCACGGCGCGTGGGGTGACCTTGAGTTCCTTGGCGTAGGCCTGCGCGGCTTTTTCCAGTACGCCCGTCAGGGTGACCTGCTTCTGTCGTTGTTGGGCGGCGCGTTCGCGGTCTTGGGGGGAAGCTTCGTCTTCGGGGATTTGCAGCCCGGTTTGTTGTGCCAGGTCTTTCACTGCTTCGATGAAGCTCATGCCAGCGTGTTCCATCAGAAACCCGATGGCGTTGCCGTTGGCACCGCAGCCGAAGCAGTGATAGAACTGTTTGGTGGGGCTGACGCTGAACGAAGGCGACTTCTCGCCGTGGAACGGGCACAGGCCCATCAGGTTGGCGCCGCCTTTCTTGAGTTGCACGTAGCGACCCACCACGTCAACCACGTCAACACGGTTGAGAAGTTCCTGGATGAAGGTCTGGGGGATCGCCACGGGGGTATTCTCTCGCACGGGCTCAGAACACACCGAACGGCCCCAATTACAAGGAGACAAGCCCCATGACCAGCATCTTTGACCAGGATCTGCCGCGCGTTGAGGCCAATTTCGCCCCCATCTCGCCCCTGTCGTTCATCGAGCGAACGGCCGAGATCTACCCCGACCGGCTGGCGGTGGTGCACGGTTCGTTGCGCCAGACCTGGGGCGACACCTACGCGCGGTGCCGGCGCCTGGCCAGCGCCCTGCAGCGCGCCGGCATTGGCAAGAATGACACCGTGGCCGTGGTGCTGCCAAACACACCGCCCATGGTGGAAGCCCACTTTGGTGTGCCCATGGCCGGTGCGGTGCTCAACGCCATCAACACCCGGCTCGACCCTGAAACCATCGCTTTCATGCTCGACCATGGCGAGGCCAAGGCCGTGATCGTGGACCCGGAGTTTTCGCTGAGCGTGAAGAAGGCGCTGGCGTTGCGCAAAGCCACCACGCCGCTTCTGGTGATTGATGTGGAAGATGCCTTGTTCACGGGTGCGTCAGAACGCATTGGCAGCCTCACCTATGAAGACCTGCTGTCAGGCGGCGACCCCGGTTTCTCGTGGGACTTGCCGGGCGACGAGTGGGACGCGATAGCGTTGAACTACACCAGCGGCACCACCGGCAATCCCAAGGGCGTGGTCTACCACCACCGGGGCGCAGCCCTGAACGCCATTTCGAACGTGCTGGAGTGGGACATGCCCAAGCACGCGGTTTACCTGTGGACACTGCCCATGTTCCACTGCAACGGCTGGTGCTTTCCCTGGACGGTGGCAGCCCGCGCGGGCGTGAACGTGTGCCTGCGGCGGGTGGAGGCGCAAGTCATTTTTGACGCCATGCGCGACCATGGTGTGACCCACTACTGCGGCGCGCCCATCGTGCACGGCATGCTGGTGAACGCACCCGCGGCCATGAAGGCGGGTGTTCCAGCCGGTGTAAAGGCCATGGTGGCCGGTGCTGCGCCGCCTGCTTCCATGATCGAAGGCATGGAGCAGATGGGCTTCGACCTCACCCATGTGTACGGTCTGACCGAGGTGTATGGGCCGGCAACCGTGTGCGCCAAGCACACCGCCTGGGACGAGTTGGACATCGGCGAGCGCGCGCGACTGAACGCCCGCCAGGGTGTGCGATACCACATGGAGCGCGACGTGCGCGTGCTGGACCCTGAAACCCTGCTGCCCGTGCCGCAGGACGGCGAGACCATGGGCGAGATCATGTTCAAGGGCAACATCGCCATGAAGGGCTACCTGAAGAACCCGAAGGCCACCACAGAAGCCTTCAGGGGCGGCTGGTTCCACAGTGGCGACCTGGCGGTGCAGTACGCCGACGGCTACTTCAAGATCAAGGACCGCAGCAAGGACATCATCATCTCGGGCGGCGAGAACATCTCCAGCATCGAGGTGGAGGACGTGCTCTACCGCCACCCTGCGGTGCTGGCCGCTGCCGTGGTGGCCAAGGCCGACGCCAAATGGGGCGAGACACCGTGTGCGTTTCTGGAGCTGAAGTCTGGCGCCAACGTGACGGCAGAAGACATCGTGGCGCATTGCAAACAGCATCTGGCCGGCTTCAAGGTGCCGCGCACGGTGGTGTTTGGCGAATTGCCCAAGACCAGCACCGGCAAGATCCAGAAATTCGAGTTGCGCGCGCGCGCCGGATCGGCCAATGCCATTGATGTGTAGCGTGCCGTAGAGCGTAACGAATCCGGAGTGAGATGCCTCGATCCAGGGGCAGCAAGGGACGGCTCCGCCGGCCCAAGATGCCGTCCCCCCTCCCAGCGCCGAAGGCGCGTCAGAGAGGGGGGAAGCCGCCAAGCGGCGCAGGGGGGTGTACCGAGCCTCCGGAGTGAGATGCCTCGATTCAGGGGCAGCAAGGGACGGCTCCGCCGGCCCAAGATGCCGTCCCCCCTCCCAGCGCCGAAGGCGCGTCAGAGAGGGGGGAAGCCGCGTCAGCGGCGCAGGGGGACGTACCGAGCCTCCGGGGCGAAATGCCTCGATCCAGGGGGCAGCAAGGGACGGCTTCGCCGGCCCAAGATGCCGTCCCCCTCCCAGCGCCCAAGGCGCGCCAAAGAGGGGAGAAGCCGCGAAGCGGCGCAGGGGGGCGTACCGAGCCTCCGGCGCGAAATGCCTCGATCCAGGGGCAGCAAGGGACGGCTTCGCCGGCCCAAGAAGCCGTCCCCCCTCCAAGCGCCACAGGCGCGCCAGAGAGGGGGGAAGCCGCGTCAGCGGCGCAGGGGGGTGTTGTCTACTCTCCGCTAACGATGCCTTCGCGGCGTGGATCGGCGCCGCCCAGCCAGATCTTTTGGCCGTTTCTTTCGGCTCGCTGAATCGCCTGCAGCCCGCTGGGCATGGGCATATCGCGCACTTCGTGGCCCCGCCTTTGCAGCGCCTGCACGGTGGCCTGTGGGAAGCGACCTGCCTCCAGTATCAAAGGTCCTCCCAGGGTGCCGAAGTTGGGCAGGTCGATGGCGGCCTGGGGGGTGAGGCCCCACTGGTACATGCCGTGCAGGGTCTTGGCTGTGAAATGGATGATGAAGGCGCCGCCGGGACTGCCTGTGCTCGCCAGCAATTCGCCACTGTCGCGGTCGAAGACCAGTGTGGGCGACATGGACGAGCGTGGCCGTTTGCCCGGTTCGACCCGGTTGGCAACGGGCCGGCCTTCGGCGTTGCGTGGCATGAAGCTGAAGTCGGTGAGCTGGTTGTTGAGCAGGAATCCGCCAGGGCGTGTCGGGTCGGTGGTGACCATGAGACGGGCGCCGAACGCCGCTTCTATCGTGGTGGTCATGGACAGCGCGTTGCCTCGGGCATCCACGATACTGATGTGGCTCGTGCCGTACTCTGGCTGAGCCGGCATGGGCGCCCAGGCACTTGTGGCAGGGCCAGGCTGGCCGTGAGTGACTGACGTGGCGGCCTTGTCGCCGATCAGCCGTGCGCGCTGGTCCAGATAGGCCGGCCCCAGCAGGCTGATCCACTGTCCACCGGGCGCGGCCACGAAGTCAGGGTCGGCCACGTATTGAGCGCGGTCGGCAAACGCCAGGCGCGAGGCTTCGGCGTAGTGGTGCAGCCAGTCGGCCGGTGGCGCGTTACCCGCCATCATCGTTCTGGCAGACGGGGTGCGCGCGAGCAGCCCCAGAATCTGGCCCACGGCTATGGCGCCGCTGCTCGGCGGTGGGAAGCCGCAGATGCGCAACGTGCGTTCGGCTGCTGCATGGTCGTGGCACAGCGCCTCCCGTGTCTTGGGCCGGTATCTCTGCAGATCGTCCAGACTCATGCGACCCGGCAGGCTGGCGTGCTGCTGCACTTTGTTCACGATGGCCTGAGCCACGGGACCTTCGTGCAGCGCCGCCGGTCCGTGTGCTCCGAGCTGGCGCAACACGTGCGCCAGCTCCGGGTTGCGAAGCACATGGCCCACGGGGTGGGGTGTGCCGTCCGCCCTATAGAAGTAGGCGTTGGCCACCGGATCCCTGCGCAAGGTGGCGTCATCTTTCAATAGCGTGTGCAGGCGCTGGCTGACTGCGAAGCCCCGTTCGGCCAGTGAAATGGCTGGTTCGAACAACCGGTCCCAAGGCAGGCGCCCATGCTCCTGGTGCACCATGGCCAGCATGGCCAGGGCACCGGGCACGCCCACGGCGCTACCGCTGTTCACCGCCACGGGAAAAGGCAGTGGCTCGCCCTGGTCATCCAGGAACAGGGTGTCGGTCGCAGCGGCCGGCGCTGTTTCCCGGCCGTCAAAGGCCTGCACGCGCTTTCCGTCGTGGTGCAGCAGAAAGGCCCCACCGCCAATGCCGCTCGACTGCGGCTCAACAAGGGTCAGCACCATCTGAACCGCGATGGCTGCGTCGACCGCGCTGCCTCCGGTTCGCAATATGTTGGCTCCCGCCTCGGCGGCCAGCGGGTTGGCGGCGGCCACCGCCTGGCGCTTGTGGACCCAGCCGGGCTTGGCCGAAATGGCCGATGCACCTTCTGGCTGTGTTGCGGTGGCGGGCTGGGAGATGAAAGGCTTGGTGCCTGCCGACCCGGCGCAAGCGGAAAGCAAACCACAGAGAGCAAATTGGAGAGCGAGGCGGATGGCCATGGGTGTTGAATATTTCATGAAAATGCGGCCGGCGAGACGGGTGGCTTTAAGGCACACACAAGCTTGACGAAGATCAGGGTGACAAGCCCCAACGGCGTCTATCGTTAATAGAAGGTATTACATATTCAGCCTGGCAGATAGGAACACAGATGTCATCTTCATTGCCTGAAACAAACCCCTCGACCGATGGCGTGACGCCCGAGAGCAGGCAGGTCCGCACGCTGCCCCAGCTCATGCAGACCATCGAGCGCCGGCGCCGCGCACCGGTCCTGAGTTTGGGCGATGCGCTGCGGCTGCTGGGTTTGATGGACGAAAAAACCCTCCAGGAACTGATCGCGGAAGATCCCACCCTGCTGCGATCGCGCTCGGTGGAACTGGTGCACCGCCTGCTGCTCACGGAAGAGGACTGGCACCGCGCGCTCGCCCGGGTGGCAGGGCTCGTGGAGATCGACGTCCTTGGATTCGAGCTTGACAGCCATGCTTTGGACATTCTGCCGCTGCGGATCGCACATGCGCATGGCGTGGTGCCTCTGGGCATGGCCAACGAGCAGTTTTTCGTGGCCTCCTGGGCACCCACCAGCGATGAGCTCTACCACCAGCTGTGTTCCCTGACCGGTCATTCGGTGGGGCTGGTCTGGGCCAGTCGCAAAGCGATCGAGCGCCGCCTGGAGGCTCTCGATCACAACCAGCATGGCGGGCATGGTCTGCAGGTGTTGCCTGCCCTGGACCTCGAGTTGTCGGGGTCTGGCAAATTGAGCCCCGTCACCACCGCGAGCCGCGCCGCCCCGGTTTCGCTGGATGAACTGGTGGTGCAGGCGATGGTGGAAGTGGGCAACGCGGCTGACGCAGAGCAACTCGCATCGGCCAGCGATTCGGCCGGCATGGTGCGGCTGGTCAATCAGGTGATCAGCGATGCCCAGCTGACACACGCCTCGGACATTCACATCGAAACCAATGCCGGTGATGCCAGGACCGCGATCCGATTCAGGCGCGACGGCGATATGGAACACCATCTCTGGGTGCCTGCGAAACTCCGCGGTCCGCTGGTTTCCCGCATCAAGATCATGGCCAAGCTCGATATCGCCGAACGCCGTCGGCCCCAGGATGGAAAGATCGATTTTTCCGAGTTCGGTGGCAAGGCGCTCGAGCTTCGTGTGGCCGTCATGCCCACGCACGATGGCCTCGAAGACGTGGTCCTGAGGCTGCTCGAATCGGCCAAGCCATTGCCCCTCTCCAAGCTGGGCCTGCAGTCGCGAGATCAGGACCTGATCTCCGGCTTTTCGCAGCGTACCTTCGGCCTGGTGCTCGCAGCAGGGCCCACCGGCTCGGGAAAAACCACCACCCTGCATTCCATGCTGGCCGAGGTCAACACCGCCGAGCGCAAGATATGGACGGCCGAAGACCCGATCGAGATCACGCAACCCGGTCTGCGACAGGTGCAGGTGAACCCCAAGATCGGGCTGACCTTTGCCAGCGCCATGCGCGGCTTCCTGCGCGCAGATCCGGACATCATCATGATCGGCGAGGTGCGCGATGCCGAAACCGCCCGCATTGCGATCGAGGCTTCATTGACAGGCCATCTGGTCCTGTCCACCCTTCACACCAACAACGCCTGCGAAAGCGTGGTGCGCTTGCTGGATCTGGGCATGGACGCGATGAACTTCGCCGACTCCCTGCTGGGCATCGTGGCGCAGCGCCTGGTGCGCGCCCTGTGCACCCGCTGTGCAAGCGATCAGCCGATGGACGAAATGGCGTGGGAGTCGCTGCTGGAGGAGTACATGGAAGGCAGCGCGATGAGTCGGGAGCAGGCCCAGACGCGCCTGCTCGAAGCGGCCGGGGCGAGTGGGTACGGCCATCTTCGAACCCGACACGCCGTGGGCTGTGAACATTGCAGTGGCAAAGGGTACAAGGGACGGATGGGCATCTATGAAATTTTGCAGAACAGCAGAGCCATCAAGAGCCTGATCCAGTCCCGCGCCCGCCCCTCGGAGCTCTTCGACACCGCTGTGGCGGAGGGCATGCGCAGCCTGCGCCACGACGCACTGGAAAAGGTGGTGCAGGGCCACATCGACCTGAAGCAGGCGCGCTCGGCCTACCGGTGACCACCCCAGCGCCTCAGAATCGCAGGCACATACGCTCCGCGCTCTTCAACGCGCAGATGGGTCTGTGATTCCTTCTGTACGCCGGTGGGGGTCGGCAGGGCGCTGTGCCAGGACTTCAGCGCCTCGACAGGTCAACAAGCAGCAGACGTGCCGTCGCCAGGTTGGTCGCGCATGGCACGTTGTGCACGTCGCAGGCCCGCACCAGCGCATTGATGTCGGGCTCGTGGGGCTGCGCCGTCATGGGATCGCGCAGGAAGATCAGCGCGTCGACCTCGCCCATCGACAGCCGCGCACCGATCTGCAGATCGCCACCCAGCGGACCGCTGAGCAGGCGCTCCACGGTCAGGCCGACTGTTTCCTGCAGACGCCCGCCGGTGGTCCCGGTGGCCATGAGGATGTGCTGCCGCAGCAGCGGCGCAAACTCGGTGGCCAGGGCCACCATGTCGTTCTTCTTTTTGTCGTGGGCGACGAGGGCGATGCGCATGATCACCTGTTGGCCCCCACGCTCCACCGCTTCGCGGGTCGCTGCCCCCCGAGGGGGCAGAACCCACCTTGGGGCGGCCCGGCAGTGGTAGGTTCATTCACCCCCACGCTCCACCGCTTCGCGGGTCGCTGCCCCCCGAGGGGGCTGAACCCACCTTGGGGCGACCCGGCAGTGGTAGGTTCATTCACCCCCACGCTCCACCGCTTCGCGGGTCGCTGCCCCCCCGAGGGGGCTGAACCCACCTTGGGGCGGCCCGGCAGTGGATTCGCTGGCACTCTGTGTCATGCCGTCTTTTCCATGGCTTTGGCCATGGTCTTGCCCAGTTCCACGCCCCACTGGTCGTAAGCGTTGATGCGCCAGATCGCTGCCTGGGTGAACACCTTGTGTTCGTACAGGGCCATCAGTGCACCCAGGCGCTGGGGATCGAGCCGGTCGAGCCAGAGGATGCTGCTGGGAATGTTGCCTTCAAAGCTGCGGTGGCCGGCCATGGCCGTGGCCTGTGCTTCGCTCAAACCGCTCTGGATCAAAAGCTGGTGCGTGTCTTCCTGGCTGCGGCCTTCGGCCATGGCCTGTGCCTGGGCACGAAGGTTGAGGTTGACCACACCGTGATGAGTGGCGGCCAGGGGCAGGGGTGTGTCTTCGCTCTGCACGCCGATGAAGTCCACCGGCACGGCGTGCCGGCCTTGGTGAATGAGCTGGAAGTAGGCATGTTGCCCGTCGATGCCCAGACCGCCCCAGACGATGGGACCGGTGTCAATGCCGGTCGCACTGCCATCGATGTGGGTGCGTTTGCCGTTGGACTCCATGTCCATCTGCTGAACAAACGGGGTGAAGCGCACCAGCCGTGAGGCGTAGGGCACGATCAGTTGCGTGGGCATCTGTAAAAAATTGCGGTTCCAGATACCGTGCAGGGCCATCTGCACTGGCAGGTTCTGTGCCAGCGGGGCGGTGCAGAAGTGTTCGTCCATTTCGCGCGCGCCAGCGAGGAAATCGCGAAAATTCTGCGGTCCGATGGCGATGGCCAGCGGCAGGCCAAGCGCCGACCAGACCGAGTAGCGCCCGCCGACCCAGTCCCAGAACAGGAAGGTGCGCTCAGCAGGGTAGCCGAGCCTGGCCGATTGCGCAGGGCTGGCCGTGATGGCGACCAGGTGCTTGCTCAACTGGTCGGCAGGGCAGCCGCTGTCGGTGAGCCAGCGCTGGGCACTGGCGGCGTTGGTAAGGGTTTCCTGTGTGGTGAAGGTCTTGCTCGACACCACCAGCAGGGTTCGCCCGGCATCCAGTCCGCGCAGCGCGCTCCAAAGTGCCCAGGCGTCGGGGTTGGAAACGTAGTGCACACGAATGCCTGGAACTGCAGGGTCGGCCAGATGCGCGAGCGCGTCGGATGCCATGCGCGGCCCCAGGTCGGACCCGCCGATACCGATGTTGACCACGTCGGTGATGGTGTCGCCGGCATAACCTTTCACAGAGCCTGCTGAAAGGGCTTCGGCGAACTCGCACACGCGGGCCAGTTCGCGCTGGACATCGGTCTGCACCTCGCTACCCCAGGGGCCGGTGTGCATCGGGTCGCCACGCAAGGCCACGTGCAGCACCGGGCGGTCTTCGGTGAGGTTGATGGCATCGCCCCGGAACATGGCGTCGCGCTGGGCGCCCACTTGCGCCTGTTCGGCCAGGTCGACCAGGGCGGCTTCGATTGCCGGGGACACGCGCTGCCGGCTGGCGTCCAGCGTGATGCCGGCGACTGTGTGGGTCATGCGTTGGGCGCGCAGACTGTCTGTGTGCAACACCTTGCGCAAGTGAGGTTGCGGGGCGTTGGCCAGCAAGGCCAGTTGGGACCAGGCGGGAAGGTTGAGCGGCGAGGTGTGCAGGTCGGTCATGAATGAGCGTGGGGCTGGGTTGCGCCCTGTACCGGTCAGAGGGCGGGTTGGGCAGTTGAATTCACAAGCTTCCATCTTTGCACAGGCGCTGCCTGCGCAAATGCATGTCCGGAGCAGATTGTCCCAGGTGAAGGGTATGAACCCGGTTCAAAAGCGTCACAGACCGTTGGCCAGTGCGGTGGCTTCGCGTGCCAGTCGCGTGATGAGCGCCCAGTCGCCACGGGCGAGTGCGTCGGCCGGGGTGAGCCAGCTGCCGCCGGCCATGGCCACGTTGGGCAGTTTCAGAAAGTCCTTCAGGTTCTCCGGGCTCACGCCGCCGGTTGGGCAGAACTTCACATCGGGAATGGGTGCACCCAGTGCCTTGAGCATGCCCAGGCCACCTGCCTGCTGGGCCGGGAACAGCTTCATGAGGCTGAAGCCCTGCTCGCGCCGGTGCATCACTTCGCCGGGCGTCATCACGCCTGGGATGAAAGGCAGCCTGGCAGTCTTGACGGTCTCGACCAGTGCGTCGGAGGCGCCGGGCGAGAGGGCGAAGGTGGCACCAGCGTCGATGACCTGCTGCACCTCGGTGACGCGGGTCACGGTGCCAGCGCCGGTGTGCATTTGCGGCACGGCCTTGGCCACGGCTTCGATGGCCGCGAGTGCGGCACCGGAACGCAAGGTGATCTCCATCACGTCGATACCGCCTTCGAGCAGGGCATTGGCCAAGGGCACGGCATGGGCCGGGTCGGTCAGCACGATGACGGGCACGACGCGGGAAGTGAAGGAGGGGCGGGTGAAGCAGGTGGTGGTCATGGTGCTTTGGTGTTCTGTATCGCAGACGGACTCGCGTGGAGAAAGCGCGCGGAGTGATCAGCCCAGCAGCGGCGAGGCACCCGATTCCGCGGTGCTCGCGTGCGCGCGGAACAGACCAAACAGCTCACGGCCGGTGCCATGGGCGTTGTGGGTGAGATCGGGGTGGGTCACGCTGCGTGCGGCCAGGGTGGCAGCGTCCACCTCCAGCTCCAGCACGCCGCGCTCGCAATCCAGTGTGATCCAGTCGCCGTCCTGCACCTTGGCAATCGGGCCGTCGGCCAACGCTTCCGGGCTCAGGTGGATGGCGGCGGGCACCTTGCCCGAGGCGCCAGACATGCGGCCGTCGGTGACCAGCGCCACCCTGAAGCCTTTGTCCTGCAGCACGGCCAGCGGTGGCGTGAGCTTGTGCAGTTCTGGCATGCCGTTGGCGCGCGGTCCCTGGTAGCGCACCACGGCGATCAGGTCTTTGTCCAGTTGCCCGGCGTTGAACAGGGCCAGCAGGTCCTGCTGGTCGCTCACCACCACGGCCTGGGCGCGAACCACCCGGTGCTCGGGCTTCACGGCCGACACCTTGACCACGCTGCGACCAAGGTTGCCCTTGAGCAGGCGCAGGCCGCCGTCGACACTGAAGGGGTCGCTCACCGGACGCAGCACGCTGTTGTCGCCGCTCTGCGCAGGCACCGGGCGCCAGGCCAGCTTTTCGCCATCCAGCCAGGGCTCATGGGTGTAGGCCTGGAGGCCGGCACCCATCACGGTCATCACGTTGCCGTGCAGCAGGCCATTGTCCAGCAGTTCCTGCATGAGGAAACCCATGCCGCCGGCGGCGTGGAAGTGGTTCACGTCGGCGCTGCCGTTGGGGTAGACGCGGGCCAGAAGGGGCACCACATGCGAGAGTTCGGCGAAGTCGTCCCAGTCGATCAGCACGCCCGCTGCGCGCGCCATGGCCACCAGATGCAGGGTGTGATTGGTGGAACCGCCGGTGGCCAACAGGCCGATGATGCCGTTGACGATGGTGTTGACGCTCAGTATGTCGGCGAGACAGATCGCAGAGGCATCTGCCGAACCAGCGTGGCGCCCGGTGTTGGTCACGGCGCGCTGCATGGCGGCCTGGGTGAGGGCGTCACGCAGCGGGGTGCCCGGGTTCACGAAGGATGCGCCGGGCAGGTGCAGACCCATGATCTCCATCAGCATCTGGTTGCTGTTGGCGGTGCCATAAAAGGTGCAGGTACCGGGACTGTGGTAGGCCTGGGCTTCGGATTCGAGCAGCGCATCGCGGTCCACCAGACCCTGGGCGTACTGCTGGCGCACCTTGGCCTTGGCGTCGTTCGACAGGCCGCTGGTCATGGGCCCGGCGGGCACGAACACTGCGCTCAAATGACCAAACTGCGCCGCACCCATGAAAAGGCCGGGCACGATCTTGTCGCAGATACCGAGGAACAGTGCCGCGTCGAAGACGTTGTGCGACAGTGCCACCGCCGTGGACAGCGCGATCACGTCGCGAGAGAACAGCGAGAGCTCCATGCCCGCAGCACCCTGGGTCACGCCGTCGCACATGGCGGGCACGCCGCCGGCCACCTGTGTGGTGACACCCAGTGCGTGGGCGTGCTGGCGCAGTTGCTCAGGGTATTGCTCGTAGGGTTGGTGGGCCGAGAGCATGTCGTTGTACGCAGTGACTATGCCCACGTGCGGCGCACGTTCGGCATGGATCTTGAGCTTGTCGTTGGCGGGCAGTGCGGCGGTGGTGTGGGCCATGTTGGCACAGCCCATGCCGCTGCGTTGCGTGCCGGATTTGCGTTGTGCCTTTACGCTGGCCAGGTACGTGGCGCGGGTGGTGGCGCTGCGTTCTTCGATGCGCCGGGTCACACGTTCGATGGCGGGGTTGATCTGTGACATCTTGGTCCCTCAGGGAGTTTGTTCAGAAATACCGCGGAACTGGCTTTGCCAGGCCGCAGGTGTTGCCCCCGTGTGGGGGGTGCGGCTGCGCGCCGCGAGCAATTGACCGGGGTGGTCATGTCATCCAGACGCTCAAGGGGGTCTGGGTCTGGTTGATCACCAGCGAGATCGGGTGTGCTTCGTCCGCTTTTTGGGCGGCTCGGCGGTAGACGGCGAGTTTGTTCTCGCCAGCGATGGAGAGCAACAGTTCACGTGCGGCCAGCAGGCTGGGCAGGGTGAGCGTGAGGCGTGCGTGGGGTGCGGTTCTGGGTGCGACCCAGGCCAGCCGCTCGGAGGATTGCAGGGCGTGGGCAACGCCCGGTGCGCCTGGAAACAGCGAGGCGGTGTGCGCGTCTTCGCCCATGCCGAGCACCGCCACGTCCAGCGGCCAGGGCAGGTGGGCGATGCGCTCGTTGGCATGAGCGGCAAGGGCGTCAAGCACCTGTTCTGTCAGCGCCGCCGGCAGTTCGCGGAAGAAGGGGATAAAGCGGGCCGCCGCCGCCGCGCCCTGCAGCAGGTGGCGGGCAACCAGGGCGGTGTTGCTGTCGGCGTGGTCGCGCGGGACAACGCGCTCATCGACCAGGATCACGCTGACCTTGGCCCAGTCCAGGTCTTGTTCGCGCAGCGCTTCGAACATGGGGATGGGGGACTTGCCGCCCGAGACCGCGAGGCTGGCCTGACCGCGCGCGGCGATGGCAGAGCGCAGAGCAGCAGCGATGTGTGCTGCGATGGCTTGGGGGGTGGCGTTGGGGTGTTCAGTCAACTGTGGGGTGCTCATGTGGGGTTTCTGCTTTTTGAGGTGCGGGCAAGCGGGCAGCCCCTCACCCCAGCCCTCTCCCCAAAGGGGCGAGGGCGCAACAGCCGGAGTGGCGATGGAGCAAGCAACCGCCCATCGCGCCGGCCTGTCTTGCACCCTCGCCCCTTTGGGGAGAGGGTTGGGGTGAGGGACACAGTCGGAGCATGCTCAAGACTCTTCCACCCACGCAGAGCCTTCTCTGGCCATCAAGGCCGATGAAGCGGCTGGACCCCAGGTGCCGGCCGTGTATGCCTTGGGCTTCTCATTGAGCTGTTTCCATCCGTCCAGAATCGGTTCGACCCAGGTCCAGGCCGCTTCGAGTTCGTCGCGCCGCATGAAGTGTGTGAGCCGGCCCTTGATCACGTCCATCAGCAGGCGCTCGTAGGCTTCGGCACGCCGTTCGGAAAAGGCCAGCTCGAGGTCCAGGTTCAGATTCACCGGACGCAGCCGCATGCCGCTGCCGGGCTCCTTGGCCATCATCTGCAGCTGCACATGTTCTTCGGGCTGCAGGCGGATCATCAGGCGGTTGACCGGCTGACGCGGTGCGTCCGGGAAGATGGTGTAGGGCAGATCGGCGAACTCGATGACGATCTCGCTGCGCCGCTCTGCCATGCGTTTGCCGGTGCGCAGGAGGATGGGTACATTGGCCCAGCGCCAGTTGTTGATGTGGGCCCGCAGGGCCACAAAGGTTTCGGTGGTGCTGTCTGGCGGGATGTTGTCTTCCTGCAGGTAGCCCCGGGCCTTGTCGCCACCGGAGGCGCCGGCGCTGTACTGGCCGCGCACCGTGTCACGCGCCACGTGCGCCACGGTCATGGGGCGCAGCGAACGCAGAACCTTCAGCTTTTCATCGCGCACCGCATCCGGGTCCAGCGACACGGGGGGCTCCATGGCCACGATGCACAGCAGTTGCAGCAGGTGGTTCTGCACCATGTCGCGCAGCGCGCCGGTGCTGTCGTAAAAGCCTGCGCGGCTGCCCACCCCCACCGATTCGGCCACCGTGATCTGCACACTCTTGATATAGGGACTGCGCCACAGAGGCTCAAAAATGGTATTGCCAAAGCGCAGCACCATGAGGTTCTGCACCGTTTCTTTTCCCAGGTAGTGGTCGATGCGAAAGATTTGTGACTCAAGAAAATGGCGGCCGACCGAGTCGTTGATTTCTTTTGCGGAGGCCAGGTCATGGCCCAGCGGCTTCTCCAGCACCACGCGCGAGCGCACATCAATGAGCGATGCGCCTGCCAGGTGCTCGCAGATGGTGGTGAACAGACTGGGCGCCGTAGCCAGGTAGTAAACGCGGTCAGAACCCGCCTGCAGGGCTTCACCCAGCGAGGTGAAGTCGCCGGCCCGCGTGGCATCCAGGCTCACGTAGTTCAGTCTTTGTAGAAAGCCTTGCCAGGTGGTCTCGGTGCGCGCCGTGGCGTCGATGAAGCCAGGCACCTTGTCTTCGATGAAGGCCAGAAAGGCGGTGCGGTCCCAGGGTTGCCGACCCAGTGCATGAATGCGCGTCTGCGCCGGCAGGTTGTTGTGCAGGTGGGCCATGTACAACGCGGGCAACAGCTTGCGCACGGAAAGATCGCCTGCTCCGCCGAAGATCACCAGGTCGAGGGGCAGGGTGGAAGGCGCTGGGGCAGTGGAGGGCGTCATGTCTCAGAATGAGTTACTGGAAATCGAAAGTTTAATGTAATCAAGTTACATGCGGGTTTCAATTTGCAAGACCTGTTGGACTTGACCGGCAGGGCCCACGCATTCGAGCTGCTGAAATTTTGCCGATCAGTCGCTGTATCGGATCCTGGCCCTCTGAAGTGCGTCAATACCGGTCCGTGTCCTGATCCAGATGCCGGTGAAGTGGCTTGGCGCGGTGCCGTGACGCGGGTCAGGCCGGTGTCTGTGACGCCAGAAGGCCTTCTGACGTGAGGTGGAGCACGCGATGTGCCCGCGCAGCCGCAGCCTCCGAATGCGTCACCAGAATCAACGCGGCGCCGCTGTCCTGCGCCTGTTGCTGCAGCACGCTCATCACCTGCCGGGCGGTGGAGGGGTCGAGGTTGCCGGTGGGCTCGTCGGCCAGCAGCAGGCTGGGGCGATGCACCAGGGCGCGGGCGATCGCCACGCGCTGCAGCTGACCGCCCGATAGCTGAGCCGGCAGACGTTCGCCGAGTCCGCCGAGCCCCACCGCCTCGAGCATCTGCGCCACGCGCGCTGGGTCCGGTCGCGTGAGCAGAAGCAATGGGAGACCCACGTTCTGCGCCACGTCCAGGTGCGGCAACACGTGAAACGCCTGGAAAACGAAGCCGAGCTGTTCGCGTCGCCAGTGGGCACGTTGGGTTTCGGTGAGTCCACCGAGGTCGAGGCCGTTGTGGGTGATCGTGCCATCGCTCCAGTCGTCCAGCGCGGCCAGGCAGTTGAGCAGGCTGGATTTGCCCACACCCGATTCGCCGACGATGGCAATGAATTCGCCTGGCTCCACCCGCAAGTTGACGCGGCTGAAAACCGGGGTGTCGCCGTAGCGTTTGTGCAGGTTCTGCACCAGCAGGCTGGGTTGTGTCATGCCTTGTGCCCCCAGAGCAGGAACACCACGAGCAGCACCACCCACCACGCCAGGTGGCCCAGTGCGCAAGGGGAGCGGAAGGCAGGTGGCAGACGTTGGAGGAAACGTTTCGGCATGGTATGGATTGACCTATCCGCAGGACGGGGCCGGCGCACCGAGCAGCGCCTGCACCGATTGCAGCACGCGCGCCAGCGCGTCCGGCGCGTCGCAGGGAATGACCTGGCGTTCGGGCATGGAGCGCAGCCACGTGAGCTGGCGTTTGGCCAGCTGGCGCGTCGCAAAAATGCCGCGATCGCGCAACTCGGCAAGCTGTGCATCGGACAGTTGATCGCCAGCAGCATCCAGCGCTTCCCAGACCTGCCGATAGCCCACGCAGCGCATGGAAGGCAGGTCGGGGTGCAGGTCGCCGCGTGCGCGCAAACGGCGCACCTCGTCAACAAACCCACTGGCCAGCATGGCGTCAAAGCGCTGTGCAATGCGTGCGTGCAGCCAGGCGCGGTCTTCGGGCTCCAGCGACAGCAGGTGCGCCGGTGGCATCGGGCCCGCCCGCGCCGCACCCCCGGTCTGGAAAGATGAAATGGGCTGGCCCGAGACCTCGAACACTTCCAGTGCGCGCTGGATGCGTTGTGAGTCGTTGGGAAACAGCCGCGCAGCGGTGGCCGGGTCGACCTTTGCCAGTTCGGCATGCAACGCAGGCCAGCCCAGCGCCTGGGCACGCGCATCAATGCGGGTCCGCACCTCAGCATCGGCGCGTGGCATGTCGTCCAGCCCGTGCATCAGTGCCTTGAAATACAGCATGGTGCCGCCCACCAGCAACGGGGTGCGGCCGCGTGCCTGGATCTCACCAACGAGCCGGGTGGTGTCGCGCACGAAGTCGGCCGCGCTGTAGGCCTGAAGCGGATCGGTGATGTCGATCAGGTGGTGTGGTACGAGTGCGCGTTCCTGCGGGGAAGGTTTGGCGGTGCCGATGTCCATGCCACGAAACACCAGGGCCGAGTCGACGCTGATGATCTCCACCGGCCAGCGCTGCGCAATGGCCATGGAGGCGGCGCTCTTGCCGCTGGCGGTGGGGCCGGCGAGTCCAAGCACGCTGCATGCCGGCCTCGCCTGGTGCGACACGGCCAAGGGGGCAGCACCTGCGCCCCGCCGAGCCGGGTTCGCAGAAACCGCTGGATCAGGCGGGTCGCTCGATGTCATGGGGTTGAGCCGGCATGGAGGCGAACTGGAGGCGCCTTTGGCTCACCGTACCTTTGCACCAGTGTCCATGCAAAGAACGCGATCATCACGCTCCAGAACCACAGGCCGTTGGTCAGCGGCAGCACTGTGCCGCCGCCTTCTGCCACACTGGCCAGGCTACGGCCCAGCCAGCCGCCCATGAAGAAGGCCGCGACCATCATCAGGAAACCGCTCAGCGCCGATGCAGCCCCCGCAGCCTGGGGGAACGGGCCGACCGCGCCGCTCTGTCCACAAGGCTGATGCACCCCGTGGGCCAGCATGAACAGGTAGAACGGCAGCATGATGGCGACCATGTTCTGAATGCCTGCCAGGGCCAGCCCTCCCATGAGCGTTCCGGCTGTGAGCGTGCAGACGCCAGCCAGCGCCACGGTGCGCCGTACACCAAGCAGCGGCAGCAACCGGCGGCAGATGAAGGTGCCCACGATGTAGCTCAGGGACATGCTGAACATCACGATCCCGAAAGCCGGCTTCGACAGGCCGAGCACCTGGATGAACACGAACGGCGATGCGGCCAGGAAGGTGAACAGGCCCGTGTAAGACGCGGTCGACAGCAGCGTGTAAGCCCAGAACGTGGGATGTTGCACGATCTGCCACCAGGTGCGCACCAGCGTGACCGGCTGCAAGGCCTGGGGGTTCTTGTGCTTCAGGGTTTCTTCAAAGCGCAGGGCCAGCACGAGCAGCGTGCCGGCACCGAACACCGCCACGGCCAGCAAGGCCATGCGCCAGCCCAGGTACTCCGATATGAGCCCGCCCATTGGTGCGCTGGCGCAGGCAATCACGCCCAGGCCGGTCAACCCTTTGGACATGACGCGGGCGCCTTCCACCGGGGTGTACAGGTCGCGCACGATGGCGCGCGCACACATCACGCCCGCGCCCATGGCCACACCCTGCAGCGTGCGCCACAGCACCAGTTGTTCCATGGAAGCCGAAAACGTGCTGCCCACCGAGGCGATCACGTAAAGCGACATGCCCACCAGCAGCACGGGGCGACGCCCGAACCGGTCAGACACAGGCCCCCACACCATTTGCGACATGCCGAAAGCCAGCAGCAGCGCGGTCAGCGTCAACTGGGCCTGTGACATGGGCGCGCCAAAGCCCTGCGTGAGGGCGGGCAGGGCGGGGAGGTAGAGGTCGGTGGTGACAGGCTGCAGACCGAGCAGCAGCGAAAGCACGAGCACGATCAGGCCCGGCGACATCGGCGATGGAGAGGCAACGGACATCCGGTCGAGGGTAGCAGATGCCGCCCCGGCATACCCGTCCCTGGGGGCCACCCGCCGGGCCTCTGTGGCGGCCTCAGCGCAACGCGGTGTGATCGCTGAAGTCCTGCCAACCAAACAGGCTGGCCAGCGCCTCCCGGTACTGCGTCTGCCCCACCGAGTTCGTGTTGTGGTGGGAGCCCCCCTCGACCAGTACAAAAGCCTTCGGTCCGCTGGCGGCCTCATACAGACGCCGACCCAGTTCGGGCTGAATCAGCCGGTCGTTGCCGCCGTGCACGACAAGGAAGGGGGAGCCAATGTCGGGCACGCGGCGCACCGCCTCGAAGCGCTGGGTGATCAGCAGCGAGAACGGCAGCCAGCCCCACTTGGTGGTGCCGACCACATCGGCAATCGAAGTGAAGGTGCCTTCCACCAGCGTGCCGGACTCGTCGTCGACCCGGGCCGCCAGCTCGATGGCGATGGCGCCGCCGAGGGAATGCCCGAAGATGTAGCGAGGCCGCTCGGGATGCTGCTGCCCCAGCCATTCCCAGGCCGCCTGTGCGTCTTCCACCGCCATGGACTCCGAGGGCAACTGGTTGGTGCTCTTGCCAAATCCCCGGTAGTCGATCGCCAGCACCGAGAAGCCAAGCTCCTCCATGCGCCGCACCCGGAAAGCCGACCCGGTCACATTGAAACGCGCGCCATGCAGGTACAGCAGGATCGGCGCATCCGGCCGGGCGTCGAAGTTGGCGTTTTTCGTCCAGAGCCCGTGCAACTGGACGGGTTGGCCGGATTCCTTCGAAACGAAGTCGATCCAGACGTCGGTCATGCCTTCGGCCGCAAGCGTGCCGCCGTGCCAGCTGCGGTCTGATGGCTGAAAAATCCACTGCCGCTGCTTTTCGTCCAGCGTCGCGCAACCCGCGAGCAGGGCAAGGGTGGCCAGCAAGGCAGCAATCAGTCGTTTCATGGGTGAGATGGAGGCGGGCGCAGGGGTGAAAGTTCAGTTCAGAATGACAGGTTCCGTAGCGCAGCGGCCGTTTGCCGCATTCATGAAGGCTTGATGATGACCGACAGCGTTTTTACCCGCATCCTTCGGCGCGAAATCCCCGCCGCCATCGTGTTTGAAGACGATCAGGTGATCGCCTTCATGGACGCCGGCCAGGTCAACCCCGGCCATGTGCTGGTGGCCACCAAACGCCAGGTGGAAACGGTGATGGAGCTGGAAGAGGCCGAAGCCGCCCACCTGTTCGCCGTGGCCACCCGCATCGCCAAAGCGGTGCAAGCCGAATTCCAGCCCAGCGGCCTGACCTTGCTGCAGACCAACAAACCCGACGGCTGGCAGACCGTGCCCCATGTGCACGTGCATGTGCTGCCGAGGCATGCCGATGATGGCGTCGGGCTTGTCTGGCCTCGCAAGGACCCGCCTTTGGGCGAATTGCAGGCGCTGGCTGAGCGCATCCACATTTGACTGGCGGGCGTGCGGCGCAGTGGAGTGTGAACCGCATCGACTCAGTGCCCCTTACTGCCAATGGCGAGGGGTGTGTGGCGCTCATTTGCTGCTTTCTCCTGAAGCTTGGTTTGGCCGGGTCTCGGCCCGGCGGCCGACCTACCTTTCTTTGCTTCGCCAAAGGCGCGTACCGCGCGGGGTTTGCTCACTTTGCGCAGCAAAGTTACGCAAACACCAAACGTAGGCCAAAGAAAGGTGAGCCGGATGCGCCGTCCCTTCGCTGCGCTACGGGCGCACTGCGTTGCTCGGGCCGGGCGGGGTCTGCGCAAACTTGGCCGCTTCGCGGCCTTCGGACCTGCGCAGCCCTGATCCGCCCGGCCCTGTGCTACTCGCCAGCGCATGACGCCGGAAAGCGGGGTCGGGATCGGACTGCCGCTTGGTGAGCGTGGCTTCGCTCCTTCCAGCGCCTGGTGAAAGAGAGCGACAAGCAGCTGCGAGAGCGCTCCCGGAGTGAGAACCGCACCGAACGAGATGGCTTCATCCAGGGGCACCGAAGACCCGGCTCCGCCGGTCCAAGGTGCCGTCCCCCCTCCAAGCCGAAGGCGCCAGAGAGGGGGGAAGCCGCAAAGCGGCGCAGGGGGGTGGTCTCTAGATGATGCCTTGCGCCAGCATGGCATCCGCCACTTTCACAAACCCTGCAATGTTGGCGCCATCCACATAGCTGACCGTGCCGTCTGCTCGGCGTCCGTGTACCAGGCAGGCTTCATGGATGCCCACCATGATGCTG
>NZ_JAUSCF010000007.1 GCF_030651625.1 Hydrogenophaga sp. | reverse complement strand
CAGCGGGGCCTGAAGACCACCGAGGCGCTGGTGGTCCTGGCTCGCAAGCTGCTGCGCATTGCGTTTGCCGTCTGGCACAGTGGCACACCGTTTGACCCGCAGCGGGTAGCCCTGCGCGCTTGACGAAAACCATAGAACCTTCGCCGGGCCACTGGGTGCGCCCCCCTCAGGGGGGTGACGCCGAAGGCGGCGCGGGGGGGTGCCTTTGCGGTAAAAGAACACTGGCAATCGCCACCATCACGAGCGCTACGGCAGCCCAGTCCTGCCAATGCAACACCTCCCCCAGCCACCAGGCGCCACTGAACACGCCCAGCACGGGAATGAACATCACCGACAGGGTGGAGGCGATGGGGGGCAGGTCGCGCGCCATCATCAGCCACGCGACCTGTGCAAAGGCGAACACGCCCAGTGCGTTGTACACAATGGCCGACCAGACGGCGGGTGTCGGCATCGCCCAGGCTTCACGCTCGAAAATCACCGCCAGCGCGGTGGTCCACAAGGCGGTGAACAGGGTCATCCAGAACGACAGCGCCAGTGTGGGGTGCGGAATCTTCGTGCGGCGCATCAGCTGGGTGCCCACCGCCCAGGCGGCGGCGGCCACCAGCATCATGAGCACGCCAGCAGGTTTTCCTGTGAGTTGTGTCATCTCGTGCCACAGCAGCAGGACCACACCCAGCGCGGCGGCGCCCACGCCACCCCAGGCCCGGCCGCTCAGGCGCTGGCCAAACCACCAGACGCCGATCACGGCAGAGAACACCGGCATGGTGTAGCCCAGAATGGCCGCGCGGCCGCTGGACAGTGTCTGGATCGCCAGAATGGCCAGCGTGTGCCACACCAGCATGTTGAACACCGTGAGCACCGCGAGTTCTCGCCAGTGCGCGCGTTCGATGCGAAACGGCACCCGCCGCCACACCAGCACCGCCGCCAGCACCGGCAGACCGATCCACATGCTCAGGCCGCGAAACGTGAGCGGTGGGAAACCCGTCACGCCCAGCTTCATGATGGGCCAGTTGATGCCCCAGACCAGCGTGAGGAGAACGAGCAGCGTGAGTTGCTGGCGGGAAAGCTTGTGCATGCGGCGATGGTAGGGGATCTGAAGCATTCGCCTGGGCAGGCAGGCAACGCATGCGACAGGGGGCACCCCCTCGTAAAATCGACGCATGACTTTCCTCGACATGCTGCGTGGCGCCGAGCGCCTGAACCGTTCCCTGCTTTGCGTGGGCCTGGACCCCGACCCGTCCAGATTTCCCGCGCGCCTCAAGGACGACGCCAGCCGCATCTACGACTTCTGCGCCGCCATTGTCGAAGCCACCGCCGACACCGCCATCGCCTTCAAACCGCAGATTGCGTACTTCGCCGCGCACCGCGCCGAAGACCAGCTGGAACGGCTGATGGCCCACATGCGTGCCATCGCGCCCCAGGTCCCGGTGATCCTGGATGCCAAGCGCGGCGACATCGGCAGCACCGCCGAGCAGTACGCCATCGAGGCGTTTGAACGCTATGGCGCAGACGCTGTGACGCTCTCGCCCTTCATGGGTTTTGACTCGGTTCAGCCCTACCTGAAGCACCACGGCAAAGGCGCCTTTCTGCTGTGTCGCACTTCCAACCCCGGCGGCGACGACCTGCAGAACCAGCGGCTGGCTTCCGTGGAGGGGCAACCCTTGCTGTACGAGCATGTGGCGCGCTTGGCGCAAGGCCCTTGGAACCTCAATGGCCAACTGGGTCTGGTGGTGGGCGCCACCTACCCGGCCGAGATCGAGCGCGTGCGGGAGCTTGCTCCCACGCTGCCGCTGCTGATTCCGGGTGTGGGCGCGCAGGGTGGCGACGCCGTGGCCACGGTGCGGGCCGGGCTGCGCGTGCAAGGTGGCGAGACCACCGGCGCCATCATCGTCAATTCATCTCGCGCCATCCTCTATGCCTCGGCCGGCGACGACTTTGCCGAAGCCGCCCGCCGAGAAGCCCTGCGCACCCGCGAGCTGCTGGAGGCTGCGAAGGGGTAAGGCGTTCGCACGCGCGACACCGGTTTTCCCACAGACCGTTCCGGTCTGGGTACGATGCGCGATGTTCCTTTCGCGGTGCCTTGCCTCATGACCGATTCATCTTGTATCTCTGGTGCCAGACCGGTCTTGCCTCAAGGCGATCAAGGCCGGTATCTGCAGACCACCTTCGAGCGCTACCGTTCACGCCAGGCTGCGGGAGGCGAAGCGACATGAAGCTATTTGTGGCTTCGCGCGCGCCCAATCCGCGCCGTGTGCTCATGTTTCTGGTGGAGAAGAACATCAACGGTCTGGATCTGGTGCAGGTCGACCTGAATGTGCAGGAACACAAAACCGAGACCTACCGGGCCAAGAGCCCGCTCTCGAAGGTGCCGGCACTGGAGCTGGACGACGGCCGTGTGCTCACCGAATCGCGGGCCATCTGCACCTACATGGAATCACTGCACCCCGCACCCAACCTGATGGGAGTGGATGCGGAGGAGCGCGCATTCATCGAAATGGCCGACCGACGGATGGAATTCCACCTCATGCTGCCGGCCGCCAACTGCATCCGCCATACGCACCCGGGTCTGGCGGTGCTGGAGCAGCCGCAGTTTCCAGACTTCGGTCAGTCGCAGATCAGCAAGTTTATGGAGTCGGCTGCCTGGCTCGATAGCGAGCTGCAGCGCCAGCCCTGGGTGGCGGGCGAGCGCTTCACCATTGCCGACATCACGGCCTTCTGCACCATCGAATTCGCCCGTCTGATGCGCTTCAAACCCGCTGACGCGGGCTTGCACGCGCTGCAGACCTGGCGCGACCGGGTGGCCGAACGCCCAAGCAGCCGCGCTTGACACCCCCCCCGCGCCGCCTCCGGCGCCTCGGTGGGTTATTCCAATGGAGCTGGCCGTGTGCTGTCGAACTGGGCGCGGGCGCTGCTGGCCAGTGCCATTTCACCCGGGGTTTCGGGCGTCCAGCGATCCACCGGCATGGGGTTTCCGTTTGCGTCCACCGCAACAAGCACCACCAGACATTCAGCGGTCTTGTCCAGGCGGCCGTCCTTCAGATCGCCACTGTGCAGATCCACCGTGATGTTCATGTTGGTCTCGCCAGTGAAAGCCATGCGCGCCCGGACCTCCACCAGTTCGCCCACCTTGACCGAGCGGTGAAACCGGATGCTGCTGACGTACACGGTTCGGCAAGCGCTTCGAGCCCAGGTGGTTGCGCAGGCATGACCTGCGTCATCGAGCCACTTCATCACGGTGCCACCATGCACCAGGCCGCTGGGGCCGGCCGAGCCCGGCTCGACGAGAAACCTGAGGGTGATGGACGCCATGAAAGCTCCCTTGAAATGCACGGATGAATGCCATTGTGGTCTGGCATGGGGACTTTTGCCAAGCCCCGGTCAAGGGTGTGGGTCGTTCATCCCCACAAAGTGTGGGCTTTCAAAAGAGCACGTTCGATGCGGGGCAGTCCCTCCAGTCCATCTTGAATCCGCGCTTCGGCGCGCGCATGCAGCATCTGTGCTTCTGGCAAGGGGCAACGCTCGAGCAAGGCCTGCGCCGTGCTCAGGTCGTTGAGGTGACCCAGCAGGTCTTGTATCCGGGCCAGTGTCGCTGTGCTGCGGGCCACATGCTTGGGACGCAGCAGGCTGGACAGGAACGACTGGGCATAGCGGAGCTTCTTCAACTCGATGCGCAGTTCGTGCCGCCCTTCGGGTCCGGCGTGCAGCGCGCGCCGGACCTCGCGCCGCAGCCGCTGGTGACGCACCCGGAGCTGTTTGACTGCCCAGTCGGCAAGGGATTCAGTGGACCGACTTTCTGCGGGGAGGGCCAGCACGGCGCGGGTGAAGGCCAGCAGGTTCGATGTGTGGGAGGGGTGGGTCAGCAGGGCCAATGCCAGCTGGTTGGCTGTGCGTCTCTGGGCATCGACCCATGCTTGCAGTTCTTCGACAGGTATTGCGCCAGTGATGCCCTCAAGCAAGGCCGGCAGAGCTTCGGTGGCCAGCACGTCCCAGTTGCGAGCCTCACCCAGCGTCTGCGCTGTCTGGCGCCACTGGTCTTGCCAGTGTGATGTGAACCGGCGGGGCAGAAAAGGCGCAAACAGGCGCAGACCGGTGCGCAGCCGCCTCAGTGCCACACGGCACTGGTGAACGAACTCCGGGTCTGGCAGGTGGTCGGGTCGGGTCTGCATCAGGCCAGCCGCGTTGGCCTGCAAATGGCTCATGCAGTTCATCGCGGCACATCGGAATGCACTCACGGCAGCCATGTCGGGGGTGAGGGTGAGCGTTTGTGCGGGTGTCGGCTGCTGCTTCTGACCGAGGAACAGCGCCAGGCCCCGCTCGGCTTTGCTGCGGTCCACGGGGTGCAGCCACAGGCCGCTGGCAGCGTCGCCGTGGGGGCCTAGTGCGAGCGTGTGGGCAAGGTCCAGCAGGGCATCGGCTGGACCGGTTTTGAGTTCCAGTTCCAGCTCCAGCAGGGGTTCGCAGTGTGGGCCCTGCCCATCCCCAGTGGTGATCCAGCCCTGATCGAGTGCCACCTCGACATGCGTGTTGCCCTGACGCAGTTGCCAGGTGTGGCGCACGAAGTCGGTGCGAAAAACCGGGACCAGCTGCCAGGCCAGCGCAGACAGCGACGAAGCGAGGGTGTCGTCATCGATCAGCGCCGCGAAGTCAAACTGGCCGGGCTGGGTGGGAGCCTCCCATTCCTGGCGCTGGCTCAGCCCACCGACCGAACTGCCAGCGGTCTTGACCGTGAGCAGGGTGCGTCGGCCCACCTGACGCTCCCGCACCGCGATGCGCTGGGCCATGAGGGTGAGGGTGGATGTGTCGAAGTAGGTGTTGAGAAGCCGTTCCCGGCGGGGCATCTGACCTGCCAGCAGGGGGTGAGCCATCAACCTGGGCACATCGCTGGCCCTCAGGGAAAGCTTGAGTTCGATTTCCAGTGACATGGGGCAGTGGGTGGTGTCTGAATGAAGCAGTCTGACAGTGTTGGAAGGATTCATCTACCGTGGAACATCTGGCATCCCGCTTCGATGCCCAGACGACGCAATCGTGTACAAGAGGGCCTGGTGCGCCCGATAAGATACGAACCCATGCTGTTTTCTCAATCGACCCGATCCTTTCTGTCGGCCCTGGTGCTGGTCACACCCCTCTGGGCTTTTGCAGAGACTTCAGAGAAACAGGAAGTTCACGCGAAGGACTATCTGGTCGGCGCCTCGCTGGTGTCCTCCACGGCCCACATCGGCACCGGTGAGCGCAAGACCAGTCTCAAGCCGGTCTGGTACTTCCAGCTTGGTCCGGTGCGGGTTTCGCGATCCCAGGGCAGTACCCTGCTGGGTGCCGGGCGGCGCTCGGGCGAAACCGGCCTGAGCACAGAGTTGCTGGCCGCACAGGACTGGAACATCGGCCTGTCGCTGCGGGTGAACAACGGACGCACTTTCGACAACGACCCTCTGTTCGTCGGTTTGCCGGACATTCCCGCCACGCTGAGGGCGCGGGTTTCGGCCCGCCGACCGGTCGGTGAACGTTGGTCCTGGTACGCCAGCATGGACCAGGACATCCTCGGCAAGGGCGGCGGTCTGCGGGCCGGGGGTGGGGTGAACTACCGTTACCCGGTGTCGGACGCCACCCATCTGGACTTTGGTCTTTCGGCCGGCTGGGCAGATGCGCGGTACATGAAGACCCAGTTCGGCATCACGCCAGAAGCTGCCCAGCGGGTCGGACGTGCACCCTACCACCTGGGCAGCGGCTGGGAAGGCATACAAGCCGGGGTCAAGTTCACCACCGCGTTGAGCCAGCGCTGGGTGGTGTTTGGGGGGGTGGATCTGTCGCGGCTGCAGGGTGATGCGGCGCGCAGCCCCCTGGTAGGGCGTCCGATCACGCACGCCTTCAACCTGGGGCTGGCTTACCGCAACCGCAGGGATTAGGACAACGCAGAACAAGTCCTTGGCGGCGTGCGCATGCCAGTTGCGGGCTGCCTGCGGCGTTGCAAATCCTCGCGACTCCGCCCGGTATCGCTGTGGTTGGCGCCTTGCTTTCCATCCCGAAACCGGGCTCGCGCATCCACGGGGACTTGATCAGCGTCGCCCGAGACCCCTCGCCCGCAGCGCTTTGCGCCAGGTCTGGCCGCAGTTCTTCTCGCGGAAAACCGTTCATACGCCGGATTGCGCCGACCGTCACAAAGGCGCGGACATTGGTGCCGCAGTGGGGGCGCACAATGGCCCGCGGAGACCCGTATTTTCTACAACGACCCAAGGATCATCCAGTGAAACACCTCTTGAAACTGAGCGCCCGCGCAGCCGCGCTGAGCCTGACCCTGGGCCTGTGTCTGGCGCCTGCCATGGCCGAAAAGCCGGCCCATGCGGGTGGCGGCAAGCCCGACAAACTGGAAAAATCGGACCAAGGCAGCAAAGGAGGCCAGGGCGGCAAGGTGGACCGCAGCGGCCCGTCCCGCAACAGCCCGCAAGGCACGGGCGATCGTTCCTCGAGCAAGGTCGCCGCACAGATCACCATCGGCGGCTATTTTCACGATCGCCAGCGCGTGGCCGCGCGCGAGTACTACGAGCCGCGCTTTCGCGCTGGCAACTGCCCGCCCGGTCTGGCCAAGAAGAACAACGGGTGCATGCCCCCTGGCCAGGCCAAGAAATGGCGCAAGGGCGAAAGCCTGCCCTCGGATGTGGTTTTTTACCCGGTACCCAATGAAGTTGTGATCCGCCTGGGCACGCCACCGGCGGGACACAAGTACGTGCGAGTGGCGGCCGACATCCTGCTTATCGCGGTCGGCACCAGCATGGTGATCGATGCGATCGAAGATCTGAGCCGCCTCTGAGCACGGGCGCGCCGAGCCAGTTTGCTGTGACGCCCGAAAAGCCGACTGCCGAATGCCCTTCGTGGACTTTTGGGCCTTTTCCTCAGCGTTTCAGTAGGCGCTGCAGGTAGCGGCCCGTGTGGCTGGCGGGCTCGGCTGCCACGTCTTCGGGGGTGCCGGTGGCCACCACCATCCCACCCCCCGCACCACCTTCCGGGCCCATGTCGATCACCCAGTCAGCGGTCTTGATGACGTCCAGGTTGTGTTCGATCACCACGATGGTGTTGCCGGCGTCGCGCAGTTGGTGAAGCACCTTGAGCAGCAACTCGATGTCGGCGAAGTGCAAGCCGGTGGTGGGTTCGTCCAGGATGTAGAGGGTGCGGCCGGTGTCGCGTTTGCTCAGTTCCAGCGCCAGCTTGACGCGCTGGGCTTCGCCGCCGGAGAGCGTGGTGGCGCTCTGGCCGAGCTGGATGTAGCTCAGTCCCACGTCCAGCAGCGTCTGCAGCTTGCGGTGAAGGGTGGGCACGGCGCCAAAGTAGGCGTGGGCCTGCTCGACCGTCATGTCCAGAATCTGCGCGATGTTTTTCCCCTTGTATTGCACATCCAGCGTTTCGCGGTTGTAGCGTTGGCCATTGCAGACCTCGCAGGGGACGTACACATCAGGAAGGAAATGCATTTCCACCTTGACCACGCCGTCGCCCTGGCAGGCCTCACAGCGTCCGCCGGCCACGTTGAAGCTGAAGCGGCCCGGTCCGTAGCCGCGTTCCCGCGCCGTGGGCATTTCGGCCATGAGTTCGCGGATGCCGGTGAACAGGCCGGTGTAGGTGGCCGGGTTGCTGCGCGGCGTGCGGCCGATGGGCGACTGGTCGACGTTGATGACCTTGTCGAAATGTTCGATACCTTCTATGGCATCGTGTTCTGCCGGCTCTTCGTGCGAGCGGTACAGCGTGCGTGAAACCGCGGCGTACAGTGTGTCGTTCACCAGGGTGGACTTGCCGGAACCGGACACGCCGGTCACGCAGGTGAGCAGGCCCACCGGGAAGGCCACGCTCACGCCCTGGAGGTTGTGACCGCTGGCGTTGACGACGCGAATTTCCTGCAAATCACCCAGGGTGGCCACGTGGGCCGCTTCGCGGGCGCTGCGCCGCTCGGCCGCCGGGCTCTGGGGGAAGCGCGATTTGATCGGTGCTGCCCTGGCCTCGGCGGCAGCCTTGTTCACCGGCAGCCAGGGGGTGCGGTGCGTGGGCACGGCAATGGAGCGCGTGCCACTGAGGTACTGGCCCGTGAGCGAATCCGGGGTGGACATCACCTGTTCGCAACTGCCCTGCGCCATCACGCGCCCACCGTGCACGCCCGCGCCAGGGCCCATGTCGATCACATGGTCGGCGGTGCGGATCATGTCCTCGTCGTGCTCGACCACCAGCACCGTGTTGCCGAGGTCGCGCAGGTGCTGCAGCGTGGCGATCAGCCGATCGTTGTCGCGCTGGTGCAGGCCGATGCTGGGTTCATCCAGCACATACATCACACCGGTCAGGCCACTGCCGATCTGGCTCGCCAGGCGGATGCGCTGAGCCTCGCCGCCGCTGAGGGTGTCGGCGCTGCGGTCCAGGCTGAGGTAGTTCAGTCCCACGTCGTTCAGGAATTTCAGGCGCTGGCGGATCTCGTTGATCACGCGCGCGGCGATGTCGCCTTTGGCGCCTTGCAGTTCGAGCCGCTGAAAATAGGCGAGCGATTCGCCCAGCGTGACATGGCTGATCTTGTAGATGGGCTGCTTGTGTTCGCCCTCACCCACGAACACATGGCGCGCTTCCCTGCGCAGGCGCGAGCCGCCGCAGTCGGGGCAGGGCTGCACGGCGCGGTAGCGCGACAGCTCCTCGCGCACAGCCGCACTGTCGGTTTCGCGGTAGCGACGCTCGAAGTTGTGGATGATGCCTTCGAAGGGGTGCTTTTTGGTGATGCGCCTGCCGGCCTTGGCGCCCGACTCCAGCGCGTAGCTGAACTTGACTTCTTCTTCCCCGGAGCCAAAAAGCACGGCCTGCTGCACCGCCTCACCCAGGCTGTCCCAGGGGGATTCGGTATCGAAGTTGTAGTGCGCAGCCAGGCTTTCGATCAAGGCGAAGTAGTAGCCGTTGCGGCGGTCCCAGCCCTTGATCGCGCCGCTGGCCAGGCTCAGTGTGGGAAAGGCCACCACACGCGCCGGGTCGAAAAAATCCGTGTGCCCCAGGCCGTCGCAGGTGGGGCAGGCGCCCATGGGCGAGTTGAACGAAAACAGGCGCGGCTCCAGTTCGCCCACGGTGTAGCTGCACACCGGGCAGGCGAATTTGGCCGAGAAGCCATGTTCGACGTTCGTGTCCATGTCCACCGCCAACGCCTTGCCATCGGCCAGGCGCAAAGCGGCCTCGAAACTCTCGGCGAGACGTTGACGCAACGGATTCACGGTGTCTTCCTCCGCCTCCGCGCGCACCTTGACGCGATCGATCACCACGTCGATGTTGTGCTTCTCGGTCTTCTTCAGCGCGGGCAATGCATCGAATTCCAGCACCTCGCCATTGACGCGGAAGCGCACATAGCCCTGGGCCTGCATGTCGGCGAACAGGTCGACAAACTCTCCCTTTTTTTCGCGCGCCACCGGCGCCACGATCATCAGCCGTGTGCCTTCCTGCAGAGCCAGCACCGCGTCCACCATCTGCGCCACACTTTGTGACGCCAGAGGCAGGTCGTGGTCGGGGCAATGGGGTGTACCTGCGCGAGCGTAGAGCAGGCGCAGGTAGTCGTGGATTTCGGTGACCGTGCCCACGGTGGAGCGCGGGTTGTGGCTGGTGGCTTTCTGCTCGATGGCAATGGCGGGTGACAGTCCTTCGATCAGGTCCACATCGGGCTTGTCCATGAGCTGCAGGAACTGGCGCGCATACGCCGACAGGCTCTCCACATAGCGGCGCTGGCCTTCGGCGTAGAGCGTGTCAAACGCCAGACTGCTCTTGCCTGAGCCCGACAGCCCGGTGATCACCACCAGCGCGTGCTTGGGGATGTCAAGGTCGATGTTCTTGAGGTTGTGCGTGCGCGCACCGCGCACCGACAGCACCGCCGGTCGTTGCGGGGCCGACAGCGGATGGAGGGCGGATGGGGGGAGAGGCGGGAGCGGATGGTTCAAGGCGGGCCAGGCATAGGTAGACCGGAAGGCAACCCGACATGATAAATCCGGGGCGGTTTTTGTGGAACCTTGCGGGTTCATGGGTTCTCCCCGGCACCGGACCAAGTCCTGGCGCGCTCCCGCGCGTGTCCCTGCGAGCCGGCTCAGTTCGCCCTCAGCGCCTATGATCAGAGCGCACTGTCCGTTCAACCCATGAGCCGCTGATGGCCGACGGCCACGCGCGGCCCGGCCCGTGCGGGTGATCTCCCGGTTGGAAGGCGGCTTTGTACCCCGGCGTGTTTGTTGCCGAGCCACACAGACCCGGGGGATCGGCAGGCACGACGCACATTCCTTCTTTGTTGATTCGACATGAATTTCGACATTCCCTGGTTGTTCGAACAGGATCCCGGTGTTCAGGCCCTGGCGGGCGTGGTGGCCATGTGCGCGCTGGCCTATGTGGCGCGAGCATTGGTGCACCTGTTGCTGCAGCAGGGCTTCGGGCGTTGGGCTCAAGGCCTGCAGGGGCGATGGGCCCGGGTGATGCTGCACCGTACCGTGCTGCGACGTCTGTCGCAGATCGTCCCCTCGCTGGTGATACAGACCACGGTGGGGCTTGTTCCCCACTTGCCCGGTGCGGCGGTGAGCATCATCCGAAATGTGGCGGTGGCCGTGACGGTGCTGCACGTGGTGCGCATCCTGATGGCGCTGCTCGATGCCGTGCAGGAAGACCACGAACGCGCAGGTGAAGCCGTCACTGCCCCCGCGCGCTCGATCAAAAGCCACATCCAGCTCGGCAAGCTGGTGCTGATGCTCATCGGCAGCCTGGTCATCATCGCCGCGCTGATCGACCGCTCGCCGCTGATCCTGCTCTCTGGTCTGGGCGCCATGTCGGCCGTGTTGTTGCTGGTGTTCAAGGACACCTTGCTGTCGTTCACGGCGGGGCTGCAGCTGGCGTCGAACGACATGCTGCGCGTGGGCGACTGGATCGAGATGCCACAACTGGGGGCCGACGGCGACGTGATCGACATCGCCCTGCACACCGTGAAGGTGCAGAACTGGGACAAGACCATCACCACCATTCCCACCTGGCGCCTGATGTCGGAGAGTTTCCGCAACTGGCGTGGCATGTCGGAAGCGGGCGGGCGCCGCATCATGCGCACCATTCGCCTCGACGCTGCCTCGGTGCATTTTCTGGAGCCCAAGGACATCGACCGGCTCAGGCACATTGCCATCCTCCGGCCCTACCTGGAGCGCAAGCTGCAGGAGGTGCAGGGTACCAACGCGGAGCTGGGGCGCAAACTGGGCGACCTGGCCAAGGACCCCGCCAACCAGCGCCGCCTCACCAACCTGGGCACCTTGCGTGCCTACATCGACGCCTACCTGCGCCAGCACCCGGGCATTCACCAGGACATGACGCTCATGGTGCGGGCCATGGAGCCCTCGCCGCAAGGGGTACCCATGCAGATCTACTGCTTCACGGCCAGCACCGCCTGGGTCGTGCACGAAGGCGTGCAGAGCGACATCTTTGACCACCTGCTGGCGATCCTGCCGGAATTTGGTCTGCGCCTGTTCCAGGAGCCGACCGGACACGACATTGCCGATGGGGTGCGTTCCGGGTTGGCATTGGCTGCCCGGGACTGATTTCCGCCAGCTGCTGCGGTCTGACAGCTGGGCACGCGCTTGGGGTCGCTGCCGCTGCCGGGGAACCCGCGCAGGTTGGCGAGCAAGGTCTTTGACGCACAATACCTCTCGAGCGAGGGCTCCGACCTGTCGGTCGCACGGCAGGTTCGACCCCGGTGCAGCCTCGATCACGACCGCGCGCCGAATGGCCGTTCTCGCCTGGATTTTTCCGCTTTCTCCCTTCCTGCCCGCCCCGTTCGTGTCGATTTCCACCACCGCCGCATCCGGCAAACAGACCCTCGGCGGTGTCCCCATGACGCCGACCGAGCGCCGCGCCAGCGGTTCGCTGGCTTCCATCTACGCCCTGCGCATGCTCGGGCTGTTTCTGGTGCTTCCTGTGTTCGCGCTGGAAGCCCGCCACTATCCTGGAGGCGACAACCCGATGCTGGTGGGTCTGGCCATGGGCATTTATGGACTCACGCAGGCCATGCTGCAGGTGCCCATGGGCATCGCGTCGGACCGGCTGGGGCGCAAGCCGGTGATTCTTTTTGGTCTGCTGCTGTTTGTGCTGGGCAGCCTGCTGGCGGCCTGGGCGCCCAGCCTGCCCTGGCTGGTGGCCGGGCGGGCCTTGCAGGGCGCAGGCGCCATCTCGGCGGCTGTGACCGCCTTGCTGGCCGACCTCACCCGCGACGAGGTGCGCACCAAGTCGATGGCGCTGGTGGGTATCAGCATCGCGCTGATGTTCGCGCTTTCGCTGGTGCTGGCGCCTGTGCTGGTGCCGCACATCGGCTTGTCGGGCCTGTTTTTCATGACCGCTGCCATGGCCGCCATCGGCATGGGCGTGGTGGCCTGGGTGGTGCCGCCCGAGCCGGTGCAGCATGTGCTGCAGTCGCGCGGTGGTCTGCGCGAGGTGCTGGCCGATGCCGAACTGCTTCGGGTGGACCTGGGCGTGTTCGTGCTGCATGCGGTCCAGATCGCCATGTGGCTTTCTGTGCCAGCGCTGCTGATCGAGGCCGGTGTGTCCACCGCCGAGCATTGGAAGGTGTACCTGCCGGCCGTGCTGGGTTCGCTGCTGGTCATGGGCGGCCTGCTGTTCCGGCTGGAGCGCAAAGGGTACTTCCGCGCGGTGTACCTGGGTTCGATCGCCATCATCGTGATGGTGCAGCTGGGCTTTCTGCTGAGCCTGCAGGCGCCGTCGCTCTGGGCAGTGGCGGCCTTGCTCACGCTGTACTTCGTCGGCTTCAACACCCAGGAAGCCAGCCAGCCCAGCCTGGCCTCCCGGCTGGCCAAGCCACACCAGCGCGGCGCGGCGCTGGGGGTTTACAACACCCTGATGTCGCTGGGCATCTTCGCCGGCGGGGTGCTGGGCGGAGTGGTGGTGAAACTGGCGGGCAGCGCCGGCATCTTCACGGCCAGCGCGGTGCTGATGCTCGTCTGGCTGGTGCTGGCCTGGCCGATGAAGAAATAGCCCACCCCTGCGCTGCGCTGTCGGCGAGTCACCCCCTCAATGGGGCAACACCAGCGGCCTGGCATGGCCAATTCCGCGGTGTTTTCTGGACCCGGGCATTTCACTCCGGATGCCGCACCCAGGGGACAAATCAGGCTGCCTCAGGCCTGAGGGCTTGTTGGCTTCGGGGCCAGGGAACGCATCATCAGCACCGACATCGTGCTGTACAACGGCCGGCTGATCATGCGCGAGACCAGGCTGGCCACCAGCGCGCACGCCATCAGGCTGAGCACCATGCTGTGGCCATCGGTCATTTCCATCACGATGATCATGGCGGTGATGGGGGTCTGCGTCACTGCCGCCAGAAAACCGCACATGCCCAGGGCGATCAGGGCGGGGCCGTGGGGGGAATTGAGCAGCCAGGCCACGTCGGCCCCCAGCCCGGCGCCCAGCGACAGGCTGGGGCCGAAGATGCCACCAGGCACGCCCGCCCAGGCCGACAGCCACGATGCGATGAACTTCAGTGCGGTGAACAGCAGCGGCTGCTGTGCCTGCGCGGCGCTGCCGGCAGTGGCCAGTTCCAGCAGGTCGCGCGTGTGTTCATGGCCCACGCCCACGGCCGCCCCGCCACTGACCACGGCGATCACCGCCACCGCGAAGCCGCAGATCGCCGCGAACGTGACCGGGCGCTTGCGGCGGTAGGCGCAAAAGCGGTCGGGCAATCCGGTGAACGAGGCCAGCATGAGGCGCGAGAGCAGGCCGCCCAGCAGGCCGCAGCCGAGGGCGACCACCGCGCCGGGTGCCAGCAGGTTCCACCACGACACGCCCTCGGCCCGCACGCGCCCGAAGTACGACAGGTTGCCAAATGCCGACACGGCGACCAGACCAGCGACCACGATGGCGGCCAGCATCAGGCCGCTGCTGCGCTCCTGCAGCCGGCGCGAGAGTTCTTCAATGGCGAACACGATGCCGCCCAGCGGTGTGTTGAAGGCGGCCGCGATGCCGGCCGCGCCACCGGCCACCAGCAATTCGCGGTCGCTGATGCCCGACCGTGGCGACAGCCAGCGCCGCGCGTGCAGCATGACCCCGGCCGCCACCTGCACCGACGGGCCTTGACGGCCGATCGACAGGCCCGCCAGCAAACCACCAGAGACCGCGAGCACCTTGGCCGCGCTCAGCTTGAGCGAAATGAAACGCGATCGTTCGCTGATGGGCGTCTCAGGCGCCAGCGCCGTGAGCAATTGGGGAACGCCCGAGCCGGCAGCCCCGGGTGCCCAGCGGCGCACCAGCCAGACCACCAGGGCGGTGACCGCGGGCGTCCAGATCAGGGGCGCCCACCAGGCGCTGCTGCGCAGGCTGTGGTAAAGACCGATGGCGGCATCGGCCAGCAGGGTGAAGCCCACCACGGCCAGACCGGCAAAAACGGCGTAGGTGATGACGATGACCCGGTCCAGCCATTGGCGACCCCCGCCCATCTCGTCGCGCAGGTTCTGCAGGAAATCCGGTTCGCCTTTCATGGACAGTCAGTGTAGGGCCTTCGCGGTCCTGTACAGGCTTGACCGCCCGGCGGACGCGGGCAAGCGTTGGACTTGCGGCACAATGACCGATCGTTTGCGGTGCCCCAGGCGGCCGCTCACCGGTTTCTCTCTTAGGACATCACCATGGCATCCGTCAACAAAGTCATCCTCGTCGGCAACTGCGGCCGCGATCCTGAAATCCGTTACCTGCCCTCGGGCCAGGCCGTGGCCAACGTCAGCGTGGCCACCTCCAGCCGCCGCAAGGACAAGAACAGCGGTGAGATGATCGAAGACACCCAGTGGCACCGCATCACCTTCTACGACCGTCTTGCCGAAATTGCCGGTGAATACGTGAAGAAGGGCCGTCCCATCTATGTGGAAGGTCGCCTGAAGTACGGTACCTATGTGGACAAGGCCACCGGCGTGGAAAAGAACACCGTCGACATCATTGCCACCGAACTGCAGTTGCTCGGCGGCCGTGAAGGCATGGGCGGCGGCGGGGGCGAAGAGGGGGGCGGTGGTGGTTATTCACGCCCGGCCGCAGCTCCCCGCCAGGCTGCACCGGCGGCGCCCCGTCAGGCACCGGCGCCTGCACCGGCCCGGCAGTCCAGCGGCTTCGACGACATGGACGACGACATTCCGTTCTGAGCCGGTGTCCCGGCAGGCTGCCTCAACGCAACAGACAACAGCCCGTGGTGCCATCGCCCCGGGCTTTTTTCATCTGGCCATCAACCTGTGTGGCGTCGAGCGCGCAGCAGGCAATGACCCTGGCGCTGCAGGCGCTCCCGCTTCGCATACATTCGGCCCATGGCTTCGCGGCCAATTCCTGACCCGCCCGGCGGGTTGTTGTTTGCTGGTGTCCTGACCATGAACCCACCCGACGATCTTTCTGTCTCCGAACCCCGGTTCACCGACGTCTTGCCACCCGACGATCCTTTGCGCGAAGAGCTGCACAACGAAGTGCATGCCCGGCCTTCCGCCCGTATCCGGTTGCCGGTACTGATCGTGTTTGTTGCGGTGCTCAATGAGGGCGTGAGCCGCGAACGGGAGTGTGAGCACCTGCGTCGCCTGCCGGGTCAGGAGGGTCTGCCGCTGGAGCGCCTCAAGGGCAATTTCGTGCGTCTGCGGTTCGGCGACCACACGCTGAAGTGGGAGCGGCACAGCGAGTTCACACGCTACTCCATCGTGCAGCCGCTGCCAGAAGGCGTGGGGCTGGGCACCAGCGACCCGGTGTTGCTGGATGCGCTGGTCACCCCGCCGGGCTGGCTGCGCGACATCCCCGGCCGCACGGTGGCGGCCATCAAGATGGTGATGCTGCAGGCCGATCTGCCCGACCCGACCCCGCAGGCACAGGCCGTTCTCATGGCGCAGGCCCAGCAGTGGTTCGGCGGTCGTACCGTGGTTGCCTCGCAGCTGGGTGGCGGTCATTCCTGGGCGCTGACCGATTTCCGGCTCAACGCTTCGGGCTTCGAGCGCATTCTGGTCATCACCCCGCCCGGCACCACTGAAACCCGTGCCGGACGCATTTCGCAGCGCCTGTTTGAAGTGGAGACTTACCGCCTGATGGCGCTGCGTGGGCTGCCGGTGGTCAAGGCGCTGGCGCCCATGCTGGCCGATGCCGAAGCCCAGTTGTCGCTGATCACGGCCCAGTTGGAGAACAAATCCACGTCCGAACAACAGCTGCTTGACCAACTGGTGGCGTTGGCCGCGCGCGTGGAGCGCGCCACCGCCGAAAACGTGTACCGCTTCTCGGCCACCCGCGCTTACGACGATCTGGTGAGCCAGCGCATTGCCGAACTGCGTGAGAAGCCGATTCCCGGCACACAGACCATCGGGGAATTCATGCAACGCCGGCTGTCCCCCGCCATGGCGACGGTGGCGGCCACCGCGCAGCGCCTGGCTTCGCTGTCTGAAAGGGTGTCACGCGCCAGCGCCCTGCTGCGCACCCGGGTCGACATCGTCACCGAAGCGCAGAACCAGCAACTGCTGGAAAAACTCACACGCGGGCAGGAACTGCAGTTGCGCCTGCAGAGCACGGTGGAAGGCCTGTCCATCGCTGCGATCTCATATTACGTGGTCAGCCTGCTCCTGTACGCAGCCAAGGCCGGCAAGGCCGCGGGCCTGCCGATTCAACCCGAAGTGGCGGTGGGCGCGCTCATTCCTCTGGTGCTGTGGGCGGTTTGGCGCACCACGCGGCGCATCCACGACAAGCTCAAGCGGGTGGATTGAAGCTGGCTGCGATCTCAGGACTGCGGCATTTCTGAAGGCGCAGTCAACGCCGTCACCGCCTGGTGGTGGGTGAAGAACACCTGTCCGGTCAGGTGGTCCAGAAAGTCGCTGCGCTTGAGCCGGTCCATGACCGGTCCCTTGACTTCGCTCAGGTGCAACAGCACACCGGCATCCCTGAGTCGTTGCACGATGGTGCCCAGGCTTTCCAGCGCGCTGGCATCGATGTCGTTCACGGCGGTGCACTGCAACACCACGTGCTTCACGGTGGGGTTCAGTGCCACCAGCGCGGCCACATGGTCTTCGAGGAAGCGGGCGTTGGCGAAATACAGGCTTTCGTCGACCCGCAATCCCAGGATTTCCGGGTGCGTTTCCACTTCATGGCGGTGCACATTGCGGTAGTGCTCGGTGCCCGGCACCCGGCCCACGGTGGCGATGTGGGGCCTGCTGCTTCGCCAAAGGTGCAGCAACAGCGAAACCAGCACACCCACCACCAGGCCTGACACCAGATCGATGAGCAGCGTGACGACAAAGGTCAGTGCCTGCGCAGCGAAGTCGACCCTGGAATACCGCCAGACGCGCCGAAACGAAGGTATGTCCACCAGGCTGTAAACAGCCACCACGATGGTGGCCGCCAGCACCGCCAAAGGCAGATTGCGCAGATAGGGCGTGAAGAACAGGGCGGTGGCGGCCAGCATCAGGGCGGTGTAGATGCCCCACGCTGCCGTGCGTCCACCACCGTCCGCAGCCACCACCGTTCGTGAGAAGCTGGCACCAATGGAGAACCCGCCGGTCAAGCCCGAGGCGAAATTCGCGGCGCCCAGACCGCGCATCTCGGCGTTCGGGTCGATGCGTTCGCGCCGGCGCGATGCGAAGGTTTGCGCTACTGATACCGACTCCACGAACGACACCAGACTGATCAACAACGCCGGAAGGAACAGGGCCTTGACCAAGGGCCACCAGTCGGCCGCCAGGGGGCTCAGGTCCAGTGTGGGCAACCCGCCGGGGATCAAGCCCACCACCGCCAGGCCTTGTTGCTCCCAACCCAGCAAGGTGGTCAGCACGATGCTCAGCACCAGCAGGAGCAGGGGCGCGGCTTTGGTGACCAGGTCGGCCGGTGTTGCGGCCAGGCCCATGGTCATCATCAGACGCTTGAGGTGAAAGCGGATACCCAGCAACGCGCCGATGGCCACCACGCCGACCCCCAGCGTCAATCCGTGCACCGCCGACCATTGGCTGGCCACCTGACCAACCAGTGTCACCACGTCGTGTCCCCGCAGTGGAAGGCCCAACAAGTGCTGCAGCTGGCTGCCGATGATCAGAATGCCCGAAGCCGAGATGAAACCCGAGAGCACCGGGTGGCTCAGAAAGCCCGAGACAAAACCCATGCGCAGCGCACCCATGACCAGCAACAGGGTACCCACCAGCAAGGCCAGCACCGCACTCGCAGCGATGAAGCTGGCCCCACCCACGGCCACCACGGCACCCACCGCAGCGGCCGACATGATGGAACGCAACGCCGCCGGCCCCACCGCCAGCACAGGGCTGCTGCCCATGAAGGCGTACACCACCAGCGGCAGCATGCTCGCGTACAGCCCCGTGACCGCCGGCATGCCCGCCAGCATCGCATAGGCCAGGCTCTGCGGGATCAGCAGCAGGGTGACGATCGCAGCCGCCGTGAGGTCCCCCGTGAAATGCGCGCCACCATAACCCCGCACCCAGCGCAGTACCGGGAACCAGTCGTGCAGATGAGCGCTGAAGGATGTTTTCATTTGAGGGGAGCATCCCGCCGGCGCGCGCAATGCGACGAATGAGATGACTCCATCCAGGGGCACCACAGAACCTTTGCCGGGCTGCGGGTGCCGTCCCCCTCCCGCCGAAGGCGAAGAGAGGGGAAATACGCGCAGCGGCGCAGGGGGTGTACCGAGTCTTTCCGGCGCGCAATGCCTCGTTCCAGGGCACCCGTGGAACCGGCTTCGCAGGGCCACAGGGTGCGTCCCCCCTCCAAGCCGAAGGCGCCAGAGAGGGGGGAAGCTGCGCAGCAGCGCAGGGGGGAGTACCGAATCCAGCGGCGCAGGGGGGTGTCACCTAATCACACCGCTGCAAAACCTTGCCCGCCAGAGGCCCTCCGATGCTCTCAACGGCCGAACGCTGGGCCGCTGTGACCGCGGGCAAGCGCAGGCTGTAGCTGAGGCTTTCTGGTCGTTCCTGTGCCACCCGTGCGGTGCGCACACCTTTTCGCGTCAAGTCCTGCATGCCTTGCTCGGCGGCCTCTTCGCTGGAGAAGGTGCCCAGCGCGAGACCTGGACCCAGCGAAGGGATGGAGACTTCGCGAAAGTCCACATTGATGTCACGCAGTTCGGTTTTCTTGCGGGCCATCTGCTCGCTGTCGAAGCGACCCATGTAAACCACCCAGCGCCCGGTTGAGCGCACCTCGTTGACCTGCCATGCATGGCTGGGCCAGCCCAGCATGCCAAGCGCTGCACGCAGTCCCTCCGCCTGATTGGCGCTGAAACCACCCACCTGCCAGCAGGTCGCATCGGGCGCGGCCACTGCCTGCGGGACACCAGCGGGAAGCGGGCTCTGTGCTGTGCGTTCAACGGCGGGCGAACCCTGAGCGCCGGGTACCGTTGCGGACACCGCAGGTTCGGCCCCTTGTGGTCCATTGAGCAGGCGAAGCAGCTCGGGTCGAATCTGGGTCTCCAGGCGCTCTGGTTCATTCTCCACGCGTGGAGCCAGACCCACCGAATCGAAGTGACCCTGAGACCACATGAAGTAACCCACATTGCCCAGCAGCAACAACCAGATCGCCCACTTCAGCATGGGCGAACACTCACTTCCGAACTGGTGATGTGGCGCATGCCTTGTGCGGTCAGGACCATCAACGCGCCGTCGGCATCGACGCCATGGGCCGTGCCCTCGGTGCCGTCCGACAGGCGCACCGCGCGGTTGCGCAGCGCGTCGCGCTGGGCGAAACGCTCCTCAAACGCCGTGAAACCACTGGATGCAAAGGCTTGCAGATCATGTACCAGCGGGGCAACCACCCGCTGCAGCACTTCACCCGCGTCCACGCCCACCAGCACCTCGGCCAGGCCGGCGGGCTCCATCGGCTGCGGTGCTCCGGCGGTGTGAGAAAGCGAGGTCAACGCTGTTGACAAAGGCCGGGCAATGTTGATGCCCACCCCCACGACCACCAGCCGAGGCTGTGGGGCGGACGCTGTGGAGATCGTCCCCGAACCCGCCGTTTCCACCAGAATACCGCCCAGCTTGCGTTCGTACAGCCAGAGATCGTTGGGCCACTTCAGGCGCACATCGGCATGAAGACTGTTCGCAAGGCTCACCCCCACCGCCAGTGAAAGCCCAGACCAGTTCACTGGCGCCACGGGCATCGCCAGCGAAAAGGTCAGCGACTGGCCGGGCCGGCTGTGCCAATTGCGGCCGAGCCGGCCACGGCCGGCCGTCTGCTCCTCGGCCACCAGCAGCAACGGCTCCAGCAAGCCGTCGCGCGCACGGCGCATGAGCTCGCTGTTGGTGGAGTCGATGCTGCGCAGCACCTCCACTGTGAAACCGGGCGTGGAAGGCACCACCGCCTCCCAGATGGCCTCGGCGTGGGCGAGCAGTTCAGCCATGTCTGGACAAGCGCCTGGCGGGTGACGACATATCAGGGCCTCGGCGCCAAGCAACAGATTGGATTGGCGAGAGAACTTCAACAGGTTCAGTCCGAACGTTGCTATTTGAGCCTTTGGAAGCGCACCCGGGAGGGTGACGCGAAGCGGCGCGGGGGTCCGGCCATCCTTCCGGAGCGAGGTGCCTCTCATCCAGCGACACCCAGGATCCGGCTTTGCCGGTCCGAAGGTGTGCCCCTTTGAGGGGGTGACGCGAAGCGGCGCGGGGGTCCGGCCATCTTTCCGGAGCGAGGCGCCTCTCATCCAGCGACACCCAGGATCCGGCTTTGCCGGTCCGAAGGTGTGCCCCCTTGAGGGGGTGACGCGAAGCGGCGCGGGGGTGTTCCATTTCAGCCCAGCTTCGACGATCGGCCTGGCCGGCGCGGCGCCAGCAGCGTGCCCCGGCAGACTTTGGCGCCACACCAGCACGGGTACTGGGCCTTGAGCTGGACCGTGTACGGCTCGTCAATCACCAATCCATAGTCGTAGAACAGTTCTTGCCCGGCAGGGATGTTGCGCCTGGCGCGAATGAACACCCGCCCCTCGTCCACCTCGGCTTCGCAATTCGGGTCGCAGCTGTGGTTGATCCAGCGCGAAGAGTTGCCACCGAACTTCGCGTCGATCACATGATCTTCATCGATATGAAAATAGAAGGTGTGATTCGGATCGCTCGGGTCATGTGGGTGCCTGCGCAGGGCTTCGTCCCAGGTAATGATCTCGCCCACATATTCGATCAGGGTCTCGCCTTCGGCCAGATCCACCACCGCGTAGACCCCTTTGCCGTGCACGCCGGAACGCCGCGTCTGAATCCGGCGCGAGCCCGAAGCCTTTGCTGCTGGGGCCGCAGCGACTTCTGGCAGCGGTTTGCGGGGGCTCTTGGCGAAACCAGGGGTTTTCGTCACGGCCATATTTTTTGGTAAGGTTGTTTCATGCAGGTGCGCGCGAGTGTGCGCGTGCCCATGTGCGCGTGTACACGCGCGTGAAAGCAGATTGTAGAGATGAAAACTGCAGGTTTCGCTAAAACTGAAGGTTCTGCCAAAACGCTGGTCATAGCCGAAAAGCCGTCCGTGGCCCAGGACATCGTGCGCGCACTGACGCCGGTGGCGGGCAAATTCGACAAGCACGACGACCACTTCGAGAACGAGCGCTACGTGGTCACCTCGGCCGTGGGCCACCTGGTGGAGATCGCCGCGCCCGAAGAATTCGACGTCAAGCGTGGCAAGTGGAGTTTTGCCCACCTGCCCGTGCTACCGCCCTACTTCGAGCTCAAGCCGATCGACAAAACCAAGTCTCGCCTGTCGGCCGTGGTGCGGCTGGCCAAGCGCAAGGACGTGGGACAGCTCATCAACGCCTGTGACGCGGGCCGCGAAGGCGAACTCATCTTCCGACTGATTGAACAGTACGCCGGTGGCTTCAAGAACGGTGGCTACCAGGGGCTGGGCAAGCCGGTACAGCGCCTGTGGCTGCAATCCATGACGCCGGCGGCCATTCGCGACGGCTTCGAGAGCCTGCGCAGTGACGCGCAGATGCGCGGCCTGGCCGACGCGGCGCGCAGCCGTTCCGAAGCCGACTGGATGGTCGGCATCAACGGCACGCGTGCCATGACCGCTTTCAACTCGCGCGACGGTGGCTTCTTCCTCACCACGGTCGGTCGGGTGCAGACTCCCACGCTGTCCATCGTGGTCGAGCGCGAAGAAAAGATCCGGGCCCACCGCAGCCGCGACTACTGGGAAATCCATGGCAGCTTCCTGGCCGAAGCCGGCGAGTATCCAGGCAAGTGGTTCGACCCGGCCTTCAAGAAACCCACCGGCGACGACGCCGACCTGGAAGTGCGCGCCGACCGCGTGTGGAGCCAGCGCGATGCCCTGGCCATTGCCGACGCCGTGCGCGGCAAGGCCGCCAGCGTCAAGGAAGAAAGCAAACCGACCACGCAGGCCAGCGGTCTGCTGTACGACCTGACCAGCCTGCAGCGCGAAGCCAACGGCCGCTTCGGCTTCTCGGCCAAGACCACGCTGCAGTTGGCGCAAAGCCTGTACGAGCGCCACAAGGCGCTGACCTACCCGCGGACCGATTCGCGCGCCCTGCCAGAGGACTACCTGCCCACGGTGAAGGAAACCTTCGAGATGCTGGCCAACAGCGGCATGAAGCACCTGGCGCCGCATGCACTGACCGCCCTCAACAACAACTACATCCGCCCGAGCAAGCGCATCTTCGACAACAGCAAGGTCTCGGATCACTTCGCCATCATCCCCACGCTGCAGGCGCCCAGCGGCCTGAGCGAAGCAGAGCAGAAGCTGTACGACCTGGTGGTGCGACGTTTTCTGGCGGTGTTTTTTCCCTCGGCCGAGTTCATGGTCACGACCCGCATCACGTCGGTCTCCGCAGCGCAGGGCCGCCCCAAGCCAGGAGGCGCTCCCTCGGGCGGCAGCGAACCACACGAAGTGGGGAGCGTGGGGGCTCGCGTTGTTCACCATTTCAAGACCGAAGGCAAGGTGCTGGTCAAGCCGGGCTGGATGGCGGTGTACGGCAAAGAAGCCGCCGAAGACGTGGTCGATGCCAAAGAAGGCGACAAGGGCCAGAACCTGGTGCCGGTGCGCGAAGGCGAGACCGTGCGCACCGAATCGGTGGAAGCCAGGGGCCTGAAAACCAAGCCACCTGCCCGCTACAGCGAAGCCACGCTGCTGGGCGCCATGGAAGGCGCGGGCAAGCTCGTGGATGACGACGAACTGCGCGAGGCCATGCAGGAAAAAGGCCTGGGTACACCTGCCACCCGCGCAGCCATCATCGAAGGCCTGCTGACCGAAAAATACATGTTCCGCGAAGGCCGCGAGATCATCCCCACGGCCAAGGCTTTCCAGCTCATGACGCTGCTGCGCGGCCTGGGTGTGGAAGAACTGTCAAAGGCCGAACTCACCGGTGAATGGGAGTACAAACTCTCGCAAATGGAGCACGGCAAGCTCAGCCGCGCGGCCTTCATGGCCGAGATTGCCGCCATGACCGAGCGCATGGTGAAGAAGGCCAAGGAATACGACCGCGATACCATCCCGGGCAACTACGCCACACTGTCCACCCCCTGCCCGAACTGCGGTGGCGTGGTCAAGGAGAACTACCGCCGCTACACCTGCACCGGCAAGGATGGCGCCAGCGAAGGCTGTGGCTTTTCGTTCGGCAAGTCGCCGGCCGGGCGCACCTTTGAACCCGAGGAAGCCGAACAGTTGCTGGCCTCCAAGAAGATCGGCCCCCTGGAAGGCTTCCGCTCCAAGGCGGGGTGGCCCTTCGTGGCCGAGATCGTGATCAAGTTCAACGAAGAAGACCAGAACTGGAAGCTCGAATTCGACTTCGGCGACGACAAGAAGGGTGAAGAGACTGGCGAACTGGTGGACTTCGCCGGCAGCGAGTCACTGGGCGCCTGCCCCAAGTGCGGCGGCGCGGTGCACGAGCATGGCAGCAACTACGTGTGTGTGAAGGCCGTGCCCACCGCCGAGCAGCCCACACCCAGCTGCGATTTCAAGAGCGGCAAAATCATCCTGCAGCAGCCGGTGGCGCGGGAGCAGATGAGCAAGCTGCTGGAAACCGGCAAGACCGACCTGCTCGACAAGTTCGTCTCCATGCGCACCCGCCGTGCCTTCAAGGCTTTTCTGGCCTGGGACAAGGAAGCCGGCAAGGTGAACTTCGAATTTGCGCCGTCCAAGTTCCCCCCGCGCAAGACCGCAGTCGGCGCGCCGGCCAAGGCCGCGCCAGCGAAGAAAGGGGCCGCGAAGAAAGCGCCGGCGGCCAAGAAAACTGCTGTCGCCAAGACGCCGAAAGCGCCCCGCAAGACCACCGTCGCCACCGGCAAACAACCCAGCGCTGCGCTGGCCGCCGTGATCGGCGAAGGTGCCGTCTCGCGCCCTGAGGTGGTGAAAAAGCTGTGGGACTACATCAAGGCCAACGGCCTGCAGGACGCGGCCGACAAACGCCGCGTCAATGCCGACGCCAAGCTGGCGGCCGTGTTCGGCAAGCCACAGGTCACCATGTTTGAAATCGCGGGCTTGCTGTCGCCCCATCTGAACTGACTTCTGGAGACAAACTCATGAGCCTGAAATTGTTCTTCGCCCCCGGCGCCTGTTCGTTCGTACCCCACGCCATGCTTGAAATGGCGGACGTGGCGTTCGAGCCTGCCATGGTCAAGCTGCACAAGGGTGAGCAGCGCAACCCCGAGTACCTTGCCCTGAATCCCCGTGGTCAGGTCCCCGTGCTGGTGGACGACGGCGAGGTGATCACCCAGATCGTCGCCATCCTGCTGTATCTGGACGAAAAAATGCCCTTGGCGGGCATCCTGCCGCCGGCCGGCGTGGCGCGTTCCCGCGCGCTGCAAAAACTGGTGTGGATGAACAACTCGGTGCACCCCACCTTCACCCACGTGTTCATGCCGGAGAAGTTCACCGACGATGCAGAGGCCCAGAAGGCCATTCGCGCGTTTGCGGTGCTCCGCTACCGCGAAATGCTGGAAGAAATCGAGGCCATGGCCGAGAAAGCCGCGCCCTGGATGGTGGGTGAGCGCCCCGGCGCGCTAGACGCTTACGCACTCACGCTGTTGCGCTGGGGGGGCTACGCCGGCATCGACCCCACCACCTTGCCCGCCACCTGGGGGCTGGTGCAGCGCTTTGCCGCGTTGCCTGCGGTGGCGCGGGCCATCGAGCGCGAGCGCCTGCAACTCAACGTATTCAAGCAGTGAAGCACCCCCGCGTCGCTTCGCGCCACCCCCTCAAGGGGGCGATACCTGTGGCCCGGCGAAGCCGGTTCCACGGTATCTCTGGACTCAGACACATCGCGCCGAAATACTTCCCTTTTTTCCAGGACATACAACTGAGGTTCAGGCCCGCATGACATGCGCATCCACCCCCCGCCGGGGCGACGGCCCAATCACTGGTGCGTGCCCCAACCGGGCCCACATCTGCACCGTGAAGCGTGGCGGCGGCGCACCCACCAGTTCATGTATTTCACGATAAAGCCTGGCCTGTTCGGGATATTCCTGCAGGGCCTGTGAGATCGGCTGCATCGACAGGCCTTGTGCCGTGGCAGCGAGTTGGGCGCGGGCCCAGGCGCGGCCGGCTTCGATCTGGGTGGCGCGGTCGTTGCCTTCGGTCACCAGCCAGTAGAACGCGGGGGTGGTGTCGATCTTGGGGTTGAAATCGTCGATCTGCATGCGGGTGGCCGAATCGTCGGGGCCCGGCGGCTTGCTGCGGTCGAACAGGCCCACGGCGGCCAGTGCACGAACCAGCGGTTCGTTGAGCGAGATGCCGTCACGGTGCTGTGCGATTTCCTTGGGTCCCACGCGCAACACATGGATCGATTCCATCACCGTGCGCGGTGTCACCAGCTCGATGCGCCAGGCTTCCTTGGCGATGCGCCGGTGCTCGGCGATGGCGTCTGTCTGCGACGCCAGCACGAAGCCGGTGCGCATGCGCGTCGGAGATGTGCTGGCTGCGATGGCCGTCAGCGCTTCAGGCGCTGGCTCGCGGGATTCGTAAGCTTCGCGGTTGGTGCGTCGGTGGAATACCTGCTGGAACAAGGGGTCTCGCGTCACGCCCGCATCGGGTGCCAGTCGGATCTGTGCCGTGGGTCGTCCGTCCACCGCGGTCGGCCCGAACACGCCTTGCGGAAATGGCGTTATCTCGGCGCGCAGGCCTTTTTCCCGTGCGGCCAGGTCCAGCAGCTCCAGGAAGGTGCCCTGGCTCATCATCATCTGGCGCGAGAACGGATCGGTCTCTGGCAACAGGCGGGTGCGGTCAATGTAAAGGGTGATCACATCAGGCACCGACAGGTCCACCAGCCAGCTCTGCAGGTTGTGGGAATGTGGCGCCAGGATGGCGTGGCCAAGCACCCAGCGGCGCGGGTCGGACTCAATACCTGGCCCGTTCCAGGCGACGATGGCTTCGGGTGGCAGCGCGCTGCTGCAGCCGACCAGGGTGGTGGCGGTGGCTGCGGCAATGGCGCCTCCGCCGGCGAGGCGAATGAACTGTCTGCGTTGCATGGTGAACTCCTTCGGCACCGACCACCGGTGCCATGGCACGCATTGTCGAAAGCCCTCGCGTCATACACAATAGCTCATATTCGAACACCAGCCATGCACGAATGAATACCAGTGATTTCAACTGGACGCTCATCCGATCCTTTCTCGCTGCGCTTGACCGGGGCAGTCTGATGGCCGCGGCACGCTCGCTGGGAACCACGCAACCCACGGTGGGGCGCCACATCGGCGAGCTGGAATCCCAGCTGGGCGTGGTGCTGTTCGAGCGCACGGGGCGGGGGCTGGAGCCCACCCTGCATGCGCAGCGCCTGGCCGACGCCGCACGCGCCATGGCGAGCGCCGCCGATCAGCTCGCGCGCCAGGCTTCCGGTGCTCAGAATGACGGGGGCGGGACGGTGCGCATCAGCGCCAGCCAGCCGGTGACCTGTGTGCTGTTGCCGCCCGTGCTGCTCCAGATGCGGCTCGCCTTGCCCGACATCCAGATCGACCTCGTGTCCAGCAATGCAGTGAGCAACCTGCTGCAACGCGAGGCCGACATTGCACTGCGCATGGTGCGGCCCGACCAGGCTTCTCTCGTGTGTAAACGCATCGGCCAGGTCGCCATCGGCACCTATGCCCATCGCGACTACCTGCGCCGCCGGGGCACGCCGCGTGCGCCCGCAGATCTGCTGACACACGACCTGATCGGCAACGACCGCAACACCGATATCGTTCGCGGCTTTGCCGACATGGGTTTTTCGATCAAGCGAGAAGACTTCGCCGTGCGCACCGACGACCTCAACGCCTACCATGCCGCCGTGGGTGCGGGTCTGGGGGTGGGCTTTCTCCCGCGCTACGCGGCGCGTCTGAATCCGGACCTGGTGCCGTTGCTGCCCCTGTTGTCCATACCCCCGCTGCCCATGTGGCTGGCGGTGCACCGCGAAATTCGAAGCAACCCGCGCATTCGTCAAGTCTGGGACTTCCTGGCCCAGGCCCTGCCACAGGCGCTGACCTGAAACCCCTACCTCACCCCTCTGCGCAGCAGGAGCACAACCCCCATGGACACAGACTGGTTTGATGGATTCGAACAGCTCACCGTACTGACCGCCGGCGAGCAGACCACGGTGCGGGTGGGCGGCCGGATCGACGGCCCGCCATTGGTCCTGTTGCACGGTTTCCCGCAGACCCATGTGATGTGGCACCGGGTGGCACGCCTGCTGGCGGCTGATTACCGGCTGGTGCTGCCCGATCTGCGCGGCTACGGTGATTCTTCGCACGCCAAGGGGCTGCCAGACCACAGCAACTACAGCAAGCGCGCCATGGCGCAAGACGTGATCGAGGTCGCCAACGCGCTGGGCATTGACGCCTTTTTTCTCTGCGGCCACGACCGGGGCGGCCGCGTGGCGCACCGGCTCGCGCTGGACCACCCCACACGCGTGCGCAAGCTGTGCCTGATCGACATTGCACCCACGCTGGACATGTATGAGCGCACCGACATGGCCTTCGCCCGCGCCTACTACCACTGGTTCCACCTGATCCAGCCCGCGCCGCTGCCCGAGCTCATGATCGGCGGCAACGCGCGCGCCTACCTCTACACCAAGCTCGGTGGCTGGGGCACGGCACCGGCAGCCGACAGCGTCGCGGCGGTACGACTCCCCCACATCGAGCCGCAGGCCCTGGCCGAGTACGAGCGCTGCTTCTGCCGTGCCGAATCCATCCACAGCGCCTGCGAGGACTACCGCGCCAGCGCCGGCATCGACCTCGAACACGACCGCGCCAGCCGCAGCCAGGGCGAGAGCATCGCCTGCGACACCCTGGTACTGTGGGGCGAGCGTGGCGTGGTGCACCGGCTCTTCGATCCGCTGGCCTTGTGGCGGGCTCGCTGCAGCGCTCTCGTGACCGGACATGCGCTGCCCGCCGGTCATTTCATTCCGGAGGAATTGCCAGAGGCCACCGCCGATGCGCTGCGTGCGTTCATGCAATGAAACCCGAAACACCCCCGCTCCGCTTCGCGTCACCCCCTCAAGAGGGCGGCACGGGCCGTCCGGCCTGGGCTTGTCGAAGGGCGTCCCGGCGGTGCCTCTGGATGGGACCGTTTCATGCGTCTTGGGTCGCGCGCTGCGCGTTGGAACAACTGGGGTGAATACGCTTCTGCTCGTTGTTCCTGTCTGTTTTTTCTGCCACTGAAAGTCACCATGCTCACCGTTCACCACCTCAACAACTCCCGTTCACAGCGCGTGCTCTGGATGCTCGAAGAACTGGGGGTGCCCTACGAAATCCAGCGCTACGAGCGGGACCCCAAAACCATGCTGGCGCCGGCTGAGCTGCGCAAAGTGCATCCCCTGGGCAAGTCGCCAGTGTTGACCGATGGAATCGCCACGCTGGCCGAGTCGGGTGCCATCCTCGAGTACCTGGTCGAACGCTACGGCGAAGGCCGCTACTCGCCCGCGCCCGGCACGCCCGAGCACCTGCGATACCGCTACTGGATGCACTACGCCGAAGGCTCACTCATGCCACCGCTGCTGTTAAAGCTGGTGTTCGACAAGGTGGAAAAGGCGCCATTGATCGTGCGCCCGGTGGCCAAGGCGATCTCGGCCACGGTCAAGCGCACTTTCATCACGCCCAACCTCACACAGCATCTGAATTTCCTGGAAGGTGAACTGAAAACATCGCCCTGGTTTGCTGGCGACCGGTTCAGCGCGGCCGACGTGCAGATGAGCTTTCCGGTCGAAGCCGCCGCCGCACGGGCAGGCCTGGATACCAGTCGACCTTGCCTGATGGAGTGGCTCAAGCGCATCCATGGCCGCCCGGCCTACCAGCGCGCCATCGATAAAGGCGGCCCCTTCGCATTGTGAGTCCAGGCGGTCCGACCTGTCGCTTGTCACCAACCCATGCCGGCTCTTACCCCATTTGGGGGAGTCACCCGCGTGCACAGGGTCACGCGCGAGCCATCCCTGGCTCAACGCTGGCTCCAGAGCCACCTCCTTTTGTTACGCTCACCCGCATTGGTCATGCGCCATGCATTGCAACGCTCTGCTGCGCTTGGCAGCCCCCCTGCAGGGACTTTGTCGAGATGAAGATCCAGAACTTGTTCAAACGCCTGCTCAGGCCGAAGTCGAACCGTCTCAGCGCCGATGGCCAGAGTGGTGCGGCCTCCTCGCGCCATTCGGAGCAGGACCGTTCTTCGTCGCTGTCGGCACAGGACCCCGAAGAACTGCTGGCGCAAGACATCGCGAAGCTCGACATTCAGCGTGCCCTGGTGCACCATCTGGAATGGTGTGTGGTGTTCAATGAGCGCCTGCACCGCGCCAACAGCCTGCTCACCGAAACCGAGGCCCATCTGCCCGACGCGCATGAAAGCGGCCTGGGTCAGTGGCTGGCACGCGCCGCTGAACAAATCATTGGTCACCACGACATGTTTGCAGAGCTTCGACGCGAGCACGAACGTCTGCACGAACTGGCAAGCCAGGCTTTGCTGCATGCACGCAGTGGCCGCATGGACCTGGCCAGCACGCTGCTCAACACCGACTTCGAACGCAGCCGGATCCGCGTACTGGAAACCCTGCGCACGTTGCAGCGCGGCTAAGAAACCGGCCGGCGCGCGGCACATGGCGCATGCCAACGAACTGTTGCGCGGTCAGTTCAGACCGTGACACTTCTTGTACTTCTTCCCGCTACCACACCAGCACGGATCGTTGCGTCCGGGTGTTTCGGCCTTGCGCACGGTCTCCACGCGCGGCCCGATGCTCTGCCACAGCTCGCGCAGGTCGTACACCGCCCAGATGGCGGCGCCAAAGTCGTTGAGTCGCGCATCGCTCACGCTCGGGGGTCCATCTTCGGTGTGCATGGAAACCGTGGGAGGCGCTGTGTCGTCTTCGGTCAGCGACACGATGCTGCCAAGCGCCTCGTTGAGCACGGTGGCGGCTTCCTTGTCTCGCGGAGGTGCCCATTCCTCGGGCCAGTTCTCCACCACGAACATGAAGCCCAGCGCCCACACCTGCGCAAAAGCCGGCAGTTCCTGATCTCCGATCTCGGCCCTAGCGTCGTCGGGCAGGCTGGCCACCGCGCCGCGCACGTCCATCACCTCGGGTTCGTAGGTGCGCTCGTCTTCCAGCGTCTCCACATCGGACCCCAGCGCCTGTGCCACTTCGTTCCAGCGACGCGTCCACAGCGTCACGAATCGGGTGAACTGTTCTTCGTCCTGAAACTGGTTGTCGCCATCGTCGCCCGTACCCAGCAGCACGGGGAAGTACTCGCTGGGCATGATCAGCCGCCGCGTGCACAGCAGGGCCGCGATCGCGCCCTCGCAGAACTCCCATTGCGGCACATCTTCGCCACGTGTGCGCAGATCGTCCAGTATGTCTTCGAGGGCTTCGAAGTCGTCGGATGTCAAGGGCGCGTTCAGATCGGCGGGCGTGGGAGGGATGTTCATCTCGATACAGGGAGCAGGGTTCTATGATGCCCGCCAGTGTAGCCCTCTCTCTTTCTGAAAGCCCGCATGCTCGACCGTCTGAATGCCCTGTACCCCGTTCGTTACACCGCACTGGCCCTGTGTGTGGTGGGTGCATTGCTCAGCCTGTTCGCGTGGGTGGGGTTTGGCGTGGGTGGAGCGTATCTGCTGGTGCTCCTCCCGCTCTCCATCCTGGGCTTGCGCGACCTGAGGCAGACCAGAAGTTCGGTGCTGCGCAACTACCCGCTGATCGGTCATCTGCGCTTCATGCTCGAGAAAATCCGGCCCGAAATGCGGCAGTACTTTCTGGAGGCCGACAACGAGGCCACACCTTTTTCGCGCAGCCAGCGCAGTCTGGCCTATGCCCGCGCGAAGGGCGAGACCGACAAGCGCCCCTTCGGCACCCAGGTTGACCAGACCGCCAACGGCCACGAATGGCTCAACCATTCGCTGGCACCCAGCCACCTGCCTTCACACGATTTCCGCACACTGGTGGGCGGACCGGCCTGCACCCAACCTTACGACGCCAGCGTGTTCAACGTCTCCGCCATGAGCTTTGGCGCCCTTTCGGCCAACGCCATCCAGGCCCTCAACGCAGGTGCGCGGCGCGGCGGCTTCGCCCACGACACGGGTGAGGGATCGATCTCTGCCTGGCATCGCCTGCACGGCGGCGACCTGATCTGGGAAATCGGCTCGGGCTATTTCGGCTGCCGCGATGACGAAGGGCGATTCAGCGAAGACCGCTTCAGGGCCAATGCGCAAGACCCGCAAGTCAGGATGATCGAGCTCAAGCTCAGCCAGGGCGCCAAACCGGGTCATGGCGGTCTGCTGCCCGGGCCCAAGGTCACACTGGAAATTGCTGCCGCACGCGGCGTGGCTGTGGGCAAGGACTGTGAGTCACCTGCTGCCCACAGCGCCTTCGCCAGCCCGATCGAACTGCTGCAATTCATCGCCCGTCTGCGCGAACTCTCGGGCGGCAAACCGACCGGGTTCAAACTCTGCATCGGCCACCCCTGGGAGTGGTTCGCCATCGTCAAAGCCATGCTGGAAACCGGCATCACACCGGATTTCATCGTGGTCGACGGCGCCGAGGGTGGCACCGGCGCCGCGCCGCTGGAATTCACCGACCACGTGGGCGCGCCGCTGCAGGAAGGGTTGCGGCTGGTGCACAACACGCTGGTGGGGGTGAACCTGCGCGACCGCATCAAGATCGGCGCGTCCGGCAAGATCGTCAGCGCTTTCGACATCGCCAGAGCCATGGCGGTGGGCGCAGACTGGTGCAACAGCGCACGCGGCTTCATGTTCGCGCTCGGCTGCATCCAGGCCCAGACCTGCCACACCGGCAACTGTCCCACCGGGGTATCGACCCAGGACCCGGTGCGCCAGCAGGCGCTGGTGGTGCCCGACAAGACCACCCGCGTCTTCAACTTCCACCAGCAGACCCTGGAGGCGCTCAAGGAACTGGTTCAGGCCGCTGGCCTTCACCACCCGAGCGAGATCAGCGCCCATCACATCGTGCGCCGCGTGAACCAGAACGAGGTGCGCCTGCTGGCCAACCTGCTGCCCGAGGTGCCTTCGGGTTCGCTGCTGCTGGGGGCCGAAGGACAACAGGCGGTGTTCACCACCTACTGGGACAAATCCAGCGCCGGGCATTTCGGACTGGAATGAACTGCGCGGCGCTGGGATTCGGGTTCAAGCGCCGGCGGTGCCCAGGTGGCGCCACCAGAACATGCCTCCATAGAGCAAGCCGTTCCACAGCAGGATCGAGACACCGGCGATCCGCTCCATGCGCCGGGGCATGCCCATCGGGTACACCAGCGGACCCAGGTAGTGTTGGACGCACCCCCCAGCGTAGGCAACGCCTCCCGATGTGGCCCGGAGCCGGTTTTCCAGGGGGGTGAGCGGACAGGTCCACCCGGCCAGATTGACCACCGCCGACCAGATCACGATGGGCAGGTGAACCCAGACCCAGCCGGGCGCGATCAGAATGCCCAGCGCGCCCAGCACCGCGAGCAGCACAAAAACGAAATGAATCAGCAGCACCAGCTCGGCAGCGAGACGGTGGATCATGGGGCGCTCGCTGTGTTTCACTTCGGGCAGCCCGGCCTCATCCTCAGACGCGAGAACCGCCTGCCAGAAAGTGCTCATCGTTCTCGAGCGAACCCTGAGCGCTGTAACGCTTGCGTCGCAACAGCACGCCGCGATCGCCGTGTTCCTCTTCGCGCCGCAACACGCCCGCTTCGTCAAAGTACTTCTGCCAGCCCATCAAACGGCCATTGCGATCCGCGTTGATGGCCGCAGGCTGGCCGTTGTCCCAGTAACTTTCGGTGAGGCGCTGCTGGTGGCGTCCGTCGCGCTGAATCTCTTGCCGCAGCTTCAGCTGTCCGTTGAGGTACCACTGCCGGATGGTCTGCTCATGTCCGCGTGCCCACAACGTTTCCTGTGTGAGCTGACCACTCTCTGCCCAATCCCGCGCCACACCTTCGCGCCCCTGACCATCCGAGGGATCTCGCTCGATGAAGTCGGCTTCCGATCGCAATGGACCAGATCGGTAGTAGACGCGCTTGATGCGCCGACCCTCCTTCACTTCTTCCGTGCGCACAGGCTGGCCGCGTTCGTCGAGCACGGCGTTGTACAGCAGCTGGCCCGCCAGGTAGCGCACCCGCCCACTGGCGTTGCCTGGGGCGCGGTACAGCGTGACGTCGCTGACCTGTCCCGCATGACCGCACGGGGTGCGGTCATGGGGAACGAGAGATCGTTCGGCACAACGCAGTTCGTTTAGCGATCCGTCGGCCAGCAACACCAGGCTCACCGCAGCGCGCCGATCGACATAAAAGTCCAGCCGCTGCAGGTACCCGGCTTCGGCGAACTGTTTCTGCTCGCCCACCAACTGTCCGTCGACCAACTGTTCTTCCCGGCGCAAGGTGCCGCGGGCATCGAACTCTCGGGCCACACCATGGCGGTGGCCGCGTTCGTTGACGCTGTACTGCTTGCGGGTGCCGTCGTGCAATTCCAGCAGCACCGGACCTTCAAAGCGACCCTCACGCACCGTCTGCTCACGCAAACGCAGTGCACCTGTGTCATCCGTGCACCGCATCACACCACTCTTGCCAGCCATGCCGTGCCCATCGGCGGGATCGACCGCTTCGCCACTGAGCTCACATTGGGGTAAGGCGCGGACAGTCGTGCTCGCCGCCAGCAACACCATCGTCAGAGCGATGTGGCGTGCGATGCGAGCAGACAAGCGCATGACCAGTCTTCAGAGTGGGGAAGCCGCAAGCACCGATTCCGACGGCCAGGTGCGACACACCCGAAGCCCCACCCGTTCGAGCCTGCGTGCCATGCACAGCACCGCCGCGTCCTTGCTGACCAGCGAAGCGCCATGGGCAGCTGCCAGATCAATGAACTTCTGATCGTCCGGGTCCTTGCAGGTGAAGGGTGCCTTGGCTGCGGATGGCACGAGGTGCACATGCCGGTCGAAGGCGTCAAGAACGTCGCTTTTCGACAAGGCCACGGCGAACAGTTTGCGCACAATCTGCGGATAGCCCAGCACGCGCACCAGCTCTTCGCGCATGGCGTCCGTGGCCAGCCAGTCGAGCGATTCGATCTCCAGCGCTTCGCGCAACGGCGCAATGGCCGGATCCTGAAAAACAAATAGGTCGAGCGTGATGTTGGTGTCGATCACAACCGCGCTCATGTCAGACGCTCTCTCCGGAGCGAGATGTCCCCAGTCCAGGACACCCGAAGATCCGGCTCTGGCGGTCCTAGGGTGTGCCCCCCTCTCGGAGGGGGGTGACGCCGAAGGCGGCGCGGGGGGAGTCTCACTGATTCGCCGGTCCAAGGGTGTGCCTCCCTCTCGGAGGGGGGTGACGCCGAAGGCGGCGCGGGGGGAGCTCATGACCGTCTTGCCATGAGATCAAACCGGAACAACCGGCATTCGATCGGCCCGTTCCACAAAGGCACACGTCGCGATTCCTTGAATCGCATCTTGCCTGGCAGCTTCAGGTCGGGCGTGAGCAGCCAGGCGCTCCAGCCGGCGTAATGCGACTTCCAGTGCGAGGCAAGTTGCTGGAAAAACTCGCTCCCATCGCCACCGTCTGCCATCTGAGCGTTCTCGCGGCCCAGACCCGGCGCGGGCGGTGGCGCCTGATCCACGGCGAACGTACGTGGCGCGCGCGGGGCCATGCGCTGGGGCCGGGCACTGGCGCGGTCTTCCGAACGCTGCCCAGCCACGCCTGCGGCCGCGATGCGTTCGCCATAGGGCGGATTGAGCAGCAGCACCCCTGGTCTGGTCGTCGGCGGCTGGCGCTGCAAGGCGTCGCCGCCGCGCAGCTCCACAGCGTGCGCCACGCCGGCGCGCTCCGCATTGCGATGGGCAAAGTCGACCATGCGGAAGGACACATCGCTGCCGAACACGATGGGCGCATGACCGGCCGGCCACTCGCGCTCTTCGCGCACCGCATCGTCCTTGATCGCCTGCCAGACATGAGGCTGAAACGGCAGCATCTTCTCGAACGCAAATCGGCGGCGCAGTCCGGGTGCTATGCGCAGCGCAATCTGCGCGGCCTCGATCACCACCGTGCCACTGCCGCAGCAAGGGTCGTACAGCGGTACGACATCGTCCAGTGGCTGACCAGCGCAGGCGTCCCAGCCAGTGGCGGCAATCATGGCGGCGGCCAGCGTCTCCTTCAGTGGCGCGTCGCCTTTGTCTTCGCGCCAGCCACGCTTGAACAGCGGCTCGCCCGAGGTGTCGATGTAAAGCGAGAGAGCGTCGGTGGTGAGGTGGGCGTAGATGCGCACATCTGGCCAGGTGGTGTCCACGCTGGGGCGTTCGCCGCGTTTGTGGCGAAAACGGTCGCAAATCGCATCCTTGATCTTGAGCGCAGCAAAGTTCAGGCTGGTCAGCGGGCTGTGCTGGGCCGTGATCTCGACCTTGATGGTCTGGGCCGGCGTGAACCAGATCTCCCAGGCCACATCGCCAGCCGCGTTGTAGAGGTCTTGCTCGCTGCGATATTCGCCATGCCAGAGCTGCACCAGCACGCGCTGGGTGAGCCGGCTGTGCAGGTTCAGCCGCATGGCATCGCGCCAGGACGCCTGCACCCCCACACCACCGCGCGCCTTGTGCTGAACAGCCTCACCGGTGATGCGCTGCACCTCGGCGCTGAGCATGTCCTCCACGCCGGCGGCACAGGGGAGGAAGAGCTGGAGCTGGTTCATGGCAATTTCTAACGCTGCATTGAAAGCGTAGGGCAGAAAGGGAAAAGTGTGAAGAAGTGGGCTATTCGCCGCGCGCTCAACGCGAGGCGATGGAACAGCGTGCCATCAGCGCTTGCGCAGGTTGGCCGGCGCGATCCGCAAGGCTTCGCGGTATTTGGCCACGGTGCGGCGGGCACATTCAATGCCCTGTTCGCGCAGCAGGTCGGACAGCTGGTTGTCGGACAGCGGTTTGGCAGGCGTCTCGGACGCAATGAACTGCTTGAGCAGGGCCCGCACCGCCGTGCTCGATGCGTTGCCGCCGGTTTCTGTACCGAGCGAGGAACCAAAAAAGTACTTGAGCTCGAAGGTGCCAAAAGGCGTGGCCATGTACTTGGCGGTGGTCACCCGGCTGATGGTGGATTCGTGCAGTCCGAGCTCGTCCGCGATTTCGCGCAGCACCAGCGGGCGCATGGCCAGTTCGCCGTGCATGAAGAAGTTGCGCTGGCGCTCGACGATGGCGCTCGAGACCCGCAGGATGGTGTCGAAGCGCTGCTGGATGTTCTTGATGAACCAGCGTGCTTCCTGCAGCCTTTGCTGCATGGCCGCATGGCCGGCTTCGCCACCGCTGTCACGCCCACCCCGGTTCTGGCGCATGGCGTTGGCGTACACGTCGTGCACGCGCAGGCGCGGCATCACCTCGGGATTCAAGATCACCTTGAAACCCCGGCCGGCGCGCGTCACGATCACATCGGGCACCACCAGATTGCGTTCCAGGTCGACAAACTGGCGGCCCGGTTTGGGTTCCAGCCTGGCAATGAGCGCCATACCTGCACGAACGGTTTCTTCATCCAGACCACACAGGCTGCACAGGCGTTTCACATCGCGCTTGGCGATCAGTTCCAGGGGCTGGTTGCAGATGGCCAGCGCAGCGCGCGCTTCGGGCGTGTTGCGCAATTCCAGGATCTGCAACCGAAGGCATTCGCCCAGGTCGCGTGCACCGACACCCGCTGGCTCCATGTTCTGAAGCCAGTGCAAGGCCGTGGTCAGGCGCTGCTCCAGTGCTTCGCGGTCTTCCAGGCTGACCGGCGCCTCGGTGCCGGTCGCGCCGCCTGCGCCGTCAATCACGCTCATGCGCAGCCAGGCCCCAGCCAGGTCGGAAATGCTCTCTTCGAGGTAGCCGTCGTCGCTGAGCGATTCGATCAAAAAATACAGCGCAGCGCGGTCTTCTTCGTTCAATCGCAGGCAGCGCGCCTGGTCGTGCAGGTGGTCCTGCAGGCTGACATTGGCGCGCGCCAGATCGGCGGCCGATGCAGTCTCGTCGCCGTCCGATGCCCCGCTGTTGCGCGCGGGCGCCTCGCCGCCCCATTCGCCATCATCGGGGGCGATCTCCACCGAGCCATCACCTTCCCAGCTTTCTTCAAGCGGAGCAGCGCCGTCGATCCGGCTCTCGACCTCGTCACCCTGGGCGGTGTCGCCACTTGGCGCACTCTCGCGGTCGAGGGAGGCGCGTTCGGGCTCGGTCGGGCCCGTCGCTGCGGGCATGTCGCCCGGCTGAGAGGCCTCGACAATCTGCTCGCCCGCGCTGACCGGCGTGTCGGTCTGGTCCAGGCCGAACGCCTCGCGTTCGGCGGTTTCTTCGGTGCGCTCCAGAAAGGGGTTTTCATCGAGCATCTGCTCGACTTCCTGGGCCATTTCCAGCGTGGAGAGTTGCAGCAGGCGGATCGACTGCTGCAACTGGGGCGTGAGTGCCAGGTGCTGTGAAACACGCAGGGAAAGGCCTTGCTTCATGAAGTGCCCTCCACCCAAGGCGCTGCGCGCGCCCTGGACTGAGGGGCTTCAATCGGCCGCCATGACGTGTTCAACATGCTGGACATCACATCCTGAAGTGCTCACCGAGGTACACCCGGCGCACGTCGGCGTTTTCCACGATCTCGGCGGGCGTACCGCTGGTCAGCACGTTGCCATCATTGATGATGTAAGCGCGATCACAGATGCCCAGGGTTTCGCGCACGTTGTGGTCGGTGATCAGCACACCGATACCACGCCCCTTGAGGAAGCCGATGATGCGCTGAATCTCGATCACCGCGATGGGGTCGATACCGGCGAACGGCTCATCCAGCAGGATGAATCGCGGGTTGGTGGCCAGCGCCCGCGCGATCTCCACACGGCGGCGTTCCCCGCCAGAGAGCGCCGGGGCGGGCGAATCCCGCAGATGGTCCACGTGCAGCTCTTTCAAAAGGGCATCGAGCCGGCTGCTGACCTCCGCTTGCGCAAGCGGTTTGCCTGCGTCGTCGGTTTGCAGCTCCAGCACGGCGCGCACGTTGTCGGCCACGTTGAGCTTGCGGAAAATCGACGCTTCCTGCGGCAGGTAGCCCAGCCCCAGGCGCGCGCGGCGGTGTATTGGCATGCGCTCGATGGATTGCCCGTCGAGCAGGATCTGCCCGCCATCGACGCGCAGCAGGCCCACGATCATGTAGAAGGAGGTGGTCTTGCCAGCACCGTTCGGCCCAAGCAGCCCCACCACTTCGCCTTTGTTCACCGCCAGCGAGACATCTTTGACCACCTTGCGGCTGCCGTACGCCTTCTTCAGGCCCCGAGCCTCCAGCGTGCTGCGGTCAGCCGACCCTGGCGGCCGGGTGGCCGCGTCCGTCGTCACTGGCTTTTCTCTTTGATTTGGCCGCTCGGGCGCAGGTTGGCAGGCGCTGCAGGCGTGGGGGCGGGCGCGGCCGTGCCTTCTGCCGGGATCGGCGTGAGCATGGCACGCACCCGGCCCGATGGATTGGCCGCATCATTGCCCGGTTCGTTGCCCCTGACGGTAAAGACCTCAGTGGCGCTGTTGTAAACAATCAGGTTTCCCCGCGCTTCGTCATTGATCTGGGTGCCTCGGTACCGTCGCAGCACCGCATTGCCTGTGAAGCGGACGATCTCCGATTTGCTGTCGTAATCGATGCGAACCCCTTCTCCTTCGATCCATTCATCCAGCCCCTCACGCTTCTGCCGAAAAAAGCCGGGGATCGCAGGGGTGCCGGTGAGTATTCCGACCTGATTGCCCTGTGCGTCCTGCTGCACCTCGATCTGTTTGCCGCGCATGATGATGGTGCCCTTGGTCAGCACCACATTGCCGGTGAAAACGCTGGTCTGCTTGGCGTCGTCGTAGCGCAGGGCATCCGCTTCGATGTTCATGGGCTTGTCCCGGTCAGCCGCCTCTGCCTGGGCCGCACCCACGCAGAAGAGGCCAGCGGCCAGCACGGAAACAAATCGGGTCAGGGATTGGGTCGGCATAGGTGAGGGCATGGCGTATTGGGGCACGAAACTTGCATTCATTGTAACGGCGTGAATCGGGAATCCTGTGGCACTTTCACTCTTGATTCCCGCTCTCCGCAGAAACAGAAAACCCCGCTGTGCGGGGTCGGTTGAAGCGTGTACTGACGCCCGGCCGCAATGCCCGGCGGGCGACAGTTTCAGCCCTTGCGCACCTCTGCAATGAGGGCATTGGCCACGGCCAGCGTGCGCGGCCCCTGCCCGGGAATGTAGAAGCGGCCTGCCACGCCCAGTGCCGGCGTGCCTTCCACCTTGTAGGCGTCCTGCAACTGGGTGGCACGGCTCGCTTTGCCGGCCACTGCGAAGGAGTTGTAAAACTCGGTGAACTTGCCCTTGTCAACCCCCTGTTTCTCAATCCAGGCGGCGATGGCATCGGGCGTGGTCAGTCTCTGCTTGTCGACATGGATGGCCTTGAACACCTTTTCATGCAGGGCGTCGACCTGACCCATGGCTTCGAGTGCGAAATACAGGCGCTGCAACGGCAGAAAAGCATCGCTGAACGCCACCGGTACGCGGCGCAGCGTGACATGGGCCGGTTTCTGCTTGAGCCACTCGGTGATATGGGGTTCAAAGTTGTAGCAGTGGATGCAGGTGTAGGCAAAGAATTCAACAACCTCCACCTGGCCAGCGGCGCTGTCCACAGGTGCCGGGCGTGGAAGGCGCATGTAGTCGGTGCCTTCCTTCAGACCGGCGATCTGGGCCTGGGCGGTGCCCCAGCTCAATGTACCGACCGCAGCCAATCCACCACCGGCCAACAAGACCCGGGAAAAGTTTCGACGTTGCATATGTTCAGACTCCTGAGGGTTACCGCACTTGGGTTTTTTGCCGGGCCGATAGTTCCCGTTGCCACTGTTCAGCGATCAATGCGAACCAGCGCCGCCTCCACACCGTTGACCGTGAGCTGTTCACGGGTGACCTCCGCCAGCGCACGATCCGCAAAGGGTCCGACGCGCACGCGGTAGACCGTGCGTCCGGACTGTTCGCGTTCGGTCACGGCAGAGTCGATCCCCAGCATGGCCAGGCGGGCGCGCTGCGCCTGCGCGTCGTCGGGATTGCGAAAGGCGCCGGCCTGCACGAAGTAGGCTGAGCCGCCTGCGGTACCGGCAGGGGCGGTTTCGGAAGGTGCCGCTGTGGTCGGCTGGCCGAGGCGCGATTGGACCAGATCCCCCAGCGGGTCGCTTGCCGTCGAAGGCAACGTGCCGGCAGGTGGGAGGGCCCGGCCGTCGGCAGGCGGCACCACGATGGCACCGGCAGGATCGGCCGGGGGCACCTCCACAGGCGCCACCGGCTGGGTACCGGCTCGGCCACCGAGCGTGGCATTGGGGTTCCAGCCCCGGTTGCGCTCGGCCTCGATCAGGTCCTGGTTCGCATTGCGCGACACACCCCGATCCACAAATGGAATTGGCACCTTGGTGACGTACACAGCAACAGCCAGCGCAGCGCCAAGTCCAACCAGCAGCCCCACGACAAAGCCGATCAGGGTGCCGCCTTGCTCCAGGCGCAGGGTTTTACATGGGGGTTTCATAGGCCTGAATTCAATTCACATCTTCTGGGGTGCACTCACACCCAACACATGCAGGCCATTGTGCAACACCTGTGCCGTGGCAGCGACCAGGGCCAGTCGGGCGGTCTTGACCGATTCGTCGTCCACCAGAATGCGTTCGGCGTCGTAGTAGCTGTGGTAGCTCGCAGCCAGCTCACGAAGGTAGAAAGTGACGTCGTGCGGCGCGAAGTCGCGCGCAGCATCACTCAACATGCCCGGGTACTTGGCCAGCAACAGCATCAGGGCCTGCGCAGGTGCGCTGTCGAGCGCCGACAGGTTGGCCTGCTTCAGCGTGGCCACCTCGCCGCCCCAACTGGCCAGCACCGAACAGATGCGCGCATGCGCGTACTGGACGTAGTAGACCGGGTTGTCGTTGTTCTTCTGTACAGCCAGATCCACATCAAACGTGTACTCGGTGTCGGGCTTGCGGCTGAGCAGAAAGAAGCGCACCGCGTCCTTGCTGGTCCATTCGATGAGGTCGCGCAGCGTCACGTAGCTGCCGGCGCGTTTGCTGATCTTGACCTCTTCGCCACCACGCACCACGCGCACCATGGTGTGCAGCACGTAGTCGGGATAGCCGGCAGGAATGCCCACGTTGGCCGCCTGCAGGCCGGCGCGAACACGGGCAATGGTGCCGTGATGATCGGTGCCCTGGATGTTGATGACCTTGGTGAAGCCGCGCTCCCACTTGCTGATGTGGTAGGCCACGTCGGGCACGAAGTAGGTGAACGAGCCGTCGGACTTGCGCATCACGCGGTCCTTGTCGTCGCCGTAGTCGGTGGACCTGAGCCACAGCGCGCCGTCCTGCTCGTAGGTCTTGCCGGCGTCGATGAGCTTCTGCACCGTGGCCTCGACGCGGCCGCTGGTGTAAAGGCTGGATTCGAGGTAGTAGTGGTCGAACTTGACGGCAAAGGCTTGCAGATCGAGGTCCTGCTCGTGGCGCAGGTAGGCCACCGCGAACTGGCGCATGCCATCGAGATCACCGATGTCGCCGCTGGCGGTGAACTCGCGGTCGTCGGCTTTCACCGTCTTCTTCGCGAGAAAGTCTGAAGCGATGTCGGCGATGTAGTCACCGTTGTAGGCCGCCTCGGGCCAGTTCGGGTCGCCCGGCTTGAAACCTTGTGCACGAAGCTGGGTGGAGGCAGCCAAAGTGCCGATCTGGACCCCCGCGTCGTTGTAATAGAACTCGCGGTGCACGTCCCAGCCCTGGGTTTCATAAAGGCTGCAGATGGCGTCGCCCAACGCGGCCTGCCGGCCATGGCCAACGTGAAGAGGGCCGGTCGGGTTGGCAGACACAAACTCGACCATCAGACGCTGCCCATTGGGCTCGACAACGCCAAAGCGCCCGGCAGCAGCCAGCACTTCATGCACGACCTGCTGCTTGGCTTCGGGCTTGAGCCGGATGTTGATGAAGCCGGGACCCGCGATGTCGATATCGGACACCCATTGTGCGTAAACCGGTTGTGCGAGCAAGTCAGCCCGCAGAACCTCTGCAAACTGGCGCGGATTGAGCTTCAGCGGCTTGGCCAGTTGCATGGCGGCCGTGCAGGCGAAATCGCCATGGGCGGCCACCTTCGGCGACTCGAACGAGGCTTTTTCACCGGCGCCCGGAGAACGCTGTTCCAGTGCGGCTGCCAGTCCCGCCAGCAGGTCTTGTTTGATCTTGAGCATAGGGCGAGATTCTAGGGCGCCGAGCCGACACAGGCCCCAGGCGCACAGCGAGTGGCCGGCAAGCCAGTGTTCGTCCGGGCAACCACCAGTGCTGGCCCGGCACACAGGCCGACCTTTCGGAACGGCACAGGTCAGACCTTTGGTCGGAAAAGACCGGGCGCCCTTTGTGCGCTGATACACATTCGCCTCAGGCTGTGTGAATACCGCGCGACCTTCCCGGCCCCCCGAAGTGGTGCATTCCCGAAAGCATTCCGGCGAAAACGACACTTTGGGTTTCAATTCCAATGGCCATCCCAATTGCGGTTTCACAAGCCGCCCGGAGCCTGTTTTTTACGTCCTCTTACAGCACGCTCCGCTCATGCTTCCGGATAATCCGTTCAGCGGCAAAGAACCCAACTCCCGACATGCGCTGAATACATTGCAGTTGTGGATTCGCTGATGGTGGCGTCCAAAGACCATCAGAAGATCACAAGGATGTGGGAAGGTTTCGGAGGCCGCTGGCACACCAGGAGACAACGGTGGTGCGGTTTGCCAGGCAGGTGTCGACCCCAGTGGTCCGGCGCTTGCTTCAAGGCTCCACGGCTCTGCGAAGGCTGATCAGGTTGTGACGCCTTCTGGCTCGTAGGCACATCCCCACGAATCGGTTTCACTTTTTTTGCGAGATCTACAGATCTTGCAAGGGATTGATTTGTTCTGGAATTGATAGGTGTAAGTCCTGCTCAAGGTTTGCAACTCAGGAAATGTTTCGACGCAATTGATTGCACTTTATTTGACTATTGTTTAAGCACAGAGACCCAATGACCTACTTCAATCATTTCGAACCCAAATCGCTGCATGCCAGCGGATTGGTGCTGGCATCGGTACTGGTCGCTTCCCTGTACGCGACCGAAGCTCAGGCCCAGCAAACCATCGGCGGCGTCACCTACAGCTCCAAAGCTTGCGCCACAGAGGGTAGAACCTGCTCGTTCACCGGTTCGCGTTCCGTCGCTTACGGCGCCGCCGGCAAGTTCAACGTTCGCACATTGACCGGACCAGCGAGCTGCAACAACAACGTCTTCGGCGACCCCATCATGGGTGTGGTCAAGGCATGCTACCTGGCCACCTCGGCTCCAGCTCCAGCTCCGGCTCCAGCTCCAGCTCCAGCTCCAGCTCCAGCTCCAGCTCCAGCTCCAGCTCCAGCTCCAGCTCCAGCTCCAGCTCCAGCTCCGGGAACCCAGTTGATCAATGGCAAAACCTTCAGCAGCAGCGCCTGCGCACGGGAAGGTGGCACCTGCAGCTTCTCGGGACAGCGGGAGGTGGCTTATGGCGCCGCCGGCAAGTTCAACCTCCGGACCTTCAGTTCGTCGACCGGCTGCAACAACAACGTCTTTGGTGACCCCATACCCAACACCGCCAAGTCGTGCTTCGTGGCCACGTCGACTTCCGCACCGGCACCAGCTCCAGCTCCAGCTCCAGCTCCAGCTCCAGCTCCAGCTCCAGCTCCAGCTCCAGCTCCAGCTCCAGCTCCGGCTCCAGCTCCGGCTCCGGCTCCGGCTCCAGCTCCAGCACCGGCTCCGGCACCAGGAACGGTCTCTGGTATCGGCGTTCCGCTGACCTCCGGCTTTGCCCTTGGCAGCGCCACACCCCGTGTTCAACCGACTTCCGAAGTGGCTCAGCGTTCGGGTGACGGCGTGGGCGCTTTCCGGACCGTGTGCGAACCCACTCACATGGCCTACGACGACCCCATCGTCTACCCCGGCCAGCCAGGCAGGTCCCACCTGCACACCTTCTTCGGCAACGCGGGTGTGACGGGCAATTCCACGGCCGACAGCATTCGCAACTCAGGCAACTCATCCTGCCGCGGTGGCACGCTCAACCGGTCGGCCTACTGGGTACCGGCCATGGTGGACACGCGCACCAACGTGGCGGTCATGCCCATCGCTTCGAACTTCTACTACAAGACCGGCTACCTCGGGGTCCGGCCCGCAGATATTCGTCCATTCCCTGCAGGCCTGCGCATGATCGCTGGCGACGCGAAAAACACCAAGCCAGCGCCACAGTACGCGCAATCGGCGTGGAGCTACCACTGCCACAACGCCGGCAACGGTGTCGGGTCCAGCATCCCGAACTGCGGTGTGGGCGATGAAATGGTGTTGCAGATCCAGTTTCCTCAGTGCTGGGACGGTGTGAATCTTGACAGTCCGGATCACATGAGCCACATGGCCTACTCCAACCCCAGCCGGCCGGGCTGCCCGTCTTCCCATCCGGTGGCACTGCCTGAGATCACGTTCAACATCCACTACCGCGTCACGTCTACGAACCAGGCCAGCTACTGGAGGCTCTCGTCCGACACGTACTCGGGCCCTGCGGGTTACTCGGCACACGGCGACTGGTGGAACGGCTGGGATCAGAACGCCATGGAAGCCTTCGTTCGCACCTGCAACAACCAGGCCCTGGACTGCAAGTCGCATCTGCTGGGTGACGGACGCGCCATTTACTGACCTGGCCAACCCTATGCAATGGCCACCCCCCAGTGGCCGTCAATCCAAAAAAGCTGCTCCTGGTTTCAGGAGCAGCTTTTTTGTATGCAAGTCCGCAGATTGCCAACGGCGAGCTGGTCCAGCCTGAACCGCGCAACGTGCGCAGGCGCTCACTGGGTGCGAGGCACTTCCGCGACGGTATCCGAAGGAAGAAAGAGCAAGCTTCGCGGCACGAGATAGCGAGCACCATGCGGCGCTGTCCACTCAAGCCGGATTTCTCCCATGTCTGGGCCGACCTCACTCAGTTCAAGCAAGATCGGATAGAAACGCCCGACGGACATGTCAACGGGAACCGGTGGAGAAACGCCAGCGCCCGCCACCACTCGCTGCGCAATGCTGACGCTCAGGCCCTTGGCATCGGCATGAAACCGGTAAGTGCCCGTCAACGGGGCCTTGATCCAGCCGCTCCATCGAACCGACCGAGGCCGCTTCCCGAGGTTGTCCGGCCAGTTCAGGGAGTCATCGAAAAGCACGGGGGAGTCGATCCTCACGAGGAGCGGTGTGCCCTTGCCTATCTCGCCAGGGAAGTATTCCCCGCGCAAACCCACACCCACCGCATTGGCCGATGTGCACATGTCGGCACGCAACTCGGCGGTCTGCATGTCGGGCGACATCGGTTCGGACGCAGACACCGCGTGATCGCTCTGCCGGCGCCAGTACACGCCTGCGCCGATGGCACCACCAATCGCCACGAGCCCGACGGCCAAAGCCCCTCGTCTTCGATGGAGTGATGAGAGAGCAGGTTTTTTCGGCTGGGACATGAAGGTTCGGATGTTCGGATCGCGGGTTCTGGGCTCGCTTTTGGTCGAGCGCTTGAGGGTTCATCACTGCCCCCCGAGAAAAAGTACAGTGATTTGAATGGTCACACTCTGCGGTCACAAATGCAAGCGGCGAAAGTGTCATTTTGCAAGCGCTCCTTTGAGCCGGCTTCGCGGGGGCTTTCCTCATTCTGCGCACGGCAACACCAGACAGGCATGCATGGGTAAACCACCAGGCCCATCAGGCGCCCAGGTTCATGCAAGAGGGCGCAGCTGCTGACGCGCTGCCGCCTTCACCGCCGCGGTCAACCGCTGGGCCGAGGGTGGCTCGTGCGCCCAGTGCTGCCAGTACAGCACCACGTCCACGGTAGCCCCGGGCAGCAGTTCTTCCAGCAGGGGTTGGTGAAGGAGGTGCTGTTCGGGCACCATGCCCCAGCCAAGGCCCAGCTCGATGGCGGTCTCGAACGCTTCCACTGCCGGGGCGAAGTGCCGGGGGTAGTTGGGTCGGTGCAGACCAAAATGCTGCTCCAGAAAATCGTCCTGCAAGGCGTCCTTGCGGTTGAAGATCACGGCCGGATGCGACAGCAGCTTGTGCGGTGACACCGCACCGCTGGGGGTGCGGCAGCGCTGCACCACCTCGGGTGCGGCCACACAGCGGTAGCGCATCACGCCCAACGGCTCAGCCACACAGCCGCGCATGGCGGTGGCCAGGGTGGTCACGCAGCCCATCACGTCGCCGCTCTTGAGGGCGTCGTGGGTGTGGTCCTGGTCGTCGATCACGATCTCCAGCAGCAGGCGGTGGCGCTGCAACAGCGCCGCCACGCCCGGCAGGAACCAGCTGGCCACCGAATCGGCGTTGATGGCCACCGACAGGCTCTGCCAGCGCGGCCCACGACCTGCTGACGCGGGTGAGCCGCCCTGCAGGTCGGCCAGCAGGTCCGACTCCATCAGGCGCACCTGCTTCACATGGCCCAGCAGCGCCTGGCCAGCGGGCGTGGCCCGCACCTGCTTGCCACGAACCAGCAGGCGCTGGCCCAGCGTGTCTTCCAGCGACTTGATTCGCAGCGACACCGCCGCCAGCGTGACCGACAAGGCCTTGGCGGCAGGTCCGAAACCGCCATGTTCGACCACAGCGGCCAGGGCTTCAAGTTGGCGGGCGTCGAGCATGGGGAAGCAGGATTGTGGCGTGCAGGCGAAATTGCTTGAATATTACTTGAGTGAAGTTACTTTAAATTGATTTCATTTAATTAGTTTCCAACGACGCGCACACTCTCATCTCATCGACGCCCGGAATCCACCGGGCGCTGCTCCTTGAGAAACACCATGTCTGCCTTCCCCGCCCTGACCTTGCCCGCACTTTTCTCGCCCGCCTTCACCGCCGGCATGGTGCTCAGCATTTCCCTCATCATGGCCATCGGCCCGCAGAATGCACACGTGCTGCGCATGGGCCTGCAACGCCAGCACCTGTGGCTCACCGTGGCGGTGTGCGCGGTGGCGGACATCGTGCTCATTGGCCTGGGCGTACTGGGGCTGGCGCAACTCGGTGGCCTGTCGGACAAGCTGCATGGCGCGCTGGTGGGAGCTGGCATGCTGTTTCTCGCGGTGTACGGATGGCAGGCGTTCCAGCGTTTTCTGCACCCCAGGGTTTTGGCCATCGTGGCCGACGACGGCACATCCGCCTCTGGCCAGCCTGCGGCAACCCCGGTGACGCGCCGTCATGCCCTCATGTCGGCATTCGCGTTTTCCTGGCTGAACCCGCACGCCTGGCTCGATACCGCCGTGCTCATCGGTACCGCGTCGCTCGCCTATGGACAGGGCAGCACGGTGTTCGGCATGGGCGCTGCCGCCGGCTCGGTGGTGTGGTTCCTGGCACTTGGTGCGGCCGCCTTCTGGCTGGGCCGCAGACTGAACTCGCTGCACGTGTGGCGCGCGCTGGACGGCATGGTTGCGCTCATGATGTGGGGCACCGCCATTGCCCTGATGGTGAGCCTGTTCTGAATACGGTGTTCGCGCGGCAGCTGCAGGGCGGCCGCAGCGCAAATCGACCCATTGAACAACCGGCAGACAACAAAAACACGGTCGCCTTCCGTCCCACCCTCCATGAACACCCTTCGCACCCCTGATGCGCCCGTCACCGTTTTCGGACCGGATTTCCCGTTCGCGTTTGACGACTGGTTGACCCACCCGAAAGGCTTGGGTGATTTGCCGGCCGAGAGGCTGGGCACCGAGGTGGCCATCGTGGGTGCGGGCATGGCCGGTCTGGTGGCCGCCTACGAATTGATGAAACTGGGTCTTCGCCCGGTGGTCTATGAAGCTTCCCAGATGGGTGGGCGCCTGCGTTCGCAGGCCTTTGAAGGTGGGCGCGGCGTGGTGGCCGAATTGGGCGGCATGCGCTTCCCGGCATCGGGCACCGCGTTCTTCCACTACGTGAGGCAACTGGGCCTTCAGACACGCCCCTTTCCCAACCCGCTGACGCATGCCGCGGGCTGTACCGTGATCGACCTTGAGGGCCAGACCCACTGGGCGCGCCACCTGGACGACCTGCCGCCGCTTTTCCGCGAAGTGGCCGAAGCCTGGGCGCAGGCGCTGGAGAAGGGCGCAGGCTTCAGCGGCTTGCAGCAGGCTTTGCGGGAGCGGAATGTGCCGCGCCTCAAAGCCTTGTGGGATCGGCTGGTGCCTTTGTGGGACGACCGAACCTTCTACGACTTTGTGGCGCAGTCCGAGGCATTTGCAGCGCTTTCTTTCCGGCATCGGGAGGTGTTTGGCCAGGTGGGTTTTGGCACCGGCGGCTGGGACTCGGATTTCCCCAACTCCATGCTGGAGATCCTGCGCGTGGTGCTGACGGCCTGCGACGACAACCAGCACCTCATCGTGGGCGGTGTGCAACAGGTGCCGCTCGGGCTCTGGCGGCACGCACCCGCCGAGCACGGGCTGCGGCATTGGCCAGCCGGCACCACGCTGGCCTGGCTGAACGCTGGCGCGCCCCGTGCCGGTGTCAAGGCGATCTCGCGTGCCGCCGAAGGCCAACTGGCCGTCACCGACTCCTGGGGCAACACACGCACTTACGCCGCCGTGCTCACCACGTGCCAGAGCTGGCTGCTGACCACGCAGATCGCAGTGGAAGAATCGCTTTTTTCGCACAGACACTGGATGGCGCTGGACCGCACGCGTTACATGCAGTCAAGCAAGACCTTCGTGATGGTGGACCGGCCGTTCTGGAACGACCTGAGGGCCAACGGCTGGCCCCAGATGGGCATGACATTGACCGATCGCCTCACGCGCGGCACCTACCTGTTCGACAACGGCCCCGACCAGCCCGGTGTCATCTGCCTGAGCTACGCGTGGATGGGCGATGCGCTCAAGATGCTGCCCTACGACACCGAGAAACGGGTGCAACTGGCGCTGGCTTCGCTGCGCAAAATCTACCCCGACGTGGATATCGCCAGCCACATCATTGGCGATCCGATCAGCATCTCCTGGGAGGCCGACCCGCATTTTCTGGGTGCATTCAAAGGCGCACTGCCTGGCCACTACCGTTACAACTACCGCATGTACAGCCATTTCATGCAGGCCGGTTTTCCAGAAGCGGAGCGCGGCATCTTCATTGCCGGAGACGACGTGTCGTTCACCCCAGCCTGGGTCGAAGGTGCGGTGCAGACCGCGCTGAACGCAGTCTGGGGAATCGTGCACCACCTGGGCGGTCGTACCCACCCCGACAACCCCGGGCCGGGCGACGTGTTCAACGACATCGGCCCTGTGGCACTGCCCGACTGACCCGATGGCCGAGCCCACAGACACCCTCACCCTGGCCCTCTGGCAATGCGCCTATGCGGCCGACACTGCTGGAGCCTTGCTGCAGCTGGACGCGATCGCAGCAGAAGCCCAGGCTCAGGGCGCCGACCTGCTGCTTTGCCCGGAAATGTCGCTCACGGGCTACGGCATTGGACCCGCGAAGGTGCGGGCGCTGGCCGAACCGCCGAATGGTCCGCTGGCGCAGGCGGTGGGGCAGATCGCCCAGCGCCATGGCCTGACGATCGTCTATGGCTACCCCGAACGCAACGGCAATCAACAACCCTTCAACTCGGTGCAGACCATGGCCCCGGACGGACGTGCTCTCGCGCACTACCGCAAGACGCACCTGTACGGTCACACCGACCGGACCCAGTTCAGTGCGGGCGATCTGCCGCCCGCCGTGTTCAACTGGCGCGGCTGGCGCCTCGGCCTGCTGATCTGCTACGACGTGGAGTTCCCCGAAACCATGCGGCTGCTGGCCCTGCAAGGCGCCGACGCCGCGCTGGTGCCCACCGCCAACATGCTCGCCTTTGATGAAGTACCGCAATTGCTGGTGCCGGCAAGGGCCTGCGAAAACCGGATGTATGTGGCCTATGCCAATGCGTGCGGTGAAGAGTCGGGCCTGGTCTATGGTGGACTGAGCACGCTCGCGTCGCCTCGGGGCGATGTGCTGACCCGGGGCGGGCGCGGAGCCGACTTGTTGTTCGGCGCACTGCAACGCTCGGTCAGGGAAGAAACAGGTTTGGCATCTCAACTGCAAAACCGCCGCGTTGATTTGTACGCAGGCTTGATGGCTCGCCCGTGACCGACCCAGGCAAAGGCGTCTAGTGTCCTGTCCCGCAAATAACTTGCATATGAAACCGCGCCTTCACACCCATGGCCGCGTTGCAAATCCTCGCGATAGCACA
>NZ_JAUSCF010000005.1 GCF_030651625.1 Hydrogenophaga sp. | reverse complement strand
TGCCCCCCGAGGGGGCTTGAACGCCTTGGGGCTGCCCGGCGTCGTTTATGGCTTTGACACCCCCACGCTCCCCCGCTGCGCGAGGTCCGCTGCCCCCCGAGGGGGCTTGAACGCCTTGGGGCTGCCCGGCGTCGTTCATCTTGCTCGCGCTCATTCCAGGCCCTCCTCCACCAGCTCCGCCGCGCGCAGCAAGGCGCGCGCCTTGTGCTCGGTTTCCCGCCATTCCATTTCGGGTATGGAATCGGCCACCACGCCAGCGGCCGCCTGCACGTAGAGCATCTGGTCCTTAATGATGCCGGTGCGGATGGCGATGGCCACGTCCATGTCACCTGCATAGCTGAGGTAGCCACAGGCGCCACCGTAGAGCCCGCGTTTGGTGGGCTCCAGCTGGTCGATCAGCTCCATGGCGTGCACCTTGGGGGCTCCGGTCAGCGTGCCAGCCGGGAAAGTGGCCTTGAGCACATCCATGTTGCCAAGCGGGCGACCTTCGGGGCCTTCATTGAGCAACCCTTCCACGTTGCTCACGATGTGCATCACATGGCTGTAGCGTTCCACCGCAAACGCCTCGGTCACTTTCACGCTGCCGATCTGGGCGATGCGTCCGATGTCGTTGCGGGCCAGGTCGATGAGCATCACATGCTCGGCCCGCTCCTTCGGGTCGTTGACCAGTTCGGTCTCGGTTGCTTTGTCTCTTTCGGGCGTGGCGCCACGCGGGCGTGTGCCGGCCAGCGGACGGATGGTCACCTTGGTGCCATCGACCGTGTTCTCCTGCCGTACCAGAATTTCTGGCGAAGCGCCCACCACATGAAAATCGCCAAAGTGGTAGTAGTACATGTAGGGCGACGGGTTCAGCGAACGCAGTGCCCGGTAGAGAGAAAGCGGCGATTCGGTGTAGCGCTTCTTGATGCGCTGCCCCACCTGCACCTGCATGAAATCGCCGTTGGCGATCAGCTCCTTGGCGCGCTCCACAGCGGCCAGGTAGTCGGCCTTGGCAAAGTCCCGCTCTGCCGGAAAGCTCTGGCTGGGTTTGACCACGGGTGCACTCACCGAATACTTCAGCGCTTCGCGCAGTTCGCGCAGTCGCTTCTTGGCGTTCGCATAGGCTTCTGGCTGGCTCGGGTCTGCATAGACGATGAGGTAGAGCTTGCCCGAGAGGTTGTCGATCACTGCGAGTTCTTCGCACTGGAGCAGCAGGATGTCGGGGCAGCCCAGGGTATCGGTTGGGCAGGTGGCTTCCAGCTTCTTTTCGATGTAGCGCACTGCGTCGTAGCCGAAGTAGCCCGCCAGGCCGCCGCAGAAACGCGGCAGACCCGGCCTCAGCGCCACCTTGAATCGCTGCTGATAGGCGGCGATGAAGTCCAGCGGGTTGTCGTGGTTCGTTTCAATCACCTCACCGTCGCGCACCACCTCGGTCCTGGCCTCTGTGCCGAATCCGCTGGCGCGCAACAGGGTGCGCGCGGGCAGCCCGATGAAGCTGTAACGGCCAAACCGCTCACCACCCACCACGGATTCCAGCAGAAAGCTGTGCTTGCCATCGCCGCGGCCATGGGCCAGCTTGAGGTAGAGCGACAGCGGTGTTTCCAGATCCGCAAAGGCTTCGGCCATCAGCGGAATGCGGTTGTAGCCTTGCTGGGCCAGGCTCTTGAATTCCAGTTCGGTGATCATGTTCGTTCAGACGCTCCGTCGGCTCCACCCGGATAAGTTCAGGGGAAACCGTTTGTCCTGGGGTCCCGGTCGGTGCAACCAACCGGGTGTGGGAGAGGGCGAACAGCGGGCACCTCCAAGCTGGTGACCCTCACTGTGCGCCCCAGGGGGATGGGCACAATTACGCTGGCTTACGCCAGGGCCAGGCTCCCCGGCCATTGCGGCGCGGCAGACCACCTGTGAAAGATGTGCGTGTGTTGAACATGGTGCCACGAGTGTAGCAAAGCACCGATGCAATTGGCCACCTCGTGCAAAGCGTCACGTTGTCAGGGGAAGCCCCGCTTGCCTGACAGGGCTGGGCCTTGGAGAATATTGATTTCCGAACGACCGTTCGTTTTTTTGGAGAGCGCCATGTCCCACCCGATCCGACTGCTTCGCACTGCCTCCCTGTCTCTCGGCCTGTTCCTGACATCCGCCATCGCCATGAGCGCCACCATTGAAGTGAGTGGCGTCAAGCTGGAAGACCGTGTGACGGTGGGAGACAGCAACCTGCAACTCAACGGCGCAGGTGTTCGGTACAAAGCGGTGTTCAAGGTGTACACCGCCGGGCTCTACCTGAGCGAGAAGGCATCCACCCCCGAAGCCGTGATGGCAGCGCCTGGGCCCAAGCGCATGACCATCACCATGTTGCGCGACATCGACTCAGGCGAGCTTGGCAAGCTGTTTTCCAGAGGCATGGAAGACAACATGGACCGCAGGGCGTTTTCACGTCTGATTCCCGGGGTGCTTCGCATGAGCCAGGTTTTCAGTGACCACAAACGTCTTCAAACCGGTGAGACCTTTGTGCTCGACTGGATTCCTGGCACCGGCACCGTGCTGACCGTCAAAGGCAAAGTCGAAGGAGACCCTTTCGTGGAGCCCGAGTTCTTCAACGCGCTGATGCGTATCTGGCTGGGGAACAAGCCAGCGGACTGGCAGCTCAAGGATGCGCTGCTGGGAAAAACGTCCTGAAAAAGATGTCCTGAAGTACAAGCCGCCCGGCGCACGAGCTTCAAAGGTCAGTGCACAAGGTAGCGGCGAACGGCGGTTTCGTCCCACTCGATACCTGTTCCGGGGGCATCGGACAAGCGGGCCTTCCCGTTTCTGATCTGAAGGGGCTCGGCCAGAATGGGCGAAGCCCAGTCAACGAACTCCAGCCAGTGGCGCGTGGGGGAGGCAGCCATGAGGTGGGCGCCGACCTCTGGAAACAGGTGGGTGGAAATCGGCAGGCCTGCGGCTTCAGCCAGGGCGGCAGCCTGCAGCCAGCCGGTGACTCCACCGATCTTCATCGCGTCCGGCATGCCGAGGTCTGAGGCACCGAATCTCAGACACATCGCCATTTCGTCAGGCCCCCACCAGTTCTCACCCATCTGGACAGGGCTTGTGGACGCCTCTCTCACCCTTGCGTAGCCCGGATAGTCGTGAGCAGCGCAGGGCTCCTCTATCCAGTACAGACCTTCATCGGCAAGGACCCGAACACGGCGTTCGGCCTCTGGCACCGAAAGCGCCTGGTTGTAGTCCGACATGAGCTGCACACCGTCGCCAGTTGCCGCCTTCACGGCCCTGACCACCTGAATGTCGGTTCGAAGATCCGCATAGCCCAGGCGAACCTTGATGGCAGCAAAGCCCGCCGCGACCAGCGAGACCGCTTCGGCAGGCGCTTGGTCAACGCCTATCAGCCCCAGCCCGCAACTGTTGTAAGCCGGAATCTCGAGCAAATCTGCTCCCAGAGCCCGCGCCAGTGGTTGACCCTCGGCGCGAGCCAGTGCATCCCAGGCCGCCATGTCGATGCCCGCGAGCGCCATGCCGACGATGCCTTTTGTGCCCAGCAATCGAAACCGGGCGTGAAGCGAGCGGTGGATCTCCAGCGGAGCCACCGCCATGCCCTCAAGAACCGGCTCCAGGTTGTTCAGCATGTCGCACACCGGCCTGAGGACGAGCGGCGTGTAGCAGAAAAGATAGGTGTGCCCAGTCACACCTTGCTGGGTGTGGAGATCGATCAGCGCCAGCGGCGCAATGTGAATAGTGCCGCTGCTGGTCTGCAGCGGAATCCGCATCGGCACATGGACCGCCCGCACGTCAAGGCCGGAGACGGTGAGCAGACCAGAAGCGTTCATGAGGGGGCTCCTTGAAGGAGAAGGACGAGGCGTTCATCACGCCAGCCGCACGCCAAACTGACTCCGCATTATCGCCACCGAAGGCCCGTTTTTCAACATGTCCTGGGCGCGCCAGAACCCACCAGTGACCCAGGCTGGCGTGACGGCCAGCACCAGGCTCGCGGCGACGATGGTGATGCTTGATCTGGCGCAACCTCCACCGCCGCCAGGGCGAGACAATTTCGCTGTGTTCAACCAACGGGGAATCACATGCGAACCTCTCGGTTCCAGGCCAAACTGCTTCTTGCCGCGCTGGTGATGGGTGCCGCATCGCTCTCATGGGCGCAGCCCATGGTGACCGATGGGGTGCTGACAGACAAGACCGGCATCACCCTCTATGTGTTCGACAACGACACGACCGTGCCAGGCAAGAGCGCCTGCACCGGTGCGTGCCTGAACATGTGGACACCGCTGTACGGCGAGGCCAATGCGAAGTCGCAGGGTGAGTACACCCTGATCACCCGCGACGATGGCAAATTGCAGTGGACACACAAGGGGCGACCCTTGTACCGGTGGTACGCGGATGCCAAGCCCGGCGACAAGGGTGGTAATGGCTTGCGGAGCGTCTGGCACGTGGCCGTTCCCTGAGATGCCGCGCGTGATGGACGTGATGGACGATTGACAAGGCACATTTTGAGACGGTTTGGGCTTTGTCGCGCAGGCGTGACCTGGGTGCTGGCCTGTGCGGTGACCAGCGCGCCCCTCGGCGTCGCCGCATCCGCCACGGGTGCCATCGCCAGCACACCTGCGGATGGGTCCACTCCAGTTGAATCTGCCCTGAAACGCTGCTCTCAGAGCGGCAGCGTCGTCATTCAGGCCGCCGTCGACGCCGACGCCCAGATGGCTTGCGAGGGCGTGGAGAGGGCCCTGCAGTTCTTGGCCAGGATGGGCATCGATCCCCCACCAAGCACCGCGATGGACATCGTGGAGGAACTGCCCGGCGAACTGGGTGGGCGGGCGGTTGGCTGCTATCTGCGCGAGACGAAAAAAATCCTGCTGCTGAGCTACCACACGTTCGAGGCGGGCGGCGAGTGGTTCCGTGTGCCGGTGGACCGTGAGCTGTACCGGTCTGCGGCGGCCCACGAGATGGCCCATGCGGTGGTCGGTTGCCACGCGGAGCCCACGGGATTGCCCGTGGCGGCACACGAGTACGTGGCGTATGTGGCGATGTTCGCCACGATGGATCCTGTCCTGCGCGAACGCCTGCTGGCGAAATTCCCGGGCACGGGTTTCGTCAACACCTTGCAGATCAACGACATCAACCACATCGTCAACCCGAACCAGTTTGGCGTGGACGCCTGGCGCCACTACCTGAGAAGCACCAACAAGGCGGCCTGGCTGCGCGAGATCATCACGGGTCAGGTCGTCCAGGAGTTGCCCTGGGAAGGGCCTTGAATGGCGTTCCGGGCAAGAGGGCCGGCCCCCGGAGAAGAAAGACCCTCTGGGGTTACTCCCGCCGCGGGCATGGCCCTTCAGACGGGATAATGCCCCGACCGATCGACAACCGCCACACTCCAAACCCATGCCCTTCGCCCCCCTGCAGAACGACACCTTCCTGCGCGCCTGCCTGCGCCAATCCACCGACCACACGCCCGTGTGGCTCATGCGCCAGGCCGGGCGCTACCTGCCGGAATACTGCGCCACGCGCGCCAAGGCCGGCAGTTTCATGGGGCTGGCCACCAACACCGACTACGCCACCGAGGTGACGCTGCAACCGCTGGAGCGCTACGCGCTGGACGCGGCCATCCTGTTCTCCGACATCCTCACCGTGCCCGACGCCATGGGCCTCGGTCTGTCGTTTGCGATTGGCGAAGGTCCCAAATTTGCAAAGACGGTGCGCACGGAGGCTGATGTGGCCGCGCTGGCCGTGCCAGACATGGCCAAGCTGCGCTATGTCTTCGATGCGGTCACCAGCATCCGCAAGGCCTTGAACGGTCGGGTCCCGCTGATCGGCTTTTCTGGCAGCCCCTGGACGCTGGCCTGTTACATGGTGGAAGGTGGCGGCTCGGATGACTATCGGGCGGTGAAGTCGCTGATGTACAGCCGGCCGGACCTGATGCACCGCATTCTGGCGATCAACGCCGATGCCGTGGCGAATTATCTGAACACGCAGATCGAAGCCGGCGCCCAGGCGGTGATGGTGTTCGACAGCTGGGGTGGCGTGTTGGCCGACGGCAATTTCCAGCAGTTCAGCCTGGCCTACACACGCCGCGTGCTCGACCAGCTCAAGCCCAGTTTTGAGGGCGCCACCATCCCGCGCATCGTCTTCACCAAGGGTGGCGGCCTGTGGCTGGACGACATGAAGGGCCTGGACTGCCATGCGCTGGGCCTGGACTGGACGGTGAACCTGGGCAAGGCTCGCGCCCAGGTGGGCGAAGGTCCCGGCGGCAAGGCGCTGCAGGGCAACATCGACCCGAATGTGCTCTTCGCCCCGCCCGAGGCGATCGACGCTGAAGTGGCCCGGGTGCTGGAGAGCTTTGGCACGCCGCACCAGGGACCAGGCGAAGGCGCCACGCACATCTTCAACCTGGGTCATGGCATCAGCCAGTACACCCCGCCGGAGCACGTGACGGCGCTGGTGAACGCAGTACACACGCACTCGCGTCGCCTGCGAAAAGGCGCCTGACATCACCGCTCCTGTCGCTCGCCGGAACGGCGTTCAGCAGGCGCTGGCCACTGGAAAATGCGGGCCTTGCGCGAGCCCATAGCACAAAAGGCGCCCAAAGTAACACTTGACAGGGCTTACTTATGCACAAATTTTGTGCTGCGGTGCGCAATGAAAATGCGCCATCCACAAAACCCTTCTCCACTTCGAAGAGTTTGCTAAGTCGTTGATTTCATTGAATTTAGATTTCTGCTTTTTTTCTAAGCAGTTTAAGCAAACCGTTGATTTTGAAGGGCTCCGAGCGTGCCAGACCAATCTATCAACAAAGTTATCCACAGAAACTCTGGACAGGTTGGTATCGCATGTCAAATCAATGACTTACATCGTTTTTCGCCATTGCAACTGAGGAAGACCCGCTAAACATGGCTTTTTGGCCCAGTGTCGTGGTCGCCACTCCGGCCCACAGCGGAATCGGCGCAAGCCTCACCTACCGAAGTGAGTTGTCGCTTGCGCCAGGCACGCTGGTGCGCGTTCCGCTGGGGTCCCGCGAGGTGCTGGGCGTGGTGTGGGACTGCCCCGGCGAGCCACCGGCCGGTCTGAGCGAAGCCCAGACCAAGGCGGTGGTGGGACCGCTGGAGGGTCTGCCGCCGCTCAACGAGCGCTGGCGCCAGCTGGTGGGTTTTGCGGGTCGTTATTACCAGCGCAGTGCGGGTGAGGTGGCGCTGGCCGCCCTTCCGCCGCAGTTGCGCGAGCTCGATGCCAGCCAGCTGGCGCGCCGGCTCAAGCGCCGGGCCAAGGCGGCGGTCCGGCCCGAAGCAGCGCATGTGCCGCAGACGCCACCCGTTGCGGCTTTGCCAGCGCTGAGCGAGGAGCAGGTCCAGGCGCTGGCTGCGCTGGAAGGTGCCAGCGCGCCTGTGCTGCTTTTCGGCGCCACAGGCAGCGGCAAGACCGAGGTGTACCTGCGCGCAACACAGCGGGTTCTTCAACAGAGCAGTGACACTGCAGCGCCCACGCAAGCGCTGGTGATGGTGCCCGAGATCAACCTGACACCGCAACTGGAGTCGCGCTTCCGCGAGCGGTTTGAACCGCTGTTCGGCGCGGGGGCGGTGGTCTGCCTTCACAGCGGCATGACGCCGGCACAGCGCCTGACCAGCTGGCTGGCGGCGCACACCGGGCAGGCGCGCATCGTGCTGGGCACGCGCATGGCCGTGTTCGCCAGCCTGCCGGGCCTGCGGCTGATCGTGGTGGATGAGGAGCACGACCCCAGCTACAAAAGCCAGGACGGCGCGCGGTATTCGGCGCGGGACCTGGCGGTGTACCGGGCGAAGGTGGAGTCGGAGGCATTGGTGGCAGGTTTGACACCCCTTCACCAGGGCCCTCACCCCCACCCTCTACCAGAGGGAGAGGGTGCAAAACCCGGCGCTCCGGGAGAAGGCCTGGTGCTCCACGAACAGGGGCGATCCCCTGATGAGAAGGGCACGCGACCCCGCTGTCAGGTGATCCTGGGTTCGGCCACGCCTTCGCTGGAGAGCTGGCACGCGGCCGATCAGGGCCGATACCTGCGGCTGGAAATGCCGGGTCGCATCGGCGGGGGCAGCCTGCCGCGCCTGCGGCTGGTCGACATGAACCACCAGCCCAAGGGCGCGGTGCTGGCGCCACCCCTGCTGTCGGCCATGGCCGAACGCATTGGGCGGGGGGAGCAATGTCTGGTGTTGCTGAACCGCCGTGGTTATGCGCCGGTGCTGGCCTGCCACGCCTGCGGCTGGAAGAGCGGCTGCCCCCATTGCAGCGCCTACCGTGTGTTTCACAAACTGGATCGCACGCTGCGCTGCCACCACTGCGGATTCGCCGAGCGCGTGCCACGAGCCTGCCCGGACTGCGGCAACCTGGACATTTCTCCGGTAGGCCGGGGCACCGAGCAGGTGGAGGAACATCTGACCAGCCTGCTCGCGGACGTGAAACGGGTCGACGGCGGCCCGGCCCGCGTGGCGCGCATGGACGCCGACTCCACCCGCCTCAAAGGCAGCCTGGAAGTGCAACTGGCGGCCCTGCACAGTGGCGAAGTGGATGTGCTGGTGGGTACGCAGATGATCGCCAAGGGGCACGATTTCCGGCGCATCACCCTGGTGGCCAGCGTGAACGCCGACAGTGCCCTGTTCGCCAGCGACCACCGCGCATCCGAGCGGCTGTTTGCGCTGCTGATGCAGGCGGCTGGCCGCGCCGGGCGCGACGCCACCCAGAGCGCCGCCAGCGAGATGTGGGTGCAGACGTGGTACCCGCAACACCCGCTGTTCGACAGCCTGAAGAGGCACGACTTCCCTGGCTTTGCCGCCGGGCAACTGGCCGAACGCGAATCGGCGGCCATGCCACCCTTCGGTTTCCAGGCCCTGCTGCGCGCCGACGCCCGCACCCAGGCCGCCGCCCAGGCGTTCCTGAACGCAGCGGCTGAACAGGGCGCCGCCCTGCCGCACCGCGACGAGATCACCCTGTACCCGGCGGTTCCACTGACCATCCAGCGCGTGGCGAACGTGGAACGCGCGCAACTGCTGGTGGAAGCCCATTCGCGAGCGGCGCTGCAGCGGTTTCTGGCGGCCTGGCAGCCTGTGCTGCTGGCCTGCCGCAGCCTGCCTGAGGCGCGCGGGCTGGTGCGGTTTGCGGTGGATGTGGACCCGCTGGTGGTGTAGGTTCGCGGCCTCTGGCCAAGCGGATCACGCCGCCATGGCTTCCCGCACGGTCCAGAGCCCCTCCAGCGTGTGAATCACGTCGCGCAGCCGGAACGGCTGCAGCAGCAGGCGCCGCATGTCCAGCTCTTTAAGGCGAGCCACCAGCGCCGCGTCACCCCCGCGGGCCATGGCCGCCACCGGCAGGGCGGCATCGCAGCGGAGCGCACCGGCTCGCAGACGGGTCAGGAAGTCCAGCGCCGCCGCGCCCTCGGTCAGCGAAATCAGCAGGCCGTGCGGGCGGCTGGTCTGCAGCCACAGCTCGGCCGACGCGATGCTGGTTTCCTGGCGCACGCGCGCAATCTGCATGTCGCGGCACACCGAGGCCACGGTGCCGCGCACCAGCCCGTCGGGTTCGATGAGCAGGACCATCCGGGGGGTTGGGCCTTTGGGGGCGTTCATGCGGCGGCCTCCTCGCGGCGGTACAGCTCTTCCACCACCAGATCGCGCAAGCCGCCCAGGATGGCCGCGTCCAGCCGGTCGAACTCGCGCGGGCGCCGGTCCAGGACGCACAGTGTTCCGACCACCTGGCCGTACGGAAGGCGCAGGCCGGCGCCCGCGTAGAAACGGATGAACGGGTGGCCGGTCACCAGGGGGTTGTCGGCAAACCGCGGGTCGCGCAGCGCGTCGGGCACGACCAGCGGCTCCGGCTTGAGAATGGCATGGCTGCAGAACGAGACGTCGCGCGGCGTCTCGCAGACCTCCAGACCAAAATTCGACTTGAACCACTGGCGGTCCCGGTCCACCAGCGACACCAGCGCGATCGGCACGTCAAACTCCTTCGCTGCGAAGGCCGAGATGCGGTCGAAGCGTTCCTCGGGCGGTGTGTCGAGAATCAGCAACGAACGCAGCGCGTCCAGGCGCCTGGCTTCGTTTCGCGGCAATGGGGCAACGGTCATGGATTTCTCCGCAAGGTCTCTGCCGAGTTTTATCGGCACGAATATGCAAAACGTGAGTCGGGTCAAAACCTTACATAAGCGAATTGCGATATAAGCAGAAAAACGCACGACATTCCAACAGGAGACACGCCCATGCGCCACGCCACCTTACGCACCTTCAAGGCCTTGAGCCTGGCCTTGAGCCTCGCCCTTGCCTGCACAGCCCCGTCCCATGCCGCAGATCCAGAGCCCCCCATGCAGGCTGCGCGGGTGACACCAAACACCTACTACGTGCAAGGCCTGTCGCAGCTGGGTTCGCCGAAGAACCAGAATTTCATCAGCAACGCCGGCTTCGTGGTCACGCCGACGGGTGTGGTGGTGGTGGACGCGCTGGGTTCACCCCGGCTGGCCGAGCGGCTGAGCGGCGCGATCCGCCAGATCACACCCCTGCCCATCACGCACGTCATCGTCACCCACTACCACGCCGACCACATCTACGGCCTGCAGCACTTCAAGGACCAAGGGGCGCAGATCGTGGCCCACCGTTCGGCGCTTGCCTATATCCAGTCGGACACGGCAAAGTTGCGCCTGGAAGCCTCTCGCACCGACCTGGCGCCCTGGATCGATGACAAAACGCGCATCGTCGACGCCGACCTGTGGATCGACGGACCCACCTCGTTCAAGGTGGGGGGCGTGGTGTTCGAAGTGGACCATGTGGGGCCTTCGCACACGCCAGAGGACCTCATCGTCTACGTGCCATCCGAACGCGTGCTGTTCGCTGGCGACCTGTTTTTCAACGGCCGGCTGCCGTTCGTGGGCATGGCCGACAGCAGCCAGTGGATCCGTTCGCTGGAGCGCGTGCTCGCCTTTGACACCGCTGCGGTGGTGCCCGGGCACGGAGCCGTATCGTCCGAGCCGCGCAAGGACATCGGCCTGACGCGCGACTACCTCAAGCACCTGCGCAGCACCATGGCCCGCGCGGTGGAAGATTTCGTGCCGTTCGAGGAAGCCTACGCCACCACCGACTGGAGCGCCTTCGCGTCCACGCCGATGTTCAACTTCGCCAACCGCATGAACGCCTACAACACCTACCTGCTGCTGGAGCAGGAGGCGCTGGGCAAGGGTCGCTGAAGCACACCCTGTCGACCACGGCGCTCCAGAGCAAAAAAGCCCTGCAGGCGGACCGGCAGGGCTTTAGTCTGGCCGGGGACTGCAGGTCCCCGGTGTTGAGGCCGTTCACTTCACGTCGAAACGGTCCAGGTTCATCACCTTGGTCCAGGCGGCGGCAAAGTCTTTGACGAACTTGGCCTTGCCGTCGTTCTGGGCATAGACCTCGGCCAGGGCACGCAGCTGCGAGTTGGACCCGAAGGCCAGGTCCACGCGGGTGGCGGTCCATTTCACCGCGCCGCTCTTGCGGTCGCGGCCCTCATAGGCGTTGTCGCCAGCGGGCTTCCACTGGGTGGACATGTCCACCAGGTTGACGAAGAAGTCGTTGGTGAGCTGACCCACGCGCTGTGTGAAGACACCATGTTTCGAGCCGCCCACATTGTTGCCGAGCACGCGCAGACCACCGACCAGCACCGTCATTTCGGGCGCGCTGAGCGTGAGCAACTGCGCCTTGTCGAGCAGCATTTCTTCGGGCGACACGGTGTAGGCGGTCTTGCGGAAATTGCGGAAGCCGTCGGCCACCGGCTCCAGCACATCGAAGGAATCCGCGTCGGTCTGCTCCTGCGTGGCGTCGGTGCGGCCCGGGGTGAAGGGCAGCGCCAGGCTGTGGCCAGCGGCCTTCGCAGCCGATTCCACGGCGGCGTCACCAGCGAGCACGATCAGGTCGGCCAGAGACACCTTCTTGCCGCCGCTTGCACCGGCATTGAAGTCGGCGCGGACCTTTTCCAACGCCGCCAGCACCTTGGTCAGCTGCGCCGGCTGGTTGACTTCCCAGTCCTTCTGCGGTACCAGGCGGATGCGCGCGCCGTTGGCGCCACCGCGCTTGTCGCTACCGCGGAAGGTGGAGGCCGACGCCCAGGCGGTCGAGACCAGCTCCGACACCGACAGGTCCGCGGCCAGCACTTTGGCCTTGAGCGCGGCCACGTCACCGGCATCGATCAGCGGGTGGTCCACCGCGGGTACCGGGTCTTGCCAGATCAGGTCTTCGGCCGGCACTTCAGGGCCGAGGTAAAGGCTCTTCGGTCCCATGTCGCGGTGGGTCAGCTTGAACCAGGCGCGGGCGTAGGCGTCGGCAAACTCGTCGGGGTTGGCCGCAAAGTGGCGCGAAATCTTCTCGTAGGCCGGATCGAATTTGAGCGAGAGGTCGGCCGTGGTCATGTGCGGCGGGTGTTTCTTGCTCGGGTCGTGCGCGTCGGGGATCATGTCCTCGGGCGCCACGTCCTTGGCGCGCCACTGGATGGCGCCGGCCGGGCTCTTGACCTGCTCGTAGTCGTACTTGAACAGCACCTTGAAATAGCCCATGTCCCACTGGGTGGGGTTGGGTTTCCAGGCGCCTTCGAAGCCGCTGGTGGTCGCGTCGCCACCTTTGCCGGTGCCGTGCTTGTTGATCCAGCCGAAACCCATCTCTTCCAGGGGTGCACCTTCGGGCTCGGGGCCCACCAGCGCCGGATCACCCGCGCCATGCATTTTGCCAAAGGTGTGGCCGCCGGCCACCAGCGCCACGGTCTCGTAGTCGTTCATGGCCATGCGGGCGAAGGTCTCGCGCACGTCCTTGCCCGACAGCACGGGGTCGGGGTTGCCGTCCGGGCCCTGGGGGTTGACGTAGATCAGACCCATCTGCACCGCCGCCAGCGGGTTCTCCAGCACCCGATCACCGCTGTAGCGGCTGTTGGGCTTGTCGCTGGTGGCCAGCCATTCGGTTTCGGCGCCCCAGTACACGTCCTCTTCGGGTGCGTAGATGTCCGCCCGTCCGCCACCAAAGCCGAAAGTCTTGAAGCCCATGGATTCCATGGCCACGTTGCCGGCCAGTACGAACAGGTCGGCCCAGGAAATGGCATTGCCGTATTTCTGCTTCAGGGGCCACAGCAGACGTCGGGCTTTGTCCAGGTTGCCGTTGTCGGGCCAGCTGTTGAGCGGCGCGAAGCGGTGGTTGCCGGTGCTCGCACCACCCCGGCCGTCGGCCGTGCGGTAGGTGCCGGCAGCGTGCCAGGACATGCGGATGAACAGGCCGCCGTAGTGGCCGTAGTCGGCCGGCCACCAGTCCTGCGAATCGGTCATCAGGGCGACCATGTCCTTCTTCAGTGCAGCGAAGTCGAGCTTCTTGAACGCTTCGGCGTAGTCGAAGTCCGGGTCCATCGGGTTGGAGACTGGCTGATGCTGGTGCAGGATGGACAAATTCAGCTGATTGGGCCACCAGGCGGCGTTGGACTGGGTGCCGTGCGTGGCGCGGGCGCCGCCAGAGGCGTGAAAGGGGCACTGGGCTTCAGCGGTGGGATTGCTCATCGTTATCTCCTTGTGTGGCGTGAACGGAATTCAGAATGCTTCGGCCATGATGGCCCAGATCTCCAGCCAATGCGCCTTGAGCGTGCTGGTTGAACATGTCGACTTCATGGCAGTGCTCCCTGGGTGAGGAAAAGACACTTTAGAAGTTCTGTCGCGGCTTGTCGATTCAATTGGTTGAATCAAAGTAATAGCGCATTCCAATGCGGCAGCGCAGCATGGCAGAGGTTGGGGCCACTCGGGGTCGTTCAGGTCAGGAGCGAGACAGCGCCCGAGAAAGTGAGGAACGACACGGCGGTGGTCACCAGAATGATGCGGGCGATGCGCCCGTTGTCGGCGCCCAGGCGTTCGGCCAGCAGCGACACATTGCTGGCACTGGGCAGCGCAGAAACCAGCACCATCACAGTCAGTGCAAATGGCTCCAGAGGCACACCCAGCTGGATGGCGGCCGTGCCCACACCCAGCACCAGCAGCGGATGCAGCACCAGCTTCATCAGCGTCACCGGCAGGTAGTCGGACACGGGCATGGGGTGGTTGGCCTGGATCTGCGCGCGGGCCAGCACCGCGCCAATGGTGAACAGCGCCACCGGCGAAGCCGCGTCGGCGAGCAGCCATACCGTCTGCTCCACGGGCAGGGGCAGCTTGTACTCCAGCGCCGATGCTGCAGCGCCCAGCAGGATGGCCCATGGCATGGGGTTGGCCGCAACCCCGCGAAGCGCCTTCTTTCCGGCATCCAGCATGGCCCGTCCGCCGTGGCCTTCGCCTTCGTCCAGCCGGGACAGTGCCACACACAGGGAGCTGGTGACGATCATGTCGACAAAAATGAGCAGGATGATCGGTCCCGCGCTGGCCGGCCCCAGCAAAGCCGCCAACAGCGGCACGCCCATGAAGCCGGTGTTCGGAAAAGCCGCCACCAGCGCACCCATGGATGCGTCATTCCAGCGGATGCGTTTGTTCAGCGACATGGCCACCGCAAAGGCCACCATCACCAGCGCACACAACGCGTACACCCCGGCGACCGATGCATCGAGCAGTTGGGCGATCGGCGTGGTGGAGCCGAAGCGGTAGAGCAAGGCGGGCAGAGCGAAATACAGCACGAAGCCATTGAGGCCGGGAATGGCCTCCAGCGGCAGCATGCGCCGGTGCGCGGCCACGAAGCCGGCCAGCACGAGCGCAAAGAAGGGAAAAGTGACGAGGAGGACAGTGAGCACGGTGGAAGATTGTCTCAGCAACGGCCCCACCCACTTCCGGACAGGTGCCGGGTCGGTATCATCAACCGCTTTGCCCCGCCTGCGCGCCTCTGCCACCCATGTCCCACGGCCTGAACCTTGCCCAACTTGAAGCCGTGAACCACCTGGGCGGACCCTGCCTGGTGCTGGCCGGCGCGGGATCGGGCAAAACGCGGGTGATCACCCACAAGATCGGACGGCTCATCCAGGCCGGGCTGGCGGCCGACCGCATCGCGGCCATCACCTTCACCAACAAGGCGGCCGCCGAGATGCGCGAACGCGCCAAGCAGCTGGTGGGCCGTGACGCGAAGAAGGTGCTGATCTGCACTTTCCACGCGCTGGGTGTGCGCCTGCTGCGTGAGGATGGTGAGGCGCTGGGACTCAAGAAGCAGTTCAGCATCCTGGACACCGATGACATCACCAGCCTGCTGAAAGACTGCGGCGGCACAACCGACGCCAACACCGCGCGCGGCTGGCAGTGGGCCATCAGTGCTCTGAAGAGCGCTGGGCTCACAGCGGCCCAGGCACTGGGACAGGCCAAGGACGAAAACGAGCGCGTGACCGCCACCATCATGGCGCGCTACGAAGAACGCCTCACCGCCTACCAGAGCGTGGACTTCGACGACCTGATCAGCCTGCCACTCAAACTGCTGACGGAACATCTCGATGTGCGCGAGCGTTGGCAGAAAAAGATGGGCCATGTGCTGGTGGATGAATACCAGGACACCAACGCCACGCAGTACGAACTGCTGAAGCTGCTCGTGGGCGAACGCGCGCGCTTCACCGCCGTGGGCGACGACGACCAGAGCATCTACGGCTGGCGCGGCGCCACGCTGGACAACCTCAAGCGTCTGCCGCAGGACTTCCCCGAGCTCAAGGTCATCAAGCTGGAGCAGAACTACCGCTCCACCAGCGCCATCCTTCGCGCGGCGAACAACGTGATCGGGCCCAACCCCAAGCTGTTTCCCAAGACGCTGTGGAGCGATCTGGGCGAAGGCGAGCCGGTGCGCGTGGTCGACGCCGACAACGAAGAGCACGAAGCCGAGCGCGCGGTGGCGCGCATTCAGAGCCTGCGGGCCAGTTCACAGCACAAGGAGTTTCGCGACTTCGCCATCCTCTACCGCGCCAACCACATGGCGCGCCCGTTCGAGCAGTCGCTGCGCCGAGCACAGATTCCGTACAAGGTCTCGGGCGGCCAGAGCTTCTTCGACAAGGCCGAAATTCGCGACCTGTGCGCCTGGCTGCGCCTGCTGGTCAACAACGACGACGACCCGGCGTTTCTGCGCTCGGCCACCACGCCCAAGCGGGGCATTGGCCACACCACGCTGCAGCAGCTGGGCAACTTCGCCACGCAGTACAAGCTGAGCCTGTTTGAAGCCCTGTTTTCGCACTCGCTGGGCACCGCCCTGCCCGCGCGCGCGGTGGCCACGTTGCACGAATTCGGCCGTGCTGTGAACGACCTGGAATACCGCGCCCGCCACACCGTGGGCCACGAAGCGGCACGCGCTTTTCTGACCGAATGGCTCAAGGATATTGCCTACGAGAAGCACCTGTACGACAGCGAAGACAACGAGAAGGTGGCCGCGGTGCGCTGGACCAACGTGATGGACTTCTGCGACTGGGTCGCCGGGCGCTGTGGCGGCAAGATCGAGGATGAAGCCGGGGTGCAGGTCGAGACCGAGCGGAAATCGCTGCTGGAGGTGGTCCAGACCATTGCGCTGCTCTCCACACTCAGTGAGCGCGAACAGGACCAGAACGTGGTCACGCTCTCCACCCTGCATGCCTCCAAGGGCCTGGAGTGGCCGCATGTGATGCTGGTGGGCGTGAACGAAGGCCTGCTGCCATTCAAGATGGACGAAGAGAGCAACCGAGACGCCAGCGCCGAGAGCCTGGCGCAGCGCCTGCAGGAAGAGCGCCGCTTGATGTACGTGGGCATCACCCGCGCGCAGCGCACGCTGGCCGTGAGCTGGCTCAAGCGCCGCAAGAAGGGCCGAGAAAGTGTGCCCGGCCAGGCCAGCCGCTTCATCAAGGAAATGGCGCTGGACGAAGCCACCGTGCGCGAAGATCCGCGCGAGAAACTGCGCGCCCTGCGTGCGGAGTTCGCCCAGCGCGCCACCGAACAGGCGGCCTTGAAAGCCGCCGAGACACCATGACATCGCCTCTTCATCCCCGCTGGGCGCTGGCTTGTGCCTGGGCCCTTGCCGGCGGCACCGTCGGGCTCGTCTTGGCCCAGACCAGCACCGCGCCAGCGCCCGCCGCCTGCCAGGGCGTCCAGCTGGAACCGGCGCAGCTCTACGGCCAATGGTCGCTGCTGCTGTGGCCAGTGGACGGCACAAGGACCAACCCCGTGGCCACCGGCACGGCGCACTTTGAACGCCACCCGGAATTCCCGGGCAGTGTGCGCGGGCGACTGAGCGCCAGCACGTCACCCGGCCAGACCCTGTTGTCGGGCGACGCCACCGACGGTGAATTCCAGCTCGACGAATCCGAAGACGGCGTGGCCATCAGCGCGGTGTGGAACGCGTTCGTGAACCCGGTCGATTGCGGCCGCCGGCTTCAAGGCACGCGCCGCCCTGCCGAAGGACGCCCGGCCAGCGAAGTCCCGCTGAACTTCGAGTTGAGCAAGGTGCCGGGCTGGCAGTAGACATCCTCAGGCGCTCAGCTTTTTTCACGCCGCATTGGCTTGCTCCTGCAATGCCGTCGCAATGTCGGCCAGCGAGTCCACCAGCAGGTCGTGCGGTGCCTGCGCAATGGGTTCACCGTGGTTGTAGCCGTAGGTGACCAAAGCGACAGGGCAGCCTGCGGCTCGCGCCGCCAGGGCGTCGTTCTGTGAATCGCCGACCATCAGCGTTTGCGTAGGCGCCGTGCCCAGCGCTTCACAGGTCTTGAGCAGCGGCAGCGGGTCGGGCTTTTTGCGATCGAAACTGTCGCCGCCGAACACATGAACAAAGTGACCATCAAGCCCCTTGATCTCCAGCAGCGCTCGGGCGAACGACAACGGCTTGTTGGTCAGGCAGGCGATTGGAAAACCCGCCGAACGCAAGTCCTGCAAACCCTCGGCCACGCCGGGATACACATCGGCGTACTGGCCATTCGTGAACCGGTAATGCTGCTGATAGCGCTCCAGGGCGAGCTCAAACAGCTGTGCCTGCGGCCAGGTGAGCGCCACGCTGCGCGATCCGGCCACCTCGGGCAGGGCCAACTGGTGCGTCAACACGCTGCGCACCAGATGCTCCGAACCCTTGCCCACCGTGCGCTCGATCAGCGCCCGCTGCACCGGCGGCAACCCCAGATCACCCAGCGTGTGATTGAGCGCCACTTCGAAGTCACCCATGGTGTCGACCATGGTGCCGTCGAGATCAACGATGACCGCAGAAATACCTGAAAGCCGCATGAAAAAACCCAGAAAAAGAAGACGTGAACTTACCGGAGCGCGTGCCTCATCAAGGGCACCAGCGGAACCGGCTTCGCCGGGCCGTATGGTGCGCCCCCCTTGGGGGGTGACGCGAAGCGGCGCGGGGGGTTGGGTCAGCGCGCCAGCGCAGCCTTCATCTGATCAATGACCGCCCTGTAGTCCGGCTTGCCAAAAATTGCGCTGCCAGCCACGAAGGTGTCGGCGCCCGCATCGGCCACGCGGCGGATGTTGTCGGCCTTGATGCCACCGTCCACCTCCAGGCGGATGTCGCGTCCGCTGGCTTCGATGCGCTTGCGTGCGTCTTCGATCTTGCGCAGGGCCGAATCGATGAAGCTTTGACCGCCAAATCCGGGGTTCACGCTCATGATGAGGATCAGGTCGATGTCGTCGATGGTCCAGTCGAGCACGTCAAGCGGTTGTGCCGGGTTGAAGGTGAGACCCGCCTTGCAGCCCCGTGCCTTGATGGCCTGCACGCTGCGGTGCACGTGAGCGCTCGCATCCGGATGAAAGCTCACCAGGTCGGCGCCCGCGTCGATGAAGGCCCCCGCCAGGGCGTCCACCGGCTGGATCATCAGGTGCACGTCGATCGGCACCGGTGTTCCGTCGGCCTGCACCGCATGCGGCTTGAGCGCCTGGCAGATCATGGGGCCGAAAGTGAGGTTGGGCACGTAGTGGTTGTCCATCACGTCGAAGTGAATCCAGTCGGCACCGGCTGCGATGACGTTCTTCACTTCTTCACCCAGGCGGGCGAAGTCGGCGGACAGGATGGATGGCGCGATACGGAAGGTGGTGGTCATGGGTGCCCGCAACGGTGGTTCTTGAAACAAGTCTGCATTTTGGCAGGCTGTTGGCCTTTGACATGCCCTTTGACATGCGAATGGCCCTGCCGCGGGGTAACATCCCGCCCATGTCGAAATACCAGTTCACTTGCGAAGTGGAGCCCCAGTACCTGAGCGAGCAGTCCACGCCCGATGAGGACCTGTACGCTTTTGCGTACACCATCACCATCACCAACACGGGTGACGTGACGGCGCAACTGATCTCCCGGCACTGGATCATCGACGACGCCCATGGCCACACAGAAGAAGTCAAGGGCCTGGGCGTGGTGGGCCACCAGCCTCTGCTGCGGCCCGGTGAATCGTTTCAGTACACCAGCGGCACGCGTCTGAAAACGCCCAAAGGCAGCATGCGCGGCAGTTTTTTTTGCGTCGCGGAAGACGGCGAGCGATTCGAGTCGCCAGTGGACGGATTCACCCTGATCGCCGATGCCAGCGATGCGGGCGACGGCGCCGGTCGCGTGCTGCACTGAGCCTGGGAGCCTGCTCCTGACCGCGTCTTCCGTGATGGCCTGCGGCGCAAGGCCTTCTTCTGTTTCTTTCACCGATGACGCTGTCCGATCTGCTCGATACGCTGGACCCTGACGCGCCGCTGGCCATCCGCCACCTCTGGCTGATGGATGCGCTGCGCTGGGTGCGCGGCGAAGCCGAAGATCCGCAGGCCTGCGTGGGCCGGGTGCGGCAACTGCTGGTCGCACTGCAGGAACAACCCGCGCAACTGGCGCGCTGGCACCGCTGGTGGCGGCGCTTCGTGCAGACGGTGGACATCACCCCCCTGCTGGCCGACTTCGGTTTTGCGCCACGTACCGCCTTCCTGAGTGAACTGGGTCATCGCCTGCGCCGCAAGCTGCTACCCGGCACACCCGAAACCAGCGACATCACCGACCTGTTCGGCCTGCTTTTGACCAGCCGCTTCGATGTGCGCTGGCTGCAGGCCCTCGACTCGCGCACGCTGCAGGACATTCGCAGCCTGTTGCTGAGTCCGCCCGAACCCGGCGCGCCAGTCTCGCCTCACCCGGAGCGCACAGAGGCCGCAGCGCCGACGCACTGGCAGGTTGCGTTGCTCGATGCGCTGGTGTTCTGCGTCGGCCAGGTCAGCGCCACCGGTTTCTCCAGTGAAATCCGGAGTCGCATGAGCCATGAAGACCGCGCCCGCCGGGCCTTTCACGCCCTGCCGGTGCAGATGGAGGCACTGCGCCGCAGCGCCCAGCGCCATGGATCACGAAGCGGCCAGGCGCGCCATGAAGCCGACAAGCTGCGCCTGCAACTCGACGTGTGCCGGGTGGCGGCCGAGTCGGTTTACGCGCACCTGGAGGAACATGGCGTGTCGGTGGGCATCGTGTTCCGCCTGCGCCAACTGGCCGAGCGCATTGTGCGCATCCAGCAACTGCTGGACTGCATGCTTTCCGACAAACCCGAGCGCGCCACCGCCGCGCTGCTGGCCGACCTGGCGCAGCTCGGGCACGACAACCGGAGCATCCGCGCGCTGGTGGCCCACAGCGCCGGCCTCACCGCCGCCAAGGTGGCCGAACGCAGTGCCGAAACCGGCGAACGCTACATCACCCGCAACGCCACCGAGTACCGACAGATGCTGCGCATGGCCGCCGGTGGCGGCGCCCTGCTGGGTCTGACCACCTGGGCCAAGTTCGGGCTGGGCCTGCTGGCGCTCTCGGCCTTCTGGGCGGGGTTCGCTGCGGGCCTGAACTACGCCCTGTCGTTTGTGCTGATCCAGCTGCTGCACTTCACTGTGGCCACCAAACAGCCGGCGGTGACCGCTCCGGCCATGGTCGCCAAACTCAGGCACATCCAGCAGCCCGGGGCGGTGCGCCGTTTCGTGGACGAAGTGGCCCACCTGTTCCGCTCGCAGATTGCGGCCATCCTGGGCAACGTGGGACTGGTGGTGCCAGTGGTGCTGGCCATCAGCGTTGTCCTTGCGCTGGCCACCGGCAGCCACATGATCGGGCCCGAGCAAGCTGCTTACGTGATGCACTCGCTGCACCTGCTGGGGCCGACCGCCTTCTTTGCGGCCTTCACCGGCGTGCTGCTGTTCGCCTCCAGCATCATTGCCGGATGGGTGGAAAACTGGTTCGTGTACTACCGGCTGGACTCGGCCATCCGCCACAACCCCCGTATCACGCGCTTGCTGGGCACGGTACGCGCGGCACGCTGGGCACGGTTCTTTCGCGACAACATCTCTGGTCTGGCGGCCAACGTCTCGCTGGGTTTCTTGCTGGGACTGGTGCCGGCGTTTGCGCATTTTTTCGGTCTGGGGCTCGATATCCGCCACGTCACGCTGGCGGCAGGGCAGCTGGCGGCCGCTGCCATCGCCGTGGGTCCGGTCGTGCTGGCCGACCCCGGCTTCTGGTGGGCCGCCGCCGGCGTGGCGGTGGTCGGCCCGCTGAACCTGATCTTCAGCTTCTACCTTGCCTACCGGCTGGCATTGAAGGCCCAAGGCATCAGCGACGTGAACCGAAGCCTGATCCACCTGGCCCTGCGTCGCCGCCTTCGCAGCCACCCGCTGGGCTTCTTCCTGCCCCCGCGCACCGAAGCACCAGCGCCTGCCGAAGACGTGAGCGACATCGAAGCCGCCTGGTCGCCCGACGCGCAGCGCGACACCATGGACGAAGAAAGCCGGCGCTGGGCCGAGGCGTTTCTGGAGCGTTCGGCGGATGCCCTGAAACCCGGCGAAGACCCATGGGACTGGCCGGCCCAGCCCCTTCCTGCCTCGCAGGCCATGGCAGCACCAGACCTTGACAAAGATGAACCGACAAGCGGCATCGACCCCAAGAACGGGCCGCGTGACGCCGGCCCAATGACGCCATGAATGCACCCGCCCCGCTCTCTGAAGCCTCACGCCCGGCGGGTGAATTCGACCTGATTCGCCGGCATTTCCAGCGCCCTGGCCACCCCCGCACGCCCGGCGTGGCGCTGGGCATTGGCGACGACTGCGCCCTGATGGCGCCCCGCGCGGGTCACCAACTCGCAATTTCCACCGACATGCTGGTCGAAGGCCGCCACTTTCTGCCCGGTACCGACCCGGTGGCGCTTGGGCACAAGGCGCTGGCCGTCAACCTGAGCGACCTCGCTGCCATGGGCGCTCGGCCGCTGGGCTTCACGCTCGCGCTGGCACTGCCTGATGCCAACGATCCCTGGCTGGCTGCGTTCGCCGGCGGCCTGTTTGCACTGGCCGATGCTCACGCCTGCCCCCTCGTGGGCGGCGACACCACACGCGGCCCGCTCAACATCTGCATCACTGTGTTCGGCGAACTGCACCCTGGCCACGCCCTGCGGCGCGACGCAGCGCGGGCCGGTGATGACCTCTATCTGAGCGGCCGCACAGGCGAGGCGCGGCTGGCATTGGCCTTGCTGCGCGGGGAGCCCTGGGCATTGCAAGCCCTTGGCTCTGACGCACTGCAGACCCTGCCCGATCTGGGCCAACGCCTCGACCGCCCCACGCCCCGGCTGGCGCTGGGGCAGGCGCTGGCTGGCCTGGCCCATGCCGCCATCGATGTGAGCGACGGGCTGGCTGGTGATCTGGGCCACATCCTGAGCGCCAGCGACTTGGGTGCGGAAATCCAGCTGGGTTCGCTGCCGGTTGCGCCCGCATTGCAACGCCTGCCGCCAGCGCAGCAGGAAGACTGCCTGCTGCACGGCGGCGACGACTACGAACTGCTGTTCACCGCCGCGCCAGACAAACGCGAGGCCATTGAAGCGGCCGCTCTCGACAGTGCCACACCGGTCACGCGCATCGGGTGCCTCACGGCCGCCCCCGGTTTGTGGGCGGTGCCGGCGGATGGGCAGCGCCGCGCAGTTCCCACGCGCGGCTTCGACCACTTCGGTTGACAACCAAAGAGCAACCCCGCCCTCTGCGATGGGGCATTGATAATGCGCCAATGACCGATGCTTCGATGGCCGCCGAACCCAACGCAACCCCCGCGCTCCTTCACCCCACCTGGGCCTTCACGGTGTCCCACCCGGCCCATTTCATCGCGCTGGGTGCGGGTTCCGGCCTGCCGCGGACTGCCCCCGGCACGGTGGGCACCTTGTGGGCGTGGGCGGTGTTTCTGCTGCTGCAACCGTGGCTGAACGATACCGGCTGGGCGGTGCTGATTGGTGTGGGCACGCTGGTGGGCTGGTGGGCCAGCACGGTGACGGCGCAGCACATGCGCATTGCCGATTCCGGTCACATCGTGATCGACGAGATCATCGCCTTCTGGCTGGTGCTTTGGCTGGTGATGCCCACCGGTTTCTGGGGCCAGTTGTTGGCGTTCGCGCTGTTCCGCCTGTTCGACTCAGTCAAGTTCGGTCCCATGGCCTGGGCCGACCGGGCCTTCAAGGGCTTCGGACCGCGGGGCGGCTTCGGCATCATGCTGGACGACTTTGCCGCGGCCCTTTGCACCTTGCTGGTCATCGCCGTCTGGAGGTTCTAGATGACCCCCCGCGTCGCTTCGCGTCTGGATGGTCGCTTCTTCATGCAAGGCGTTTTGCGCCCCCGCGCGACGAACAACTGAAATGGTCAATGTCCCTTTAGAAACACTGCTGCAGACACTCGCTTCGGAACTCAAGACACGCGGGCTGAGGCTGGCCACAGCCGAGAGCTGCACCGGTGGCCTTGTCGCGGGTGCCTGTACCGAACTCAGCGGCTCCAGCGACTGGTTCGATCGCGGGTTTGTCACTTACTCCAACGCCGCCAAGAGCGATTTGCTGGGTGTGCCGGCCGAGCTGATCGATGTGCACGGCGCGGTCAGTGAGCCGGTGGCGCGAGCCATGGCGGCAGGTGCGGTGGCCCGTTCAAAGGCCCAGTTGGCGGTCGCGGTGACCGGCGTGGCCGGTCCCACTGGCGGCACAGCACAGAAGCCGGTGGGCACGGTCTGGTTTGGCTGGGCCACGCCTGAGGGTGTGTTCACCGAACTCCAGCGTTTCCAGGGCGACCGCTCCGCTGTGCGGCAGGCCGCGGTGGCGCACGCGTTGGCCGGGTTGCTGCAACGCCTGCCGCCTTCCATGGCCTGAACGAAGGCATTGCCATGGCCGAAGCCTTCAAGAACCTCATCCATCCAGGCACTGTTTCGCTGGCGGGTGAACACCTGCAGAGGGTGTGGCCGGCGTTCGATCGCCGGCTGTTTCAATCGAAGGCGCGCAACGGACTGGAGGAACTGGAATTCAAGGCCCGTGCCATGCAGGTGGCCGACGCGCTCGAAGCCACACTGCCCGCTGACTTCGACGCCGCGTGTGCGGTGCTGGAAGCCAGCCTGGCGCCAGCCATGGAACTGGACGCTGCCGGAGAACCGGTCAACCTGGCCTCGGGTCGCGGCGATGCGGGCCGGCTGGGTCTCTCGGGTTGGGTGTTGTGGTCAGCGGGCGAGTTCGTGGCACGGCGCGGGCTGGACCATGTGCCACGCGCACTGGCCTGCCTGCATGCGATCACGCAACGCTTCACGGCAGAGCTCGCCATTCGTCCGTTCCTCCAGCATGCGCCGCAGGTCACGCTGACCACACTCGCTGGCTGGGTGCATGACCCCAGCGCGCACGTGCGCCGGCTGGTGAGCGAGGGCAGCCGGCCACGACTGCCCTGGGGGCTGCGCCTGCAGGCGCTGGTTCAAAATCCAACCCCCACCCTGCCGCTGTTGCGCGCGCTTCAGAACGACACCAGCGCCTACGTGCGCCGCAGCGTGGCCAACCACCTCAACGACATCGCAAAGGACCATCCCGATCTGGTGGCCGGCTGGGTGGTCGAGCATCTGCGCGGTGCCAGCGACGACCGGATCGCGCTGCTGCGCCACGCCAGCCGCACCCTGATCAAACAAGGGCATGCGCCCACCCTGAGTGCCTGGGGCTTGGGCCAGGGCTTGCAGGGTCAGGCCAGGCTGGCGCTCTCGAAAACCCTCGTGGCCATGGGCGAAAGCATCGACCTCAGCGTATCGCTCAAAACCGACGCAAGCGCCGCGCAAAGCCTGGTGATCGACTACGCGGTTCATCATGTGCGGGCCAACGGCACGCGGTCTCCCAAGGTGTTCAAGGGCTGGAAGCTCAGCCTCGCACCTGACGAAAGCCGCACGCTGAGCAAACGCCATTCGCTGCGCCCGGTGACCACCCGCCGCCTCTACCCGGGCCTGCACCAGATCGATCTGCTGATCAATGGCCGGGCCTGCGCCAGAGCCGAATTCGAATTGCTGTCCGACATGCCGGACAGCTGATCGCCACTTGCAGAAGGAATTCGCCATGCCCCAACCCATCAGCCTGATCGGCGCGCCCACCGACATCGGCGCCGGCGCCCGCGGCGCCTCCATGGGGCCCGAGGCCCTGCGCGTGGCCGGTCTGGCCGAGGTGCTGAGGAGCCACGGTGTGGAGGTGGAGGATCGAGGCAACCTCGCCGGCCCATCCAACCCCTGGCAACCCCCGGTGGACGGCTACCGCCACCTGCCCGAGGTGGTGGTCTGGAACGCCAGCCTGCACGACGCGGTGTATGCCGAACTGGTGCTGGGCCGCCTGCCCATCGTGCTCGGTGGCGACCACTGTCTCGGACTGGGCTCCATCAGCGCGGTGGCCCGTCACTGCCGCGATGGCGGTAAGAAATTGCGGGTGCTGTGGCTCGACGCGCACGCCGACTACAACACCGCAACCCTCACCCCCAGCGGCAACATCCACGGCATGCCGGTAGCGCTGCTGTGCGGTCATGGCCCCGACGAGCTCACCGGCATTGGCGGCACCACACCGGCGATCAGCGCCGACGTGGTGCGCCAAATCGGCATCCGCAGCGTGGATGCCGGGGAAAAACGCCTGGTGCATGAGGCGGGGCTGGAGGTCTTCGACATGCGCTACATCGACGAGATGGGCATGCGCCACACCATGGAGCAGGCGCTGAAAGGTATCGACGAGAACACCCACCTGCACGTGAGTTTTGACGTGGATTTCCTCGACCCCGAAATCGCCCCCGGCGTGGGCACCACGGTGCCCGGTGGCCCCACCTACCGGGAAGCCCAGCTGTGCATGGAAATGATCGCCGACACCGGCAGGCTCTCGTCACTGGATGTGATGGAGCTCAATCCGGCGCTGGATGTGCGAAACAAGACCGCCGAACTGGCGGTAGACCTGATTGAAAGCCTGTTTGGCAAGTCGACGCTGATGAGGAAGAAATAGACCCCTCGCGCCGCTTCGTGTCACCCCCCACGGGGCGATGCCCTGTGGCCGGGCAAAGCCGGTTCCACGGCATCACTTGATCGGTCCGCGTGCTTCGGAAAAGTTTCACTCATCAGAGTCCGTGCCCCTTTCAGGGGGTCGTGTGCTGCACGACGGGGAGGGTCAACTCTTGCTCACCAGTTCCAGATGTTCCACCACCGGTGGCTGCGCAAAGAAGGCGCCCACGATCGCGCGCCAGTCGGCGAACGCAGGCGACTGTCGGAATCCCACAGTGTGATCCTCCAGCGTGTCCCAGTAGATCATCAGGATGTAGCGACCCGGGCTCTCGATACTGCGGTTGACCTTGTAACCCTGGAAACCCTGAGCGTTTGCGATCACGGTGGTGGCCCCCCGTTGAATCGCTTCTTCAAAGGCGGCAGCCTGAGCAGGATCGATGCGGATGTCGGCGTGTTCAAGAATCATGGTGATGAAGCCCCCCGCGCCGCTTCGCGTCACCCCCCTCAGGGGGGCGAAGCCTGTGGACTGGCAAAGCCAGCTCCACGGCATCCCTTGATGGGAACGGCGCGCCGGGATGGTGTGTTGAGAGGAACGCAAGACTACCGCAGAATGGTCGGGCCTGTTTCTCCGACAGTCTTTCCGGCGAGCGGTGTTCGTCCAGAGATGCCGTGGAACCGGCTTGTATGGTTGAGGTGTTGGGGTGGAGGGCCTGAAATACCGGCTAACGGCACTGACCGACTGGCGAAGATTGCCCCCACCCCGCCTTCCAGCGTCGATAAGGAACTGAGCGGCACCGGGTATCGGTAGCGCCGATCTTTGAGCAAGCCAACGCGGCTGGCGGGAATATCCACCCCAACACTTGTCATTCTTTCTCCAAGGAGACTGC
>NZ_JAUSCF010000004.1 GCF_030651625.1 Hydrogenophaga sp. | reverse complement strand
CGCGCGGCATCCCGCCGGTCCGGCTGCGATGCACCGGCATCACCGAGTCGGACGCACAGGCACTGGTGGAGCCCGCGATTGCGCCGTACCCGGACGTGGAATTCACTATCCTGGCTGCGCCCGGGGATGTAGAGGTCGTGCTCTTCGCCGACGCGCAGGACACAGGGTCGCTCGATCGCGCACGCCACGCGGCGCGCGAAGCGCTCGGCGATGTGTGCTACTCGGCGGACGGCTCATCACTCGCAGAGACCGTGATCGGACTCGCCCGCGCTGGCGGTGTGCAGCTGGCATGCGCAGAGTCGTGCACCGGGGGGCTTGTGGCAGCAGCTCTCACCGATGTTGCCGGCGCGTCCGACGTCTTCGGCGGGGGAGTAGTGGCCTACGCGGATGAGGCCAAGCTGCACCTGCTCCACGTTCCGGCAGAGTTGCTGTCGGCCCACGGGGCCGTGAGCGAGGCGGTGGCGCGTGCCATGGCCGAAGGTGCGCTCCCGGTGGCCGGCGCAACGCTGGCTGTCGCCACCACCGGCATCGCGGGTCCGGGTGGCGCCACGGCCGACAAGCCCGTGGGACTCGTGTGGTTCGCCGTCGCGCGGCGTGGCACAGAGACCCTCACCACCGAACGCTGCTTCCGTGGCGACCGCGAGCGCGTGCGAGACCAGGCGACCGCCACCGCGCTCGACCTGCTCAGGCGAGAGCTTCAGGGGGTGTAGGGTGCCTCGCGCATTTCTCGCCATCTCGCTGCCACTCAGCCTTCGCTCGACATTCGTGGCATGCCGCGAATCTCTCATCACGCACGATCCTTCCTGGCGCGGCGAGAAGTGGGTCGCCGAGGAAAACCTGCACGTGACGCTCCGCTTCCTCGGCAGCGTGCCCGAGGATGCATGCGCCGAAGTCGCCGATCGCGTGAGAGACGCGCTGTCCGACGTCGGGACGTACCGGCTTCGGCTCGACACCGTTCGCGCGATTCCGCGACCACGATCCGCCTCGCTCCTGTGGGTTGGCGCGAGCGCGGGAGCCGAGGACACGGTCGGCGTCGCCTCCCGCATCGCCGGAGCGACCTCGTTTGTCGATTTCACCCCCGACGGACGCGAGTTCAAGACACACGTCACGCTGTGCCGGGCCCGCCATCCGCGGCGGATCGCGACCGCCGCGCTCGACGAAGTGGAGCACCTCCTACGACGCTCGGACGAACGCGCCACTACAATGTCAGTGCGGGAGGTTACGCTCTTCGCGTCGACGCTCACGCCCCGGGGGCCGGTCTACGAGGAACTTGCGATCATCCCCCTCGGTACGTGATTGACATCGAACGTATGTTCGTGTAGCGTCCGAGGTAGCCTTCAGGGGGTCGCCCGACCGGGATAAGGAGCGGAAGAGAAGCATGGAACGCGAGAAAGAGAAGGTGCTCGACCTCACCAGAGAACAGATCGAGCGCAAGTTCGGCAAGGGCTCTCTCATGCGGCTGGGCGAGCATGCAGCTACGCAGGTCATCGATTCAATCCCCACCGGCTCGCTCGCGCTCGACGCCGCGCTGGGCATCGGCGGTGTGCCTCGAGGCCGCATCGTCGAGATCTACGGTCCGGAGTCGTCCGGCAAGACGACCCTCGCGCTACAGATCATCGCGGAGGCCCAGCGCGCCGGCGGTGTGGCCGCGTTCGTCGACGCGGAACACGCGCTCGACCCCGCCTACGCATCCAGGCTCGGCGTGGACATCGACGATATCCTGATCTCACAGCCCGACACGGGCGAGCAGGCGCTCGAGATAACCGACATGCTCGTCCGCTCCGGTGCGATCGACGTCATCGTCGTCGACTCGGTCGCTGCACTCGTCCCTCGAGCGGAACTCGAGGGTGAGATGGGCGACGTGACAGTCGGCCTCCAGGCGAGGTTGATGAGTCAGGCGATGCGCAAACTCGCCGGGTCGCTTAACCGTTCGCAGACCACCTGTATCTTCATCAACCAGCTGCGGGAGAAGATCGGCGTGATGTTCGGCAGCCCCGAAACCACCACCGGCGGCAACGCGCTGAAGTTCTACGCCTCGGTGCGCCTGGACATCCGCCGCACCGGCACCATCAAGAAGGGCGACGAAGCCATCGGCAACGAGACCAAGGTCAAGGTGGTGAAGAACAAGGTGGCGCCCCCGTTCAAGACCGCCGAGTTCGACATCCTGTTCGGCGAAGGCATCAGTCGCGAAGGCGAAATCCTGGACCTGGGCGTGGTCAACCGCGTGGTCGAGAAGTCCGGTGCCTGGTACGCCTACAGCGGCGAAAAGATCGGACAGGGCCGCGACAACTCGCGCGAGTTCCTGCGCGAAAACCCCGAACTGCGCCTCGAGATCGAAAACAAGGTTCGCACCGAACTGGGTGTGCCCCTGCTGCCCACCGACGAGGAAGAGGCACCGGTCAAGGGTGGCAAAGCTGACAAGGCCGAAAAAGCAGGCAAAACCGACAAGCTCGACAAAGGTGAAAAGCTGCTCACGGCCGAATGAGGTCCGAACGTGAGGGGGCGGTTGAACCCGTGAACCGACGAGGTCCGCATGGGGTTTGACCAGCCGTCGCTCAAGGGCCGCGCCCTTCGGCTGCTGTCCGGGCGCGAACACTCGCGTGCGGAATTGCAACGCAAGCTCGCACAGCATGAAACCGAGCCCGGCGAACTGGCCCGCGCGCTGGACGAGCTGCAGGCCAAGGGCTTCATCAACGAACAGCGGGTGGTGGAGTCGGTCTTGCACCGGCGCGCCGCCCGGCTGGGAGCGGCGCGGGTCAAGCAGGAACTGCAGGCCAAAGGCCTGGACCCGCAGGCGGTGGCCGAAGCCGTGGCCAGTCTGCAAGACACCGAGGAAGCCCGCGCACGCGACGTCTGGCGCAAGAAGTTCGGTGTGCCGCCGCAAGACGCCAGCGACCGCGCCAGACAGATGCGCTTTCTGCTGGCGCGGGGTTTCAGCAGCGACGTGGTGCGACGCGTGGTGCGCGGCGGCGCGACGGACATCGATGATTGACGGCGGTTAGTCTCAAATTTCAGAGCACCGTTGCAAGCAACATCAAACCCTCGGGGGCAGCGACCCGCGCAGCGGCGGAGCGTGGGGGCAAAGGACCGACCGCAGCGCAGGGCCGCCCCAAGCAAGGTCAGCCCCCTCGGGGGGCAGCGACCCGCGCAAGCGGTGGAGCGTGGGGGCAACGGACCGACCGCAGCGCCGGGCCGCCCCAAGCAAGGTCAGCCCCCTCGGGGGGCAGCGACCCGCGCAAGCGGTGGAGCGTGGGGGCAACGGACAGACCGCAGCGCCGGGCCGCCCCAAGCAAGGTCAGCCCCCTCGGGGGGGCAGCGACCCGCGCAAGCGGTGGAGCGTGGGGGCAACGGACCGACCGCAGCGCCGGGCCGCCCCAAGCAAGGTCAGCCCCCTCGGGGGGCAGCGACCCGCGCAAGCGGTGGAGCGTGGGGGCCTCTATATTTCCAGCATCAGTTTGAGATTCTGTACCGCAGCACCGCTCGCGCCCTTGCCCAGGTTGTCAAGACGGGCCACCACCACCGCGTGCTGCGCTTGCGCGTTGCCGAACACGCGGATTTCGAGTTTGTTGGTGTTGTTGAGGGCGAGCGCATCGAGTTTGCCGTCTTCTGTGGCTGGCAATGCCCGCACCCATTCACTGTCAGCGTAGTGCTTCACATAGATGGCGTGCAGGTCGGCGAGGGTTGGCTGGCCGGGCAGGGTGTCCAGGTGCAGTGGCAGTTCGACCAGCATGCCCTGGGCGAAGTTGCCCACGGCAGGAACGAAAATCGGCCGGCGGGTCAGGCCGGTGTAGGCCATGATTTCGGGAATGTGTTTGTGCTGCAGGCCCAGGGCGTACAACTCGTACGCGGGAGCGCTGGCCTTCTCAAATGCCTCGATCATGGTGCGCCCACCGCCGGAGTAGCCGCTTACTGCCGGGAGGCAGACCGGGTGATCAGCGGGCAGTACGCCCGCGTCGACCAGCGGGCGCAGCATGGCGATGGCACCGCTGGCGTAACAACCGGGGTTGGCCACGCGCGAGGCGTTGACCACTGCTTCGCGCTGACCGGCAGCCAATTCGGGAAAACCGAACACCCAGCCCGGCGCCGTGCGATGGGCTGTGGAGGCGTCGATGATCTTGGGTTTGTGACCAGCCAGCGAATCGATCATTGCTACCGATTCGCGAGCGGCATCGTCGTGCAGGCACAGGATGACCAGGTCAACCTGCGACATCAGCTCCCGTTTGGCGGAGGGGACCTTGCGCAACTCGGGCGCGATGCTGACCAGCTCAATCGCGGGAATCAGTTCCAGCCGCTCGCGGATCTGCAGACCCGTGGTGCCCGCCTCGCCATCAATGAATACCTTGGCCATTGCCTTTTGCCTTGTCAGTTCAGATTCAGGGAAATGCACATAAAGTCGCGTGTTCCGCTGCGGTGCGGCGACCCAGGTTGGTGCATTGCAGCATGATACATTTCCCGGTTGCCGTGTCCAGTGCCTGTGGTCCGGTTGCCTGCTGTTCGGCCGGGAACAAGAAACCCATCCAGTCTGAGAGAGACCTCATGAAAATTCACGAGTACCAAGGCAAGGAAATCTTGCGTCAATTTGGTGTCCCTGTGCCCCGTGGCATTGCGGCGTTCACGGTGCAGGAAGCGGTTGAGGCCGCACAGAAACTGGGCGGCCCGGTGTGGGTGGTCAAGGCACAGATCCACGCCGGTGGCCGTGGCAAGGGGGGTGGCGTCAAGGTCGCGAAATCCATCGATGACGTGAAGCGACTGGCCACCGAGATCCTGGGCATGCAGCTCAAGACGCACCAGACCGGACCCGAAGGCCAGAAGGTCCGCCGTCTCTATATAGAAGACGGTGCCGACATCCAGAAGGAATATTACGTGTCGGTCGTCACCGACCGCGGCACGCAGAAAATCGCCTTCATTGCCTCCAGCGAAGGTGGCATGGACATTGAAGAGGTGGCCCATTCCACCCCCGAAAAAATCATCACCGAGTTCATCGACCCGTTGACCGGACTGGGCGATGAGCAGGCCAAAAAGATCGCCGACGCCATCGGCATGCCGGCAGATTCCACCGCCCAGGCCGTGGACATCTTCCAGAAGCTCTACAAGTGCTACATGGACACCGACGCTTCGCTGGTGGAAATCAATCCCCTGAACCGCGACGGCAAGGGCAACGTGATTGCGCTGGACGCCAAGTTCAACTTCGACGCCAACGCGCTGTTCCGTCACCCTGAAATCGTGGCCTACCGCGACCTGGATGAAGAAGATCCGGCCGAAGTGGAAGCCTCCAAATTCGACCTGGCCTACATCAGCCTCGACGGCAACATCGGCTGCCTGGTGAACGGCGCCGGTCTGGCGATGGCCACCATGGACACCATCAAGCTGTTCGGTGGCGAGCCGGCCAACTTCCTGGACGTGGGCGGCGGCGCCACCCCCGAGAAGGTCACCGAAGCCTTCAAGATCATGCTCAAGAACCCGAAGGTCGAAGGCATTCTGGTCAACATCTTCGGCGGCATCATGAAGTGCGACACCATCGCCACCGGCGTCATCACCGCCTGCAAGGCCGTGAACCTGTCCGTGCCGCTGGTCGTGCGCATGAAGGGCACCAACGAAGAGCTGGGCAAGAAGATGCTGGCTGAGTCCGGCCTGCCCATCATTGCGGCCGACACCATGGCCGAAGCCGCGACGAAGATCGTCGCCGCCGTCAAATAATGACCCACCCCCGATGCGCCTGCGGCGCCTCCCCCGTAAGGGGGCACCACCAGCAGCCCGTCCTGAGCATGTCGAAGGGCGGTTCTGCGGTGGCCGCTGGATAGGCAAGGCGAGCGCACCCATCAGCATCTGGACAAGGAATCATCATGAGCATTTACATCAACAAAGACACCAAGGTCATCACCCAGGGCATCACGGGCAAGACGGGCCAGTTCCACACCGAAAAGTGCCAGGAATACGCAAACGGCAAGAACTGCTTCGTGGCCGGCGTGAACCCAAAGAAGGCCGGCGAGTCGATCTTCAACATCCCGATCTATGCCTCCGTCAAGGAAGCCGCGTCCCAGACCGGCGCCACCGTGTCGGTGATCTATGTGCCGCCCGCCGGCGCGGCCGCCGCCATCTGGGAAGCCGTGGAAGCCGATCTGGACCTGGCCATCTGCATCACCGAAGGCATTCCGGTGCGTGACATGCTCGAAGTGCGCAACAAGATGAAGGCCAAGGAAGCCGCCGGCGGCAAGCGGACCCTGCTGCTGGGCCCCAACTGCCCCGGTCTCATCACCCCCGACGAAATCAAGATCGGCATCATGCCCGGCCACATCCACCGCAAGGGCCGCATTGGCGTGGTGAGCCGCTCCGGCACGCTGACCTACGAAGCCGTGGCCATGCTGACCGAAGTGGGTCTGGGCCAGTCGAGTGCCGTGGGCATCGGTGGTGACCCCATCAACGGCCTCAAGCACATCGACGTGATGCAGGCCTTCAACGACGACCCGGACACCGACGCCGTGATCATGATCGGCGAAATCGGCGGACCGGATGAAGCCGAAGCCGCCATGTGGTGCAAGGCCAACATGAAGAAGCCCATCGTGGGTTTCATTGCTGGCGTGACCGCCCCTCCCGGCAAGCGCATGGGCCACGCCGGTGCGCTGATCTCTGGCGGCGCCGACACGGCCGATGCCAAGCTCGCGATCATGGAAGAGTCGGGATTCATCATCACACGCAACCCGTCTGAACTCGGCAAGTTGCTCAAAGCCCAGCTGTAAACGAAACAAGACGCGCGTCCGCGTGAAGAAGGCAACGCTTGCGTTGCCTTTTTTTTCGCGCCTGGGCAGGGTGAGGCGTTAAATATGCAGTCGGGCTTGAACTCCAATGGATTTTGAAACAAAATGCAACAAGCCAGAGCCAGAGCCTGATCCTGTCTGCCTCCAGCCCATCACGCGGTGACACCCGCCGGGATGCTGGGCAATCTTCCGCGGCGCACAACCAGCCGCATTTCCTGCAGGGTGCCATTTGTCCAGCAAGCGAGCAAAAAAGACGGAAGGGAGGAGAGGCCCATTCTGGCGAAGCGACACCCTGGCAGGGTTGTCGGTGATGCTGCTCGCGCTGGCCCTGCACGCGTCGACCGACCTTTTTTCCGGCCTTGAGCGGCGCTTCTACGACTTCGGTGTGGCGAGCAGCGACAGGGTACCGAACGATCGGCTTGCCGTGATCGCCATCGATGACCGCAGCATTGCCAACATTGGCCGGTGGCCGTGGCCACGCGAAGTGCATGCGCAGCTGATAGACCAGTTGTCTGCTGCTGGCGCCAAAACCATTGCCCACACGGCGTTCTTTTTTGAGCCCCAGACCGACCGTGGCCTGGTGGAGTTGCGTGCCCTGCAATCCCGGATCGACGGCACGTCCAGCTCCGTGCCACGCATGGATGGCCTGAGTGACGCGGCGCGCAGCGAACTGCAAAATTTCATCGCCGAAGCCGAGCAACGCCTGGACTCCGATGCGCGCCTGGCCGGCAGCATGCAGCGGGCCGGCAACGTCATCGTGCCTTCGTTGTTTGTTCTGGGTGAACCCCAAGGGCGGCCGGACGCGCCTCTGCCTGCTTTCGCCCAGCGCAACGCCATCAGCGCCCCCGTTGGCTTCGGACTGCCTGCACTTCGCACACAGCAACCCCTGCCAGCCATTGGCTCGGCGGCGGTGGCCGTGGCGCATCTCAACCAGACCGCCGACGTCGATGGCGTGGTGCGGAGGGAGCCGCTGTTCATTCATTTCGACCAGATGGCGATTCCATCGATGGGGCTGAGCATTGCGGCCCACAGCCTGAACCTGAAAATCGCCGACATCGGGTGGGTGCCCGGTGAAGGCATCCGTCTGGGCAACAGGGTCATCCCGAGCGATGATTCGGCACGCGTGCTGCCGCAGTTCTACCGCGATGCTGGCGCCCAGCGGGCCATTTCAGTGGATGCTTTCTATGACGTGATCTCGGGGGCCATTCCAGCCAGCAAATACGCCGACAAGATCGTGATCATCGGCGCCACCGCGGCCGGGGTGGGTGGTGCGTTCGCCACGCCGGTTTCGGCGTCGATGTCGCCCGCCGAAACCATGGCGCACATCACCTCCAGCATTCTGGGGGGGCATTTCATTGCCGAGCCCGTGTGGGGGGGGCTCGCGGTGCTGGGGGTTTTGTTGCTGGTCGCGTTGTACATCGTTGCCGGACTGCCCAGGCTGGGGGCGGCAGCCAGTGCCTGGATCACGGCAGCGCTTTTTGTGGCGCTGCTGGGGTCCCAGTTCGTGCTGTTGTCGTCAACGTCGCTGTGGCTTCCACTCGTGTTCCCTGCCAGCCTGTTGCTGATTGGCCACGGCGCCATCACCACCCGCCGCTTTCTCGCAACCGAGGCGGGCAAACAACACACCGACCGCGAATCCGCTGAAACCAACCGCATGATGGGTCTGGCCCTGCAGGGCCAGGGCCAGCTCGACATGGCCTTCGACCGCTTCCGCCGCGTGCCCCACAGCCTCGACCTGATGCAGAACCTGCAGCAACTCGCACTGGACTACGAGCGCAAGCGCCAGTTCAACAAGGCCGAGGCGGTGTACGCCCACATGGCCGACATGGACCCCAGAGACGCCGACGTGAAGGCCCGCCGTGCGCGTGCCCGGAACCTGTCGGAAACGGTGATGCTCGGCTCTGGCGCGTCCCACCCAGGGGGCACGCTGCTGCTGGCCGAAGGCGGGGTGGAGAAGCCGATGCTGGGCCGCTACCAGGTGGAAAAAGAACTCGGCAAGGGTGCCATGGGTGTGGTCTATCAGGGGCGCGACCCCAAGATTGGCCGTGTGGTGGCCATCAAGACACTCGCGCTCAGCGCGGAGTTCGAAGGCCATGAACTGCACGACGCACGCCAGCGCTTTTTTCGTGAAGCGGAAACGGCAGGGCGCCTGCAACACCCGCACATCGTCACCATCTTCGACGCCGGCGAAGACCACGATCTCGCGTTCATTGCGATGGAGTTCCTGCAAGGTCGCGACTTGCTGGAGCACACGCGGGCAGGCAGTCTGCTGCCCGTTGATGCGGTGATTCGCATCGGCGATCAGGTGGCGCTGGCGCTGGACTATGCGCACCGCCAGAATGTGGTGCACCGCGACATCAAGCCCGCCAACATCATGTTCGACCCCGCCTCCCAGTCGGTCAAAGTCACCGATTTCGGCATTGCCCGCATCACCGATGCGAGCAAGACCAAGACCGGCATGGTGATGGGTACGCCCAGTTTCATGTCGCCGGAGCAACTGGCCGGGCAGCGGGTGGATGGCCGCTCCGACCTGTATTCCCTGGGTGTGACCCTCTACCAGTTGCTGACCGGCAGCCTGCCTCTGGCAGGCGATTCCATGGCGGCCCTGATGTACCAGATCGCCAACCAGCCAGCGCCCAGCGTGCGCAGCGTGCGCCCGCAATTGCCGCAGGCACTCGCCGATATACTGGATCGCTTGCTGGCCAAAAAGCCCGATGCCCGGTTTCAGACCGGGGCAGAGCTCTCAAACCAGCTGCGTGAAGTGCTGGCAACGGGCCTGCACGACACGCAAGATGAAGCGGCCCCCATGGCGACAGACAACACATTCGAGAAAACCCGGGCATGGGCGTCCGGGCAGGCAGAAGCGACCTCCACCACAGAATTCGAAACCACCGCCGTGGTCGCTCAGACGAACCCTCCAGACAACAACAATTCAGCCGGATTGCGGGGCGGCCCCCATCCAACTCGATCATGAATTTTGAGTATTTCAGCCTCACCGACACCGGCATGCTGCGCGACAACAACGAAGATTCCGTGGCGCTCGATGTCGACAATCACATTGCCATCCTGGCCGATGGCATGGGAGGCTACAACGCCGGTGAAGTGGCCAGTGCCATGGCCACCACCTTTGTTCGCAGCGAACTCGGACGCTGGATGGCCGAGGGAGGCGCACAGGCCAGCTCGCGCGAAATCAAGCGCGCGATGGAAATCTGCATCGACAATGCCAACCGCTCGATCTTCAACGCCGCCAACTCACAGCCGCAATACGCCGGCATGGGCACCACGCTGGTCATGGGGGTGTTTCAAGAAGCCCGCACACTCATTGGCCACGTGGGCGACTCGCGCTGCTACCGCCTGCGCGAAGGTGCCTTCGTGCAACTCACACGTGATCATTCCCTGCTGCAGGAGCAGCTCGACGCCGGCCTCATCACGCCCGAGCAGGCCCAGTTCGCCACGCACAAGAACCTGGTCACCCGCGCCCTGGGTGTGGAAGACACGGTGTTGCTGGAAGTCAACGAATTCCGCGTGGAAGAGGGCGATCTCTTCGTGCTCTGTTCCGACGGATTGAGCGACATGATCAATGACCAGCGCATTGCGGCCCTGCTCGTGACGGCCGGCACACTCGAGGAAAAAGCGCACGCCCTGATCGACGCAGCCAATGACAGCGGCGGACGCGATAATATTTCAGTCATACTGGCAGCCGCCAGAAGCAAGCCCGTGCGCAAGGGCTTGTTGTCTCGAATGCTGGGTCAATGATCGCTTTCCAGATCCCGTTTTTTAGAGTCCACAGGAGTCGGCCATGCCGAAAATGATCGTATCCATCGACGGTGTCGTCATGAAAGAAGTGCAGCTCACCAAAGACCGCACGACCCTGGGCCGCCGGCCCTACAACGACATCGTGATCGACAACCTGGCGGTCAGTGGCGAGCACGCCGTGATGCAGATGTCGGGCGCCGACGTGTTTCTGGAAGACCTCAACAGCACCAACGGCACCTACGTCAACGGCAAGGCCATCAAGAAGCAGCAGTTGCAGAATGGCGACACGGTCGAGATCGGCAAGTACAAGATCAAGTTCGTGAACGACAGCTTCGCGGACAAGCACGAAAAGACCATGGTCATCAACTCGGGCGCTGTCGTCGAACAGTCCGCCCCGGCCCCGGCAGCCGCTTCGGCAGGTTCCGTGGGCAATGCCGCCATCAAGGTCATGTCGGGTGCGGCGGCCGGGCGCGAAGTGCCGCTGGTCAAGGTGGTCACCACCATCGGCAAACCCGGCGTGGCCGTGGCGGCCATCACCCGCCGTCCGCACGGCTACGTGGTGGCGCTGGTTGAAGGTGCCACGCGCCCCACCATCAATTCCAAGCCGATGGGCACCGAAGCCGTCGATCTGCGGCATGGCGATCTGATCGAACTGGCGGGCACGCAAATGCAGTTCATCCAGAAGTGATGCACCAGGGCGCGAGCCCTGGGCCAGGTACCCACGCCTCTCACGTCCGGCTCTCCGCATGCAGGCGCTGAGCAAACACGCCGCCCGCATCGCGGTCACCCTGCTTCCGCTGATCTTTGCACTGCTGCATGCGGCAGGCGCGCTGCCCATGGGCGTGCTGCAGCGGCTCGACGACATCATTTTTGACGCCCGCCTGCGCGCCACCATGCCGCAGACGCTCGACGAGCGGGTCGTGATCATCGATATCGATGAACAGAGCCTGGCCGAGGTGGGCCGCTGGCCCTGGTCGCGCAACCACCTGGCCCGTCTGGTCGACACCCTGTTCGACGACCATGGCATCGCCCTGCTGGGCTTTGACACGGTGTTTGCCGAGCCCGACGACAGTTCGGGCCTGCGCCAGCTGGAAGCCCTTGCCCAGGGCAGGCTGGCCGATGTGCCGGGCCTGGCCGAACATATCGAACAACTGCGCCCCGAACTGGACCACGACGCCCTGTTTGCCCGCAGCCTGCAGAACCGCCCTGTGGTGCTGGGTTACTACTTCACCAGCGACCGAGACGGACGCAAGAGTGGTGTGTTGCCCGAGCCCGTGATGGAACCCGGCGCCCTTCAGGGGCGCACCATTCGCGCCACGAGCTGGAATGGCCACGGCGCCAACCTCGGTTCACTGATGGCGGTGGCGCCACAGGCCGGGTTCTTCAACGCCATCACCGCCAGCGATGGCGTGGTGCGCTCGGTGCCGCTGCTGGCCGAGTTCGAAGGCCGTTACTACGAATCGCTGTCGCTGGCCATGTTCCGCCGGCTGGTGGGGCTGCCCACAGTGGAGCCGGGCTTTCCCGCCGGCGGCCTGCTGCAGCGCCGGTACCAGGCGCTGGAGAGCGTGCGCCTCACCCAGGGCGGCACCGAGCTGGCCATTCCGGTGGACGACCGGGTGCTGGCGCTGGTGCCGTTCCGCGGGCCTGGTGGGCCCCAGGGCGGTTCGTTCCGCTACCACTCGGCGGCCGACGTGCTGGCCAAGCGCATCCCCGGCGGTGCGCTCAAAGGCAAGATTGCGCTGCTGGGCACCACCGCGCCTGGCCTGCTCGATCTGCGCGTCACGCCCGTGGGCCAGACCTATCCCGGCGTGGAAACCCACGCCAACCTGATCGCCAGCCTGCTCGACGGCGAGATCCTGGTGCGGCCCGACTACGCGCTGGGTTATGAGGTGCTGGTGCTGATTGCGGCTGGCCTGGTGCTGGCGCTGTGGCTGCCGCTGCTGTCGGCCACACGGGCAGTGGCCTTGAGCTTGGGCGTGGTCGGGGCCATCGTGGCGCTGAACTTCTGGCTCTACGTGGGCCATGCCCTGGTCTTGCCACTGGCCACCAGTCTGGTCATGGCGGCCCTGGCCTTTGCGCTCAACATGAGCTATGGCTACCTGGTGGAAAGCCGCGCCAAGCGCGAACTCGCCCACCTGTTCGGTACCTACGTGCCGCCCGAACTGGTCGACGAAATGGTGAAGGACCCCGACCGCTACACCATGGCCGCCGACGCACGCGAACTCACCGTGATGTTCTGCGACATGCGCGGCTTCACCCGCCTCGCTGAAACCATGGCGCCCACCGAGCTGCAGGCCTTGCTCAACGCCGTGTTCAGCCGCCTCACCCATGTCATTCGCCAGCACCGTGGCACCATCGACAAATACATGGGCGACTGCGTGATGGCCTTCTGGGGTGCGCCCGTACATACGCCGGACCACGCCGCCCTGGCGGTACAGGCCGCACTCGACATGGCCGCCGAAGTCGACGCCATCAACCGCGAACATGCCCGGCAAGGCTTGCCCGCGATCGGCGTCGGCATTGGCCTGAACACCGGCGACATGTGCGTGGGCGACATGGGTTCCGACGTGCGCCGCAGCTACACCGTCATTGGCGATGCGGTCAATCTCGCGTCCCGGCTGGAAGGCCTCGCCGCCCGGTACGGCGCGACGATTGTGGCCAGCGACACCACGCGCGCCCAGTGTCCGGGGGTTTTGTGGCAAGAACTTGACAGGGTGCGTGTCAAGGGGAAGGCACACGCCGTGACGATTCACACACCGTTGTGCCGCGCCGGTGACGCTTCCCCAGATCTGTTGAAAGAAATGGCCTTGTGGAAGCAGGCGCTTTCGGCCTGGCGCGCGCAAGCGTGGGACGATTGCGATGTGTTGTTGCTCAACCTGAGCCGGCAGAATGCGGAAAAAGTCCTTTACCAGCGCATGACTGAGCGGGTAGCCTTCATGCGTCGCTCACCCCCCGAATCCAGTTGGGACGGCGCGACCACTTTCGACACCAAATGAATCCATTCTCCAGTCAGGGCGAGCAGCAAGGCAGCCACACCGGCCGGGCTGCGGTGCGGCTGGTCAGCATGGCCGTCTGTCGCCCTGAAGCCAGAATGCCCAGTGCCCGGCACGCCGGTTCACCACCACCCGTTGCCACCACCACCCCATGAAGGTACGCGTTCTGGGCTGTTCCGGTGCCATTGCACAGGGTTGCCGCACCACTTCTTTTCTGCTCGACGACGATGTGCTGATCGACGCCGGCACCGGCGTGGGCGATCTTTCGCTCGACGAAATGGCGGCCGTGAACCACGTGCTGCTGACCCATTCGCACCTCGACCACGTGGCCAGCCTGCCGCTGATGATCGACGCCGTGGCCGCACGCCGCCTGGCCACGGGCGCCCCGCCGCTGCAGGTGCACGCCCTGCCCGGCACCATCGCCGCCCTCAAGGCCCACATCTTCAACAACCTCATCTGGCCGGACTTTTCCTCCATCCCCAGCGCCGCCAGCCCGCTCATGCGCTGCACACCCATTGCCGTGGGCGAGGTGCTGCAGGTGGGTGGCAAGGCGGTGGAAGTGCTGCCCGCCGTGCACACCGTGCCCGCCGTGGGCTTTGCGGCCAACAGCCCGTCCGGCCACTGGGTGTTCAGCGGCGACACCAGCCGCAACCCCGCCTTCTGGCAGCGCGTGAACCAGCTGCCGGTGGCCATGCTCATCATCGAGACCGCCTTCAGCGACCGCGAAGAAGCCCTGGCCCAGCGCAGCCTGCACCTGGCCCCCAGCGTCCTGGCCGACGAACTCGACCAGATCGCCCCTGCCGCTGCGGGCGCGACCTACCCGATCTACATCACCCACACCAAGCCCGCCGAAACCGGACTCATCATGGAAGAGATCCGCGGCTTCGACGACATGCCCAGCCGTGCAGATGCGGCACGGCACGACATCCGCTGGCTGAGTGCGGGGATGACGTTTGAGCTTTAGGAACACCCCCCTGCGCCGCTGACGCGCTGGATTCGGTACTCCCCCCTGCGCTGCTGACGCAGCTTCCCCCCTCTCTGGCGCGCCCTTCGGGCGCTTGGAGGGGGGGACGACCTCTCGGGGCGGCAGAGCCGGACCCTTGTGGTCCCTGGACAAAGACACTGCGCGCTGACACCAGTGCCTTGCCCCCTCTCCCGCTTGCGGGAGAGGGTTGGGGTGAGGGCCTGCATTTGCAAGCGTGTCAGCCTTGATCACTATGCCTCCGTGGGATCTCTCATCTGCCCAGGTTGGCCGCTGCTCTTTGCGCGCAGATCAAAAGGCTCGAAGCCGTCTGCGCTGATCCTCATGTGGCTTGTGGTCAATGAGAAGTTCCAGAATCACCGGGCCGCTCTGCGCCCGGATTGAAGCCTTCACACGGGCCGTGTAAAGTGCAACGTTGTGCCCACCCACCAGCTCATCGACGCCCGCAGTCTGGCGCTACACCGCGCGGTGGCGGCCAAGCTTCGAAGGGACTACGCGCTGTTTGAGCGCGCCCAGCTGACGCTGCAACGGTGGTGAGGCACCGTGAGTCCTTCTGCCCAGTCTTATCTGGAAGAATGGGAGCGCCTCATGGCGCAAGGACTCGAGGCCACGCTTGCGGTGGCGCTGGACGATTCCGAGCACGGAGCCGCTTTGCGCCAGTCGTCGCCCTTCACTTAGGTGCTGACGAACAAGGAACGCTTTGCCTTCCTTAAAGACTGGAATCAGCGCCAGGAACCCCTATGAGGCGCAGCGAGCTCGAACACCTGATTCGCGCAGCCGCAGCCATCACGGACCAAAACGAAATCATGGTCATCGGCAGCCAGTCCATTCTGGGTTCCGTGCCGGACGCCCCCGCCGAATTGCTCCAGTCCATGGAGGCAGACCTCTATCCGCTTCGCCGCTCTGACCTGGCCGACCTGATCGATGGCGCCATTGGCGAACTCTCGCCTTTTGAGAAGGGTTTTGGGTACTACGCACAACGTGTGGGCTCCGAAACCGCTTTTATTCCAGTAGGCTGTAATCCCGTTTCGTCAACGGCTCCAGTCTTCGGTTTCCAGTGCCGACAGATGGAAAAACGCAGCATCACTGGTCACCAGCGTGGCATTCACCGACCACGCATGAGCGGCGATCATCATGTCCAGCGGCGTCAGGTTGATGCCTTCGCCTTGTGTCTTGGCCCTGAGCATTCCATAGCACCTTGCCACATCGCTGTCCCAAGGCAGAGAGACCACCCGGTTCAGGAACTCATTCACCGTGCTCGCCAGCCGAACGGCTTGCGGCCTGCGCGCCACGCCGAACATCAACTCACCCTCCGTGACGGAGGAAATACACAGCGACGCCATGGGAGCGTCCACGACCCGCTGTGTGACCAGGGGATGCGCACGCACCAGATAGCTGACCGTGCTGGTGTCAAGCATGTAGCGCTTCACTCGGACCACGCTTCGAATGGATCGCGGTTGTGTGTGCCACCCTGATCGCGGTCAGACCCGCTCAGGAAATCGGCTGGTACGCTGGCAGTCTTTCTGACCTGCAAGAAACCGTCCCAAGTGCTGGGTTTGCTGGAGAGAATCACATCGCCTGTTTGCGGATCTCGGCGAATGAAGACCTCTGTCGTGTCGAAACGGTAGGCCAAGGGCAGGCGCACCGCCTGGCTGCGACCTGTCTTGAATATTTTGGCGGTTGAAGTCACGGCAGCACCTCTTGAGAATGATATATATCTCAGTATATATCGCTGCGGCCTGCAACATCAAGAGAGCCAACCACCCCTGCGTAGCGAGCTGTTCTCGCTCCCTTCCTCGCTGGCGGAGGGCTGAAGGTTAGGGCAGCAGCGATTCCAAAGGGGAGCCGAGCCGGTTGCCCCCATTGGCAGAACCACCGCACCTCCTAGAGAGCCCCAAACACCGGACACAACCGCCCATCCCCGACCACCGGTACGACGAAAAACGTCACCCCATCGCCCACGGACAAAATTTGTCACCCACAGCAAACCCCATGCGACACGTTTCGTCACCCGCCCCCGCCGAACCGTGAAATAGGCCGCAAAACACCGGCCATTTCAAGCTGGCACGCTCCCTGCACTAGGCTTACCGTTCCCTACCCCCCATACAACCCCCTCAAGGAGTTTTTTCCATGAAGCGTTCCATGCAAAAAGGTTTCACCCTGATCGAATTGATGATCGTGGTGGCCATCATCGGTATTCTGGCTGCCGTGGCTCTGCCCGCTTACCAAGACTACACCATCCGTGCTCGCGTAACCGAAGGTCTGTCTGTGGCAGCGGATGCCAAGACCCAGATCGGCACGAGCGGCACGACCGCGGCCGAACTCGACGCATTGGCGGTCTCTTGGAACGACCAGGCCGGTGGGGACGGCGCAACCAGCAAGTACGTGAACCGCGTGCAAATCGACCCAGCGTCTGGCGAAATCGTTGTGACTTACAACCGTGACAACGTCGGTAATATTCCGGTAGATGCAACCCTCGTGATGAAGCCTTTCATGTCTCAAGGCGGCGGAGTCTTCGCGGCTTTGGATGTCGTGTTTGCTGACCCTGCCGCCGAGACTGGCCCAATTGATTGGGGTTGCGCGACCGTGGGCCAGTCAGTGGCAACCAACCGTGGTATGACCGGCATCACGGCGGGTACTTTGCCCACCAAGTTCGCACCCAGCGAGTGCCGTTGATGCGAAGCTGAAGAGCCGTAGCGGCTCTTCATGCGTGCACGAAAAAAGGGACGCCTACGGGCGTCCCTTTTTTCGTGTAGATGTCTGTACCACCGTTTGAGTGCGGCATGTATTGTAGCCGAGGATATGTCAGTATTGCGCAGGAGCACCCTGTGGAAATCGCTCGTGTCGGGGGCTAATCTGCAGAAGCTAATTGTCAGTCCTTCTATAAAAAGGGGGATCTTGACAAAAATTGACAGCCATGGCTTTAAGCTGTGACTTAAATCACGCAGGACACCCGCAATAAAATTGGCATGACTTCTGCTGCGTCAAATGCAACGCTGTGATCACATCAAAAGATGCCCATGAAACCCAGAATTGCCCAAGGCTTCACCCTCATCGAGCTGATGATTGTCGTGGCAATTATTGCTATTCTGGCAGCGATTGCGTTGCCTGCGTATCAGGACTACGCGATTCGTGCCCGCGTGATCGAAGGCATGTCCCTCGCCACGGATGCCAAACAAATTGTGTCCACCGCCGCACTGACTCAGGTGGAGCTAGCAGTGACCGCGACCACGTTCAACGAAGGTCAGGGCGGTGCAGGCCGAACAAGCAAGTACATCGAGAGGATTCAGATCGACGATACATCGGGAGAGATCCTTGTGGTCTTTGATCGCGATAACGTAGGAACCATTCCCAATGACGCTGCCCTGATTTTAAAGCCTTTTCTTTCGGCAGACGGGGGCTATGTACCGCTGGATGTCGCACTTGCAAACACGTACACGGGCGAGACCGGACCGGTGGACTGGGCCTGTGCGTCATCCGCCAATCTGCTCGCAGTTTCCCGGGGCATGTCGGTCGACGTACCGTCTAATCCGCTCCCCTCGCGGTTCGCGCCTGGCGAGTGCCGATAGCACTTAGCCTGGCGCTGTGAAAGAGCTGTTCCTTTTGAAATTGCATCTCTGCTTGTGAATGCTAAAGACAGTAGACTGGAAATCAAGGAGCAAGGCAGCAGGCATACATTTGGCCTTCACCGGATCGGTGGCGCTGGTGTGCTCCCTGCTCGTTTTCTTTCTTTGGTACCCATTTCCCTACCGGGAACTCTCCGGAGGGCAAGCCCTGTTCGGACTCATTGTTGCGGTGGATGTCGTGCTCGGCCCTATCCTTACATGGGTGGTGTTTGACAAGCGAAAGCCTCGCCCCGAATTGATCCGCGACCTCTGCGTGATCGTTATGATGCAGGTGCTCGCATTGGGATATGGCATTTGGTCGGTCTATCAAGCACGGCCGGTATATCTCGTGCACGCGGTAGATCGTTTCGTGGTTGTGAGTGCAGCCGATGTCGACCCTGCCGATTTGCCACTGGCTGAGTCAGGCTATCGAAATCTGCCATTTTCCGGTGTCGCACTGGTCGGTCTGCGCCCATCCCGCGACGGTAGCGAACGAATGAAATCGTTTGAACTGGCTCTTGCTGGAAAAGATTTGCCAGTACGCCCGGAGTACTGGCAACCTTTGAATTCGGACAATCAAGAGATAATCAGACAAAGAGCTCAACCAATTCGAATTCTTATGGGTCGAACGCCTGAAAATCGAGCACTACTTGAAAGGTGGTTGGAAAAAAATAAAGTCTCCGAAGATCAAGTCTTGACCTTGCCAGTTGAGTCAAGGTCAATCTTCTGGACTGCCCTTCTCGATGCGAATACGCTGGACATCATCGGTTATGTCCCCCTGGATCCATTGTAATGCAAGGTATGGACGTGATTCTATCCATTCGATATTGAGGCGATGGAACGATTTGATCTTGTGGGGATGGAGATTTACGAGGATTGGGGAACTCAACTGAGTTCCTCCATTCAATTCTTATTTCCCAACCCTGTCACATAAATTGTCGACCGACAGATAATGTAGCGTAGGGCTTACACGCTTCGCAAGGTGGTGTCGTACAACACCTGATCCTGTGTCAGGTCGCCTCGGGCCTGTATTTGCCGAATGCGCGCGATGGCATCCAGGATGTGCAGCGCATAGGGTTGCCAGGGTATGCTCATAGATCCACCACCTCGCTCAAGACCTGTGCGCGTATGTGCCGGTTCAGCTCGTGTTCAGGCACCAGTTCCACCGGTCGCTGCAACAGCTGCGCCAGTTGGTGTGTCAGCGGCATGTGCTGGGCAAAAAGGTCGTAGCCGCGCGGGAAATCCACCAGAAAGTCCACATCGCTGTCGGCACGCTCCTCACGACGTGCCATCGAGCCGAAGACGCGGATATGGCGGGCCCCGTAGCGCGTGCCAAGGCTCTGTATGACGTCGCGTTGAGCATGCAATTCGTCGAGCAGCATCTTTGTCAATCTGGATTTTTTGACCAATGCACAGAGTGTTCCGCCTTCAGCGCGATTCAGGCACCCATACTTTCCATGCGGGTTGCGTGACGCTACACAGGGGGAGGATGGGTTCGCGCTTCCAACGAAAGCGGGAATGGGTTCTGTGCCGTTGTGCTTTCGATCGCGCCCGTGAGCGCCCCAACCCCCTCAATACGCATTCCGCCCGGTCAGCGCCCCCAGCGTGCGCAGCAGAATCGTGAAGTCCAGCCACAGCGACCAGTTGTTGATGTACTCGATGTCGGCCTCCACGCGTTGCTGCATCTGTTCGATGTGGGTGGTCTCGCCCCGGAAGCCACGCACCTGTGCCAGGCCGGTGATGCCGGGCTTGATGTTGTGGCGCGCGAAGTAGCTGTCGATGCGCTGTGAGTATTCGGCGTCGTGCTGCACGGCTTGCGGGCGTGGCCCTGACCTGCCCCCCACCAGCGACATGCTGCCCCCGAGCACGTTGATCAGCTGGGGCAGCTCGTCCAGACTGGTCTTGCGCAGAAAGGCGCCCACGCGGGTCACGCGTGGGTCGCCTGCTTCACTTCGCCGGCAATTGAGTCACCGTCTTATGTGCAGTCAGGATGGCGCACGACCATGCAGACAGTCGAAACGCCAAGGCTCACGGCACTGGATGTCCGAGTGAACCCAACGGGGTTTTCATCTCCTTCGGCGCCTGAAAACAGGTTGAAAACTTTTCCACCGTTGAGCGCTTCAGGAACGGAAAACCCGCCTCAATCAGTTCCTTCGGGTGGAACAGACAGAGATCGGGTTTTTTGAGACTGTTGCCGTACCAAAACGCCCCGATACTGAAATGCGGAGCGGCCACGCGAGACAAGGCGTTTCCTGCTGCAGCATGGCCGGCATGGTGGCGTTGTACGACCAAGCGGTGGACATTACCGGTGCCAGCGCCTCCAGCAGTGCTTCATCAATGGACTTCACCACGAACGCATGGGACTGCAGGTGGTTCTCTTCGAGTAAGTTACCGGTAAAACCGGTAAAACCGGTAAAACCGGTGAAACCGGTGAAACGCCAGGGGGCGGCGTCCATGAACGAGACCAGCAGTGTGAATCAACCGAACACGGGGTCGTTCTTCACCCACACGTCGGCACCGGGCGAAAGCCGGGCCAGTTCCGACAGGGCTACAGCGCAGGCGGAAAAGTCCGAACCGGTTTCCGTCTTCCAGTACAGCGCGTGGCACATCGGCTTGAGCGCTTCGAGCACTGGGTGATTCCCCGGACAGGCGAGAAGCGTGGTTCACGTTGCCCGTGATTGCCAGGGAAGATTGTGGCTTCCAATGGGTACCTTCGCCTTCACCTTCACCAACCTGCATCAACGCTTGTTCCAGCGTTCATATCCATCACACTGCCGGTCGAGCTCAGGATTTCAGCGCTCGTTTTCGCCGCGGATCACAGCTTCGTCGGGCACTGCCCCCTTCAGACGTGCTGAAACACCCGAATGCGCGGTGCGATCTTGGTCTGAAATTCGCGGGCGGTGGTGCGCATGTCGTACTCTGATTGGAGGTTGATCCAGAAACGGGGCTCCATACCGAAGTAGAGACCCAGGCGCAGTGCCGTGTCAGCCGTGATGGGGCGCTGGCCATGCACGACCTCACTGATGCGGCTCGGTGACACGTCGATATCGGCAGACAGCTTGCGCGCGCTGATGCCCATGGGTTTCATGAAGTCTTCCAGCAAGATTTCGCCGGGGTGAATTTCCTCTAGCAATTTCGCCATGTTCTGCTCCTAGTGGTAGTCCACAATTTCAACCTGGTACGCCCCGTCTTCGCGCCAGACAAAGCACAACCGCCACTGTTCGTTGATGCGCACACTGTGTTGGCCTTTACGGTCATGCTTCAGCGCTTCGAGCTGGTTGCCGGGAGGAACCCGCAAGCTGGCCAGTTCGGTCGAGGCATGTAACTGCAGCAACTTTCGCCGTGCTACCCGTTCGATGTTCTTGAACCTCGGCACCAGGCGGCTGTGGAAAAGCGCCTCGGTGTCGGTACAAACAAAAGAGCGGATCATGATTCATGATATTCCGTTATACGGAACCTGTAAAGCAGATCGCGCTATTTCCTTGCAGATCCACCTAAATCTCAATACGCATTCCGCCCGGTCAACGCCCCCAGCGTGCGCAGCAGAATCGTGAAGTCCAGCCACAGCGACCAGTTGTTGATGTACTCGATGTCGGCCTCCACGCGTTGCTGCATCTGTTCGATGTGGGTGGTTTCGCCCCGGAAGCCACGCACCTGTGCCAGGCCGGTGATGCCGGGCTTGATGTTGTGGCGCGCGAAGTAGCTGTCGATGCGCTGTGAGTATTCGGCGTCGTGCTGCACGGCGTGCGGGCGCGGGCCCACCAGCGACATGCTGCCCCCGAGCACGTTGATCAGCTGGGGCAGCTCGTCCAGGCTGGTCTTGCGCAGGAAGGCGCCCACGCGGGTCACGCGCGGGTCGTTGCGGGTGGCCTGCTTCACCTCGCCGGCGTCGGGCTGGTGCACGTGCATGCTGCGGAACTTCCAGATCCGGAAGGTCTTGCCGCTCCAGCCGTTGCGCGCCTGCTTGAAGAACACCGGCCCCGGGCTGTCGAGCTTGATGGCGATCGCAATGATCAGCAGCAGCGGCGACACCGCCAGCAAGATCAGGGCCGAGAGCACGAAATCTTCCACCGCCTTGAGCAGCAGGCGCGTGCCGGTGAGTGGCGTTTCCGACAGGGTGAGCACCGGCAGGCCGGCGATCTCGCGCACGCTGTGGTTGACCAGCAGCATGGAGAAAATGTCGGGCACCCAGTGCACGGCCACGTGCTTGTCGAGCAGCCGGAAATACATGTCCTCGATCAGGGCCGACTGGCTCAGCGGAATGGCGAAGTACACGGTGCGCACTTCAAACTGGTCGATCACCGCCATCATTTCGTCGAACTGCCCGACCACCTGGGCGTCTTTCAGCGAAGCGAAGTCCGACGAATCGTAGAGCTTGGACGGCACGTTCTCCATGTCCACGTCGCCGCCTTCGGGCAGCGCCAGGCAGCCAATCACATGCTGGCCCAGCCAGGGGTTGGTGGACACCTTGTTCTGCAGGTACTTGGCGAGGCGGCCGGTGCCCACGATCAGCACGTTCTCGGGCGCAACGGCGTGGTGCATCAGGCGCATCTGCGCACTGCGGAACGCAAACTGCAGCAGCAGCTGCAACACGTAGCCCGCCACGTAGAGCTGCCCCAGCAACAGGCGCGAGAAAAACTCGGTCTGCTTGACCGCAAAGCCCACCGCCAGCAGGAAGGCGAACACCAGCGTCCAGGCCTTGAACAGCGTGAGCGCCTTGCGGGCAAAGCCGCTGTTGCTGCGGTAGAGACCGAACTGGTCGTAGGCCACACCCATGCTGATCAGCAACAGCAGCAGCAGCACGGTGTATTCCGCCGTGAGTCCGCCGATGTGGTGCAGCACGAGGAAGTAACCCAGGCCCATCACGGCGAGCCCGTCCAGCACGGTCTGTACCGCCGTGGAGATGCTGCTGCGCCGCTTCAGGATGGATTTGGGGGGCTGGTGAGAAAGCGCCATGGATCAGTATAGGGTGGGGTGGCTGGCCGAATGTGCGGTCGCCAGGGCCGCCCGGGTGGATGGCCCCATGCCGCTGCAAACGCACGCATGGTGGGGGATTTCCGCCTGGCCGATGCCTTTAAAGGGATCCGTGGCATCGGGTGTCAGACAGGTGGTGCCGCCTGATGGGCCCGTGCGGGGGCGAACCCGTGTGCTCACGGCGGTGCCACGCCGGTCTTGGGGTAGCCTGTCACCACTTCCCAGACCACGGCCTGCATCATGTGTGCCACTTCATCGCTGGGGGCGTCTGCCGGGCTGCCGTCGGCCCGCAGCAGCCGGTGCGGCAGGCCCACCGGACTGCGGTGGTAAAGCACGGCGAAGTGGGTCAGGGCCACCAGGTAGCTGCCCAGGTCGCTCAGGTGGATGTTGTCCTGCGTGCCGTCGGGGTTCAGGGCAAAGAGGCCTTCACGCGATGCCAGACCGGGCAACCCCCCGCCCTGCTCCAGGCGCCGGACGAAACGCGCCATGACCTGTCCGGCCGGAATCACGTGGACCGGCCCGGTGTCGCCGTGGGCCAGGGCCTTGGCCAGCAGCTCGCCCTCCCAGTGGCGCGGCAGGTCGTCGTCCAGCCGCTGGAGCCAGCCCTGGGGATCGTCCAGCGGGTGCCAGGTTTCGTACAGGTACACGCGGGTGGCGGGGTTGCTTTCGCGCGCCAGGCGCGCCCACCGCCGCAGGTAGGCCGGGCTGTCAAAGTATTTGATCGCGTCCTTGATCTCGACCATCTCGGTCAGGACCAGCGCATCCAGCTGACCGCTCTTGACCGCCGCCGTGGCGTCCTGGTAGCGCGGGTGGGCGTTTTCCTGCTCAAAGCCGTTGATGGGCACATCGGGTTCCCAGTGCGACTTGAGCGTGGCACCCCAACCCAGCTGGGAACGGTGGTCGTGGCCCGCGCCGGCCAGCTGTTCCAGCATGGCTGGCATGTCGCGGCCCACCAGGCTGTGCCCGATGTGGAACACCCGCAGGGGCTTGTCCGGCGGGGCCAGGGGTTGCGCGTACAGGGCGGAGAGCGCCACAGGGTCCAGCGATTTTTGCCATCCACAGGCACTCAGCAGCAAGGCCAGGGCACAGGTCAGTGAATTCCTCAGGTACATGGGGCAGAGGTGACGGATTCAGATGAAAGTTCCATCCCGGCGTTCACAGCAGACACCGCAGAATGGCCCACTGGCACGGCTGCCAGGTGGGTCCGCACCTGACGGGCCAGCGTGTCCACATTGGGTGGTTCCAGAATGCTCATGTGATTGCCAGGCACGCGTTCCACGGTCAATTCTGGCACCAGTGAGCGCCAGCCGTAGGCCGGTGCGGTGGAAGCGTCGTTGCCAGCCTGCAGGAACAGCACGGGCAGATCGCTGGGCACGGCCTCGTAGGCGCGTATGGCCTGCGCGTAGGCCTGGATGCGCCGGCTGCCCGGCGCGTGCCGTTGCTGGGTCTGACGTCGGTAGACGCGGTAGACGTGCAGCAGGTGCCCCAGGCCTTCGCGCCGGATCAGCCGCAGGCGCCTGATCACGCCCGCCAGCAGGTATTTGAAGCCGTGCCCGGGCAGCATGGAGTCGAGCAGCACGATCAGGCCGATCTCTTCACCGGCTCGATGCAGACGCTGTGCCACCTCATAGGCCAGTGCCCCGCCGATCGAGAAGCCCCCCAGAAAGTAGGGCCCGTGCGGCTGGATGCCCTGGATCAGCGCGAGGTATTCCCCGGCCAGCGTCTCGACCGAAACCGCCGGAAGCGCCGCCTGCGCCGGCCAGTGCAGCAAGTCGATTTCGGTCTGAGAAAACACGCCGTACACCGGCATCTGCGGATCCAGCTTCTGTGCGAGGTGGCGGTACATCTCCGCCCCCGCCAGCAGGAACAGGCCCGGGCCGCTGCCCTGCGGCTGCAGCACCGCCACCGGCAGGTCCGGTGCACCTTCCGGGCGGGTCTGTGTGAGGGCGCAGGCCAGGTCGGCCACCGTCGGGTGCTCGAACAGCAGGCCCAGCGCACATGGTCGATCCAGCGCCGTCTCGATGCGGCTGACCACAGCCACGGCCAGGATCGAATGGCCCCCGAGATCGAAGAAGTTGTCGTGAATGCCGAAGCCTTCGGCGTGCAGGGCTTCCTGCCAGACCGCCCAGATGGCCTGCTCGGTGGTGTTGCGCGGCGCCACCGGTGCGGCGCCTGTGCCGGCATGGCTGTGGTCGGGGGCGGGCAGCGCCCGGCGGTTGGTCTTGCCGTTGGGCAGCACCGGAATGCTGTCGAGCGGCACCACCACAGCGGGGACCATGTGGTCCGGCAGCCATTGGCGAAGATGCTGTCGCAAGGCCTCGCGCGCGGGCATGGGGCCTTCGGGCACCACATAGGCCACCAGCCTGGCCTGGCCGGGCTGGTCTTCGCGCAGGATCACCACGGCGCGCGCGACGCCCGGATGGCTCAGCAGGCGGGCTTCAATCTCGCCGAGTTCGATACGGAAGCCGCGCAGCTTGATCTGGTCGTCCAGCCGCCCGCCGTGTTCCAGCGAGCCATCGTGTCGCCAGCGCCCACGGTCACCGGTGCGGTAGATGCGCCGGTTCTCCCGCTCCGCGGCTTCGGGTTGCTCGATGAAGCGCTCGGCGGTGAGGTCCGGGCGTTTGTAATAGCCGAGTGCCACCCCGGTACCGCCGATGTGAATTTCCCCAGGCACGCCAATGGGGCTGGGCTGGTGGTGTTCGTCAAGCACCTGGACCGACGTGTTGGCGATCGGCTGCCCCAGCGAGATGTGCTGCACGGCGTCGGCCTGTACCCGCCAACAGCTCGACCACACCGTGGTTTCGGTGGGGCCGTACATGTTCCAGACCTCGCCGCAGCAGGCCAGCAACTGCGTGGCCAGACTGGGCGTGAGCGGTTCGCCGCCCACCAGCGCCTTCAAGCCGGCGTTTCCAGGCCAGCCGGAATCGATCAGCAGGTGCCAGCGCGACGGCGTGGCCTGCAGCACCGTGATGTGCTCCCGGGCGATCACCTCGGCCAGTGCCGTGCCGTCGGTGGCCTGGGCTTCGCTGGCAACGACCACCGTGGCGCCCACACCCAGCGGCAGGAGCAGCTCGAGCACGGCGATGTCGAAGCTGGGCGTGGTGACGGCCAGCAGCCGGTCCCGGGGTGAGAGACCCGGCTCGTTCGCCATGCTGCACAGGAAGTTGACCACGGCCCGGTGGGGCACGGCGACCCCTTTGGGCTTACCGGTGGAGCCGGAGGTGTAGATCAGGTAGGCCGCATCTTCCGGCCCGGCGTCGAGATCGGGGTTCGCTTCCAGGGGATCGGTGGCGGCCGCCAAGATCCGTGCATGGTCCACGTCCAGCAGCAGGTTCGACTGGTGCCCGCGCGCCAGCGTCTGCGCCATGGGCCGGAGCGTGACCAGCATCGCCAGGTCGGCATCGTCGATCTGGTGGTTCAGCCGCTCCACCGGATAGGCGGGGTCCAGCGGGACATAGGCCGCACCGGTCTTGAGGACGGCCAGCAGGGCGATGACCAGGTCGTGGCTGCGCGGCAGGCACAGACCGACGCGGGCACCGCGCGCAATGCCCTGATCGCGCAGCACCCTGGCCAGCCGGTTCGACGCCTCGTCCAGTGCCTGGTGGGTCAGGTGCGTGTCGCCGAAGATGAGCGCGGTCTGCTGCGGGAACCGCCGCGCGCCGCGCGCCACCCAGTCGACCACCGAGTGGGCCGCCGGCGCTTGGGCGGGCCCCAGCGACCAGTTGTGCAGGCAGGCGCGCTCGGCGTCACCCAGCAGCGGGATCGTGGCCACGCGCACCCCGGGGGCGTCGATCGCGGCGAGCAGGATGCGTTGCAGGTGCTCGCCCATGCGTTGCACGGTCTCGCGTGTGAACAGATCGGTGGCGTACTCGATCACCAGGGCCTGGTCGTAGAGCAGGTCGGCGACCACCGTCAGGTCGAACTGGGCCGATGCCCGGTCGAAATCCAGACGGGACCAGGTCAGTCCGTCGAAGGTGCTGTCGCGGGCCTGTGAGTTCACCATGTTGAACATCACATTGAACAGCGGTTGCCGGCTGGCGTCGGGTTGGCCCGCCAGTTCGCGCACCAGCACCTCGAAGGGCATGTCCTGGTGGGCGAAGGCCTCCAGCGACACGTCGCGCACCCGTGCCAGCACGGTGCGGTAGTCCGGATCGCCAGCCAGGTCGGTGCGGAACACCAGGGTGTTCACGAAGGTGCCGATCAGGCTTTCGGAGGCCAGGTGGTGGCGGTTGGCAATCGGCACGCCGATGGCGATGTCGGTCTTGCCGGTGTGCCGGTGCAGCATCACATTGAGTGCGGCCATCAGCACCATCGACAGGCTGGCACCATGGGCCGCACCCAGGCGCCGCAGGGCGGCGATGTCGTCCACAGGCAGAGGGAAACGAATCGAGGCACCCCTGAAGCTCTGCTGCCGGGGGCGCGGAAAGTCTTCGTTCAGTGGCAGCGGTTCCAGGCCTTCCAGGCGACGCGTCCAGTAAGCGAGCTCCCGGTCGCGCCGCGCACCTTCAAACCACTGGCGGTGCCAGGCGGCGTAGTCGGCGTACTGGATCGTCAGTCGGGGCAGAGACGCTTCACCCCCGGTGCGCGCCGCGCTGTAGTGCACCGCCAGTTCCCGGCCCATCTCGGCGAACGACCACTGGTCGCTGACGATGTGGTGCATCACGATCAGCAGCACCGCGTCCTGGTCACCCAGGTGCACCACCTGCGCGCGAAACAGCGGGCACTGGTCCAGCCGGAAAGGCTCGCTGGTGGCCTGGGTCAGGTGGCGGTGCAGCGCCTCTTCGGTGGTGCGCAGACCGGCGGTGTTCAGGTGCACGGCTTCGAGTACGGGTGGCGGGCTCTCCACCACCTCGCCCACCACACCTTCGCGGGTCTTGATGAAGCGGGTGCGCAGCACTTCGTGCCGGTCCACCACCCGCGCCAGGGCGGTCTGCAGGGCGGTCACGTCGAGCGGACCGTGCAGGCGCAGGGCCAGCGGGATGTTGTAGGCGGTGCTCGTGGGGGCGAGCTCGTGCATGAACCACATGCGCTCCTGGGAGAACGACAGCGGAACCTGGCTGCCCGGCGCGCGGGCGCGGTCCGGGGCGGGCGGCACCCGCTCGAACAGGGTCAGGGTGGCGGGGTCGTCCGACAGGTTCGCCCGTGCCCGGGCAACCTGGTGCGCGAGACCTTGCACCGTGGGGGCCTCGAACAGGGCGCTGACCGGCAGTTCGACCCCCAGCCTTGCGTGCAGGCGCGACACCAGCTGGGTGGCCAGCAGCGAGTCGCCGCCGAGGTCAAAGAAGTTCGCCTCGGGTTCGATCGTCGTCTGGCCCAGGATCTCGGCCCACAACGCGGTCAGCGTTTCCAGCAGCAGGGGGTCTGACGCCAGGGCCGGGGATGCGGCGAGGTCTGAGGGCACCTGAGCCGCCAGTCGCATGGGCTCCAGCGCGCCCTGCAGGTACAGGTGGCGGGCGGCGCCGCGCTGCGGCTTGCCGCTGGAGGTGCGCGGCAAGGCGCCGGTCTGCAGGGGCAACACATCGTGAAGGTCCAGCTCGTGCTCGAGCCCGACCTGTCGCCGCACCTCGTCGATCGCCACACGGATCTCTGCCGGTGTCTGTCTGCGGTGGCATTCCATCAGCACCACCACCACCTGACGTGCGCCCTTTTCGACCGCCACCGCGATCACGCCGCCTGGCCGCACGGCGGGATGGGCCGTCTGTGTCGTCAGTTCGATATCCTGGGGGTAGATGTTGCGGCCATGGACCACGATCAGGTCCTTGTCCCTGCCTGTGATGAACAGCTCGCCCTCAGAAAGAAAACCCAGATCTCCGGTCCGGAGGTAGGTTGAGCGGCCAGGCTCATCGCCCGCGAGAGATGCGCGGAAGATCGCTTCGCTGGTCGCTGGCTGGCCCCAGTAGCCCCGCCCCACGCTCGGTCCTGCCACCCAGATTTCCCCGATCCGGTCCGGGTTGCAGGGCAGGCGGGTCAGGGGGTCCACGATGCGCACTTCAAACCCGGGCAGGGGCTTGCCGCAGCTCACCAGGGCGCGCGAACCCGTGGCCGTGGCCTGCGCTTCAAGCACCGCTTTGTGCTCCAGCGCCCTCGCGTCCAGCGCCAGGCAGCGTGGCGCCGTGCGCAGGTTTCGCATCGTGACGCCCAGCACCGCTTCCGCCAGGCCGTACGAAGGTGCGAAGAGGGTGTTGTCGAAGCCGTGCGGCGCAAAGGCTTCGGCAAAAGCATGCAGCGTGGTGTCACGCACCGGCTCCGCGCCGCTGGAAGCCAGCTCCCAGCCACTGAGCCGGGCGGACCAGTTCGGTTGTCGCGCCAGGGCCTGCACGCAGGCGGCGTAGGCGAAGTCCGGACCGCCGCTGTGGGTGATCTGGTGTTGGTCGATGGCTTCGAGCCACTTCAACGGATTGAGTGTGAAAGCGCTGGTGGGCATCAGGAACGAGGCGGCCCGGGTGTACACCGGCTGCACCAGACCGTGCACCAGGCCATAGTCGTGGAACCAGGGCAGCCAGATCAGGGCACGCGACCGGTCGGGATCGATCTTCTCTGCTGTGCCGAGGGCCTTGCACTGGGCCAGGATGTTGGCGTGGGTGATTTCAACGCCACGGGGCTCGCTGGTGGATCCCGATGTGTACTGCAGGTAGGCAAGGTCGCTGGGTGTCGCCTCTGCCCGGCTGGCGGCGGGCGCACTGGCGGGCCCGTCGGCCAGCAGCTCCGGCAGCGACAGCCAGGTGAGTTCGGGCGAGTGGACCCTGGCGGCCCTGGCATGCTCGTCGGAAGCCATGGCGAGCGTGATGCCTGCGTCGGCAGCGATGCCCGGCAACCGGGCATTCCTGGCTTTTGCGCGCGGTGGTTTGGGCGCTGGCGCAGGCACAGGCACCACGCCTGCTGCGATACAGCCCCAGAACAGGCACACGGCGTCCGGGCCGTTGTCGAAGGCCAGCAACACCCGGTCGCCTGGCGCCACCAGCGGTGCCAGGCGCAAGGCGATGGTGTGGGCCATGTCGGCCAGTTCCGAGAACGTCAGTTGCCCGGTCACGGCCAGCTGGTCGTCCAGAAAAGCGAACGCCAGGCGCTCGCCGGCCTGCGCTGCGCCAGCCCGCAGCAGGCCACGCAGCGTGGACGGTTCAGGCTCTTCCGGACCGCCTGTTACCGCTTCCTCACTCATGTCGAGCTCCCCAGATGAACGGTCATTCTTGTTTGATGGATCGGAACGCATGCCAGTGGCAGCGATGGGCGGTAACGGTCCAGGCGAACACCGGACGTGGGTTTTTCCCGCCCGCCCCCTGCGGGGTGCCCGCCGGGAAGCTGGGTATCAGAGGTGGGCACGTATCACTTCGCTGCGGTGTTTGAAGACCGCCACATCGTTGAAGGGACTGCCATCCCGGGCGGCCCGATCGATGAGGTCTGCCAGGCGCTGGCGATCGCCCGCGAGGCTGACCAGGACGGCCGTGAGCGCTTTCACATCGTCTTTGGGCGACAGCCAGCCGCCGCCGTTCGCAGCGATCAGGTCTCTGGGAAAAGGGCTGTCGTAGCCGACGAGCGGCGTCCCCGAAACCAGCGCCTCGATCAGGTTGCGGGGCGACTCCGGCGTCTTGTGGCAGAACACGAACACCTGCGCCTCCCGCAGCGCGGTCAGGATCGCCGCACGGTCTCTCACGAAGCCGGGCAGCGCGACCTGCGCCCCCAGCCCCAGGCTGTCGCTCTGGTCCTTCATGGCTTGCAGGCGTTCGCCGGCACCCAGCCATGTCGCGTGGAAGTCGATCCCGGCCGCCTTCAGGTTCGCCATCACAGCCATCCAGTCGTCGGTGCCCTTCATCGGGTCGGCGCGACCCAGATAGCAGATTTTCAAGGGGCCCTGCAAGACCGTTTCCTGCTTCTTTTTCAGCTCGTCAGCAGGGATGCGATCCTCCTCCCGAAGGTGGATGTCGTGCACGATTTCCGCCGCCTTGGCATAGGGCGCGTACGCGGCGTGCGTCTCTGCACCGTGAAAGAGGCCCACGGTGGCGCGACGAATGACGGCCCGCTCCAGCATGGCCATGGGCCGGTGGAAGAGCCTTGCCCTCACACGCGCTTTCAGTGTTGGAGCGGACGTTGCCTCGTGCCGGGCCACGTCGGACTCCACCCGATCGGTCCAGACCGCAAAGCGCCGGCCCTTGCGGTGGGCCTCCAGTGCCGCCACCGCGCCCCAGTCACCAAATAGGCCACCGATGGCAAAGGTCAGGTACTGTGCGCGATCGATCAGCTGAGCGATCTGCCGCCGCACCTTCCCGTAGTGGAGCAGAAACTGGTCGGGGCGGTAGGCGGTGGGCAGAGCCACGAACTCCACCCGGTCCAGATCGATGCCGGACGATTCCACCGGAATCCAGCTGGGCGGCGCTGCGCCGTGCTGCAGCGGGTGCATCACGATGACGTGGTCAAAATTTTCTGCCCACCGGCGAAGGCCGTTGCAGGCCTGGTCTTCCAGCAGGTAACCCTGCCCGCTGGAATAAAGGGGAACGGGCGCGTAAAGCAGCAGGGTGTTGCCCGGGGTCGCCATGACGATGGGTTGCGTGCTTGTCACACAGGTGTTCCGATAAGCCAGGTCAACACCAGAGCGTGGGTGGTCATGAATTGACCTCCGTGTTGGCATGTGGGCATGGGTACTTGGGTCGAATGAATCTGAGGCACGCCAGCATTTGGCCAGCATGGGCTCTGCCGTTGCTGCGCGACGGGCACATCGCGGAAGCCCAACAGACACCCGGCGCTCCGCCGTTGGCATACAAAAGGCTTCCTGTGCACAGAATAAACGGCTTGACCACCGGTCATGTTCGGTCTGACGCAAGGAAACAACGAACCGGCTGTCGTCAATCACATACCATTCTCCTGGGCACCGATGCAGCGGGTGCCTGGCGTGAGGTTTGTCGCGCTGCCGATGGCTACGCCACTGACCGCCGCTCCCCGTCTTCAGCCACGAGCCAGGCGCCCTCACGCGTGTCATCATTTGTATGTGATTGAATGGATTGCTTACTGGTTGTTACCTGGGCTACAGTCTGAACGATCACGCTGCGGCAGACCTGAATGATCGCCAAAATCGGGCCGCAGGGTGGTGCTGAACCGGTTGTCTGCCAATGGCCTGGAGCTCCAAGTGACCGTCGCCGTAGAAACCACCGAGACACCCATGCCCCTCTCAGGGCATTACCTGCTGGTGATTTCCATCCCGGTGTATTGTGATGTCGACGGCAAACGGTATGTGGATGCACTGTGGCACAAGGACCTCATCAGGCACCCGGATTACATCTCCCACTTCACGCTGGCCTGCCCCCGCATTGACGGGCCGCTTCCCGAGGGCGTGGTGTTGCTGGACGACCCACGCATCCAGTTCATCGATTTGCCCGCCCGCTTCAAGCAGACACTGGCATTGCCCATCATGGTTGGCCGGCTGTGGCAGGCCATCGGCCGTGCCGATGTGGTGCACACAGGACTGGGTGGCTGGATGCTCACCTCACTGCACAACATTGCCACCTTCGCGGCCAAGTTGCGTGGCAAGTATTTGCTGATCATTGTCGAGTCGTCACCGTGGCGCACCGACCTGAGCGTTCCTGCGCGCTGGCCCGAGCGCATTGACGCGGCACTGTCGGAGTGGGTCAATCGTTGCTGCATCAACATGACCGACCTGGCGGTCTTCACGCAGGCCGAATACAAACAGAGCCTGCTGACCCGACGGCCTGACCGGGGGCATATCATCCACGCTTCCTGGATCGATGACGACAACATCGCCAGCGAAGCGGCGGTGCTGCACAGCTGGAATGAAAAGCTCGCCGAATCGTCCGGGTCGCTCAACTTGCTGTTTGCCGGCCGACTGGTCGCCGCCAAGGGCGTGCTGGATCTTCTCGACGCCCTGGATCTGGCGGAGGCCCATGGCGTGCCCGTGCATCTGGATGTGTTGGGTGATGGCGAACTGGCCGACAGGTGCCGGACTGCGGCCGCCAAACCGCGCCGCTCGACGCGACTGAGACTGCTGGGCACCACGCCCTACGGCCCGTCCTTTTTCAAGCAGTTGCACGGCTACCACGCCGTCGTCGTGCCGAGTCGTTCGGACGAACAACCCCGGATCGTCTACGACGCCTTCTCGCAGGGCGTGCCGGTCCTGGCCAGCAACACGCCCGGCCTGCGCGATTGTGTGCCCACCCATGCGGGGCGGTTTTTCCCATCGGGAGATGCACAGGCCCTGTTCGAGACGTGGCGCCAGGCCGCGGCACAACGCAGCGCATTGAAAACACTGGGACTGAATGGCTTGAAGGTGGCGGCCAACATGACCCACCGTCACATGCATCTGAATCGCTGGCGCTTGCTGGATGGCAGTTTGCGTGCACGCGGTTCGAGGCAGCTTACGGGGTGAGGCAGTTCAAACCCGGTTTCTCCTGGCGCTGAAGGCCCGCTTCCGTTGGATCTTGCGGGGTGATCACCCACGACACGACGTGCTCGCCACGGCAAAGTATCTTTCCCTGCGTGCAGACGTGGGGATGCACGCGGGGATCGCTGCCCTGGTCAATGTGTGCAACGAAGGTGCTGTTGCTCTGCGCGAGGTGGATGTGCACATGCTGGAAATCCAGCATGCGGCGATGCAGGGGGAATTGCCATTTGAAAACCGCCTCTTTGGCCGAAAACAGGCGGGTCACCGCCAAGCCTCTTTCGTTTTCGGGCCAGGTCGCCAGTGCCGCCTGTTCGGCAGGAGTGCAGATCAAGGGCCACAAGTGAGGCTCGACGGGCTCGTGCATGTCGATGTCCACGCCGATGCCCAGGAACCGGGCACACGGGGCCACCAACACCAGGCAGGCGTCGCGGGTGTGCGAAATGGACCCGATCAGTCCCGGTGGCCACTGTGGCGAACGGTCCGGGGCACTGGGGACGGGGGCTTCGGGCCATCCGATCAAACGCATGGCCATCCGTGCGGCTTCGCGACCTGCGGCGTATTCGCGCTGGCGCCGGACAATGGCCCGGCCCATCGCGGCGCGCTCCAGCGGGTGCAGACGGTCCGGATCGCCGTCCACGCCGCTGAAAACCACGCCCACACCCTGGCCAACGGCGGCGGTGAGCGCCTGCTGCAGTTCCGACCACGCGGATGGACCCGGGTGAGTCACTTGAACCTGTGCTCAGGTCTTTCCCGAGCGCATGGCGCGCCGGCGCGACATGGCGTCGGCGCGCATCTGGGCCCGGTCGGCCGATTCTGCGGCGGCTTCAGGCGTGTCGCGCGGCTTGTCGTCGAGGTGGGCGGCCAGGGCCGAGAGGGTCGGGAAGCGGAAGATGTCGGTGATGCTCAGGCGGGTGGAATTGAGTGCCTGCTTGATTTCACGGTGGGCCTGCACGGCCAGCAGCGAGTGGCCGCCGAGCGCGAAGAAATTGTCCTTGCCACCGATCTGTGGCACACCCAGCACGCGCGACCAGATGGCGGCGATCTTCTGTTCGATTTCGTTCTCGGGTGCCACAAACACCTCGGTACGCTCGCGCAAGGAGGTCTGCGTCGGGGCGGGCAGGGCCTTGCGGTCGACCTTGCGATTGGGCGTGAGGGGGAATTCTTCGACCGTCACGAAATGGGCCGGCACCATGTGCTCGGGCAGACGGGTGGCGGCCCACTCGCGCAGGCGCTCGGTCGAGAAACCCGCGTCGGTGCGCAGGTAGGCCACCAGGCGCACATCGCCCGGCTGGTCTTCGCGGGCCACCACCACGGCCTGTCGAACACCGTCGACGGATTCGAGCACGGCTTCGATCTCGCCCAGCTCGATGCGGTAGCCCCGGATCTTGACCTGGAAGTCGGCGCGGCCCAGAAAGTCGATGCGGCCGTCCGGGCGCCAGCGCGCCAGGTCGCCGGTGCGGTACATGCGGGCACCGCCGGGTGCGGTGCATTCGGGGCGCACGAAGGGATCGGCAGGGAAGCGCTCGGCGGTGAGGTCGTCGCGCTGCCAGTAGCCACGTGTGACACCGTCGCCGCCAATGTAGAGCTCACCAGGCACGCCCACCGGAACGGGCTGCTGGTGGTCGTCGAGCACATACATCTGGGTGTTGGCAATCGGCCGGCCGATGTTGACCACCGCTTCGGAGGCGCTGGCGGTTTCGGTGGACGACCAGATGGTGGTCTCGGTGGGACCGTACATGTTTTCGACGGAGGCTTTCGTGACCTGGCCCAGTTCGGCCACCAGGGTACCGGGCAGTGCCTCGCCACCAATCATCAGATGCTGGACCTTTGAAAGCGCCGACTTGGCTTCGTCGTTCATGGCAATCATGCGGGCCATGCTGGGGGTGCATTGCAGGTGGGTGACGCCGTGACGCACGATCTGGGCAGCGATGGAGAAATCGTCGTCAGGCACCTCTGTTGCCTCGTTTGAACGGCGCAGCACTTCGGCCAGGGGGTAAAGGCCTTCCATGACCTTCTCTGTCGGAATGCCGTAGTCGATCAGGCAGGCGACCTCGGCCACACCGATGGCTTTGAGTTCCTCCACCCGCTGCAAACAATCGTCCACCGTGCCAAAAAGTCCGGAGTCCTCGAAGTAGCGAATGAAGGCAAAGTCCAGAATGGCTTCCAGTTCTTCTTCTGTCAGCGACCGCAGGTCGAGGTCAAACGGGTTGTTCACGCCCGATGGCTTCTTGAAGGCAGGGAAGGCCCAGGCGTACTGCTTGATGAGACCGGCCGCGCTGCGCAGGTAGTCCTTCATCGGGCCACGGGCCGTTTCACGCGCTTGCTCGCGGTCACGCGCCACATAGGTGTGCAGCATGAGCGTGACCGTGAATTGCGTCGGATCGTGCCCTGCGTCGCTCAGCGCCTGGTGGTAGATCTTGATCTTGCTGCCAACCTCCTCCACGGTCTGGCCCAGCAAGTGGGTGAGCACGTGGGCGCCAATGGCGCCGGCTTCCTTCCATGTCTCCGGGTTGCCTGCGGTGGTGACCCAAACCGGCAATTCCTTGGACACCGGGCGTGGCTGGGTGACCACGTTGAAGGGCTCTCCACTGACCGTGGGAAACGCCACCGCTTCGCCGCGCCAGAGGCGGCGCAGTTGCTCAATGGTTTCGAACATCGCCTTCTTGTTGTTGGGCGGTGTGTTCTGCGGTCGCAACACGAAGTCGTCTGGCTGCCAACCCGAGGCAATGGCCAGACCGGCCCTGCCGTTGGTGAGGTTGTCGATGACCGCCCATTCTTCGGCAATGCGTGCGGGATGATGCAGTGGACCCACGCAGCTGCCCGCGCGCACGCCGATGTTTTTGGTGACCGCGGCCACCGCAGCGCCCGTGACCGACGGGTTCGGATACGGGCCGCCAAAGGCATGGAAGTGGCGCTCGGGCGTCCACACCGCACAGAACCCGTGGTTGTCGGCGAATTTGGCGCCTTCGAGCAGCAGTTCGTACTTCTTTGGGCCGGCGCCGTCGTCGTTGCCCCAGTAGTAGAGGCTGAAGTCCATTTTCTGGGCCGAGATCGGCAACTGGCCACCGGAGACGAGCGCGCGGTTTTCGTCGCTTGAGAGGATCAGCTTGAACCCGCGCGCCAGGGTGTAGAACAGCTCCAGCACCGAGATGTCGAACGACAGGCTGGTGACGGCCAGCCACACGCCCGGCGGGTCGTGGCGGATGCGGTCGTCCATGCCACGGAAGAAGTTGGCCACATTGCGGTGCTCCACCATCACGCCCTTGGGCCGGCCGGTGGAGCCCGAGGTGTAGATCATGTAGGCGATGTCGGATGGTTGCACCCCGCTGTCGGGGTTGGTGTCTGGCTGTGTACCGATCTGCGCATCCTGGTCGATCACCAGCACCTGCGCTTGATGGCTGGGAAGGTTCTTCACCAGGGTGGACTGCGCGATGATCACCGGCGCGCCGCTGTCTTCAATGTAGAGCGCCACACGGTCGGCCGGGTAGGCCGGATCCAGCGGCACGTAGGCGCCGCCAGCTTTCTGGATGGCGAGCGCGCCCACCAGCAACTCCAGCGAGCGGGGTGTGTACAGGCCCACCAGCGTGCCCGGTTGCACGCCCATGTCACGCAGGCGGTGTGCCACGCGGTTGGCGCGGGTGTTCAGTTCGGCATAGGTCAGCGCCGTGCCTTCGAACACCACGGCGGTGGCTTGCGGCGTGCGCGTGACTTGCGCTTCAAAGAACTGGTGCACGCAGGTGTTCCGCTCGTAGTCGCAGCGGGTGTGATTCCAGCCGTACAGCACCTGCTCGCGCTCGGCGGGTGACAGGATGGGCAGGCTCCCCAGGTGGGTGTCCTGGGCGGATGGATCACCCAGGGCGTGCAACACGCTTTGCAGGCGCTGTGCGAGCTGTGCAGCGGCTTCGTCGGGCAGGCGGGCGGCGTCGTACCACAGCGACAGGGTGCCATCTCGGGTGAGCTGTGCGGTCACAGCGCTGCCTTCAACGAATGCCGCACCCACAGAGAGCCCGAATTGCGGTATCGACAGGCCCTTGATGGCCGGGTCGCGTGCCACGAGATCCAGCGCAAAGGCCGGGTGGCGGCGCGCCTTGTCCAGCGCGGAGGCGCACTGTTCGGCGAAGGCGGAGAACGGGCTGTCGCCTGCAGCCGTCAGGCGCAACGGGACCCAGGTGGACAGGTAGGCCGGCGCCTGTGGCGCGGCCGCGTCCTGGTAGGCCATGTCGAAAGCCGTCTTGCCGCTCACCCGGGCAACCCCGGCGGCCACCGCAGCCAGCAGGCGGTCGCCCGTGAGCCCTGCAGGCACTTGCAGTGCGGTCTGGCGCAGGGCCACAGGGCCAGTGGCGGCGGTGGTCGATGGCAGGTCGATGGCCTGGGGCGACTGCAGGCAGCGGCGCCAGGCCGCCTCGCCGGCCACCACCCGGGCCATGGCCTCGGTCAGGTTCTGTGCCTGTGCGGCGTCCAGCGCGGGAAGCTGGTCACCTGTGCGGGCGATGGTGGAAGGGCACACGGGCTGGCCTTGCATGTCGCGCAAACCCGTCAATCGGACCGGGTCCGATGCGGTGGCCACCACGAGACCGGCCTGTGTCGCTTCCAAGACCTGACCGGGCACAGCGCCGCCTGCGCCAGCTTCAATTGCGGCACCCTTGACGAGCAGCACGCGGCCCGCGACTTCCACCTTGGGGCAGGTCAGGGGGTTCCAGTAGGTGCCGTGGTCCAGGGCCGAGACCAGGGCCACCAGCGTTTCGGCCGGCTGCGCAAAATCAAGCTGGGCCGCCGCGCCCGGCCGGTCCAGGCGGGCGTGGTAGCTGCGCTGGCTGAGGTCCTGGGGTGTGCGTCGCAGGCCCGTTCCGTGCAGGTCGGCCAGCAACTCGGTGAAACTTTCCATCGCCGCTTCGTAGCAGCGCGTGTTCAGGGTCAGTGCCGTTTCATGGGGCGCCATGTCGAACAGCTGCTGCTTGACGATGTCGCCTTCGTCGATGCCACCCTCGATCATGTGCCAGGTCACCCCGTGCTGCTTTTCGCGCTGCAGGATGGCCCACACCGGGGCGTTCAGACCCGCGTGCCGGGGCAGCGGGCCGTCGTGGAAATTGATGGCGCCATGTGCGGCGCGATCGAGTACCGTCTGCGGAATCACCGACAGGTTGGCGATGCTGAACAGCCAGTCGAAATCGAGATCCGCCAGACGCTCGCCCAGGCCCTCACCCGGTGCCTCCACCCGAAGATGCTTGTGCAGGGCCCAGGTGCGGATGTCGGCATTGCGTGTCACCACCGCACCGATGCGGTCGCCGCCTTGCAGCAGGCGCTCGGCGCACTGGATCAGCAGGGACTCGTTGCCCATTACCACACAGGAAAAACTGCTCATGAACTGCTCCGGACGTAGGAGAAAAAAATGTGCTGGCGGCTCGTGCCGTTTTGTTCAGGACTTGGCGCCGGGTTGCTCGCCCAGCGGCTCACGTTGCCACAGACCACGCAGATCGTGTGACACCAGATCCCGCAGAAAGTGTTCCGGTGCGTTCTCCCGCCGGCTGCGCCTGTTCACCAGATGGCGCAGCCGTAACAGCAGAGCGCCTGTGACATGCGCCAGGGTGGCCGCGGCTGCGTACAGCACGCCATGGTTTTTCATGAAGTACCGCAGACGGGAGTCGAACCAGTAGGAAGGCATGCGCCGCCAGGTTCTCATGCCCGTGGTCACCGATCCGATGTGCATCACCTGGCTTTGCGGCACGTACATGGACGACCAGCCGGCGCGTCGGGCGCGCAGGCACAGGTCGGTCTCTTCAAAATACAGAAAGTAGCGCTCATCAAAGAGGCCGATTTCGTCCAGGGTCTGGCGCCGCACCATCAGGCTGGCGCCGGCCAGCCAGTCCACTTCCTGCACGTCTTCAGGGGTCGGCATGGCCACGATGTACTTCTTGAGGAGGCGTGAGAAGGGGCCCGTGGCGACAGCGCCTTCGAATTCGCTGAAGACGGTCGGAAAGCGGAAGGCGGTGTTGTGGAGCACGCCGTCTTGCCCATGGGTTCGCCCGCCGGCAAAACCCACGCGAGGATGCCGCACCATGTGATCCAGCAGAATGCTCAGACAACCCGGTTCGGGGAAGGCGTCGGAGTTCAGCAGGTACACGAAATCGGGTGCCGAACCATCTGGCAGACCCTGGCGGATGCCGAAGTTGTTGCCGGCACCGTAGCCTCCGTTGTGCCCGGACTGCAGCACCCTCACCCGTTGCCATTCCCTGGCGCGTACGGTGTCGCGAATTTTCTCGAAGGAGCCGTCACCCGAGTCGTTGTCCACCACCGTGACGGCGCCAGCGAGATCCTGCATTTCCCGCAGCACCGCTTCCAGGGCCTGCAGCGTCATGTCCGGTGTGCGAAAGTTCAGCAACACCGTGAGCACCGTGGGCTGTAGGGTGGGATTCATGTGGGGTCGTTCGGCTTTTCGGCCGCCTCAATGCAGGTTTTCATGTGGCTCGCAAGCACGCGCACGTTGGGCTCGAGCACCATGGAGTCGTGGTTGCCGGGCACTTCGATCACTTTCAGTGCTGGCATGAAGCGGGTCCAGTCGTTGTCTTCGTACAGGTATTCGCGTTCTGCGCTGACCCAGCGTCCCCCGGACACCTTCCAGTGGCGATCCAGCGGCGGACGGAACAGCACGGCGGGGCCCTTCCAGGCTTTCAGCGGATACGCCGGCAATGCGGCGCGGAACGCCGCTTCGATTTCGGCGTTGTGGAGTTGGTGGACACTGGCCGTGGGCGCCGCGACACCCCGGCGGCGTTGCAGTTCCCACTCGACGCGGCGCCTGACCCATTCCTTGAGGAAACCCAGGCCACCCCGGCGCAGCTCGGCCAGTTTGATCATCAGCTTGTCCATCCGGTTGAGGCTGGGGCGCACAGGCAGCGGGGTGTCCAGCAGCACCAGCAGCGACACCGTTTCGCCGGCGGCTTCCAGCTGCCGTGCGATCTCCAGTGCCGTGATGCCTCCGCCCGAGAAACCGCCCAGCAGGTAGGGGCCCTGGGGCTGGACCAGGCGCATCTCGGCGATGCAGTCGGTGGCTGCTTCGACCAGCGTGGCGTGTGGCGCCTGGTCGCCGTAAAGACCCCGCGCCTGCAGCCCGTAAAACGGCCGCCCCACGCCAATCAGTCGGGCCAGGTGGCGCAGGTTGAGCACGTTGCCGAACATGCCGGCGACCAGGAAGAAAGGCGGGCGCTCACCCCCTTCGCCATCGTGCATGGCCACCAGGTGGGTGAAGCGGCGTCGGGGGGTGGATACAGCGGAACCGGGTACGTCCGCAGCGCTGCCGGTATCCGTGCCTGTGTCGCCGATGCGTTCCCGGATCATGTCGGCGCACAAGGCTATGGTGGGCGCTTCGAACAGGACCGAGATGGGAAACTCGACCCGGTAGGCCTTCTTCACCATCGCGAAAAGGCGGACCGCGATCAGCGAGTGCCCGCCCAGATCGAAGAAGCTGTCGGCAACGCCCACCTGGTCTACACCGAGCAATTCTTCCCAGAACCCCACCAGGGTGCGCTCCACGTCGTTGCGTGGTTCCACATAGTCGCTGTCCAGGTCGGGTCGCTGGAATTTCTGACCGGAGCCCACCTCGGCAGCCGTGGCCTCGCCGGCCTGGCGCACCAGGGCATCCAGGTTCATGGAAGAGATCACCACCTGGGACATGCCTGTGGCCAGGGCACGCCCAAACGCATCGGCGCCTTCGTGCGGCAGGATGCCCTGCGACATGCTGTGTTGCAGCTGTTCTTCAGCGGGTGAGAGCTTGGCCTGGGAAGCACCGCGCGCGGGCCCATCGAAAACCAGTTCGCGTGCATCGAGCCGGCTGGCCGACGTCGCAAACCCCCCTTCCTGCAGGCGCTTGATGGAGAAGCCCTGAACCTCCAGACAGACTTCGCCCTGTGCATCGAACAGCGTGACATCGAACACCGCAAACGGTGCGTCGGCGCGGTTGTCCTGTGCGTTGCGGACCCAGCTCCAGACTTCGGTTGGCAGGGGTCGGTGCACCTGCACCGACCGGTAAGACACCGGCACCCAAAGGTGATCGGGCCCGTACCCCTCGATCAGATGCATCGCCCAGCCGGTGGCCAGGTCCAGCAACGCCGGGTGCAGGAGGAAGCCCGCCCGAACGTCGCCCTCAAATTCCGCGGGCAGTTGCAGATGGGCCACGCCTTCGTTGTGTCCGTAAGCGACCGACTGCAGCACCCGCCAGCGCGGGCCGAAGTTCAGGTGGGCCTCCTGCGGCGAACGCAGACCACCAGTGTCTTCGGCCCTTCGCAGTGGACAACGTGCCAGCAGGTCCTGGAGTTCGAGCCGGGCGGCCGGCGGCAGCGGGCCAGGCACCAGCGTGGCCTGGGCATTGAGCTGGTAGGCCTTGCGACCTTCAAACAGCACATCGCTGCGCACCTCGAGGGCATAGCCCTCGTCGCTTCGGGCCAGCATCACCCGGACATCGCGGGCCTGGGTGTCGTCCACTTCCAGCGGACGGAAAAAGTAAAGATCCTGGATCGTGAACGAACCCGTCTCCCCGTTGCCGCGCAGGGCCTCTGCGGCGAGTTCCAGGTAGCCGGTGCCAGGCAAAAGGGCCTGGCCGGAGGCCGTGCGGTGACCGTCGAGAATCCAGCGGTCCTGCGTGTGCCAGCGGGCGGTGAAGAGGCGGTTTCCAGCCGGGTCGAAGGTGGCTTCGTCGAGCAAGGGGGCGTCGACCGGATGCCGGGGGGGCGGTGGTGCCTCGCCGAGGCGGCTGGCCATGGCCTTGGCCGCCATGCCCACTTCGTTCCAGATGCCCCAGTCGATGGCCAGCACCCGGGTGCGGCCACCTGCGCGGCTGCGCGCGTAGGCGTTGAGGTACTCGTTGGCTGCCACATAGTCGACCTGGCCAGCCGGCGCGGTGATGGTGCTGGTGGACGAAAACAGCACCAGGCCATCAATGCTGCCATCGGGAAACAGTTCGTGGAGGATCTGCACACCGTGAACCTTTGGCGCAAACACCTCTTCCACACCACCCGATGTCTTGGTCAGCAGGGGACCGTCGTCCACCACGCCGGCGGCGTGGATCACCAGCGCGATACGCCCGAAACGCTGCTGCGCCTGTTCGGCGGCTGCCTGCATGTCTTTCACATTGCACACGTCGGCGGCGATCACCATCACCTGGGCACCCAGCGCTTCGAGGCGGCGCACGGCCAGGATGCGCTGCACGGTCGGATCCAGCGGTTCACCGCTGCGCAAGTGGCGGTCCCAGGTATCGGGTGCAGGCAGCGGCTGTCGCGCCAGCAGCACCAGGCGGGCATGCTTTTCGCGCGCCAGGCGCTCGGCCACGGTCAGGCCTATGCCACCCAGACCGCCGGTGAGCAGACAGACGCAACCCATGGCCAGCCCGCTCAGGTCCTCGGCGGGCGCCAGCGGCAGCGGGGCGTAGCCCAGTTCAAAGCGCTTGTCGGCCCGCAACGCCGCCACCCGGTTGCCCGGAGTGGCGAACAGTTCTTCGAGCACGCGCTCGCTCAAGGCGTTCCATGCACCCATATCCGGTTTGGCGCGCCAACCCTTTTCAGCCACAGGGAGCACCACATCCAGCACCGTGCAGGTGAGGCCTGGCAGTTCGCGCGGAGCCACGCGGGCGGGGCCCAGAGCCGTGGCCTTTTCAGGGTAGGGCAAGGCCTCGTCGCGCACACGGGCGGCACCGGTGCTCAGCACCGTCAGGTGCATGGGTTTTGGCAGGTTCTCGCCGGCCATGGCCTGGGCGAGAAACAGCAGGCTGAAGAATCCCTGCTCGATGTTGCGGTGAAAGAAACTGCTGCCCGGGCGAAACTGCTCTTCCTGGGTGACCAGCCAGGCATGCACGATCTGTTGCGGCGTATGGCCTGTGGCCACCAGATCCCGCACCAGTTCGTCGTAACCTTCGCGGCCGCGTTCTGGCGCCAGCACGTACTCGTTCTCGCTCACACGCGCAAAAAGGTCGCCGGAGCGCACCACCGTCACCCGGTGGCTGGCGTTGCGCAGCCGGTGGACCAGGTGATCGGCCAAGCCGGCATCGTCCATGAACACCAGCCAGTTTTGCGGCGCCGTTGTGGAAAGGTCCTGGGCCACATCGATTTCCACGTCGGCCTGGCGTGGCCGCCAGCGGGGCTGGTAGCCCCACAGACTCACGTCGTCGGTGCGCAATGGCCGCACAGCCTCTGGCGCGGTGGCCCGTGCTGCGCCGGGCGCAATGAAATAAGGCTTGCGCTGGAAGGCGTAGGTGGGAAGCGGCACGCGATGGCGGCGCGCCTCGCCCCAGATCGGTTCCCAGTCGACCTTCACGCCGGTGGCCCAGAGACGTCCCAGTGTGCCAAGGAACCACACATCGTCGGCGACGACGTGATCAGCGTGGCGCAGCGAGTTGATGACCTGGCCTGCCGGCACACCATTGGCCTGCGCCAGTGAGCCCAGTGCCTTGCCCGGACCCACTTCAAGATACACCCGGTCACTCGCTTTCATCAGCGTGGCCAGGCAGTCGGCAAACTGCACCGTGTTGCGCAGGTGTGCGACCCAGTACAGAGGATCGGTGGCCTGCGCAGCGCTCAGAGGCTGACCATCGCGGTTCGAGATGATCGACAGCCTGGGCGCGCTCAGGCGGATGCTGCGCAGGTAGGCCTCAAAGCGGCCCAGAATGGGGCCGAGCATGCGCGAATGCGCGGCTATGTCGATCTGGACGCGCTGGGGTTCGACCTCGCGCTCGCGCAGTGTGGCCTCCAATGCGTCGAGCGCGTGTTGCGGTCCGGACACCACGCACAGCTCGGGCGCGTTCACGCTGGCCATGTCCAGCTCGCTGCCCAGCAGGCCACGCACCTCGGCGGCAGGCAGCGGCACACTGAGCATGCCGCCCACGGGCACGGTGTCGAACAACTGGCCACGCAGCAGCACCAGGCCAATGCAATCTTCGAACGACATCACGCCGGCCAGACAGGCGGCGGTGTTTTCCCCCATGCTGTGGCCCACCAGGGCAGCGGGTTTCACGCCCCAGGACATCCACAGCTGCGCCAGCGCGTACTCCACGATCATGATCAGGGGCAACTGCACCGAAGGGCGCTTGAGCTTCTCAACCGCCTGATCGTGCTGGTCGGGTTCGGGCAACCACAGCGCGCGGATGTCGTAGTCCAGTTGGCGCTGCAGCACTTCCAGGCCGCGGTCCATCCAGTCCTGAAACACCGGTTCGGTGGCGTAAAGTTCGCGCGCCATGCCGGCGTACTGGGCACCCCCGCCCGGGAACATGAACACCACCTCGGGGTCTTCACCCAGGTGGCTGTGGGTGAACACACGTCGGGTGTCAGTGCCTTCCAGCAGGGTGGCGGCTTCTTCCAGGGTTTCAGCCACCAGCACGCGCCGGTGCTCGAAGGCGCGACGGCCTTCCCTGAGCGTGTAGGCCACGTCGGCCAGAGACAGTTCGGGGTGGGCGCGCAGGTGAGCGGCCAGGGCCTTGGCGTTTGCGTCAACGGCCGCACGCGAGCGGCCTGAAACCACCAGCAACTGGAACGGCCAGTCCGACGGCTCGCTCGGTGCTGTTTCGGGCGCCTCTTCCAGCACGGCGTGGGCATTGGTGCCGCCCACGCCGAGCGAATTCACGCCCGCCCGGCGAGGCCCCGTGTGCGAAACCCACGGGGTCAGGGTGTGGTTGACCTGGAACGGGCTTCCATCGAAGTCGATCGACGGATTGGGACGCTCGTAGCCCAGGCTCGGCGGCAGCTCGCGGTGCTTGAGCGCCAGCGCCACCTTGATCAGGCTGGCCACGCCCGCCGCTGTGTCGAGGTGGCCGATGTTGGTCTTGACCGAACCGATGCGGCAGAAACCGGTTTCGCTGGTGGTTTCCTGGAACGCCTGGGTCAGCGCGGCGACCTCGATCGGGTCGCCCAGGAAGGTGCCCGTGCCATGGCATTCCACGTAGTCGATGGTGTCGGCCGACACACCGGCCACGGCCTGTGCTTCCGCGATGGCCTTGGCCTGACCGTCCACGCTGGGCGCCAGATAGCCTGCCTTGGCCGCTCCGTCGTTGTTGACAGCCGTGCCCTTGATCACGGCCCAGATGTGGTCGCCGTCCTTCAGGGCGTCTTCCAGCCGGCGCAGCACCACAACGCCTGCCCCCGAACCGAACACCGTGCCCTGGGCGCGGTGGTCGAAGGCGTGGCAATGGCCGTCAGGCGAAAGAATTTCGCCCTCCTGGAAAATGTAGCCACGCGCGTGCGGCAGTTCGATCGTCACCCCGCCGGCCAAGGCCATGTCGCATTCGCCACTCAGCAGTGACTGACAGGCATAGTGCACCGCCACCAGCGACGTGGAGCAGGCGGTCTGGATGTTGACGCTGGGACCCTTGAGGTCAAAGATGTGGCTGACCCGGGTGGAGAGGAAGTCCTTGTCGTTGCCGGTGTGTCGCAACAGGAACATGCCGGTGTTGGCCACCAGGTCCGGATTGGAGCAGATGTTGAAGTAGAAGTAGCTGCCCATCCCGCAGCCGGCATACACGGCGATGGCGCCTGGAAAAGACTCGGGCGGATGACCGGCGCTTTCCAGTGCCTCCCAGGCCACCTCCAGAAACTGGCGGTGCTGTGGGTCCATGATGGCCGCTTCCTTGGGGCTGAACCCGAAGAAATCGGCGTCAAATTGCTCAAAGCCATCCAGCACGGCCGCTGCAGGCACATAGTTGTGGTGCCGCATGCGTTCCGGGCTTTCGCCTGCCGCGAGCAATTCGTCGTCGCTGAGACGCCGAATGGACTCGATCCCCTGGCGCAGGTTGTCCCAATAGGCCTGTGGATGGCTTGCGCCTGGAAGGTGGGCAGAGATGCCGACAATGGCAATGTCGTTGGTTGATTGCGTTGTCACACCGACCCCAATGATTCCTGGCACATGGCTCCATCCCACTAAACTGCCATTATCGCGTCAGCAATAGAACGTAAGACTGACAAATTAATCACGCCCGGGCAGATTTTCCCCAGAATTTGCGGGTGCCTGCTCTCCCAACACGCCGAACTGCGAGCGATCGTGGAGCACCTCATCAATGATGTGCACATCGATGACACGGGCCTCGTATGCGTAGCCATAGACCAGGGCCATGTCGCACAGTGTGTTGATATTGCGGGGAACGCCCTGCGCCACCTTGCCGATCTTGGCCATCGCCAACGGGCTGAAAAGCTTGCGATCGCGCCCTGCCACGCGAAGCCGGTGTTCAATGTAATCTGCCACTTCCACCGTGCCCAAGGGAGGAATGAAATAGTCCACGGCCACCCGCTGCGCAAACTGCGTGAGTTCGGGCCTTTTGAGTTTGTCGCGCAACTGCGGCTGACCCACCAGAATCATTTGAAGCAGCTGATCCTTGTCGGCATTGATGTTGGACAGCATGCGCAGATATTCCAGTGCAGACACGCTGAGGTTCTGCGCTTCATCGACGATGAGCACCACCCTGTGGCCTTTGCCGTATTCGGCAATCAGAAACTGCTGGAAAGCATCGTATTGGCTCACCTGCGATTTGCCTTCGAATGGGAGCCCGTAGGCGAGCATGATCCATTCCAGCAGATTGCCCATGTCCTGATGGGTGTTGGTGACCAGACCCACCCGCACGTCTTCGCCCAGCGTGTTGAGCAGGCGGCGGACCAGCGTTGTCTTCCCGCATCCCACATCGCCACAGACCACGGTGAAGCCGGCACGGCTCACCATGCCGTACTCCAGCATGCTGAAGGCCTGCGAATGGCGCTGGCTCATGAACAGGAAATCCGGGTCAGGCTGAATGGAGAAAGGTCTTTCGCGAAGACCATAGAACGATTCGTACACGTGTCAATCCTCCTGGCCAATGAGCAGGCTGCCCGACCAGATGTCATCGAGATTTAGAACAACAGACATTCAGGCACCATTTCATTACATTCTAAGAGGCACTTCGGCATCCCCTGCCGCATGACGCGGCAGGGGATGGCTGCGCATCTGCCCTTGCATCCTCATCCGGCAGGCGCGATTCGCGATCCATCTTTCAAGCGCCGCTGGCGTCAATCGGCACGGAGCCGACGGCGTTGCAGATCGGCATGGTGCCTGAATCAACCGGCATGAATGTCATGCCTTTCAGGCGGCCGATGCCATCGTGTCCACCTCACTGCCGCGAAAGAAAAAGATCCTTGAGAATCAAGCTTATGCCGGCGGGGTAGTGGACAAGGTAGCGCTTCCACAGGCGACCGGGCTCCTTGACCAGCCGGTACAGCCACTCCAGGCCCGATTTCTGCATCCAGAGCGGTGCGCGACTGCCCTGCGGGCCCAGAATCTCGAAGGTGCCACCGATCCCTGTGACGACCAGTTCCGGTATCGCGCTTCGCAGCTTCAGGGCCAGCCGGTCCTGTTTGGGAACGCCCAGTGCGACAAACAGCATGCGCACATTCTCGGCGCGCAAGGTCTCGGCAAACGCCTTCACCTGTTCGTCGCTCAGGTCCACTTTGCCGCTGAACAGGTAGCGGCAGGCCTGTTGCGCATGGTCGCCATACAACCGCAGGGTGGTGGCGGGGTCGACGCCGCCAATGATGGCGTAGGGGGGCACCTGTGGCAAACGCAGAAACGCATCCACCAGATCGACGCCGGTGGTCCGTTCGGCAATGGCCTGATCGGCCCCCTTGAATCGCGATGCCCAGACCAGTGGCATGCCGTCGGCCGTGATGATGTCGGCCTGGGCGACAAGATCGCGATACCCAGGGTCCCTGGTGAAGCGGGAGAGCATTTCGGTGTTGAGTGTCAGCAGCCAGGCGCCTTCGCCCCGGGCCATGCGTTCCAGCAGATGGTCCAGGGTTTGCCTCATGCTGGCGCGAGAAACGGGCAGACCGCACAGGCTGCAGGTGTCATTCATGATCGGTGGTCCGGTGGGGCAACGGCCTGGTCCCTGATTCCGCGCGACGAGGGGGGAACATGATGCGCCCCTGAGGTGATGCGGGCTTGTGCCAGAGACGGGGCGCACGCTGGGGTGGTCATGGGCTCAATCTCTTCGGGTCCGGATCCAGGCCATCTGACGGCGGGCGAGAAAACCCAGGTAGATGGGGATTTTGCGCAGCACGTACCAGGGCACAGACATGAGCTCGCCCAGACCGATCCATCGCCGGCCGGCTTTCCACCAGCCAGCCAACACCGTCAGAACCAGCAGTGCCAAGGCGCCGACAGAGATCGTTGCGACCACTGGCCAGGCCAGGCCCCACCATGCCAGTGCGGTTGCGGTGATTGCCTGCGTTCCCAGCAACATGACCAGCAGCGCCAGCGGGGGTACGCTCATGTCCAGTGTCAGCGCCAGCAGCCCCATGTTTCTCTGGGTCACTGCGCGCCACAGCAGGCCTGGCCCCTGCGAGGCGACCATGCTCAGGTGGCCGTGTTCCCAGCGCTGGCGCTGCGATTGCGAGCCCTGGTCGTTGGTGGGAAAGTGGCTGCTGACCAGTGCCCAAGGCATGAATTGGGGTGGCTTGCGCACTTGCGCGCAGTCCAGGCCGAGCTTGAGGTCTTCGACGATGTGGCCGGTGGCCAGATTGACTCGCTGCAGCAAGGGCCAGGGGAAAGCCATCCCGCTGCCCATCAGCTGGCACGGCAGGCCGAGGCGGCGGTAGCCTTCGGCCCGCAGCCGGGTTCGAAAGTCCCAGGCGAAGGCGGCCATGCGCTGCATCAGCCCGGCCCCGTCGGGTGCGAGCATGTCGTACATCGCCTGGACAGGCCGCTGCAGGTGGTGTGCCGCGGTGGCGATGGTGGCCAGGCTGCCGGGGGCAGCGACGCAATCCGCGTCGACCACGATGACCACGTCGGGCGGGGCCTGGCGCAAGTGACTCACGCCATGGGCGAGCGCGTAGCCCTTGCCGCGAAGGTACACGTCGGACCGTTCCAGCACCTCAGCGCCAGCCGATCGCGCACGGACAGCGGTGTCGTCCGTGCAGTTGTCTGCCACGACCAGCAGCCGGGCGCCAGCGGGCAGCGACGTCAGGGCTTGTGCCACCATGGATTCGATGATCTCGGCCTCGTCGTGCGCGGGCATCAGAACCACCACCGAAGGTGCGGGAGCCTCCCCATGGAAGGGGCCTGGGCCGCCGCGCCGAGGGAGAAAACTGGCCAGGGTCTGAACTGCAAGCAACCCGACCCAGGCCAGCAGCACTCCACCGGTGGCCAGCAGCACCCAGCTGAGGAACGTGGTGATCATGGAGCGGACGCAAACAGGCGGTGCAGCTTGGTGGCTTCGGTGTCGATCGAATGCCTTTCAATGACCCGGCTTCGGGCAGCGCGACCCATGTCCTGCAGTTGATGGGTTGGTGTGGCCAGCGCAACGGCCAGCATGTCCACCAGCGCTTCCACGTCTCCAGCGGGGACGAGCCAGCCGTCGATGCCGTGGCGCACCAGTTCTGGAATGCCGGCGATGCTGGTGGTCAACACAGGTCGCCCCAGCGCCATGGCTTCCATGATCACCACAGGAAGACCCTCGGCAAAGCTGGCCAGGACCATGGTCCTGGCGGCCTGCAACTCCTGCTTCACGCGCTCGCTGCTGATCCATCCGGTGATGCTGACCCGGGATTGCAGGTTGTGCTGCTGGATGAACCGTTCAAGCTCACCCCGCATCTCGCCATCGCCAGCCAGCACCAGGTGGAGATCGACTCCCTGGTCCCTGAGCCGGCGGACGGCTTCGAGCAGCAACAATTGCCCCTTCTGTTCGCACAGGCGGCCCACGCAGACCAGTCGGGGGGTTGTGGGAAACGGTTCTGCGGAAAGCGTATCGAGAAAGGCTGCTTCCAGGCCGCAATGCACCACCTGTATCTTGGGCCAATGGTCGTGTCCGACCCAGCGGTACAGCTGGCTGCGCCCGAAGGAGCTGATCGCAACCACATGGGTGGCCGCCTCGATTTTTTCCCGCAGGTGCAGTCCCAGTGGCCGATCGAACTCATCAGGGCCGTGCACCGTGAAGGAAAAGCGAGGACCCTCGAGCAGGCGGGCCAGCAAGGCGACTTCGGTCGGGTTGGTGCCGAAGTGCACGTGCAGGTGATCGACCTGGTGCTCGCGACACCAGCGCACCATCTCGCAGGCCTCGGCCAGATACACCAGGTGGTAGGGTGCCGGCCGATCGGACATGCGGGACAGGCGAAAGGCCATGCCGATTCCCCGAACAAAGGCAGCGGGCGTGCGCAGGGCCTGGCGAAAGGTGGCCGGCAGGAGCGCGCCCAGACCCTTGCGCAGCAGGTAGTGGGTCTTTGCCCGTTCGGCGATGTCGTCTTCGTCGACGAGCGGATCTGACCAGCCGCGCAGCGCCAGGCGATCCACTTCCACGCCCTGGCGCTCCAGCGCCAGTATTTCGCGTCGGATGAAGCTGTGGCTGACCTTCGGGTACTGGTTGGTGAAGTAGGCGACACGCATCAGTTCGGTCCTCTGTGCCGCCCGACAAGCCCTGCGACGAGCAGTGTGAGCCGCACGGTCAGCGATCTGCCCCGGGCTGCAAATTTGATGGCCGGGGACCTCTGCCCAAAAAGGCCTGGGTTCAATGGACGTTGCCTCTGGTTGTTCGAATCATTTGTATTCGATGATAGAGCCAGCGACACCGCGCAATCGCGAGAGGTGAAACTTCCCCACCCCCCACATCTCTGCGAATTTGCCGATCAGCAGGAAGCCGCTCGTTCGTGCCATGCCATTGCGTCGGTACAGGCGCAGCCATTGCAAGGGGTAGGCCAGTCCCGGCAGCGCTCCCCACGGACCCACGAGGACCAGGCCGATGGCGATCACCACAGGCAGTCCCGCGCCCCAGAACCAGGCGCGCCGGGTTTCGCGCACCCAGTGGCGTTCGGGGGGCGCACCGTGCAGCCACGCGCCTTGCGCGAAAGCGTGCCCAGCCCGCACCGTGCGCTTCCACCACTGGCTGAAACGGGTCATGGCCGCATCGTGCAGGGTCATTTCCCGGTCAAGCCGGTGGATGAGCCATCCCGCCTGCCGAAGCCGCACGCACAGTTCGGGTTCCTCGCCAGCGATCAGGTCGTCCCGGTAGCCGCCCACGGCCAGCAGTGCCGGCACCCGCATCATGGCGTCACCGCCGCAACTGAGGGCGTCGCCCACTGGCGTGTCCCATTCCTGGTCGCACATCCGGTTGTAGACAGAACGTTCCGGGTGGCGCTCACGGCGACGGCCACACACCACAGCGTGGGTGGGGTGTTCCTGAAGGAAATGCTGAGCAGCATCGAGCCAGCCGGTCACGATCTCGCAGTCGCCGTCGACGAACTGGACCAGATCGACGTCGGGGTTTTGCTCCAGCAGGCGGTGCAGGCCTTCATTTCGTGCCCTGGCGGCGGTGAATGGCCGTGACATGTCCAGATCGACCACTTGCGCGCCCATTTCCCTGGCCATCTGGGTCGAGCCGTCGGTGGAGCCCGAATCGACATAGACGGTGGCGGGTGCGGCCGGCAGCACCGAGTTCAGGCAGCGCCGCAGTCGTTCACCCTCGTTGCGTCCGATTGCCACGACACCCAGCCTGACTTCACGCATGGCCTTGGACCTCTTGTGTGGCGGGGCGGCAGCGTGCGGGAGCACCCACCGCGACCGCGCCACCAGGAACATCCGTCAGAACGACGGCGTTGGCGCCGATGCGGGCATGGTCTCCGATGACAATGCCACCCAGCAACTTGGCGCCCGCGCCGATGTCCACATGCCCACCGACACGCGGCGTTCCACCTCTGGCCACGGTGCCGAGTGTGACCTGCTGAAAAATCAGGCAGTTCGGACCCACCCGGGCATCCGGGTGGATGACGATGCCATTGGGGTGTGGCAGCAGCAAGCCGCCTCCCAGTTGGCAGTTCAGCGGAATGTCTGCACCGGAAACGGCACTCCAGAAGCGGTGGCGCAAGACGGTCACCATCCGTCGCAGGCGGGCCAGAGGCGACGAGGCGTTCTGGAGGCGCTGAAAGTCCCGGATGCTGGCGAGCAAGCGTTTGCCAGGACTCCACTCACCCGGGAGCAAATGCTCTCTGCTCCAGTCGGGTTCATCGGCACTGATGTCCATCATTTCCCTGACGCCCAACAGCTCGCCCAACACCAGAGGCCAGATGGTGCGGTGAGCGAGCATCGCGCCTTGATGCCAAACGTGCAAGTATTCATGCTGAGATCAGTGACAGAGGGCTACAATTTTTGCACAGGTGACGCATCGCAATCGCAGGGCTGGCAAGCCGCAGCCGGGTGAAGTGGCGGTGTCATTTACCCTCCGGTGGTCACACACGGCGCTCGCCCCACGCTGACAACCGGTGGACAGTCCGACTCAGCCAGCACGGAAAAAGGACCAGGCCATACCTGCTGTCTGCGCCACCCATCTTCAGCTCGTGACAAGCGATGCAAACTTGCGGCATCCTCCGTTTTGGGGGTCGTGTTCCGCTGGCATGCTTGAGTACCGCAGTCTGTGCAGTAGAAACCCTGAGGTCAAACCCAAGTCTGGCGCTGCAGCGATCCTTATCGAGCAAAGGGGCTGGTTCGTGACGAATTTTGAATCGGAGCGTAGGTTGCTCGCCACAGATTGACTAGATACTGGGATGCGGCGCGCGTTTCCATGAAGGCAGATCGCGTAAGATCATTGCCAGCTGTAGACCAAAAGGTTCATTGCTCCTTCGCGCGCCCGCCATTCCACCTGGAAAACCCATCAGCCAGGGGTCGCCGTGCGGGATGAAGGGGCCTGCGCGGTTGGTTCGCGGCAATCAAGGCCTTTGCTCAATCGAGTCACTCAACCGGAGGCGAATCATGCCGAACTATTTGCGATGGATCATTTCCCTGCTGGCTGCGATGACAGCTTCTGTCGCGCTGGCCCAGGCCCCTGCTCCCGCACCTGTGGCGCAAGGCGCTGCACCGTACACCTTGCGCCATGGCGACACGGTCATGGTTTCGGTGTGGCGCGACGAGGCGCTGCGCATGGAGGTTCGCGTTTTGCCAGACGGCAGCATCACCTTCCCGCTTGCCGGGCGCGTCGAAGTGGCGGGGTTGAGCACGTCACAGGCTGAAAGCCGGATCGCTGAACGACTCAAAAAATTCATTCCTGAAGCGGTGGTGACAGTGGCCATCACCGGCATCGAGGGCAGTCAGGTCTATGTGCTGGGCAAGGTCGCCAATCCCGGTCCAGTCCTGCTTTCTTCACCCAACATCACCGTTCTGCAGGTGCTCAGCCAGGTGGGCGGACTCGATCGATTCGCCGACGGCAATGCCTCCGTGTACTGAGAAGCAGCCCGGCCGGCAATGAAGTCCTCGCGGTCCGGTACAACGACCTGATCAAGGGCAGCCAGCTCGATACCAACGTCGTCCTGAGGCCTGGCGACACCATTCTGGTGCCCTGACCATGCGGTGCCTTGCATGGTCCCTTTCTGCACAGGCGCTGCTCGTCCTGGCGCCGGGGTGGGCGTTTGCCCAGAATGCCATCACGGTGCCGATCGAGGTCGAGCACAACAGCAACCCCTCGCTCGTTCCTGATGGCGACAGCGCGATCCGCTACCGGGTTTCACCCCGGTACACCATGACCCGCCAGGACGGACCGACGCGATCGGTCTTCTCGCTGGGCGGCGTGGTGGAGCGTTCCAGCAACACCAGGGTCAGCGCCAATCGAGCCGACCCCAACATTGGCTATCTGCACGAGGTGACCAGTCCCACATCGGTACTGACCCTGAATGCATCGCTGGAAAAAACCTCTTCACGCACCGCCGAGTTTGAAGAGACGGGTCTCGTGACCGAAGACGGCACGTTGCAAACCGGCCTCCTGGGTGCGCGCTGGGTTGGGCAACTGACCGATCGCACGGAGGTTGAACTGGCCGCAGGGTATGCCGATCTCAGGTACGACCTTCCTTTGCTCATCGGTTACACCGAGGTCAATGCCGAGGGTATTCACCGCTGGCAACTCTCCGAAGGCAATCGGCTGGAGGTGGTGGGAACGGTGGCGCGACTCAATCCGAAGAACGACGTCCAACGATCCTCGCGTCAAGGCATTGTGCTGGGATACGAAACCGTCCTGAATCCAAGCGTCACTCTGGGTGCAAACCTGGGCGCGGTGAGATCGACCGGCGTGCGGCGCGGTAACGATGCGGTCGGGGGTGTGCAAGTGACCTACGAAGGTGAAAGGCTCGGTTCCGAACTGGCGTGGGCGCGCAGCGTGGCGCCGAGCGGGACCATCGGAGGTTACGCACTGAGCCAGTCATTCACCTGGGGGTTGAGTTACGCGGTGTCGGAATCGACCACGTTGACTTCGGGTGTTGCCCGAACCCGGGCGCTCGATATCGATGGCGGCTCAGGCAGCAGCGTGTCGGTGGGCTTGCGATCCGAACTCACACCCCACTGGTCCATGAACATGCGACTGGAGCAGCTGCGCGCAACCACCGGTTCGGGCGTCAGGGCCCGCAGCACCGCAGTGGGCGTTGGGTTCGTTTATTCACACCCCGATTTTTGACTGCTTGAACTGATCCATGGCTGCCGACTACCAGTTGAATTTGCAGGACTATCTGTCCATCGCGCGCCGGTGGGGGGTAGCGATGGCCCTGACCTTTGTGGCCATCCTCGCTGCGTCGGTGCTGGTGGCATTTGTGGTGCCCCGGGTGTATGAGTCAACCGCCACGATCATTGTCGAAAGGCCGCAGGTTTCTTCGCAAGTCGTGCAACCCACGGAAACTGGCTTGGCGGCGGAGCGCATTCAGGCCATCCAGCAGCGCATCATGACCCGCGAAAACCTTTTGCGCATTGCTCAGAAACACGATCTGTTTGCGCCCGCAGAGGGCGCGCAGGTTCGTGAGTCGGATGTGGTCAACAAGATGCGGGGCAGCATTCGCGTCGAGCAGATGACCAGCGGCGCCAACGACTGGCAGCGTCCGTCCAGCACGATCGCTTTCAATCTGTCGTTCCAGTACGGCGAGCCTGCCAAGGCGCTGGAAGTGACGCAGGAGCTGATGAGCCTTTTTCTGGCTGCCAACACCCAGGAGCGTGTGGAGCGCGCCACACGGACCACCGAGTTCCTCTCGCAAGAGGCAGACAAGCTCAGGGAGCAGCTGGTGGCGCTGGAGAAGGAAATTGCAGCCTACAAGCTGCGCAATGCGGGGGCCCTGCCTGATGTGCAAACCTTGAGCATCGCCAACGTTCAGCGTATGGAGTCGGAATTGCGTGAAGCCGAGCGCCAGCAGCGCGCTGCGCTGGACGAGTTGCGCACGGTGGAGGTCGATCTGGCTGCGGCCAGAGCAGGTGTAACACTTCCTGGCGGACCCGCCCTCCAGGGGCCCTCTTCCACGGAGCAGGAGCTTGAGCGAGCCCGGGCCGAGTTGGCGCGCATCCGGGGTATCTACACCGACAACCACCCCGACATACGCACCCAGAGCCTGCGCGTGCAATCCCTGGAGCGCGCCCTGGCGAATGAGGCCAGCGCAGTGACTCCCGCCCGCGCTGCGGCAGCAGCACAAGCCCAACTGGCCGTGTCGCGGCTGGAGGCCCGCAGAGAGGCTGCTCGTGCACAAGCATCCGTCTACGGTGAGCAGCAGCGCCGTTTGCGCAGGGATATCGCCCAGATCGAGTCGCAGGCGATGCGGGCGCCTCAGGTGGAACAAGGTCTTGCCGCGCTCCAACGGGATTACCAGAGTGCCAGCACGAAGTACGAGGAAATTCGGGCCAATCAGATGACCGCCCAGGTGGCGGAAAACCTTGAAGGGGGCCAGCGGGCGGAAAGCTTCAGCGTATTGGAGCCACCGCTGATGCCGGAGTACCCGATCAAGCCGAACCGGAAAAAGATGGTGGCCTTGGGATTTTTCCTGGCGCTGGCGGCTTCGGCAGGCATCGCTTTTCTGCTTGAAACCCTGTTTGCACGGGTCCGTGGAGCCGACGCTGTCGCGGCCATCACGGGCAGGCGGCCGCTGGTGGTGGTGCCCTACATCGTCACGGCCAGCGAAACCCGAGAAGCGCAAGCGCTTCGCAATCGGGTCATCGGGGTGGCCATCGGAACGGGCGTGCTGTTGCTGGCTCTGGTTCACACGATGATCACACCTTTGCACACCGTGCTGATCAATCTGTTTGCTCGTTTGGGTTAAGGGACCGCCACCGCATGGAACGCATCAAGCTCGCCATCGAGAAGGCGAAATCTCAGTCTACCCAGGGGGTGGTTTCTGAACCGCCGTTGGTCGAATCACAGCCGTTGCACACACTGGACGATGCAGGTCCGGTCGCCTCCCCGACTTTGCCACCCATTGCGACGCAGGTTGACGTTCGATACGAGCGAACGCAGGTGATGAAGCTGGACCAGGCGCACCTGGACCGCCACCGGGTGATTGCTCATCAGAAAACCCATCCTGCGAACTGGGCATTTGACGTGCTGCGCACGCAAGTGCTCCAGCAGATGGACGAAAACGGCTGGCGCACCCTCGCCATCACGTCGCCCACCATGGAGTCCGGCAAGACGCTGGTGTCCATCAACCTGGCCATGAGCATTGCACACCAGACCGATCGAACCGCACTGCTGGTGGACTTTGACCTGCGTCGCCCACGGGTCTCATCTCTGCTCGGGCTGCAGCGGTCCGTCTCCCTGAATGAGGTGCTTACAGATCAGGTGGACCTGGCGGAGGCCATGGTGAACCCCGGTATGCCAAGACTCGTTGTGCTTCCGACCAGCCGGCCGGTGCTCAATGCCTCCGAGGTGTTGTCTTCGGCCAAGGTGGCGGGATTGATCACCGAACTCCGAGAGCGCTACAGCGACCGGATCGTGCTGTTTGACCTTCCTCCCGTGCTGGCGGCAGATGATGTCATGGCCATTTTGCCGCGCATCGATTGTGTGCTGATGGTGGTCGCCAGCGGGATGTCCACGGAGAAGGAAATTGAAGAATCCATGGCGAGACTGTCCAGGGCCAACCTGTTGGGCGTCGTTCTGAACAAGGACAAGACGCCGACCTCCAACGCGTACTATTGATTTGGGGATGCAGTTGGTCCGCTGTCGTTCGTGGCTTGCGGGCGTTGGTGAGGGAGGCGATCGCAAGGTCACGCAAACTGGTGCAGCTTGAGGGTCGCGGCGCTCGGGGAATTTTCCCAGCGCAAAGCCGCCTTCGCTCACCGACGACATTGCCCCTTCCTTGACTTGCTTGGGGCACAGTGGATGGCTCAGATGGCGTAAGCGACCCCCCCACATCGAATGAAAATCTCAGCTCGCACTGCGCGCGCGAGTCAATCTGCTCCCTACTTCAACCAGTGAACTCAAATGCCTGAACACTTACGTGCCATGGTCGTGGCTTTGGGCTTGGGCTCGCTGATTTTTTTCGCCCTCCGTGGAACAGCGGCCCAGTTGATGCCGCCGCAGCGGTTCAGGACTTGGCGCAACGCCTGGCTCGTGACCACCCTGGCCCTGTTCCTGTCCCACAACATCTGGCTTTACCTGTTGGCAGTGGTTGTGGTGTCACTCTACGTGCGAGGCAGGGAACCCCATGTGTTCGGCATCTATTTTGTGCTGATGTTCGTCGCACCCGCCGCGCCGTTTCAAATCCCTGGGTTTGGGGTCATCAACTACCTCATACAGCTCGATCACTACCGGATTCTTGCACTGACATTGTTGCTTCCAGCGGCACTTTCGCTCATGCAGCGGCCGTCCACGCTCCGGATCGGACGGTCACCGATCGACTGGATGGTGCTCGGCTATGTGCTGGTCGTGTCTGCACTCAAGTTTCGCGGCGGGGTGATCACCAGCGATCTGAGAGAGGCAACGATGATCTGGCTGGATGTCTTCTTGCCCTACTACGTCGCAAGCAGAAGCATCAAGGATCTCGACGGGTTTCGGCATGCCTTGTTCGGCTTCATGATCGGCGCCATGCTGCTTTCCTTGCTGGCGATCTTTGAGGTTTTGAGATCATGGAAGCTCTACACCGCAGTCCTGTCGGTCCTTGGTTTATATGACTATTTCTGGGGTCTGTACCTGATGCGGTCAGGATGGTTGCGGCCGACCGTGTCACTCGGCCAGCCCATTGCACTGGGTTATGTGATCGTGGTGGGAGCTGGCTGTTACCTCTTTATCAAGAACCTGATCCCGCAGCCCAGATACCGATTGATGGGTGCCCTCCTGCTGGCTGTGGGCGTGTTTGCATCGCTGTCCCGTGGGCCATGGGTCGGTGCGTTGCTCCTGATGATCGTTTTCACACTCTTTGGGGAAAAGCCGGTCAAAAATGTGCTCTATCTGTTCATGATCGTGTTCGTGGCATTCGTGATTCTGAATGTCATCCCACAGGGTCAGGTTGTGCTCAACATGCTTCCGTTCATTGGTGAAGTGGATGAATTCAATGTGCAATACCGAGTCGATCTTTTCAGCACCACCGGTGACGTCATTCTGAGAAACCTCTGGTTCGGCTCCAAAGATTATCTGCAGGCACCCGAACTGCAGTCGATGATTCAAGGCGAAGGAATCATTGATATCGTCAACAGCTATCTCGGTGTTGTGCTCGATGCCGGCATCGTAGGGTTGACGTTTTTCGTGGGCGTTTTTGTCACGAGCGCGATGAGCATCAGGCGCGGACTTCGCCTCAGCGGTGCCGATTCGCCCGAGATGCGTTTGCTCGGGAGGGTCCTGATGTCGATCCTGGCGGCGATCATGCTGATCATCTACACCGCCAGCAGCATCACAGCCATACCCTGGGTCTACTGGATCTTTGCAGGCTTCTGTGCAGCTTATGCGGCCTGCGCTTCCAGACCGAAACCCGTTCCGTTGAACGTCTGATGAAGGATTCCCGACCAAGCGCAACCGAGCCCATCTTGGACAAGAAGTTGCCCCAGCGAGAGAGTGCGCGCAGCGGGTCCATGTGGATCGGGGGAGGCTATGTTCTGGGCCAGATCCTCAGACTGGCGGTGAATGTCGCGCTGGCCGCGATTCTCTTCGAGGAGGCCTTCGCATTGATGGCCATCGTGTCCGCGGTGATGCAAGGGTTGGCCATGTTCTCGGACGTGGGTTTGCGACCCAGCGTGATTCGCAGCGAAAGGGGCGATGAACCGGACTTCCTCAACACGGTCTGGACGTTTCAGGTCATCCGGGGCATTCTGCTGACCCTGATGGCTGCCCTGCTGGCATGGCCATTGACGGTCATCTATGCGGCCAATGACCCCATGGCCTACCAGCTGATGTGGCTGATTCCCCTGGTGGGTTTGACAGCGTTCATTGATGGGTTGCAGTCGTCCCGGATCATGACAGCGGCCCGCTACATGCAGCTCAAGCGGGTGACTGCCATTGAGTTCATCACCCAGTTGGTCAACGCCATCATCATCATCTCGCTGGCGTGGTACATGCGATCCGTGTACGCACTGGCTATTGCAGGGGTGCTCTCTTGCTGCCTGCGAACGGCCCTCACCTATTTTTTGCTGGACGGCATCCGAAACCGATTGTTCATCGAGCCTGCTGCGGCGCGAACCATTTTTTCCTTTGGCAAATGGATATTCGTGAGCACGGTCCTGACATTTCTGGCGATTCAGCTGGACCGTCTGGTGTTTGCCGGTCTGTATTCTTTGGCAGAAGTGGGTGTGTACTCGATTGCGGCCGGTCTGGCGATGATGGTCGGGATCCTGATCGGGGCCTTGCAGGGCTCTGTGGTATTCCCCTGGTACTCGCGCATGATGGAAGAAGGGATGAGTCTGGCAGATGCATTCAAGCAGGCACGAGCGCCTGTCATTCTGATCTGCACTTACATGACCGCTTTGCTTGTGGTGTGCGCGCAGAGCTTTTTCGAGGTGGCGTACGACGACCGCTACATTCGCGCGGCCACCTACCTGCAGATTCTGTCCGTCGGCGCGTGGTTCGCCTGCCTGGACACCATGTACGGAGCGGCTTTTCTGGCTGCGGGTCGTTCCAAGTGGGCGGCTATCGCAAGCGCGACGAAGGTGCTGGTCTTCTTGCTGCTGCTGGTGCCGCTCGTGCTGTTTGGATGGGGGCTGGTGGCCGCCGCGGTGATGGTTGCGGTCAGTGAGCTGGCGAGAGCGGCAATGGGCCAATACCTTGGCTGGCAGATGGGCCTGCGCAATGTGCGACACGATCTCGGCATGCTGGGCATCCTGGCGGTAGCCTCGCTGGCAGGCTTGTTCCTGGGGTCCTCGGTTCCCTTGATCGCCGATCTGCATCCGGCGGTCCGGTTGGTGGTGCTGGGTGCGTTTGTCACGCTGTTGTTTGCGCCGTTTCTCATCCGGGTGGCGCTCCCACTGCTTCGCTCCCGCGTAGCGCCTTCCTGATCTGGCAGCAGGCTGCCGGTTGCTCTTGTCAGGCGGTCGGCGAGCTCAGGAAATGCCCGCTCTTCCCCCCCCGTTTCTCGATCAATCGCAGGCCGTGCATCGTCATGCCCCGGTCCACCGCCTTGCACATGTCGTAAATGGTCAGCAGCGCCACGCTGGCGGCGGTGAGGGCCTCCATTTCCACTCCGGTCTGGCCGGTGCATTCGGCCGTGGCCGTGCATTTCACCGACTGGGTGTCGGGCAGGATTTCGAACTCCACCGCCACCCGGGTGAGCGCGATCGGATGACAAAGCGGAACGAGGTCGCTGGTTCGCTTGGCCCCCTGGATGCCGGCGATGCGGGCGATGCCGAGCACATCCCCTTTTTTCGCGTTTCCGCTCTGAATCAGCGCCAGGGTGGCGGGCTCCATGGTAATGACGCCCTCTGCCACCGCCACACGGTGGGTATGGGCTTTGGCTGCCACGTCGACCATGTGAGCCTGGCCCTGGGCGTCAAAGTGGGTCAGCGCGCCGGCACCGGGAACGCTCGGTGTGCCGGTCGAAATGGGGTGGGCGGAGGTCTTTGATCGGGTCATGGCCTGACTTTGTGGGTGCTTTTGGGAAACCTCGTGCGGTTGGCGGCATCATACGGGCATGAGCGCTTCCACCTGCCCGCGTCCCCTGCCTGCACCGTCCCGCTGGATGGCTGCTCTGCTGGCGGTGTCACTGACTGTGCTGCCCGGCAGCTGGGTAGGGGCTCAGCCGGTGGGTTTGCCCAGTCTGGGTGACGTGCAGGGCATGTCGATCGCGGCCGAGCGGCGCCTGGGGGACCGTATCGCGCGCGACATCTACCGCGATCCGGACTACCTGGACGACCCGGTACTGGGCGACTATCTGCAGCTGATCTGGCAACCGCTGCTTGGCGCTGCGCGCACGCGTGGCGACGTGGCCCCCGAACTGGCCGAGCGCATGGCGTGGGAGCTGATGATTTCACGGGATCGGCGGGTCAACGCCTTTGCGCTGCCGGGTGGCTATCTGGGCGTGCACCTGGGATTGATCGCGGTGACCGACAACACCGGTGAGCTGGCCTCGGTGATGGCCCACGAGCTCAGCCATGTTTCCCAGCGCCACATTGCCCGCATGCTCACACGCCAGGACAAGATGGCGCCCTGGATGCTCGGTGCCCTGATCCTGGGAGCGCTGGCCGCGCGAGCCAACACCGACGTGGCGAACGCCGCGATCGTTGGCAGCCAGGCGGTCGCGGCACAGACGCAGTTGAACTTCTCGCGCGACATGGAGCGCGAGGCCGATCGCGTCGGTTTCGGTGTGATGACAGATGCGGGGTTTGATGGGCTGGCTTTTGTGACCATGTTCGACAAGCTCCAGCAGGCATCCCGCCTGAACGACGATGGTGGATTTCCCTACTTGCGCAGCCATCCCCTCAACAGCGAGCGAATTGCCGACATGCGCGCACGGCTGCCCATGGGGACGGCGTCTGTGGCGCCAGGAACGGCCCAGTTGGGCCCTCGACGAGAATCCTCAGCGTCGCCGCCCACCGGTGGGCTGGTGCTCGATCTGCCCAGGGCTTCGGGCACGGCAGCCCAGTTGTCGCCGGCCCTGCATCCGCTGATGGCGGCTCGCGCCAAGGTGCTGGCGGAGAAGGGCACCGACCGCATGGGAGGCTGGTTGCAGAGTGGTCGCGGCCCCCAGGCTACGGCTGGCGATCGGTACGCGGCCGCGTGGTCGGCACAGCGACTGGGCCAGCCCGCGCTGGCGCTTGAGCTTGCGCAGAAGCTGCGCGAGCAGGTGACGCCGGAGGTGGGCTGGGTGGTCGACGCCCTGCTGATCGAACTGCACCTGGCGCCGAACCGTGGTTCTTCGACCGGCGGCGCATCCGCCATGGCACTCAAGTCGCTGCGCGACCAGGCGCTGGACAGCGGCAGCCGCGCATTGCTCATGCTGGGTGCTCAGGCCGCCATCGCGACGCGTGAACCCCAACTGGCGGCATCGCGCCTGCAGAGCTGGGTGGTGGTTCACCCGCGGGATGCGCTGGCCTGGGAGACCTTGGCCAGGGTGCACCACGCCCAGGGTCAGACGTTGCGCGCCATCCGGGCCGAAGCCGAATCGCGGGTGGCGCACCTGGACTACGCCGGTGCGCTGGAACGCTACCGGGGCGCCCAGGCACAGCCGGTGGCGGTGCGCAACGCCGACCCGATGACCATGGCGATCGTGGACAGCCGCCGCCGCGATGTGGAGCAGCTGCTGCTGGCGCTGGAAAAAGAAGAGCCTGGCAGCTGATCCGCCTTAACGGGGGAAGATGGCGCGGATGGCTGCGTCCACCACCAGCATCAGCAGCGAGTAGATCACCGAGCCCAGCATGGCGGCCCAGAAGCCGTTCACGCCAAAGCCATTCAGCAAACCCGATGCTGCCCAGAACAGCAGCGCATTGATCACAAACAGGAACAGGCCCAGGGTGACCACGGTCACTGGCAGCGTGAGGATGACGAGCACCGGGCGCAGCAACACATTGAAGAGCCCGATCACGGCCGCAGCGATGAGGGCCGTGCCGTAGCCCTGAATTTGCACGCCTGGGTAGATGTAGGCCACCAGGAGCAGGGCACAGGCTGCAAGCAGCCATTTGGCGATCAGTTTCATGTCAGTGAAGAGATGGTGGAATTGCGATCAGAGAGAGGGCGCGCCGGTGCAGCACGGAACAAGACACCGAAGCCGCCACGGGGGTCACCACGAGCAGGCTGGTGATGACCACTTTCGCATGATAGACCGTGCCGACCTGCGGGATCACCCGCCAGTGCGCGGGTTGCAAAGTGCACGCCCCGTTCACGTGGGGTGGGGCGCCCTGCGGGACATCCTTTGATCGCTGAGCGAACGGGTCTCCGACCGATCGAACGCCAGTCACAGCGGTGCGAGGCTGCCGGACCGATGCGGATTTCTCTACCGCAGGCATCGCCATCCGCCAGTGGCTATCATGGCCGTCCCCTTACCCCAAGCACCCATGGCAGGCATTCACATCACCGACATCGAAGCCGCGATCAATTTCTGGCGTGAGCGCGCACCTTCGCCAGACGGCGTTTCGTTGCCTGGCGAGTTGCGCGCGCTGGCCGAGGTCTATGCCTTGCTGGTGTACTTTCACGAAACCGAAGCCGACGAGACAACGCTACCCATGGCGGCGCGCACCGCCTGGATGACCTGGTTTGACAGCACGCCCGACACCCCCTGCATTGCCATTTGTTCAACCAGCCAGGGTGACGCACTCTGCAAGGGCTGCGGACGGACCTTCGATGAGGTTCAGCGCTGGACCGAAATGACACCTGGCGAAAAGCGGGCCAGCTGGCGTCGCATCACGATCGAAGGCGATGCCTGGCGGTTCAATCGCTATGCTGAGCGCGCACTGGAATCGTCAGGCCGCTGAAGGGTGAATGGTTGGAAATACGAATCTGACGCTCTCTTTCGATGGCTGTGATCGTTTGCCAGTTGTGAGGCGGCTTCGGGAGACGGTGCACTTTCACACTCGTCCAATTGCCTGCGCTGAAGGTGAGAGGTGGTCGACATGGGCGCTTACCCGACCAGCTTGGCGGGATGGTTTGAAAAGTTTCCGAGGTGTTTCTGTGATGATGGGAGTTGGTGTCTCTATGGTGTGAGGGTTGCATGAATCTGTTTGAACTTACCTTGCCTGTCAGCAATGACTCGGCCCTTTCCATGGATCCGCAAGAAGCGAAAGCGACGGGAGCCATGCTTGCACAGGAATACGCCTCGGCCGAGCCATTCCCTCACATCGTGCTGGATGGCATTCTTCCGGCCGGGGTTCTTCAGCAGGCGCTGGACAATTTCCCGACGGAGCCGCTCAAGTCGGACCGGATCTTCGACATCAACTATGGCGGCCACCACAAGCGGCAGATCCTTCCCTACGACTGCAACAAGGAAGCTCAGGCGCTGTTTGCCTTCCTGAATTCCAAGGCGGTGCTGCAATTTCTCGAAGGACTGACCGGCATTTCCGGTCTGATTCCGGATCCCTATTTCGAGGGTGGCGGTTTTCACGAAATCAGCCGGGGCGGGTTGCTGGGCGTCCACGCAGATTTCCGCATCAACGACACCCTGCATCTCGAGCGGCGAATCAACCTGCTGATCTACCTCAATCCGGATTGGCAAGAGGAATGGGGCGGTGCCTTGGAGTTGTGGGATCGGAAAATGTCGGCCTGCCACGCCAAGGTGTTTCCCCTCTTGAATCGTTGCGTGGTGTTCAGCACCGACGCGGACAGCTTCCATGGCCACCCCGATCCGCTGAACACACCCGAGCACGTGAAAAGGCGTTCGATCGCACTCTACTACTACACCAGCTCGCGCAACATCTACAAGGAGGTCCCGAGCCACAGCACCATGTACTACGCGCGGCCGACAGACTCCGCGAAAATACACGCCGAGGCACGGCACTACCGAATGGATGAGCAGATTCAGGACTGGCTTCCACCCAAGCTGTCGCGCCTCTTCTTCAGGATCCGACGCCGGCTGACGGCTTCGAAGTGAGGCTCAGGCCGGCACAGCGTAGTTCGCCTGCGTCAGATGGTCGACGCCGCAGTCGATCGTGCCGATCCATTCAATGAACTCCTGCACGGCGGCCCCTGCCATGGGCGCGCCGTGTTGCGGGACGATCATCTGGATCGGCAGGCTGCGCGCCATGTTCGCCCACAGGCGCAGCACCTTGTTCGACACCATGTATCGGCGGTGAAACGCCGCCATCTTGGGGATGTGGGCGGCCAAAGAAGTCACCGGCGAGCTTGCATCCAGGGACGTGCCCATGGACACGCCCAGGTCGCCAGAGAACAGGATGCGGCTCACTGGGTCCCAGAACTGGAAGTTGCCTTCGGAGTGCATGAAGTGTGCTGGCAGTGCCACCAGTTCGGTGTTGCCCAGGGGGATGCGCATGCCGGGGTCGGGGATGCCGATGATGCGGCCCTGGGTCTTGCCCGGTTTGCAGAAATGGGGGGCGAATCGTTCCCACAGTCGCGAGATGTAGAGCGTGGCCTGGGTGCTGGTCATCCAGCGATCCAGCGAGGCGATGATGTCCGGGTCGGCGTGCGAGGCCAGTATCTTGGACAGCTTGCTGGGTGGAAAAAAGCGCCCAATGGTGAGCAGCAACTCGTTGTAGGCCATGTTGCCACCCGGGTCGATGATGGCGCCCGTGTCGCCATGGATGACCAGAAACTGGTTTGCCTGCACGGCGTCGCCGCCCTCGTCGCTGAGGTGGGCAAACATGAGGCACACATGGCCATCCTGGTTGAAAAGTTCGATGGCCATGGCCGCGTTTCTCCTGAGAAATCAAGGAAGAAACTGTAGAGGCCGGGTACCGAAACCCGTTTGCGCCAAGTCAAGCAGGCTTGCTGAATGCCATTCGAAAAGACAGATTCGCCACACTCATGGCGTATTCAATGCGTGGTCGGCGTGAGATGTCCCAGTCCAAGGCACCCGGGGAACCGGCTTTGCCGGGCCTCTGGGTGCGCCCCCCTCTCAGGGGGGTGACGCGCCGAAGGCGCGGCGCGGGGGTTAAACCCTCCTCGCCAGTTCGGCCGCCTTGCCCACGTAGCTGCCCGGCGTCATGGCCAGCAGCCGGTCTTTTTCTGCTTGCGGAATTTCCAGGCTCTGGATCAAGCCGTGCAGCGCTTCCGCTGTGACGGTTTTGCCGCGCGTGACTTCCTTGAGTTTTTCATAGGCACCGGCCACGCCGAAGCGGCGCATCACAGTCTGGATCGGCTCGGCCAGCACTTCCCAGGATCCGTCGAGATCGTCGGCCAGGGCTTCTTCATTCAGTTCCAGCTTGCCCAGGCCCACCCCCAGCGAATGGTAGGCAAGCACCGCGTAGCCCACGGCCACGCCCATGTTGCGCAGCACAGTGGAGTCGGTCAGGTCGCGCTGCCAGCGGCTGATGGGCAGCTTCTCGGAGAGGTGGCGCAACAGGGCGTTGGCCAGTCCCAGATTGCCTTCGGCATTCTCGAAGTCGATCGGGTTGACCTTGTGCGGCATGGTGCTGGAGCCGATTTCACCGGCCTTGAGCTTCTGCTTGAAATAACCCACGCTCACATAGCCCCAGATGTCGCGCGCCAGGTCGATCAGGATGGTGTTGGTGCGTGCCACCGCATCGAACAGCTCGGCCATGTAGTCGTGCGGCTCGATCTGGATGCTGTAGGGCTGAAAAGTCAGGCCCAGGCCGAGCGGTTCGGGCTGCTCGATCACGTTGCGGCTGAAAGCTTCCCAGTCGAAGTCGGGCCAGGCCGAAAGGTGGGCGTTGTAGTTGCCCACGGCGCCGTTCATCTTGCCCAGCAGCTTCACGCCGGCGATGCGCTCTCGGGCGGCGGCCAGGCGTACCACCACGTTGGCCAGTTCCTTGCCCACCGTGGTGGGGCTGGCGGTCTGGCCGTGGGTGCGGCTGAGCATGGGCACGGCGGCATGGGTGTGCGCCATGTCGCGCAGCTTGGCAATGACCGCGTCCAGTGAAGGCAGCAGCACGGCGTCGCGTGCGCCCTTGAGCTGCAGCGCGTGGCTGGTGTTGTTGATGTCTTCGCTGGTGCAGGCGAAATGCACGAACTCGGACGATCTTTCCAGTTCAGGACGTGCTTCAAAGCGCGACTTGATCCAGTACTCCACCGCCTTGACGTCGTGGTTGGTGGTCTTTTCGATTTCCTTGATGGCGACCGCATCGGCTTCGCTGAAATTTTTCACCAGACCCATGAGGTAGGTGCGTGCGCCGGGCGAAAGGGGCTTGAATTCGGCAAAGCCGGCGTCGGACAAGGCAATGAACCAGGCGATTTCGACCTGCACCCGACGGTGCATGTAGCCCTGTTCGCTCATGAAAGGGCGCAGGCTGGCCAGCCGGCCGGCGTAGCGGCCATCCAGAGGTGAAAGGGCGGAAACGGGTGACAGGGCGCTGGACGCCAGGGTGGTGGTGGAAGCGGGGGTGGGGGAAGTCGGGCGCATCGGGCGATTGTAGGAGGCGCGCCCTGGGGTCCTCGCCGGCGTTCCTGGCGTGCCGATGGACGGGGTGTGGACAGCAGGCGACAGGCCGGGGTGTTGTGGCCTTTGTCAGCGTGGCAGATCGATCTCACCGATAAAATGGGCAGCCCGAGGGAAACCTGTCATACCGTCACCGTCCATGAAACTCATTGGTGCCATCACCAGCCCGTATGTGCGCAAGGTTCGCGTCGTCATGGCGGAAAAGAAGCTCGACTACCAGCTGGTCCTGGAGGACGTGTGGTCTGCAGACACGGCCATCATGGCGTCCAACCCGCTGGGCAAGGTGCCCTGCCTGGTCATGGAAGGCGGCGAAGCGGTGTTCGATTCGCGGGTGATCGTCGAATACCTGGATACGCTGTCGCCCGTGGGCAAGCTCATTCCGGTGCAAGGCCGCGAGCGAGCTGAAGTGAAAACCTGGGAAGCGCTGGCCGACGGTGTGCTGGATGCCGCCGTGCTGGCCCGACTGGAAAGCACCTGGCCCGGGCGCAGCGACGAGCAGCGCAGCCGGGCCTGGATCGACCGCCAGCTGGCCAAAATCGACGCCAGCCTGAAGTCCATGAGCCAGGGCCTGGGCGACAAGCCCTTCTGCTCGGGCATCCATTTCAGCCTGTCTGACGTGGCTGTGGGTTGCGCCCTGGGGTACCTGGACTTTCGCTTCCCGGTGCTGGACTGGCGCAGCGCTTACCCGAACCTCGTGCGGTTGAGTGAAAAGCTGGAGCAGCGGCCCAGCTTCACGGACACCAAACCAGACTGAGGTGCTTCAGGCATTGGCTCGCTGTTTGAGCCACCGCATCAAACTGCCCACCATGGGCAGTTTTTCATAAAGCTCTTCTGCCGCATCCCAGTAGTCGCGGTGCTCTTTGATCTGGCCGTCTTCGGTCAGCACCAGGTGCGAGCCGCCGTGCACCACCTGCTTTGTGGCGGTGTCGAAGCGCTTGAAGCGGAAATGGAATTCCCACACCAGAAAGGCGTGGGGTCCGTCGACGATCTGCCGGGTCACGACAAAGCGCGGCTCGTGCAGGCTTTGGAACATGTGTTCAAAGATGCGGGTGACGGCTGGCACTCCCCGCACCTCGTTGAAGGGGTCCTTGAAGCGGGCATCGAGGCTGTACCAATGGGAAATCTCTGACAGCGTTTCCGGTGAAATCGATTCGAAATAGCGGCTGATGCCAGCGACCCGGGCGCGAAGGTCGGTCTGCGCTGCAGCGGCTTCAGGTCGGGCAATGTCGTTCATGCTGGGGTTATAGCCCGGTGAAGCGGCGCACCGCCGGAAAGTAAGCGCGGTAGGGCAGCAGGCGCAGCAGTTTCATCCAGTGTGTGAAGCGCTTGGGGTAGTGGATGTCGAACTCGCCGCGCCGCCAGCCCTCGATCATGGCCCTGGCGGCCTGCTCGGGGGTGATCAGGGCGGGCATGGTGAACTGGTTCTGCGCGGTCAGCGGGGTTTGCACGAAGCCGGGGTGCACCACGCTCACGCCCAGCCCCTGCGGTTGCAGGTCGAGGTATAGCGTCTCGGCCAGGTTGGTCAGAGCGGCTTTGGTCGGGCCGTAGGCCAGGCTTTTGGGCAAACCCCGGAAGCCAGCCACGCTGCTGATGAGACTGACATGGCCGCTGCCTCGTGCGGTCATGGCCGGAAGCACCGCGTAAAGCACATGAAGCGCCCCGGTGTAGTTGATCGCCAGGTGCTGGCGCAGGTCGTGCAGGTCCATGTTGGTGGCGCGCATTTCGTTGTAGTGTCCGGCGCAGTACAACACCATGTCCAGCGGGCCTTGCGCCAGAATGGCCTGGGCGGTGCCTGCCACCGCGCCCGCATCGGTCACGTCCAGTGGCCAGGCCTGTGCGGCGTTGCCATTCTGGCCGGGGTGCGCGGCAGCAAAAGCGTACAGCGGTTCGGCCTTGCGCGCCGACACGAGCACCTGCGCGCCCAGATCGTGCAGGGCAGAAGCCGTCGCCGCACCAATGCCGCTGGAGGCGCCGACGAGCCAGACCCGCTGGCCGCGCCAGTCGGTGATGGGGTTGTTGAACGGCCCGAAGAATGACCTCGTCTTGACAGCCCCGGGTCGATGGACCGCTGGCGTGCCGGCACGGGTGTCGGTGAAGGAACTGCGCGTGTGCATCGCGGTGTCGGCGTTCATGCCGGACGTTTCACGAAGGACAGCATCACCTCGCCAAGTCGGATGCCGAACTTGCTCATCACTGCCTTGTTCAACATCACGCGGTCGTCCATCAGGTACATCCAGTCGTCGAACTGCACCTCGTACACCTTGCCGTCCACCGGCAGCGACAGCGTGTAGCCCCAGCGGAAGGTGTTGCCTCGCGTCTCGCCCATCGCGGTGCCAATCACATCGCCAGCGGTACCGCTGTAGCGCCCGTTGCCCAGGTGCGTCAGACGCCACACCCGTTTTTCGGTGGTGCCGTCCGAATAGACGAAGTCTTCGTCCAGCACACCCTCTTCACCCTCCCAGGTGCAGCGCATCACCACGGTGAAGCGGCGAGCCACCTTGCCCGAGCGGTCGAGGAACACACCGTAGGCGTCGAGCGTGCCGTTGAAGTATTTGCGCAGGTCGAGTTCAGGTTTCTGGCCGGCAAAGTCGTCGAGGGAGGGGCCGGCGCAACCGGTGAGGGCGGCGACGCCTGTCACACCGGCGCCAAGGAGAAGGAGTCGTCTTTGCATGGGGGTCTTTCAGGGCAGGGTGCGGGTGACCGCCGCAGCGGGATGGGCGGCCGCAGGAGACTCGGCGGAACGGTTTTCTGGGCGAATCACCAGGGCGTACAGCGCGGTGCCCGCGAGCAACTTGAGCGCGCAGGGCAGCAGGCAGTAGGCGATGGTCAGGGTGAGCAGGGCGGCAGGGTCGCGCGCGCCCGGTGTGTAGCCAAACCAGGCCAGCAGCGGCAGCGCCAGCCCGGCCGCCAGGGCCAGGTTGAGTTTGGCGGCGAAGCTCCACCAGCCAAAATAGGCGCCTTCGCGCTGACCGCGTTCGCCCAGCCGGCCGATCACGCCGGCCAGCATCGCGCTCGGCAGGGCCAGGTCGGTGCCCAGCGCCACACCCGAGAGCGCGCAAACGATCAGGAACGCTGCGATGTCTCCGGCACCCAGGGTGGCGGCCCAGATGAACACCGCCACCGACAGGCCCATGCCAGCCAGCCAGGTGCGGGCCAGACCGAAACGCGAGACCAGCCTCACCCACAAAGGTATCGACAGGGCTGCGCACAGAAAATAGGTGGCGAGGAAAGCGGGCTCGACCGATGACGCCGCCTGCAACCGGTCCTGCACGAAAAACAGCACCAGCGTGGCGGGAATGGCGCTGGCGGTGCCGTTGATCACGAACACCGCCAGCAGGCGTTGAAAAGCGGGCTGCCGCAGCGGCTGGAGGCTGGCGGTGGTGGCCGCCGGACGGTCGACCGCAGCAGCACCGGGCCGCGGAATCACCGCGCGGGTCCAGGCCCACCAGCCCAGCGCCAGCAGCACCGCGAAGCTGCCCACCGTGGCGCCCAGGCCGAGCGTGCCCGGCAGCACGGCAGCGATCAGCACGCCCAGCAGCGCCAGCGCCTCTCTCCAGGCGACCACGCGGCTGCGTTGCGCCTCGGTGCCGCCCAGCCGGGCGCCCCAGGACTGGTGCGCCACGCTCATGACGCTGTAGGCGGTGTAGGTGATGGCCATCAGCACGCCTGCCCATGACAGCAGGGTGGCCATGCCGGCGCCCTGCACCGCAGAGGGCGGGAAAAGCAGCCCCCACAGACCCAGGGCCAGCACCACCGCGGCCAATGCACTGATGCCCAGGATGTCCCGGTGCGAGCGGGTGAACAGCCGGTCGCTCCAGCGACCGATCCAGGGGTCGAGCACCGCGTCGACCAGGCGCGCACCGAGCAGCACCAGACCCAGCAAGGCCAGCGGTGCTCCGAAAGCGGTGGCGTAGTGGTTGGGCAGGATCACATACAGCGGCAGTGCCACGAACGCCAGTGGCATGCCCAGCAGGCCGTAGCTCAGACCTCTGCGCCAGGCGCCTGCGCCCATGAATTGCGCGGCCGGCTCGTGTCCAGGAGCGGTGTTGGTGGGTGTCATGGTGCGCGGGAAGCGCCGCCCGATTGACCGATCAGCGTCTCCCGCATGCGGGGTTGCGAGGTTTTTGGCGACAGCCAGATACCGAAAAAGCTGCGCGAAAACGCCTCGTCGGCGATGTCGCCGAGCAGGCGGTCGTTCAGGTAGAAGCGGGCACCGCTCCCCGGCACGTGCACACCAGTGATCCGGTCGCCGCGCTGCACATCAGGAAAGATGCCGATCATGGTCTTGAGCCAGCCTTCGGCCTGCACAGAGGTCAGTTCGGTCACGCCTCGCATCTCGTCGATGGAACGCTGGGCAATGTCGTTGCCCTTGAAGCTGCGCAGGTAGCTCAGCTCCAGGCCGAAGCGATGGTCCGCAAACTGTTCGGCGTTGAAGCCAGTCACCGTGTAAAGGCTGGCGTCATACACCTCGAAGCCCCAGACGCGCAGGCGCACCTTGTCTGTGGCCCGCTTGCCTTCCAGTGCAGCGCTCGCCGTGGGTTCGGGTGCACTGGCCAGCACCGTCGCAGGCATCCACGCGGCGACGAAAGCGAACAGTACGATCGGTAAGGGATGGGTGCGAAAGGTGTTCATCAGGAGAGCCCAGTCAATGGCGCCGTCGGCGCGTAATGTTCCAGTCCAGGGCACCCGTGGAACCGGCTCTGCCGGGCCACAGGGTGCGCCCCCCTTTCAGGGGGGTGGCGCCGCAGGCGACGCGGGGAGTGCCTTCAATGTGTACTGCACCACGTCGATGCTGCGTCCGCTGAACGCCGCTTCGCAGTACGCCAGGTAGAACTCCCAGATTCGCATGAATTTCTGGTCGAAGCCGAGCTGCAGCACCTGTGACTGCTCGTGCAGGAAGCGCTCGCGCCACAAGGCCAGCGTGCGGGCGTAGTCGGGTCCGAAGGCGAACTCGTCCACCACCTCCAGCCCGGCGGCGGCCGCCTGCGCCCGGAACTCGCGCGGACAGGGCAGGCAGCCACCGGGAAAGATGTACTGCTGGATGAAGTCGGTGCCCTTGATGTAGCGGTCGAAATGCGCGTCATCGATCACGATGCTCTGGATGCAGGCGCGTCCGCCCGGTTTGAGCAGGCGTGCCACCGTCTGGAAGTAGGTGGGCCAGTACTCGCGGCCGACCGCTTCGACCATCTCGATGGAGCAGATGGCGTCGAATGGCGCATCGCCAATGTCGCGGTAGTCCTGCAGGCGCAGATCGGCGCTGGCGGCACCGGCAGTCGGTGCTTCGCTGACCAGTGGTATGCCGAGCTTGCGCATGCGCTCTTTGGCGTACGCGAGTTGTTCGGTCGACAGCGTGACACCCACGACGGACGCGTCGAATTCGGTTGTGGCCTTCTCGGCCAGTGCACCCCAGCCGCAGCCAATTTCCAGCATGCGGTCGCCGGGTTGCACGCCGGTCATGCGCAGGGCGCGTCGCACCTTGGCATGCTGGGCATCTTGCAGCGACTGTTCGGGCGACTCGAACCAGGCCGACGAGTAGTTCATCGTCTCGTCCAGCCAGAGACGGTAGAACGCGTTGCCCAGGTCGTAGTGGGCATGGATGTTCTTGCGGCTGTTGGCTTTGGAATTGCGGTTCAGCAGGTGTTTGACGCGGTAGGCCAGCCGGCCCAGCCAGGAACCGTAAATGACGTCCTCCACCTCGCGGCGGTTGGCGATCATGAGTTCGAGCAGGGTGGTGAGGTTGGGCGTGCTCCAGTCACCCGCGATGAAGGTCTCCGCGAAGCCGATGTCGCCCGATTTCAGCGCGGCGCCGCAGACATTCCAGTTGTTGAGCTTCATGCTGGCGTGCGGACCTTCGGGGCTGCCCAGGCGCTGCACGGTGCCGTCTGGCAGCGTCAGGGACAGGCTGCCGACCGACAGGCGCTGCAACAACTGCAGCGTGGTGCGTGCGGCCGCCGGGGCGTTGCGAGGCAGGGCGAATCCGGCGGGGCTCTGGGTGGCGGTGGTGCTGTTCATGGGCGGCTGGGTTCGGGAGGGCGTTCAGCGGCGACCGGCTGAGCGCCGGGCAGGGCCGGGGTGACGAAATCGCCCGGGGCGGGCGGTAGGCGGAAGAAGGGGGCGCGCTGGATCCACAGGCGCAGGGCTTGCCAGTGGATGCGGGCGATCACGCCGAACGTCATGGCGGGATGCGACCACAGTGCACGGCGCATCGAGGCGTTGGTCAGAGGCTCCAGGAGGCCACTCACGCTGGTGTTGAGCAGGGCATCGACGCCCGGGGCGTCGAAGTAGTCGATGCGGGCCACGGTGCGCGCCAACGGGCTTTCGGTGCGCATGAAAACAAACCGGTAGCGTCCGCGGACCGGGCAGAACGGCGAGACATGAAACACCTTGGCGGCTTCGCAGGGCTCACCGTAACGGGGGTTGTCCAGCAGGTAACAGTGGCGCTCTCCGAATGTGTTGTTGACCTCAGCCAGCACGGCGCGCAGCGAGCCGTCGCTGCGGTGGCAGTACCAGAAGCTCACCGGCTTGAAGCTGTAGCCCAGCACACGCGGGTAGGTGTGCAGCCAGATCTCGCCCTGCGCATCCTGAATGCCGTGCTGATCCAGCAAGGCTTCCAGCCACTGCAGGCTGTCGCTGCGGCCGTCGCCGTGGTCGGTGTCGTGAAAGCTGAGGGCGGCGCGGCGGTTGCGAGCCAGCACACCGGGACCGTTCGCACGCAGGCTGCGCATCGGCAGCATCAGGAAATAGGTTGGGTAAGCGAACGCGTTGCGCCGTGGCCGGTGGCGCGTGTGGCGCACCTGTCCAAAACCGATCTGTGCGGTGGCGTCTGGCAAGGCGGCAGCAGTGGTCAAGCGGCCACCTGATCCGATGGGGTGGCGCGCGCCGCAATGCCATGTGCGTCCAGAAGTGCCTTTGCGGCGCGCTTGCCCGACTTCAGACCGTCTTCATGGAACCCGTAACCCGTCCACGCACCCGCAAAGTAGCTGTGGTGCCTGCCTTGCAGCGTAGGCACCCGGGCCTGGGCGCGGATGGCCGCCAGATCAAATACCGGGTGCGCGTATTCGTAGCTGCCCACCACCTGGCGCGGGTCGATCTCGCGCTGCGGGTTGAGTGACACCACCACCGGTTGCTTGACAGGCAGAGGCTGCAACTGGTTGAGCAGGTAGTGGAGGCAGACCTGCGTGGCCTCCTGGCTGGCATGCTCAGAGCGCTCGTAGTTCCAGGCGGCCCAGGCGCGTTGCCTGGCGGGTAACACGCTGCTGTCGGTGTGAAGCACCGCGCGGTTGGGCTGGTATCGGATGGCGCCCAGCACCTCCCGCTCATCGGCCGAGGCCTGGCCGCCGAGCAGGGCCAGCGCCTGGTCGCTGTGGCAGGCAAACACGACCGCGTCAAAGCGTTTGACCGCAGCGTCGGTGACCACGCGCACGCCCTGGGTGTCGCGCAGCACCTGCTGCACCGGAGTGTTCAGTCGGCGGTCTGGAATGCGCGCCACGATCTTTTCCACGTACTGCCGCGCTCCGCCGGCCACTGTGTACCACTGCGGCCGTTTGGTGATCTGGATCAGGCCGTGGTTGTGGCAAAAGCGCACCATGGTGGCCACGGGAAAAGCCAGCATCTGGTCGGTGGGACAACTCCAGATACAACCCATCATGGGCAGGAAGTACCAGTCCCGGAATTCGGGCGAAAAGCGCTGTTCACGCAGAAAATCGCCCAGCGGCTGCAGCAACGGGCTGTCGGGCGCCAGGTCTTCACCGCGCTCGGCCAGGCGGGTGGTGATGCGGTTGAAGCGCACGATGTCGGACAACATGCGCCAGAAGCGGGGACTGACCAGGTTGCGGCGCTGTGCAAAGACGCTGGACAGGTTGGAGCCGCTCCATTCGAGCGTCGCGCCCCCCGGCCCGCTGCCGGGTGCCTTCACGGAGAACGACATGTCGGACTTGGCGACCGGTACATCCAGTTCGGCGAACAGGGCGAGCAGGTTGGGATAGGTGCGCTCGTTGAGCACCAGAAAGCCCGTGTCCACACCGAAGGTCACGCCCTGCCCGCGTTCGTCGGGCAGGGTCATGTCGACCGTGTGGGTGTGTCCGCCAAAATAATCGCCGGCCTCGAAGAGTGTGAGGTCGGCCTGGCCATACAGTGAGTGGGCAGCGCCCAGTCCGGCAATGCCTGAGCCGATGATGGCCACGTGGGGGCGACAAGAAGGGAGTGAGGGGGTCTGGTCGCCAGTGGGCAAGGCGTGCGGGTCGGCGTACATGGCTCAGACCCTGGCCGCGACCGACAAGGTCGGATCAGCTGAAGAAGAAAAGACTGCGAAGCGCCCCGAGACGAACAAGGGAGGGAGGGAGGAGGAGGAGATGCGCCTCGGGATTGCAACCGGGCTCGCGCCCGGAAGGCTTCGCAGTACAGAAACCGGGAACAGCAGCGGTGCCCTCTTTTTCGCTGCTGAAGTGAAGATTGAGAGGCCGTCGCGGACAGAAAAGTTCCACGCCTGGACTGCGCTGGCAACCCGCGCCGATGCGTGGTCATTTCTGGAAAGTGGGGAGGTCATGACGGATTGGATAAAAAATGTACTGAACGGTTTTATTGTGACTGATCGGTCACTGTTTGGTCGAGAGAAATCGCTCTATATCCCTGGTCAGCGTAGGGCTTTGAGGCTCGACGGTGCTGGCGAAGCTGCGTACGGTTCGTCCGTCGCGAGCGATCAGATACTTGTGAAAATTCCACTGCGGCGTCTGACCACTGCGCTCGGCCAGCTGCCGAAACAGCGGATTGGCCCCGGCGCCACTCACCCGTGACTTGCTGAACATCGGAAACCGCACGCCGAAGGTGTTCTCGCAGAAATCGGCAATGGCCTGGTTGTCTCCAAGTTCCTGCCGTCCGAAATCGCCGGAGGGAAAGCCCAGCACCACGAAACCGCGGTCGCGGTAGCGCGCAAACAGCTCTTCGAGGCCCTTGTACTGGCCGGTGAAACCGCACAGGCTTGCGGTGTTGACCACCAGAACGACCTGACCCCCGTATTGGCAGAGCGACTGGGGCTTTTCGTCCTGAAGCCGGTCGAAGCTGTGCTGCAAAAGTGCCGGACAGGCAGCTTCGGAAACCACTGCAGGCTTGACCCTGGCGGGCCCAGCCTGGAGTGGTTGAGCGTGGCCACTGACCCATGTCGAGAGGGCCAGCAAGCCGAACAAGGCAGCCAAACACGCCGATCGTGACCGCGCGAAACGCTGGGTCTTGCCAAGGACAAATCGAGAATTCATGGCCGCAACTCCATAATGAAAGGTATACATTGAATCTTTTGTCCATGACAAGTTCAAGCTCTTCCGCATCGCCCCAGCACACCATCGCCGACGTGGAGCGAGACACCGGGCTGGCCAAGGACACCCTTCGCGTCTGGGAGCGACGCTATGGCTTCCCGACGCCGGCCCGCGACGCACTTGGAGAGCGCCAGTACGACGACGCCCAGTTGCATCGCCTGCGAAAAATCAGGCGTCTGCTTGATGCAGGCCACCGGCCGGGGCAGGTGGTTCCGTTGTCGGCCGACGCACTGGATGAACTGGATACGCAGCGCGCTGCGCAGCAGATTCAGACGCCAGGGTCCGACAGTCCGCCTGACACGACGATGCCACCGCCTCCGGCGGCTGCGTTGCCAGAGCTGGACGAATGGATGCAGATGCTGCGTTCGCAGGACGCCCAGGCCCTGCGCCTGGCGTTGACTCAGACCCTTGTTGAGCGCGGTCTGGCACGCCTCATCACCGAATGTGTGGTGCCGATGAATGTTCAGGTCGGGCAGGCTTGGCTGGACGGCCATCTGGCGGTGTTCGAGGAACACCTGTACACGGAAATCCTCCAGGGGGTGCTGCGCCACGCCATGGGACAGGTTGGCGGAGGACGACCGGGCCTGCCCCCCCGTGTGCTGTTGACCACCCTGCCCGGCGAGCCCCATGGACTGGGCCTGCTGATGGCCGAGTGTTTCCTGGTGCTGGAGGGTTGCCAGACCGTGCCCCTGGGTACACAGACGCCACTGCCCGATATCTTGCGCGCGGCGCAGACAAGCGGTGCCGACATTCTGGCCTTGGGTTTCACCGCGATCCAGAACCCGAGAGACGTTCGCGCGGCACTGGCCCAGTTGCGGGAGCGCCTGCCGCCGCGTGTCGAAATCTGGGCCGGTGGTCGGTGCCCGGTCTTGTACCAGCCCAGGCGAGGCGCCGCCAAACCGGGCACACCGGCTTTCTGGCCCATGGGGAAACTGGAAGATATCTCCGTGGCGGTGGGGCGTTGGCGTGCAGGGTCATGAGCCTTTTCATGGCCAGATGAGTGCATTGTGCTGACCGAGCCAAGCCGGTGCATGGCCTTCAAGAACTTGTTGCTTTCTGGACCTCTAACAGACACACCGCCTAAAATGCAAGGTTGGTTTCTGCTGTAACGAAAGTCCGACATGCTCTACCCAGAACTCTTCAAGCAACTCGAATCCGTCCGTTGGGACATGGACAAAGACATTCCGTGGGACCAGTTCGAGGCGTCGCAGCTCAGTGACGAGCAAGCCCAGACCATCAAGATGAACGCGATCACAGAGTGGGCCGCGCTGCCGGCCACCGAGATGTTCCTGCGTGACAACCGCGATGATTCGGATTTCTCGGCCTTCATGTCGATCTGGTTCTTTGAAGAGCAGAAGCACTCGCTGGTGCTCATGGAGTACCTGCGTCGTTTCCGGCCAGAACTCGTGCCCACGGAACAGGAACTGCACGACATCCGGTTCGAGTTCGATCCCGCGCCGCCGCTGGAGACCCTCATGCTGCATTTCTGCGGCGAAATCCGCCTGAATCACTGGTACCGGCGCGCCAGCGAATGGCATTCAGAGCCTGTGATCAAGAAGATCTACGCCACGCTCAGCCAGGACGAAGCGCGCCACGGAGGCGCCTACCTGCGGTACATGAAGCGGGCGATTGGAAAATTCGGCGACGAGGCCCGCACCGCGTTTGCCAAGGTGGGCGTGCTCATGGCCAGTGCCAGGCGCACCGCGCAGGCACTTCACCCCACCAACCTGCACGTGAACAAGGGGTTGTTTCCCAATGACACGATCCAGAGTCGCCTGCCCAACCCCGAGTGGCTGGAGCATTGGCTGGACAAGCAGATCGATTTCGATGCCGCCTGGGAAACCAAGGTGGTTGATCGCATTCTCCACAACATGAGCCTGTTGATGGACCAGAGCTTCAAGTCGGTGCAGGAACTCAATCGCTTCAGAAAGTCGTTGGCGCCGTCAGCCGGCGCGCCCGCCGCTGCCTGAGTGGCGCGTCCGGGCGGCGCTAATGTGCTGTCCCGCAAATAACTTGCATATGAAACCGCGCCTTCGCACCCATGACTGCGTTGCAAATCCTCGCGATAGCACAGGCTATCGCTGCGGTTTGCGCCTTGCCCTGGGCGCGAATTCATCGGTTTCATTTCATGCAACTATTTGCGGGACAGCAGGCTCCTGGCCGCCCTCAGCCAGTGGCAACCGAGGGTGCGGGTCGAAGCGGCCAGAGCCGACCACAGATCAGCCAACCCATCAGCAAACCCCAGCCTGCGCCGCTCAGGTGCGCGGCCTGCACCACCGACATGTTGTTGCCCGGATCCCAGACCACCGGATACGACCAGCCGCGCTCCAGCGCCAGCTTCACGATCAGGCCCAGCATGAGCAGCCCGCCCCACCTCGTTCCCTTGCGCACGGCGATCCGCTTGAGCACGAGCTGCACCGCCAGCACCATGGCACCGGCGTGCAGCAGCCCGGCGAGACCCACCGCATAGCCGATCTGTGGCCACCACGCCATCGAGGCCTGGGTCAGCGGCCAGACCAGCAGCCAGGCCAGCGTACAGCGCCCGCTCGGTCGAATCACCCAGGCGAATGCCGTCAATACACCCAGCGCCAGCTGGTTCCCAATCAGGTGCGGCGTATTCATGTGCACCCAGGCACTGGTCCACAAGGTCCAGGGTTGCTGTTGCCAGCCGTCGGCATGCCAGGTCATGACACCGACCATGTCCGCACCGGCCCACCACAGCAGCATGCTCGCCACGCCATGCACTGCGCACACCAGCAGCCAGCTGCGCGATGCGCCGCTCATGGTTCGGGGTGCTGTACCGCAGGGGTGGTCACCGCGTGGCCCAGCACATGGTTCCAGAGGGCGCGCACCGCTGGCGCCGCATCGGCCACCTCGTTTTCTTCGACCTGGGTCGATGCTTCATCCAGCCGGGCCTGGTGCTGGATCTGGCGCAATCGCCGGTAAGCCCGCGCGGCCGCTGTGCCCATGCCGGGTGCAAGAAGGCCTGCGCGCTCGGCGCGTTCCAGCAAGTTGATGTTGCCGGTGTTGTCACGCAGTTCCGCGTGCGTTTGCGACTGGGACAGCACCAGAAACTGCACCGCGAACTCGACATCGACCATGCCGCCTGGACTGTGCTTGACATCAAACCGGGTGCCTTTGACCGGGTGGGCAGCACGCACCTTCTCGCGCATCGCCACGATCTCGGCCGCCAGGGCAACCGGGTCGCGTTCGGCCGTGACCACAGACTCGCGCACGGCGTCGAACCGCTCCTGAAGCGATGGGCCTGTCGCGCCAGCACCAGAACCCGGCCCGTCCGAGCCGTCGCCCATGACCACGCGCGCACGTGTCATCGCCTGGTGCTCCCAGGTCCAGGCGGTGTTGCTGCCACGGCGTTGCTGGTAGTTGGCGTACGCTGTGAAGCTGGTGACCAGCAGCCCGGAATTGCCGTTGGGCCGCAATGCCGTGTCGATTTCGAACAGGTCGCCCTCCCCGGTCTTGACCGTGAGCCAGTTGATCATCTTGCGCACGAAGCCAGCGTAGATTTCTGACGCATTCTCGTCATCGTCTTCGTAGACGAACACGATGTCCAGATCGCTTCCGTAGCCCAGCTCCTTGCCGCCGAGCTTGCCGTAGCCAATGATGGCGAAGCGGGGCGATTCACGGTGGCGGTTCTTCAGTCGCGACCAGCACCAGCGCGCGGTCACACGCAACACCGAGTCGGCCATCGCCGACAGATCGTCGGCCACCTGCTCCACGGTCAGGGCGCCTTCAATGTCGCGCGCCAGCGTGCGGAACACCTCGGCATGGTGCGCGCGGCGCAGCAGGTCGAGCAAAGCCTCTTCATCGTCTTCGCCAGTGGACTGCAAGGCCGCACGGCGGGCTTCCAGCTCGCCTTCAAACTGGGCCGCGTCGAAGCGTTCGGCCAGCAGTTGCTGGCTGGCCAGTTCGTCGATCACGCCGGGGTGCCTGAGCAGGTAGCGGGCGGGCCATTTGGCGGCACCAATGATGCGCAAAAGGCGCTCGTGCACCGACGGGCGTTCCTGAAGAAGGGCCAGATAGCTCTCACGCCGCAGCAGGTGTTCGATCCAGTCGGCCAGGCGCAGCGCCGCCAGCTCGCTGACACGACCTTCGTCCAGCCACGCGCCAGTGCGTTCCACGAGCCGCGTCAGGCGTTGGCGGGCGTCTTCGCGCATGGCCAGCACCCTGGGGTCTTCGCACCACTGCCCAATTCGCTCGGCGAAACGCCCCGGCAGCCTTGCCAACACGCTTTGCAGGCCCTCGACACCGTTGCGGCCTCCGTTGCCGCAGTTCTTTCCGTTGCAGTTGCCCTTGGAAGGTCCTCCCAGCAAGGTATCGAACTCCTGGGCGACCACCTCCCGGTGGGCGTCAAGCGAATGCAGGAATTCGCACACGTTGGCGCAACCCATGGTCGCTGCCAACCAGGTCAGGTCGTCGTCGCGCGTGGGCAGCACGTGGGTCTGCTGGTCGTCGAGGTACTGGATGCGGTGTTCGACGCGGCGCAGAAAGTCGTAGGCTTGCGAGAGCGCATCGGCGGTGGCCTGAGGCATCAGGTTGGCGCGACACAAGCGGGTGAGCGCATCCAGTGTGGGCCGGGTGCGCAGTTCAGGAAACTGGCCGCCACGCACCACTTGCAGCAGCTGCACGGTGAACTCGATCTCCCGGATGCCACCGCGCGAGAGCTTCACGTCGTTGGCGCGCCCGGGATGCCCGGCGGCACGCCTCGAAGCATGTTCGCGGATCTGGCGGTGCAGATGCCGCAGCGAATCAAAAACGCTGTAGTCCAGGTACTTGCGGAACACAAAAGGCAGTACCGCACCTCTAAGGGCATTGGCGCTGCCGTCGCGCACGGAGATGGCCGGCGCGATCACCCGGCTCTTGAGCCAGGCAAAACGCTCCCATTCGCGTCCCTGAACCAGAAAATACTCTTCTAGCGCGCCCAGTGACACGGCGCTGGGCCCGGAGTTGCCGTTGGGTCGCAGCGCCAGATCGACGCGAAACACGTTGCCGTGTTCGGTGGTCTCACCCACCGTGTTGTAGATGTGCTTGACCGCCTTGCCGAAGTACTCGTGGTTGCTGATGCGGTTGCGGCCCTCGCTGTTGCCGGCGGTTTCGCCGTCGTGGTCGTAAACGTAGATCAGATCGATGTCGCTGGACACGTTGAGTTCGCGTGCCCCGAGCTTGCCCATGCCGACCACCCAGAGATGTGCCCTGCGAGGCGCAGCGTTCAACACCGGGGGTGGTGGGCCGGCGTCCAGTCTGGAGCGACCCGGCACGTCGTCTTCGGATGTTCCGACCAGCGGTTCGCCGTGCAGGCTGTCCAGTTCGGCGAAAGCCAGCTCGCAGGCGGCGTCCAGCGCCAGTTCGGCCAACTCGGTGACCGCGCGGGTGACATCGCGCAGCGGCGCGTCCTGTTCGCAGTCGAGCACCACCAGGCGTTCCAGCACGAGTTGGCGCAGCACTCGCAGTGCCGCCGGCAGAGGCAAGCCCTTGGCGCGCAGGACGGTCAGGCAGGCCTGCATGGTGGCGTGCACCGGAGCACCGGGCGGGAGGCAGGCCAGCTCATCGGCGTACCGCCTGCGCAGGCGCTGAACGAAGCGCGAATGGCTCGCCTGCCGTTCACCCGCCACCATTGGTGGGCAAACGGTCACGGATGTGGGCGCGGAGGTGTCAGCTGCGGAACCGTTGGGAGGGCTGGCCGTCATAATTTGAGTGGACATGAAACAAAGCCCGGCGTCGATCGCACCCGCCACGCGAATCCTCAAGACTTTCTCGGTGGCTGCACGGCTGCTGTTGTGGCTCGTGTTGGCATCGTGGAGCCTGTTTGCGTTGACCTGGGGAACGCTCCATTGGTGGATTGTGCCGCGAATCGGCGAGTGGCGTCCTGAGCTGGAACGGTGGGCGAGCGCAGCGGTTGGGGTTCCCGTGACAGTGGGCAGCATCCGCGCCGAGACCACCTCCGTCAAACAGGGGCTGCTGCCCGCTTTCGTACCGGTGATCGAGCTGCAGGATGTCAGGCTGTATGACGCACATGGTCGTGCGGCCCTGGAGTTGCCCCAGGTGCGCGTCGCGCTGTCGGTGGCCTCGATCTGGCGCGGTGGCGTGGAACAGGTGGTGATCGACCGTCCGGTGCTGGATGTGCGTCGCACCGGCGAGGGCCGTATCGAAGTGGCCGGCCTGGACCTGTCCGGGTCGAACAGCGAGGATGATGATGCCGCCGACTGGTTTTTCTCCCAGAGGGAATTCGCGATCCGGCAGGGTACCGTGCGCTGGACCGACGATTTGCGCGGCCAGCCGCCGCTGGCGCTTTCGGCGCTCGATTTTGTGGCCCGCCATACCGGTCGCAATCACCAGTTCAGGCTGGATGCCACGCCGCCGGCCGAATGGGGCGACCGTTTCAGTCTGGTGGCGCGATTTCGGCAACCGTTGCTGGCCCTTGGTCAAGGCAATCAGGAAGAGGCCCCCGCCCGCTGGCGGCAATGGGACGGTGATCTTTTTGCCGACTTCCGGCGTGTGGACGTGGCCCGTTTGCGCGCCTACGTCGACTTGTCGGAATGGGACCTGGAGGTCGCTGGCGGTCAGGGCGCGCTCAAGGCCTGGGCCGACGTGAAGCGTGGCGCCGTCACTGGTGCCAGCACCGAACTGGATTTGCGCCAGGTCCAGGTGCGGCTGGGTCCGACCCTGCCTGCGCTGGCGCTCGACGAGATCCAGGGCGGTCTGGCAGCGCAGTGGAGCGCCGACGGATTTTCGTTCTCCACCGATGACCTGCGCTTTCGCACCGCAGAGGGCCAGATCTGGCCTGGTGGGCGGGTGCGGGTGGTGCATGTGGCGGGTTACGCGGGCGGCAGGCCAGGTTCGACCGCGCTCAGCGCCGACCAGGTGGATCTGGCGGCGCTGAGCGCCATTGCCACCCGCCTGCCGCTGGATGGGTTCGCGCACCAGATGCTGGACAGCTTGCAACCGGTGGGGCGCGTCCAGGGACTGGATGCGCGCTGGGAACCTGACCCATGGACCAATGGCCCTGGGCTGGCCGAGGCTCCAGCCAGGGTGTGGCCGGGCGGAAATTACTGGGCCAAGGGGCGTGTGGTGGGTTTGACGCTGAGGGGTGAAAAAAGTGAGCGCAGGTCATCGCGGGGCGATTACCCGTTGCCAGGTCGCCCCGGGCTGGTGGGTGCGACGGTGGACTTCGATTTCAATCGCGAAGGAGGCAAGGCGCGCCTGGATCTGACCGACGGTCAGCTTGAACTCCCCGGCGTGTTCGAGGCCACCGATTTGCCGTTGCAGCGGCTTCAGGCCGATGCGGTGTGGCGTGTGAAGGGCGAGCGGATCGAGGTCGATCTGGACCAGGTGCGCATGGCCAATGCCGATGCCGAGGGCACGGCGAAGGTGCGCTGGCGCACCAGCGATCCCGACACCAACCCCGCGGGCACGCGTTTTCCCGGCGTGCTGGAGCTTGACGCCACCCTGACCCGCGCGCTGGCGACCAGCACCCACCGCTACCTGCCCCTGAGCGTGGGCCCTGATTCGCGGCGCTATGTGCGCGAGGCCTTGCTTGGCGGGACCTCCAGTCGGGTGGAGTTCCGGGTGCGTGGCGAGGTCGACGACCTGCCCTTCGACACACCGGGAAGCGTGGGCGTTTTCCGCATTGCGGCCCGCTTGCAGGATGTGGACCTGGCCTATGCGCCCCCCTTCCTGCGCTCAGAAGGAGCCACACCCTGGCCGGCACTGCAAAAAGTGAGCGGTCAGCTGGTACTGGATCGCGCGTCGCTGCGCATCACCGACATCTCCGCCGGGTTGCAGGGTGCGCCGAACGTGAGCCTGAGCCGCGGTGAGGTCCGAATCGACGATCTGTCGGAGCGTGCCACCTTGCTGGTCAAGGCGCATGCCGCCGGGCCTGCGGTCGAGGTGCTGGAGGTGCTGAAGACATCGCCGCTGAACGACCTGACCGGGCGTGCGCTGACGCAAGCGCAGATGAATGGTGTGGTGGATCTGGGCTTTGACCTGAGTCTGCCTTTGTCCGACGTGGATGCTGCGCAGGTCAGGGGTTCGGTGCGCTTCCCGGGCAATGACGTGCAGATCAGTCCGCTTTCTCCGTTGCTTGCCGGCGCCACCGGGTTGTTGCAGTTCACCGACCGCGGTTTCGACATCACCAACGCCCAGGCCAGGTTGTACGGCGGCGTGGTGCGTTTTGAAGGCGGCATGTCCGCGGATGAGCCCGGTCAGCCCTCGCCGATCCGGTTTCGTGGACAGGGTACGGCGAGCGCCGTGGGGCTTCAGCAAGCCGGTCTGGGCTTTGTCTCACGCCTGTTCCTGAACACCAGCGGGAGCACAGGCTATGCCGCGCAACTGGGTTTTCGGGGCGGCGAACCCGAGTTGATCGTCACCAGCAGCTTGCAAGGATTGGCGCTGAACTTGCCGGCGCCTTTGAACAAGGCGGCTGATGCGAACATGCCGCTGAGATTCGAGAGTGCGGTGTTGTCGGTGGTCGGGGAACAGGCCAGCGTTGATCGCCTGAGTGTTTCGCTGGGCCCGCCTGCGGCGCCTGTGCTGGCGCTGCAATACGAGCGCGATCTGGGTCAAGCGGAACCCCGCGTGCTGCGCGGCAGCCTGGCTGCCGGCTTGCGGGAGGGCGAATCGGCACCGCTGCCTGCACAAGGTGTGATGGCCAACATTTCCCTGGACCAGCTTGACATCGATCAGTGGAGGCACGCTTTCTCGTCTGCCACTGGCGTGGAGGTGAGCCTCCCTGCAACCGGTGCGAGCACGGGCACCACCGGTCCAACCGGCGATGGGACGCTGGGTTACCTGCCCACCACCGTGGCCGTGCGAGCCAACCGCATCACCGCGGACGGGCGCAGTTTCAACAAGGTGGTCGTGGGTGGCTCGCGCGTGGGCACGCAGTGGCGCGCCAACATCGACGCCGACGAGCTCAACGGTTACGTGGAATACCGGCCCTCAGGCGGCATCAGCGCCGGCAGCATTTACGCCCGTCTGGCCAGGCTGGATCTGCCCCCCAGTGCCGCCACCGACGTGGAGCAGCGATTGCAGCAACCTGGAAGCGTGCCCGCACTGGACATCGCGGTCGACGACCTCGTGCTGGGCACCCGGCGCCTGGGCCGAGTGGAAATCGAGGCGGTCAACGTGGGAGGTGCAGGGCGGATACGAGAGTGGCGGCTGAACCGGCTTGCCATGCGTGTGCCCGAAGCCCGGCTGAGCGCCACCGGCAACTGGGCCGCCCTGGAGACGCCAACGGGTACGACTGCCTCTGACGCCCCCCGGCGCACAGCGTTGAATTTCCGGCTCGACATTGACGACTCGGGCAAGCTGCTGGAGCGGTTTGGTCGTGAAGGCGTGGTGCGCGGCGGCAAGGGGCAGATCGAGGGGCGCATTGGTTGGGCGGGTTCTCCGCTGGCGCTCGACTACCCCAGCCTTTCGGGCCAGCTGCGGGCCGACGTGGCCAGTGGGCAATTCCTGCAGGTGGAGCCGGGGGCGGCCAAGCTGCTCGGCGTGCTGAGCCTGCAGGCACTGCCCCGGCGACTGGCACTCGATTTCCGCGATGTGTTCTCCGAAGGTTTCGCTTTCGATTTCGTGCGCGGCGATGCGCGCATCGACAAGGGTGTGATGTCGACCAACAACCTGCAGATGAAGGGCGTCAATGCGGCGGTGCTGATGGAAGGCACGGCCGACATCGGGCGCGAAGAGCAGGATCTCAAGGTGGTGGTGGTGCCCGAGATCAATGCCGGTACCGCCGCGCTGATCGCCACCGCCATCAACCCGGCCGTGGGGCTCGGCACGTTTCTGGCGCAGTTCCTGCTTCGCGAACCCTTGCAAAGCGCCACCACACAGGAGTTCCGCATCACGGGCAGCTGGGCCGATCCGCAGGTGGTGAAACAGGTCCGCAATGTGCCGATGACCCCGCCGCCCGAGACCCGGAAACCTGCCCCCGTCGAGTAAGCTCGGTCGATGTGCGTTTGCGGCCCCAGGGTGCCGGGGCGCATGCGGCCGCACTTGCCCTTTTCTAGTGAGGATCTGCCATGAAAGTCGCCGCCATTCAAATGGTCTCCGGCATCAGCCTGGATGCCAACCTCAGCGAGGCCCTGCGTCTGTTGCGCCAGGCAGCCAGTGCCGGTGCCGAACTGGCGGTGCTGCCCGAGTACTTCTGCTTCATGGGCCAGAAGGACGAAGACAAACTCGTTATTGCCGAGACACCGGGCCTGGGCACGGTGCAGGATTTCCTGTCTGACGTGGCCCGCGATCTGAAGCTCTGCATCGTGGGCGGCACGCTGCCCATGGCCACAGACGATCCCACCCACGTCGCCAACGCATCGCTGACCTTCAATCCCAAGGGCACCCAGATCAGCCGCTACGACAAGATCCACCTGTTTCGCTACGACAACGGCCGGGAGCGCTACGACGAGTCGGCGGTGTTGCTGGCAGGCGATACCCCCACGAGCTTTGACCTTCGCTCGCGCGCCGGCCAAGACTGGCGCATTGGTCAGAGCGTCTGTTACGACCTGCGTTTTGCCGAGCTGTACCGCGCGCTCGCCGCCGACGTTCTGCTGGTGCCAGCCGCCTTCACCCACACCACAGGGTCTGCCCACTGGGAGGTGCTGTTGCGTGCGCGTGCCATTGAAAATCAGGCGTATGTGATCGCCAGCGCGCAGGGCGGTCGTCATGAAAATGGCCGGCGCACCTGGGGCCACAGCATGGTGGTCGACCCTTGGGGCGAGATCCTGGCGATGCAGTCCGAGGGGCCGGGTGTGGTGATGGCAGAGCTGGATATTCAACGTTTGCATGGCGTGCGGGAGCAGCTGCCTTCTTTGCAGCATCGCAGGTTGTGAGGATAGGAGGCACCCCCTGCGCCGAGGTACGGCGTCACCCCCTGCGCCGCTTGCGCGTCTTCCCCCTCTTGCGCCTTCGGCTTGGAGGGGGACGGCGTTTTGGGCCGGCGAAGCCGGACCCTCGTCGCCCATGGATTGGGGCATCTCGCTCGTGCTGGACTGGTCCTGTCTAACTGTTCATGCTCGCCTCTGGACCTCGCTGCTGCGCCCCCTCAGGTGTCGTTGATGTGCCTTCCCCATAACGCGAGGAAATCAACCCGGTGACTGTAGCCGCTTCTCCCTACCCTTCCTTGCCTGTGCGTCCGCGCAGTGCCTTGCGTTCGCGGCGTTGGCTGCTCTGGGGCGCATTGCTGCTGCTGGTGGCCTTGCTGCTGGGCGTGCTGGTGTTTCTGGCGCGTGAATACGAAGAGTCGCGCGACCAGGCCGCGGTGGAGCGCGACGCCGCTGCGGTGGCCAGCGACATTCGCAGTGCGCTGATCCGCAATGTGCAAACCCTGCAGTCCTTGCACAGTGTGGTGCCCACGCCCGACTCCTGGATGGCGCCGGCTTCCGAGGTGCTGGCCCGTCACCGTGAAATGGTGCGGCTGGAATGGCGTGACAACGCCACCAGCCTGATCGCCTCTCGCAATACCCCCTACATGGCAGAGCCGTTTGGCAGCATGGGACGGGAAGCGGCCCTGCCGGACATGCGGCAGGCCTGCGAAGCCGCGCGCCGCCTGTCGGGGCCGGCGTTTTCCCCCAGCTATTTCTGGCCCATGCGCGAAGGCATGGGCATGGAGTTCATGGAAATGTGCCTGCCCGTGGTGCGGGCGGGCGCGCCCAACGGTTTCCTGGTGGCCACCTATTCGCTGCCGGGCATTCTGGATGAGCTGGGCAACAAGGACATGCTGCGGGGGCATGGCCTGGCCTTCACCGAGGCAGACGGTACCCGGCTGGCGGTACACAGCGCGATCCAGGGCGACCGGCGCGTGCTGCGCGCCAGCACCTTGCTGGATCTGCCGGGCAATTCCCTGATGCTGCAGCTGGAGAGCCCGCGCGTGAGCCGCACCGGCTTTTACGGCCTGTTCCCCAACATGCTCACCGCGGTGGTGGGCGCGCTGTCACTGGCGTTGCTGGCGGTGATGGCCATGCTGGGGCGCGACATGCGGCGACGTCAGCGCGCTGAACACAATCTGGCCGATGCGCTGGCCTTTCGCAACGCCATGGAGAACTCGCTTGTCACCGGTCTGCGGGCGCGCGACATGCAGGGGCGGGTGACCTATGTCAATCCGGCCTTCTGCCAGATGGTGGGCTTTGGTCCTGAGGAGCTCATCGGCACCGGGCTGCCAGCGCCGTGGTGGCCCCCCGAACTGGTGGACGAGTACCAGCAACGGCAGGCGGTTCGATTGGCTGGGCAGACGCTGCCGCGCGAGGGCTATGAGTCGATGTTCCAGCGCAAGGACGGCACGCGCTTCCCAGTGCTGATCATCGAAGCCCCGCTGATCGACGCCCAGGGAATACAGACCGGTTACATGAGTGCCATCGTGGACATGACCGAGCAGCGCAGGGTGGAAGATCTCAATCGCACGTCCCAGGAGCGCCTTCAGGCGACCGCCCGACTGGCCACGGTGGGTGAGATGGCGTCGCTGCTCAGCCACGAGCTCAATCAGCCCCTGGCGGCCATCTCCAGCTACGCCACCGGCACGCTCAACCTGCTGGACGGTCCGATCGCTGGCTTGCCTCAGGCCGACCTGCAACTGGCCATGCGGCGGATCGGCGAGCAGGCAGATCGCGCGGGCCGCGTCATCAAGAGCGTGGCCGATTTCGTGCGACGCCGTGAGCATGTGCGCGAAGCGGTTGCACCGGCCGCACTGGTCGATGCCATCCAGCCCCTGCTGAACCTCCAGGCAAAGAAACAGGACATCCGTTTGCAGATCTCGGTGGCGGACGACTGTCCATCCGTGCTCTGCGACCGCACCATGGTTGAACAGGTGTTGCTCAATCTGGCGCGCAATGGCATGCAGGCGATGCCCATTGGTGACCCCGTCTCCCAGAGTGGCCTGCGCGTGCTGAGCCTGCGCGTGGCCTTGCTGCGCCAGCAGTCTGCGGGGCGGGCACACAAGCGCTGGGTTGAGTTCACCGTGACCGATCACGGCGAAGGCATGAGCCCGGAAGTGCAGAACAAGCTGTTCACCCCGTTTTTCACCACCAAGGCCGAAGGCATGGGCCTGGGGTTGAGCCTGTGCCGCACCGTGATCGAGCAGCACGGGGGTGCGCTGGTGCACGAGCCGGCACTGCCGCGCGGCACGGTGTTCCGGTTCACCCTGCCGGCAGGGTGATGCCTGCCTTTTCCAGAAAACGCCTCCACTATGATCCGCCCATGACCGAGTACCCCGACGCCCGCATCTTTCTCGTCGATGACGACGCCGGCGTGCGTGACGCACTGTCGTGGTTGTTGCGCACCCGTCGGTTGCTGAGCGAGGGCTATGCCAGTGCGGATGCCTTTCTGGCCGAGGTGAACAGCTGGCGCGATGCGCCGGGATCACCTTCCTGCGTCTTGCTCGATGTGCGCATGCCCGGCATGAGCGGGCTGGCATTGTTCGAGCACCTGCTCACCCTGCCCTGGCAAGCCGCCATGCCGGTGATCTTCCTCTCTGGTCATGCCGATGTGCCCACTGCGGTCGATGCGGTCAAGCGCGGCGCCTTCGATTTCTGCGAGAAGCCTTTTTCGGACAACGTGCTGGTGGATCGTATTGAACAGGCGCTGGCCCAGTCGGCGCAGGTGCTGGCGCAGCGGCGGCAGCAGCACGAGATGCAGGCCCGTCTGGCCAGCCTCACAGATCGCGAGCGCGATGTGATGCGGCTGGTGGTGGAAGGGCTGCCCAACAAACTGGTGGCGGATCAGCTCAACATCAGCGTGCGCACCGTGGAGGTCCACCGCTCAAGGGTGTTCGACAAGATGTGCGTGAAGTCGGCGGTGGAACTGGCCAACGCGCTGCGCCTCTCATGAGGCCAGCGATGGGCCATTCCCGAGTTCGCTCACGCAGTCTCCCGGTGCGTGCAGTGGCACGCGATGGGATCATGGGCCGGGGGGCGGTCGGTCTTTGCTCCCTGCGGGAGCCTCGTCAACAGACACCCTTCCAGCCTTCTCACGCTCCACTTCGGCTGGCAACTCACCCTTGTTGCGGCCAGAGAACATCGTCCACCACACAATGAAGACAAGCAAGACCAGCGCACCGAGCGCTTCCAGCAACAACAGGGTCATGGATCAGATTTCAGGAGCAGCAAGTGCAATGGTGAGCAAGGTTGGTTTTTCCGGGTGCGCAGGGGGCCAGTCAGGACCATGGGCGCGAGCGGCGCGTGTGTTCGCCGTTGTCTGGATTGTAGGAAGCCTGGGCGCCTGCGCGATCTTGCCCGAGCCAGCACCCCTGCCGTCACCCAGGGCACCCGCGGTCGCCCCGGCGCCGGTTGTTGACGGAACCGAGCCGCTGCCACCAGCGTTGCAACGCGGCAAAAGCCGCTGGACGCCTGTGCGGTGGGCCGAGTTGCCTGGCTGGGGGAATGACAGCCTGCACGAGGTCTGGAACGCCTGGGTGCGCGGCTGCGAACGCCCCGCGCCCGGTCAGGCGGCCTTGTGTGCCGAGGTGCGACAACTCTCGATCGCCACGCCGGCCGAGCAGCAGGCCTGGGTGGTGCAGCGTTTCGTGCCCTACCGGGTGAGCGAACCCGATGGCAGCGTGCCCGAGGGCTTGCTGACCGGGTACTACGAGCCCATCATGAACGCCACGCGCGTGCCCACCGCCACACACCGAACGCCGCTTTACGAGCCGCCACCCGGCCTGCGTGCCGGGCAGACCTGGTACAGCCGACGCGACATCGACACCCTGCCCGCTGCTCAGGCGGCCCTGCAAGGCCGAGCGATCGCCTGGCTGGCCGATCCCATTGATGCCCTCATCCTGCAGATCCAGGGTTCCGGCCGCCTCAACATCACCGAGGCCGACGGCAGCCAGAGACAGGTCCGGGTGGCCTACGCCGCCCACAATGGCCACACCTACCAGAGTGTGGGTCGCTGGCTGCTCGATCAGCGCGCGATCCGCGAAGCCTCCTGGGATGCCATCAAGGCCTGGGCGGCGCGGAACCCGCAACGTCTCAACGACATGCTGTGGAGCAATCCGCGCACCGTGTTTTTCCGGGAAGAGGTGCTGAGTGAATTCGACGCCCGTTTCGGCCCGCGCGGCGCCCAGGGCGTGCCGCTCACGCCAGGCCGTTCCATTGCGGTCGATCCACAGAGCATCCCTTATGGCACGCCGGTCTGGCTGGCCACGCAGGGACCCACCCTGAACCAGCAAAAACTGGTCATGGCGCAAGACACGGGGGGGGCCATTCTGGGCGCGGTGCGCGCCGACCTGTTCACGGGCTGGGGTGGTTGGACCGATGAGTCGTACATCACCGCCGCGGCGCTCAAGCAGCCGTTGCAGATGTGGGTGCTGTGGCCACGCTGAGATGAGACACCCCCGCGCCGCTTCGCGTCACCCCCTCAAGGGGGCGATACCTGGGACCGGAAAAGCCGGATCCTCGGTATCCCTGGATGGGGCACTTCGCTCCGGAAACGGGTTGGCACATCCCCCGCCGCGCTTCGCGTCACCCCCCTCAAGGGAGGCGGCACTGGCCGTCTGGCAAAGCCAGCCCGGCGGTGAATAGGCTAAGCGAGGCTGTGAAGTCTCCGGTAAACCCTTTGCGTCACACCTCCATCGCCGAACGTCACCGTCTGCTCGAAGACGTGGTGACCATCGTGCGTCGGGCGGGCGAGGCGGTGATGTCGGTCTACGCCACCGACTTCGATGTACACGGGAAGTCCGACGACTCGCCGGTGACTGAAGCCGATCGCCGCGCCGAAGCGATCATCACCGCCGCGCTTCTGGGGCTCATGCCTGAGGTGCCTGTGATTGCTGAAGAGGCGGTCAGCGCTGGTCTGCAGACCGTCGTGGCACCCGACCAGCCCTTCTGGCTGGTGGACCCGGTGGATGGCACCCGAGAGTTCGTCGGACGCAATGGCGAGTTCACCGTGAATGTCGCGCTCATCGAGTTCGGCCAGCCTGTACTGGGAGTGGTGCAGGCACCGGCACTGGGCTTGCTGTACGCAGGAGGACCAGGCGTCGGTGCCTGGTGCGAAGCGGATTCATCCGGTCACCTGCCCATGCGCCGCCCGCTGCAATGCCGCAGAGCGCCGTTGCCGGGCCTCACGGTGCTGGCCAGCCGTTCCCATGGCGACACAGCGCGCCTGCAGGCCTATCTGGACGGGCTGGATGCCCCGGTGGTGCAGCTGAAGGTGGCCGGTTCGTCGCTCAAGTTCTGCCAGGTTGCTGCAGGCGAGGCCGATGTCTATCCGCGGCTGGGTCGCACCATGGAGTGGGACACCGCAGCCGGCCAGGCGGTGCTGACAGGGGCCGGCGGTTCGGTGATCACCCTGGGGGGCGAACCGTTGCGCTATGGCAAGGCCCATTGGGAAAATCCCGGCTTTGTGGCCTGGGGTTTGCCCTAGAGCGCCGTCAAGTCGGTGCGCACCGGCCAGCGAAGGGCATCGCCAGCGACCGTGCTCTCTGCAGCGAACGCATGCTGCAACAGCAGCGTGTACCGTCCTGCGCGGGCCGTGCACACCTGATAGCCGTCGGCCACCGTGCTCAGTGTGACGCCGCCCTGCTGCAGGCTGTGCAGTTGCCAGCCTTCCACCTGGGGCGTTGCCAGGCGCAAAGTGACGCAAAAGCCGCGCTTCATGGTCGACATCACCACCAGCTTCTGCTGAGCGCTCCACTGGCCATCCACCGCGACGCCCAGTTGCTCAGGGTGGGTGTTCTCAAGCACCTGCATCACTGGCGGCACGATGATGCGGATGTCCACCGAGGCACTGGCGCCGGTGCTGCCTGCACCGCTGACCAGCACACTCTCCCCCATACCGGTCCTGGGTATGCACAGTGCCAGCGCGGCCAGAGCAATCAGTGAGGAGCGGTGCATGGCTTTCATGAAGCCTGTATCGACCCATGTTCTTCCCGACTTGAGGATTTCTCAAGGTGGCACTCGAAAAAAAGGCCCGAACAGGGCCTTTTTTGAATTTGGTTAAGCGCAAGGGCTTACTCGCTGCGCTGCACCGGAATGCTCAGTGAGGTGCTGTCGCGCAACCGCACGTCCACCCGCACCTGGCCTTCGTCCACCACCGACCAGGGCAGGGGCAGCGTTTCATTGCGCACCGTGACCATGCGGGCGCCGGTGGCCACAAACGGGAACTCGAAGCGGCCCTGGTTGTCGGTGCGCACCGCGTAGCGGTTGTCCAGGAACACGGTCACGTTGGGCACGCCCGCCTCGCTGGCCTCTTGCGTGCCACTGCGGTTGTCATCGAAATACACGATGCCGGCGATCCGCCCACCGCCATCGGCCGCGCTGCCGCCCAGTGGCACGCTGCGACTGCCGGCCTGCCATTCGTAGCGCAGCACCACAAAAAACGAACGGTAAGCGCTGGTGTTCTCCAGAACCTCGGGCGGGGCCAGGGGGTCCAGCGAAAGGCGGGTACGCCGCGTACCGGTGGTGCGCACATAGCTGCCTTCCAGCGTCCAACGGGGGTCGACACGCCAGTTGGCCCCCAGGTTGACGCTCTGCCGACGCTGGCCTGAGCTGCCGTTTTCAGTGGAAAGGTTGCCTCGCAGGCCGGCCCGCGAGGTGAGAGGCGCGTTCACATTGAGCGCAGCTGACCAGAGATTTTCGGTCAGTTGACCCGTCTCGGGGCGCGCACCAGCGCGGCCGAGGCCCAGGCTGGTGGCGAGCGACCAACCTTGCGGCACCGACCAGTCCTGGTCGTACGAGAGGCGTTGGACCTGTCCCCGGTCGGCACCGCCTTCGATTTCCAGTCGCAGGCCGGTGGTGCCCCAGTCGTTGCCCCAGCGCCAGTCGCCATAGCTGCTCCAGGCTTCGCCGCCGAACCGTCGGATGGAGAAGCCCGCGCCAAGACTGCTGTCGCGGCCCAGGCGCCAGCGAGCGCCGGTGGTGGAATAGAAACCGTCGCTGCTGCGCCCGCTGATGGAGCGCAGCCAGTCGACGCTGGTGTCGGCCGACCACTGCCGGGTGCGCCAGCCAGCGCGCAGGTACGCGCCGGTGACGTCGTTCACCATGGGCAGGTTGGCCCAGTTCAGCCCCGGCTCAAGCCGGTACAGGCCGGCGCCGTACCGGCGTGGTCCCTCGTCCCACTCACCGTCGATCCAGTAGCCACGTCGCCCACCGTCCCGCGCACTGCTGCTCGAGCTCAGGGCCTGTGCCTTGAGGCGGTATTGCTCGCCTTCGTGCCGCAGCGCCAGCAAGGTGGCGTCCGCGTCCACCACTTCGTCAGGCGAACGCGGCACTTCGAAATTGGACACGCCGCGCGCGTTCTCGTGCTGCACCGCCAGCGTCCAGCCCTTGCGCGACAGGCCCAGCGGGTCGGCGACCGCGTCGGCGTCGAGCCGCCATTGCCCGCCCAGCACCGTGCGTCTGCCGGGCAGTCGCCGGAAGCCGGTGGCGGGCAGGATTTCCAGCTGGCCCGGCTCACCGGTGGCGGCCTGCAGCTGCCAGCCCTTGCCCGGGTGTTCCCATTCACCACTGAGGCCTTCGAGGATGGAGGTGGGCACGAACACCCTGGAAGGCAGGCGGGTGATGCCAGGTGCAGGGGTGTCGATGTAGCCGAGGCCGTGTGTGCCCAGCCATCCGCCGCCCAGCGGCATGTTGGTCTGGCGCAGGGTGAGCGTTCCGATGCCGTTTTCGGGCGCGTAATTGCCATCGAGCGACAAGGTGCCGTGATTGGGCGTTTCCAGCAGGCCATAGGCAGAAAACCCCAGCTTGGCCGAGCGCTGTTCGTCGAACGGCTGGGTGCCGAGGCGGGTTTCAATTTTCAGGAATCGGGGCCAGCCGGTCCTGTCGTAGTTGTAGGTCTGTGTCTCATCCAGGGCCTCGGGCTCCAGCCCTTCAATGACCCGGTCCTCATAGCCTGTGCCGGTGGAAGGCGCCACGGCGCCGGGCGGCGTGGCAGTATTCTGAGCGTTCGCTCCGGCATGCGTGCCCAGCAGCAGCGCCATCGCAACCGGTTGCCACCGCGCCCACGGCGTCATGGCGCGAAGCTCGTGTCCAGTGGCAGGCGGTTCTTCCCCCACTCGAGGTTGCCTTTGACGATCAAGGGAAACCGCACGTCCGGCGCAGACTTGCCGTCTTCCACCACCGGCACCAAAGCCACACTTCGCGTCTCGCCCGGCAGGATGGGCAGATCGGCTGGCGCCAGTTCCATCCGCTGGCCACCGGCATCCGTGCCGTTGACAAATCCTTCCAGCCGGCCGTGGGCATTGCCGCGGTTGCGTACGTCCATCATCGCCATCGATTTGCCGTCGGGCGACCTGACCACACGGGTGCCGGAGAGTTCGAGTACCGGCGCTGCGCCGCCAATGGCCGCGTACACGATCACGCCGATGCGACCGCCCACATCCACGCTGCTCCGGGCCGGGTCGATGCCCTCGACCATGATCGCAAAGCGGCATTCGCGCGCGGGCGTGCCGGCAGGCGGGGCAATCTCGAAGCGGAAGCGGTAGCGCGCTCCCGGTTCAAGCGTGAGCTCGCGCCGCTCGATTGCCACCCAGGGTCGGCAGCTGTCGGGTGCCAGCGCGTCACTGAAGGCCACCGAATTGTCGGGATTGAACGTCCAGTCGTTGGTGTAGATGCGGTAGCCGCCCTTGAGCTGGCCCACGTGCTGGATCTCGAACACCTGGCGCGTGTTTTGTCCTGCCGTGGCCTGGATCTCGAACCGGGGTGGTGTGATGTAGGCGGCGAAACCCTGGGCGCGCGCCTGGCCGCTCCAAGAAAGGGCCATGCCGGCACACAGGAAGGCGGCCAGCCAGCCGGTAGCGGATTGCAGGCTCAGAAAAGGGAAACGCATGAGGGATGGGGTTGAAGGCGGGTTCAGTCCGCGTCGAACTCGAAATGAAAGTTCAGGCGGCGCGTCTGGCTTTGCCAGTCGGCCTGGGAGCGCAGGCGCACCTGAAACTGGTCCTCCAGGGTGGCGCCGCGAAGCGTGCCGGCGAACACCAGCGTGCGCTCGCCCGAGATCAGGCGGCCGGGTTGCATACGGCCCTGGGTGGTCCACACCGCTTCCATGGTGGACGCTTCGTCGCGCGGCAGCACCATGTAGACGCGCCCGCTGCGACCGACCCAGTCACGGGTGTCGATGCGGATGTTCACGGTCACCCAGGCCTCCATGGCGCCTGCGTTCGTCTGGCCACGAGCCACCGGCAGCCACTGCATCTGCACATTGGGGGGCACCGTGTGGCTCATCGAGTCGTCCAGCCGCTGGGGGTCGGCCAGGGCGGACCCGAACAGCAGCAGCATGCCCAGTCCCGCCACCCACAGGCGAACGCCTCTTGACCGGGTCATGGCGCGGTCAGCGTGTAGGTCACGCGGGCGTTGTAGGTGCCCGCCGGGCGCACCACATTGTTGGCGTAACGGAAGGTGTGGCAGTTTTCGATGTAGGTGTTGCCGGGCAACGTGGCCAGACTCTGGGTGCCCCCGTTGAAGGTCCCGGCCGGAATCACGTTGGGTAGGCCACTGCCTGGTGCCGCCACGGTCCAGCTGATCTGGGAGATCGGAATGGTGTCGCCATTGGCATTGGTGAGGGAGGTGGGCGAGGCGACGGAGAGGATCGCGCTGCCACTGTTGTTGCCCGGCCGCCGGTAGCCCGCACCGACCATGACCTGGCTGGCTGGCGTGGGACAGGTGATGTTGTTGTCACCATAGAGGCTGGTCGACTGGGTGCTGTCGCTGGTCATCGCCAGCGATGTGCCATTGCCCAGTTGCGCCAGTGGCACGCTGACCTGCACCAGGTTGATGGGACCGCTGACGCCCCCGGTGCCATTGAGCGTGCCCGAAGGTCCACTCAGGTTGCCGTTGCCCACATGCAGGAACAGGCGGCGCCCGCCCGAGGTGATCGTCAGCGACCAGGCATGGGCCGCCGCCATTTCGGCGGCGCACAGGAGCGCCAGGCAGGCACCGGCCAGGTATCGCATCCTGCGGTTGCCATCGATTCGCTGTAACGATGTCATCGGGCGGTTGAGGCTGGGTGTGCGGGAGGAAGCGCGCAGCCTGCGATGTCCGGCCAACCCCTGAGGTTGGCCCCGGACTTGTTCCTCGGGATGCCAGAGGCCGCAAGCTGGATTGCCGGGTTTTTGCACACCGGCGATCGGTGCCTTCAGGGCATCGTGGCGGTGTAGGTCACGCGGCCCGTGTAGGTACCGAAGGCGGGCTCAGCGGTGTTGGCGTAGGAATAGGTCCAGTTCGCCGTCTGGTTGGTCACCCGGCCGGCCGCCGTGGGCGCGCTGGTGCCGCCGCCGAAGGTGGGGGCCGCAAATGCCGTGTTGTCCGACGTCACCGTCAGTTGGGAGAAGGGAATCGTGTCGGTTCCACTGGTCAAAACCGTCGGGTTGGTGGCGGTGATGGTGACCTGGCCGTCGTTGCCGAAGACGCGCACCGGAATCGCCGCGCCGGCTGGCGTGGGTCCGTCGTTGCTGATCAGGCCAGCGGCTGCACCGGTACCGACTGCGAGCGGATTGCTCGTGAAATCAAACGTCAGGGTGTTCACGGCGCCGTTGGTGGCCAGGGGGGTGGCTGAACCTGTGCCCACGCCCAGGAACAACACCCGTGGAATGACCACGCGCAGGTCCAACCGGGCGGTGGCGTTGCCGCTGCCCGTCACCAGTTCGGATTCGGCCTGGACCATGAACGGGGAGGCCAGGGCCACGGCCAGGGCAGAACGGACGAGGAGGTTCTTTTTCACGACGTTTCCTTCTTGTGGGTGGCCAGGCATCGCTCTGAGGTCTTTCAGCTACGTATCTGGCTCGGTTTGGGTGGGCGAATGGTAGGCAAAAGCACATACCGGGGCAAGCCAGAAAGCGGAAAAAATGCACATATTCAAAGACTTGCCGAGTTTTTTGGTTCCAGCGGCAGAGGTTTGACGACAAACGGTTGCAAAAAAGCCTCAAGTTCTCGTTCGAGTTGCCGTGGCTAGGCTTTTGGTAGTCAGGTGCGACAGTGGCAGAGCACTGGGTGACTTGACCTCTCCAAGCGAAAAGCTGGTGTGCAGGTCCTTCACGTTGGGCAGGTTGAGCAACACCTCGCGCGCAAAAGCGCTGAAGTGGTTCAGGTCGCGACTGACCACCTGAAGCTCGAAGGTGCCCGAGCCGCTGATGTAGTGGCAGGACACGATCTCCGGAATGCCCCGGATGGCGGCTTCCAGTTCGCGGGTCACGTCGCCGCTGTTGCGCTGGGCGTCCAGCCGCACGAACGCCAGCACCCCCAGGCCGATCTTTTCGCGGTTGAGTTCGGCGCGGTAGCCGGTGATGAAGCCCGCCTCTTCCAGCGCACGCACCCTGCGCCAGCAAGGCGCGGCCGACAGGCCCACGCGCTGGGCCAGTTCGGCGTTGGTCAGGCGGCCGTCCGACTGCAGTTCTTCCAGGATGGCGAGGTCGAACTTGTCAAGTGTTTCCATATATGCGCCTTTGAAGCAAGATACTTGCTATTGGATCGCAAAAACGGGCACGAAAAGCAAACACCTGTCGCCGCTCGGGTCATACACTGTGCGTCAAACTCAAGACAGCCAGTGCCCACCCGGCGCTGGCTGCACAAACCCATCCGCCCACGAAGCGGCCCCACGCTCTGGAGACAAAAACATGAATGCCCCACTGCCCGAACACATCCGCCAGGCCCTGGAATCCGTCAGCCTGGATGACAAATACACGCTGGATCACGGCCGTGCCTTCATGAGCGGCGTGCAGGCACTGGTGAAACTGCCCATGCTGCAGCGCCAGCGCGATGCCGTGGTCGGCAAAAACACAGCGGGCTTCATCAGCGGCTACCGGGGTTCGCCGCTGGGCGGCTACGACCAGGCCCTGCAAAAGGCTGCGCCCCACCTCAAGGCGCAGAACATCGTGTTCCAGCCCGGTGTGAACGAAGAACTGGCCGCCACCGCGCTGTGGGGCACCCAGCAACTGGGCTTTGCGCCGCCGGGCAGCAACAAGTTCGACGGTGTGTTCGGCATCTGGTACGGCAAGGGCCCGGGCGTGGACCGCTGCTCCGACGTGTTCAAGCACGCCAACATGGCTGGTACCACCCCCTGGGGCGGCGTGATCGCGGTGGCCGGCGACGACCACGTGGCCAAGAGCTCCACCGCCGCCCACCAGAGCGACCACATCTTCAAGGCCTGCGGCCTGCCGGTGTTTTTCCCGTCCACGGTGCAGGACATCCTGGACCTGGGCATTCACGCCTTTGCCATGAGCAGATTCAGTGGCGTGTGGGCCGGCATGAAGACGATCCAGGAAATCGTGGAGAGCAGCGCCACCGCCATGATCGACCCCGAACGCGTCAACATCGTGATCCCCGAATTCGAAATGCCCCCCGGCGGCTTGCACATCCGCTGGCCCGATGCGGCACTGGAGCAGGAGGCCCGGCTGTTCGACTACAAGTGGTACGCCGCGCTGGCCTACATCCGCGCCAACAAGCTCAACCACAACGTGATCGCTGGCCCGAACGACCGCTTTGGCCTGATCGCCAGCGGCAAGGCCTTCAACGACACGCGTCAGGCCTTGCTTGACCTGGGCCTGGACGACGCCACCTGCCAGCGCATCGGCTTGCGCCTGCACAAGGTCAACGTGGTGTGGCCGCTGGAGGCACAGACCACGCGCGAATTCGCGACCGGCCTGCGTGAGATCCTGGTGGTGGAAGAAAAACGCCAGGTCATTGAATACCAGATCAAGGAAGAGCTCTACAACTGGCGCAGCGACGTGCGCCCCAACGTGCTGGGCAAGTTCGACGAAGGCGAAGGCGACTTCAGCGGCGGCGAATGGAGCGTGCCCAACCCCAGCGCGCACACCCTGCTGCGCGCCAACGCCGACTTGTCGCCCGCCATCATCGCCCGCGCGGTGGCGCGCCGCCTGCGCAAGCTTGGCCTGCCCGAAGACGTGCAGGCACGCATTGATGCGCAGCTCGCCATCCTCACCGCCCAGGAACAATCCATGCAGACCCTGCTGACCCAGGGCGTGCAAGGCGCTGAGCGCCAGCCCTGGTTCTGTTCGGGCTGCCCGCACAACACCAGCACCAAAGTGCCCGAAGGCTCGCGCGCCATGGCTGGCATCGGCTGCCACTTCATGTCGATCTGGATGGACCGCGCCACCGTGGGCTTCACCCAGATGGGCGGCGAGGGCGTGCCCTGGATGGGCCAGCAGCCTTTCAGCAACGAGCAGCACGTGTTCGCCAACCTGGGCGACGGCACCTACTTCCACAGTGGCCTGCTGGCGGTGCGCCAGAGCATCGCCGCCGGTGTGAACATCACCTACAAGATCCTCTACAACGACGCCGTTGCCATGACCGGTGGCCAGCAGGTGGGCGAACGGCCTGAAGGCCACAGCGTGGTGCAGATTGCGCAGAGCATGCGTGCCGAAGGCGCGGCCAAGATCACGATCGTGACCGACGAGCCCGAAAAATACGCCAGCGTGACCGGTCTGCCCAGCGGCATCGCCATACAGCACCGCGACACGCTGGACGCCGTGCAGCGCGAGTTCCGCGAGATCCAGGGCACCACGGTCATCATCTACGACCAGACCTGTGCCACCGAAAAGCGCCGCCGCCGCAAGCGCGGCACTCTGGTGGATCCGGCCAAGCGCGTGGTCATCAACGAACTGGTGTGTGAAGGTTGCGGGGATTGTGGCGTGCAGAGCAACTGCCTGTCGGTGGAGCCACTGGACACCGAGTTCGGGCGCAAGCGCACCATCAACCAGAGCAGTTGCAACAAGGACTACTCCTGCGTCAAGGGCTTCTGCCCGAGCTTCGTCACCGTGGAAGACGGCCAGCTTCGCAAAAAGGACAAGAGCGGCGCCAAGGCCGAATGGACCGGCGGTGCTTTGCCTGAGCCTGCGTTGCCGGTGCTGAGCGAAGAAGCCTGGGGCATCATCGTCGCCGGCGTGGGCGGCACCGGTGTCATCACCATCGGCCAGCTGCTGGGCATGGCCGCCCACATCGAAGGCAAGGGCATCGTCACGCAGGACGCCGCAGGCCTGGCGCAGAAGGGTGGCGCCACCTGGAGCCATGTGCTCATCGGCGCCCACCAGGACGCGATCCGCACCACGCGCGTGTCGGCCGCCTCGGCCGACCTGGTGATCGGCTGTGACCCCATCGTGGCGGCGCACAAGGAAACCTGGCAGCGCCTGCGCGCAGGGCGCAGCCATGTGGCGCTCAATGTCAGCGCCACGCCCACCGCCGCGTTCGTCAAAAATCCCGACTGGCAGAATCCGGCACAGGCCTGTGTGGACGCCTTGCTGGCCAACCTGGGCGAAGCCGCCGTGGGCGTGTTCGACGCCGAGGCCGCGTCCAGCGCGCTCATGGGCGACAGCATCTACACCAACCCGATGATGCTGGGTTATGCGTGGCAACGGGGCTGGGTGCCGCTGGGCCTGGACGCCCTGATGCGTGCCATTGAACTCAACGGCGTGGCCGTGGCACAGAACAAGACCGCTTTTGAGTGGGGGCGCCGGGCCGCGCACGACCCCAAGGCCGTGGTCGCCCTGCTGTCACCGGCCTCCGCCGGTGCCCAGGTGATCCAGTTCAAGAAGCGCGAAACGGTGGACAGCCTGGTCCAGCGCCGGGTCGAGTTCCTCACCGGCTACCAGAACGCCGCCTACGCCACCCGCTACCAGACTTTCGTGGCCCGCGTGCGCGAGCGCGAGGCGCCGTTCGGCAAATCCAGCCTGACCGAAGCGGTGGCGCGCAACCTGTTCAAGCTCATGGCCTACAAGGACGAGTACGAGGTTGCCCGGCTGCACAGCGATACCGCTTTCCACGACCGCCTGGCCAGCCAGTTCGAGGGTGATTTCAAGCTCAAGGTGCACCTGGCGCCGCCCCTCATGGCCAAGACCAACGAGAAGGGCGAGCTGGTGAAGCGGCCGTTCGGCGCCTACATGTTCACGGCCTTCCGCTGGCTGGCACCGCTGAAGTTCTTGCGCGGCACCGCGCTGGACGTGTTCGGTCGCACCGAAGAGCGCCGCACCGAACGCGCGTTGATCAGCGAATACCGCAGCACCATCGAAGAACTGCTTGAACAGCTCGATGCCGGCAATCACGCACTGGCACTGGACATTGCCCGACTGCCCGAGCAGATCAAGGGCTTTGGTCACGTGAAGGCACGCAACCTGGCGGCCACCCGCAGCCGCTGGGCCGCGCTGATGGCGCAGTGGCGCCAGCCCAACCAGGGCGCGACGCAAGCCGCCTGACGCCCGTCCGGGCCGCCGCATACAATCGCCTGTTGCGACCAGATTGCCCGGGCGGTTTCCCTGAAGGCCCTCCCGGGCCTTCGGCGTTTTTCATTGAATCGAACTTGTTGGAGATTGCCTGTGTTCATTTCCCCTGCTTACGCCCAAGCCGCTGGCGGCGATACCCAGTCCACCATGCTGGGCCTGCTGCCTCTGGTGTTGATGTTCGTGGTTTTGTACTTCGTGATGATTCGTCCCCAGATGAAGCGCCAGAAGGAGCACAAGGCCATGGTCGAAGCCCTTGCCAAAGGCGACGAAGTGGTCACCGCAGGCGGTCTGCTGGGCAAGGTGTCCAAGATCGGCGAGGCCTATATCGGCGTGGAACTTACCGATGGGGTGGAAGTCCAGATGCAACGCTCTGCTGTGGTGCAGGTGCTGCCCAAGGGCTCGCTCAAGGCGGTCTGAAAACCGTGTTCCTTCATGGGTGCGGTTCACGCGCTGCCAGCCTTGTGCCAGGCAGCGCCCGCGACCGCACCTCGTCGACTTTTTTGAGGGCCTCTGCGGCCTGACTTCAACATGAACCGTTACCCGCTGTGGAAGTACGCGATCATTTCCGTCGCGCTGCTGATCGGCCTGATCTATGCGCTTCCCAACCTGTTTGGCGAATCGCCTGCGGTACAGGTCTCGGCGGGCAAGGTGTCGGTGCGAGTGGATGGCGAGACAGCCACACGCGTGGAGCAGGTGTTGGCCGAGCAGGGCATTGCGGCCTCACTGATCCAGTTTGAAGGCAACTCGGTTCGCGCCCGCTTTGAAACCACAGACGATCAGCTCAAGGCCCGCGACGCCATTGATCGCGCGCTGAATACCGATCCGGCCGATCCCACCCATGTGGTCGCACTCAACCTGCTGCCCCGAACGCCGTCGTGGCTGGCCGGGCTGGGCGCTTCGCCCATGTACCTGGGCCTGGACTTGCGAGGTGGCGTGCACTTCATGCTGCAGGTCGACATGCCGGCCGCCCTGGTGCGTCGCACGGACGTGCTGGCCGGCGATCTCCGCGTGGCCTTGCGGGAAAAGGGCGTGCGCCATGGCGGTGTGACCCGCAGTGGGCAGACCATCGAACTGCGCGCGGCGGATGCCCAGACCCTGGAAGCCGCGAGCAACGTGATTCAAGACCAGTTTGCTGTTTTGCAGGTGAACGATGTGTCTGATGCGGCTGGCTTCAGGCTGCAGGCCACCATCAGGCCCGAGGCAGCGCGACAGGTGCAGGACCAAGCCCTCAAACAGAACATCACGACCTTGCACAACCGCATCAACGAGCTGGGCGTGGCCGAACCGGTGATCCAGCAGCAGGGTCTGGACCGCATCGTGGTGCAACTGCCAGGCGTGCAGGACACCGCCAAAGCCAAGGACATTCTGGGCCGCACTGCGACACTGGAGGTGCGCCTGGTCGACGAAAGCGCCGAAGGCCTTGCTGCGGAACGCGGCACCGGCCCGGTCCCTTTCGGATCCGAACGCTATCTTGATCGCGAGGGTCGTGCCGTGATCGTGCGCCGCGACGTGCTGCTCACAGGCGAAAACCTCACCGACGCGCAGGCCGGTTTCGACAGCCAGACACAGGAAGCCGCGGTGCACCTCACGCTGGACGCCAAGGGTGCGCGCGTGTTTCGCGACGTTACCCGCGCGAACGTCGGTAAACGGATGGCCATCATCCTGTTTGAAAAAGGGCGGGGCGAGGTCGTGACGGCGCCGGTCATCCGGACAGAAATCGGTGGGGGCCGGGTGCAGATCTCCGGTCGCATGAGCACGGTCGAGTCCAGCGACACCGCGTTGCTGCTGCGCGCCGGCTCGCTGGCTGCGCCCATGGAAATCGTCGAGGAACGTACCATCGGCCCCAGCCTGGGCGCAGAGAACATCGAGCGCGGCTTCAACAGCGTGATGTGGGGCTTCGTGGTGATCGTCGTTTTCATCAGTTTCTACTACATGCTGTTTGGTGTGTTTTCCAGTATCGCGCTGGCTTTCAATCTGGTGTTGCTGGTGGCGGTGCTGTCGATGCTGCAAGCCACGCTCACATTGCCGGGTATCGCGGCCATGGCCTTGGCGCTGGGCATGGCGATCGACTCGAACGTGCTGATCAACGAGCGCATCCGCGAAGAGTTGCGCAGGGGGGCGGCGCCCCAGACGGCCATTCAGAACGGCTATGAGACCGCCTGGGGCACCATTCTGGACTCCAACGTCACCACCCTGATCGCTGGTGTGGCCCTGTTGCTGTTCGGCTCCGGCCCTGTCCGCGGGTTTGCCGTGGTGCATTGCATTGGCATTCTGACCAGCATGTTCTCTTCGGTTTTCTTCAGTCGCGGCTTGGTCAATTTCTGGTATGGCCGCCAGCGCAAGCTCAAGTCGCTGGCGATCGGTACCGTCTGGAAACCCGATACCGGCGCTGCGGTGTCCACCAAGTCCAACTGAAGAACGGGAAACGACCATGGAATTTTTAGTTACAGCATCACATGCGCTTCGCGCATATGAGCTTCCTCTGAAAACTCCCAACAAGGAATAAATAGCATGGAGTTTTTCCGAATCCGCCGCGATATCCCGTTCATGAAACACGCGTTGGCACTCAACGCGTTCTCCACCCTTGCTTTCGTGCTGGCGGTGTTTTTTCTGGTCACCCGTGGGCTCAACCTCTCGGTGGAATTCACCGGTGGTACCGTGATGGAGGTGGCCTACGAGCAGCCTGCCGACCTGGGGGCGGTACGTCGGGTCATTGAAGGACTGGGCTACACCGATGTACCGGTGCAGAATTTCGGCACTTCACGCGAGGTGCTGCTGCGCTTGCCCACCTTGAGCGGTCAGACCGCAGGTCAGCAAAGCGAGACGGTGCTGGCGGCATTGAAGGTCCAGAACCCCACGGTCGAGCTGCGCCGAACCGAGTTCGTCGGCCCCCAGGTGGGGCGTGAGCTGGTGGAGGACGGTCTGCTCGCCTTGGCCATGGTGGTGATCGGCATCGTGATCTATCTGTCGTTCCGCTTCGAATGGAAGTTCGCGATCGCAGCCATCGTCGCCAACTTGCACGATGTGGTCATCATTCTCGGCTTCTTCGCGTTTTTCCAATGGGAGTTTTCGTTGGCGGTGCTGGCGGCGGTGCTGGCGGTGCTGGGGTATTCGGTCAACGAGTCGGTGGTGATCTTTGACCGAATACGCGAAACATTCCGGCGTCAGCGCAAGATGACCCCTGCCCAGGTGATCGATCACGCCATCACGTCCACCATGAGCCGAACCATCATCACCCATGGCTCGACCGAGGCGATGGTGTTGTCCATGCTCCTCTTTGGCGGCCCCACGCTGTTCTACTTTGCGCTGGCGCTGACCATCGGCATCCTGTTCGGTATCTATTCATCCATCTTCGTGGCGGCCTCCGTGGCGATGTGGCTGGGCGTGTCTCGCGAGGACCTGGTCAAGCCAGGGACCCGCAAGGATGGGAAAGATGGGGATCCAGATGATCCGAACGCTGGTGCTGTTGTATAAGAGCCATGTCGCCCGGGCGCCTGTCACGCTTGGCCGGATCCCATGATGGGTCGGAGCGCTTTCGTGTCATACTGAAATTATTGTGGTTTCGCCTGATCAGCACGTCTCCTCTCTTGCCAAACAGGCGCGTGAACTCTTTGTGGTTCACGTGGGTCGTGCGCTTCCCGAAATGGTCAGAGCTTGTGACGCGCGGCTGACTTCCCTCCTCGATCAGGCTGGTCCGGCACGAGAAATGCAGGATCGAAGAGACGCCTGGACCGCTTTCCAGAAACACCAGACCGCCTGGCTCAACGGCAGCCGCAAAGAATTGCAGCGCACGCTGTTGCCCAAACTCAGTACCGCCGGCAATCCCATGAGCACCGGAAGACTGGAGCTGGTGGCCGAAGGCACCATCGACGACCAGATTCTGGCCTCTCGGTTGGCCATGCGGATCCTCGACAAGTCGTCTTCCGAGCTTAACGAGCTGCGCTTGCGCATCCAGCACCTGGAGAAAAGACAGGAATTGCCACGGGGCGATGTGCTTTTGCCCGATGTGACGTCACGCATTCTTGTGGATCAATGGCTGGACGCTCAGATGACGCGGGAGGCGTGGACCATGGTGCAGGAAGCGCTCTTGCCCATCATGGCCAACAAACTGCACGAAGGATACAAGGCGGCCAACGAGTTTCTCGTGTCCAGCGGCGTCATGAAGGAAATCGACCTTCAGTCGCTGGTGAAGCGGGCGCCGGGTGCTCGAACCGATTCAAAAGCCGCACCGGAGCCGGCGGGTCGGCGGTCCGGCGATGTGTCGCGTGACGCGCCCGGATCCAGTTTGTCTTCAGCGCCTGGGTTCGGACCCGCAGGAAGCTCCGCATCCGGGGGTTTCGGTGCTTCGCGTCCCGGGTCGTCTTCCATGGGCGTACACGAAGAAACCCGTATGCTGACCAGTGCCACACCTCTCGCCCGCGCGCGCATGCGGGCGCAAGGCGTGGTGGGGCGGCTCAAACGCCTGCTCATGGACAAAATCGGCGGCGATTTTGAGGCCACCCAGTTGCTTCCCCCTTCACCAAGGTTGGAACAGGCCATGCAGCAGAGCATGGAAGTGGTTCGCGGCGAGGTGGGAGCGCCCTTCACTGGCAACATGGATGCTGCCTATGGCGTGTCGGGCGGTGGCGCGGTGCACATGGATGCCAGTCACGTGGAGCGCGCCTCCAGTGCCTTGCGCCACCGCACGGCAGAGCTCAAGCAAGCGGCGAGCACCTCCACTGAGAAGGCCACGATCGAGGTTGTGGCGCTCATGTTCCAGAGCATCCTGGCCGAAGAACGCATTCCGCCCAGTGTCCGGGTCTGGTTTGCCCGCCTGCAGATCCCGGTGTTGCGGGTGGCGTTGGCCGAGCCCGAGTTTTTCAGTGCCCTGCAGCACCCCGCGCGCAAATTGATCGACCGAATGGGTTCCTGCGTGATGGGTTTCGAAACCAACGTGGGGTCCACCGCGCTTGAGGCTGAAATCAAGCGCGTGGTGCAGGTGATCGAGCAGTATCCGGAAACCGGCCGGCGTGTGTTCCAACTCGTGTTTGACGAATTCCAGAAGTTTCTGTCGACCTACCTCAGTGAGCAGGACAGCACCAGCCGTGTGGTCAGTGTGGCGCAGCAGATCGAGCAGAAGGAAACCCTGTCGGTGCAATACACCATCGAGTTGCGCAAGCTGCTCGACGACGTGCCGGTTCGCGAGGAAGTGCGCGAGTTTCTGTTCAAGGTCTGGGTGGACGTGCTGGCGGTGGCCAGCGTGAAATACGGACTCAAGCACGAAGAAACCGGCTCGCTCAAACAGGTGGCCACAGACCTTCTGTGGGCTGCAAGTGCCAAGCCCAACCGCAACGACCGCGCTCGCGTGATCCAGCAACTGCCCAGTTTGCTGCAGCGACTGCGACAGGGCATGGGGCTGCTGGGCTTCCCCGCCGGCCTGCAGGACCAGCACATCAAGTCGGTGAGCGACACATTGGCAGACGCCTTCATGTCACGCACGGAAGCCATTTCTGAAGAGAGCCTGGACAACCTCGCCAAGCGGCTGGCCAATCTCGAGGATTTTCTGCCCGAAAGCGGTGTGGGCGATCTGGATCTCGACAACGAGAGCATCGAGATGATCACGGGCGTGGATGCCAGCAACATCGAGGTGATCAATCAGGGGGGCAGCCAGCCGAGCGAAGCCATGCGCGCATGGGCAGTCGAACTGCAGATTGGTTCCTGGTTCGGTCTGGACCACAACGGCAAGCTCAACAGCGTGCAACTGGCCTGGCGCAGCCAGAGGGGCCAGCTTTACCTTTTCGTGACCAATGGTGGACGGTGTTTCCTCGTCCAGTCGGCGCGCGTGGCGGCGTATCTGCAGGCCGGTTTGCTGGTGCCCAGTGAAGACGAGGCGCTCACCGTGCGCGCCACGCGGGACGCGCTGGCCAAGCTGGATGCCAATCCTGAACGCCTGTTGAATTAGGTACCCCCCCTGCGCTGTATTCGGAGCGCCCCCCTGCGCCGCTGACGCGGCTTCCCCCCTCTCTGGCGCGCCTTCGGCGCTTGGACGGGGGACGGCATCTTGGGCCGGCGGAGGTTCTATGGTTTTCGTCAAGCGCGCAGGGCTACCCGCTGCGGGTCAAACGGTGTGCCACTGTGCCAGACGGCAAACGCAATGCGCAGCAGCTTGCGAGCCAGGACCACCAGCGCCTCGGTGGTCTTCAG
>NZ_JAUSCF010000003.1 GCF_030651625.1 Hydrogenophaga sp. | reverse complement strand
GCGCACCGTGCTGGTGAGCTGCTCCATGCTGGCTGCGGTTTCTTCCAGGTTGCTCGCGGCCTGCTCGGTGCGCGCGCTCAGGTCCTGGTTGCCCGAGGCAATCTCCATCGAGGCCGTGTTGATGCTGTCGGTCGCGCTGCGGAGGTCGCGAACAATGGTGACGAAGCGCTGCCGCATGTTCTCCACCTCTCGCACCAGCACACCGATTTCGTCTTTCCGGTCGGACCGGAAAGTCTGGGACAGGTCGCCATGAGCCACCGTGGTGACCGCAACGGTCAGGTCTGCCAGCGGGCGGCTCACGTTGCTGCGCACCAGGGCGTACATGGCCCCTCCCAGCAGTGCCGTGACGGCGGCCAGCATGGCCCAGAACGCGTAGATGGACTCCCAGAACGAGGCCATGGCCTCGTTGTCGGACACCTCGGCCACGACCCACCATCCACCCGCCTGCGACGAACGCATGACGGCCCAGGGTGAAGTGGCATTGGCATTGAAAAGGGCGGCGGCGTCGCTCACAAAACCATCAGGGGAATTGCGCATCCCGGTCAGGAAAGCGTCGGCCTGCGGGTTCACTTCAAGCACCTTCTTGCCGGCGGCGGTGGGGTGGGAAACGAACAGCGCGTCGGCGTTCGACTGGCGGGGATCGATGACATAGGTGCCACCGGACTCGAAAAACTTCGCCTCACGAACCAGCTTGTCCAGCGAGACCTGGAAATCGGCGATGTCAAAGCCGATGAACAGAATGCCCACGACGGCACCCGCATCGTTGCGCACGGCCTCGTAGTGGGTCATGTAGGGCTTGCCGAACAGCACGGCACGCCCGGTATATGTCTTGCCTTCCATCATCAGTGGGTACGCCGGGTGGGCGCGGTCCAGCAGCGTGCCCATGGCGCGCTCGCCGTCGGCTTTCTTGAGCGAGGTGCTGATGCGCTCGAAGTCATCGCCCTTGCGCATGAAAATGGTCGCCACGCCACCGTTCTGGGCGTGGAAGCTGTCCACCTCGGTGAAGTCGTTGTTGAGCAACATGCCCCAGCCCTTGAGCATGCCGGCTTCTTCGTCGAGGTCGAACTTGTCGGCAAACTTCTGGCGGAAGGGCTTGTACGCCCGGTCGGTCATCATCCGGGCGGTGCCATCAAATGCATCGATAGAGCCGGCAATCGACTCGGCCTTGTCGCCCGTCCAGACCACCTGCCGCTCGCGGGCACTGCGTTCCATGGCAAAGGCCATGACGGTACTGACCACGACAAGCACGCTCGCCAGCAACGCCACGGACAACAGGGCCACGCGACGTGCAACGGACGGGGTTTTTGAAACGGACGGACTCATGCCGGCTCCTTGTGGCTTCAGAGAGAGAGAAAAGGAAACAGGGAAGCGGTTACTGCAGCACCTGGCTGGTGTCCATCAGGCCCATGTCGGCACTGGACATGAGGGCTTCGATGTCCATGAGGATCAGCATGCGTTCGCCCACACTGGCAATCCCGGTGATGAATCCGGTGTCCATGGTGGAATTCATCTCAGGCGCGGGCTTGATCAGATCGCCAGCGAGTTCGAGCACGTCGGAGACCGAGTCCACCACCGCACCCACCACGCGGCCGTGCACGTTGAGCACGATCACCACGGTGAAGCCGTTGTATTCCACCTTGTCGCAGCCGAGCTTGATGCGCAGGTCCACCACAGGAACGATCACGCCGCGCAGGTTGACCACGCCCTTGATGAAGTGCGGCGCATTGGCGATGCGCGTGGGCTCTTCGTATGAGCGAATCTCCTGCACGCGCAGGATGTCGATGCCGTATTCCTCTCCGCCCAGGCGGAAGGTCAGGAATTCGGCAGCGGCCTTCTGGGCGGCGGCGCGCGCGCTGTCGTGGCGGGCGATGTGATTGGCGTCGTTGCGCATGTCCATGGTGGAAGTCCTCGATAAAAAAACGGGTTGGTGCATGGAATATCGGCCACCCTGGCGCCAACTGAAGTCGCAATAAAGTCCACAAAGTCAGGGCAAAACCCGGCTTCAAGCCCGGTTTGAGTACCTTGGTTCGCATGCGGGGAACCGGGCGAACCAAGACGAGGCAAAGGCCTGGGCCCAGACCCGCGATCTCCAGTTCAGGTCAGCGGGTGGTATCAACCCGATGAAACACGGCATCTGCCCACCCGGTGCGAAGGCCGGCAGCCCACGGCCGCGTCCCGAAGGCGTCGAACCATCCGAGCAAGGTTCTGTTAATTTCCCGCCATGCCCTTACACCGCCAACCCCTGACCGCCACCCCTTTTATCGACAGCGACCATCGTGCCGTGCAGGATTTCTCTCGGCGCCATGCAACTGGCAACACGCCGCGCGAGCAGGCCGTTTCGCTCTACCTCGCGGTGCGCGACACCTTGCGCTACGACCCCTACCGCATTGACCTCACCGATCACGGCATGCGTGCCAGCACCACATTGCAGCAGGGGTACGGCTGGTGCGTGCCCAAAGCCGTGGTGCTCACTGCGGTGGCGCGCGCAGCCGGCATTCCTGCGCGGCTGGGTTTTGCCGACGTGAAGAACCACCTGTCCACCGAACGCCTGCGCAAGACCATGGGCACGGATGTGTTCATCTGGCACGGCTACACCGAGCTTTGGATCGACGGCGCCTGGCGAAAGGCCACGCCCGCCTTCAACATCGGGCTGTGTGACAAATTTGGTCTGCTGCCGCTGGCGTTCGACGGTGTGCACGATTCGCTCTACCACCCGTTCGATCGGGCCGGCAACCAGCACATGACCTACGTGAACGAGCGAGGCAGCTTTGACGATCTGCCGCTGGCACAGATCCGGGCTGCCTTTGCAGAGACCTATCCGGGCATTTCGGCCAGTGGCCCAAACATGGAGGGTGATTTCGCGGCCGACGCAGCGCGCGAAAAACCGGGTGGCTGACGCGCCTCGAAGCGCCTCAGTTTGAAAACTTGAACACCGCGGTGCTGGCCATCAGATTGGGCAGCCTTCGCACTTCCTGTCCCTGGTGGAGGCCGAAGCTGTCGACGATGGTCAGGCCGCAGCTGCGCGCCAGCACTTCAAAGTCGGCGTGCGTGCCCACCCGGATATTGGGCGTGTCGTACCACTGGTAGGGCAGGCGCCGGGTCACGGGCATGCGACCCTGCAGCACCGCCAGCCGATTGGGCCAGTGGGCGAAATTGGGAAAGGCGACCACGCCGATGCGCCCCACCCGCGCTGTCTCGCGCAACACGGTGTCGGTGTTGCGCAGGTGTTGCAAGGTGTCGATCTGCAACACCACGTCGAAGGCGTCATCTTCGAACATGGTCAAGCCGTCTTCCAGGTTGAGTTGCAGGACATTCACGCCACGCTTGATGCAGGCGAGCACCTTGGCATCGTCGATCTCCACCCCGTAGCCGGTGCAGTTGCGTGTGGCTTGCAGGTGGGCGATGAGCGCTCCGTCGCCGCAGCCCAGGTCCAGCACCCGCGAGCCGGTCGGCACCAGGCGTGCAATGGAATTCATCACATCGTGTTCAGCCATGGGTCACCTCACCAGTCAGCGCAGCACCCACGGTGTGGTCGAAGTACGCCCGCACCGCCTGGTGATAGCGCGCGTCGTCGAGCAGGAAGGCGTCGTGCCCATGGGGTGCATCGATCTCGCAGTAGCTCACCTCGCGCCGGTTCTCGAGCAAGGCTTTGACGATCTCGCGGCTGCGCGCAGGCGAGAAACGCCAGTCGGTGGTGAAGCTGATCAACAGGAACTTCGCACGCGCACGGGCCAGGGCCGCGCTGAGGTTGCCCTCAAAAGCACGCGCGGGGTCAAAGTAGTCGAGTGCGCGCGTGATCAGCAAGTAGGTGTTGGCATCGAAGTACTCGCTGAATTTGTCGCCCTGGTAGCGAAGGTAGCTCTCGATCTGGAATTCCACGTCCTGTGTGGAGTAGCGGTAGGCATCGAGAAGAGCATCGTGATCCGGCGCCGGGCCGCCCCAAGCCGGATCAGCCCCCTTGGGGGGCAGCGAGCCATGCGCAGCGGGTTGCGTGGGGGCAAGGAAAGCAGCGCGATCCGGCGCCGGGCCGCCCCTAGCCGGATCAGCCCCCTTGGGGGGCAGCGAACCATGCGCAGCGGGTTGCGTGGGGGCCAGGGAAGCAGCGCGATCCGGCGCCGGGCCGCCCCAAGCCGGATCAGCCCCCTTGGGGGGCAGCGAACCACGCGCAGCGGGGAGCGTGGGGGCAAGGTTCCTGCCGAACTTTTCGTTCATCACGTCGTCGCTGAGATAGGTGATGTGACCGATCATGCGGGCGATGCGCAGGCCGCGCCGGGGCAGCGTACCTTCGCGAAGGTAATGCCCGTCGTGGAAGTCCGGGTCGGTCACGATGGCGCGGCGGGCGACTTCGTTGAAGGCGATGTTCTCGGCTGTGAGGTTGGGCGCGCTGGCCACCACCACCGCATGCCGCACGCGCTCGGGGTACTGCAGCGTCCACGACAGGGTCTGCATGCCCCCCAGGCTGCCCCCCATCACGGCCGCCAGCACGTCGATTCCCAGCTCATCCAGCAGGCGTGCCTGCGCGTGCACCCAGTCCTCCACCGTGACCACCGGAAAATCGGCCCCCCAAGGCTGGCCGGTGGCTGGGTTGATGTGTGTGGGGCCCGTGCTGCCGAAGCAGGAGCCCAGGTTGTTGACGCTCACCACGAAGTACCGATCCGTGTCCACCGGCTTGCCGGGACCGATCATGTTGTTCCACCAGCCTTCGCTGCGCGCCAGCGGCTGACCGCCAGCGTCTGCATGCCAGCCAGCCACGTGGTGCGACGCATTGAGCGCGTGACACACCAGCACGGCATTGGTGCGCGCGGCATTGAGCGTGCCGTAGGTCTCGTAGACCAGTTCGTAGGCCGGCAGCACCGCGCCACTTTGCAGCGGGAGCGGCTCGGTGAAGCGGCGAGTTTGGGGTGTGACGATCACCTGGATGCACCTCGGGCCGGACAAGGCCCCAAAAAAGAAACCCGGTGCCGCAAGGTGCGAGACCGGGAGTCTCCCCTTTAGCGGCATTTTTAAAGCGCCCGCAATCCGGAACAAATCGGCGCTGGGGAGCAGTATAAATTGAACCACCTGCCTGTGCCCATGCAGCACCCGAGCCTCAGTGAACACGTCCAGTCCCGCGCACTCTGGGAAAGTTCATGCCTGAGCCCTGCGGCTCCGACGCCTGCGCGCCATACGGGGCAGCCCGGCGGTTCGAGCCCGTGGGGTGGCCAAGCAGGCTCTGACCTGGCCAGAAGCGTTTATTCGAGGCGTGCTTTGAAACGTGCTGGTGTGCATGGACTGGCCGCCGCCGAAGGGTGGATCTCTGCCTGTTGACCGCAGTCACCAGCCGACAAGCCCAGGGGTGTTGTATCGGCGCATCGACCCAAAAGACGGCCAGCACCGCCGACAAAAAAGTCTTTCGTTCCGGGGCATTCGGCGCATAATGTGCCGGCGTGGGTCTAAAAACCTCGCTTGACAAGTGATCGGTTGGTTTCGCGTGCTACAGGTTTGTTTGCTAACGGGGCTCCATCGCTATTTTTCTCAGTGTTATTAGGAGTCCCAACAATGGGCAACAAACTGTACGTGGGCAACCTGCCTTACACCGTGCGCGACGAAGACCTGCAGCAGGCTTTCGGCGCTTATGGCTCTGTCAACAGCGCCAAAGTCATGATGGAGCGCGACACAGGTCGCTCAAAAGGTTTTGGTTTTGTGGAAATGGGCAGCGATGCTGAAGCCCAGTCCGCCATCGAAGGCATGAATGGTCAGTCGCTGGGCGGTCGCAGCCTGGTGGTGAACGAAGCCCGTCCGATGGAAGCGCGTCCTCCCCGTTCGGGTGGTGGCGGCTTTGGCGGCGGTGGCGGCCGCAGCGGTGGTGGTGGCTTTGGCGGCGGTGGCGGCAGCGACGGCGGTTTCCGCAGCCCCTACGGCGGCGGTGGTCGTCGTGAAGGTGGCGGCGGCGGCGGTGGCCGCGGTGGCTACTGAACCACAGCGCTGAATCACTGACCTGGTGCAAACCGGGTTCAGACGAAAGCCCCTCGATTCATCCTGGGGCTTTTTTGTGGCCGGTACCCGAAAACTCGCCAGGAAACCCACCGGCATCACCGACCAGATGCAGCACCAAAGGTGCACACGCAGGCACCGGTATTTTTCATTCCATCGGCTCAGCGGTTTGAGGCGGTGCGCTTCTGCCGATGTTTACGGGGTCGGCCTGCGAGCAGGCGATCGAACAGCGGGTTTGGCAGCAGGCGCAGCAACTTCGCCACCACCCCCATCTGCCACGGAATCACGCGGTAGCTGACCCCGCCTTCGATCGAATGGAAAGCCCGCTCGGCAAACGCTTCCGCGCTCATCAAGAACGGCATCCCATAGCGGTTCTGGCGGGTCAGCGGCGTGTCGATGTAGCCGGGCAGCAAGGTCACCACCGACACGCCACTCCCCCGCAGTTCACCTCGCAGGCTTTCGCAATAAGCCACCACCGCGGCCTTGCTGGCGCAATAGGCGCCATGCCCGGGCAGGCCGCGAATCGCCGCCACGCTGGCGATGCCGACCAGCCTGCCACTGCCCCGTTCACGCATGGCATCGACAAAGGGGTGGAAAGTCGCGGCCAGTCCTGTGTTGTTGGTCGCAAAAGTGCGGGCCATCACGTTGATGTCTTCACGTTCGGCCGTGTCCATGCCGATGCTGATGCCGGCGTTGGCGATCACCACATCGGGTACCCCTTGCACCCCCAGGCAGGTTTGAGCGGCCGCCACGAGGTTGTCGGTGTCACTCACGTCCGCGCCGTAGATCCGACAACGATCGACGCCCAGTCCCTGCGCATCGGCCCAGGCCTGCATGTTGCCTGTGCCCCGCGCCACGAGCGCCAGCCGGTAGCCCGCCTGCGCAAACCGGGCTGCCAGCGCCTGGCCTATGCCACTGGAAGCGCCGGTGATGAAAACAAGCGGTGGCTGGGACATGCGGATGTCATCCGGCTTGGGTGAAAGGGCGTTCATTCATCGCGGCTGCATCTGGACCTGCACCCGCCCTTTGAGCAAGGCGGCCTGGCGGTCACCTCGGTACAGCAGGCTGTCGGCGCGCATCTGGTCCGTGTCACGGATGAGCAGCACCGGCTGGTCGGATATGAGCGCATCCCATTTGGTGAGCACACGCAGGTATTCGCCATGAAACTCCAGTCGGGGCAATCGCTTGCCAGCGGCGTTCTTGCCTGCCTGCCGCACCACAATCGCATCGCCTTCGAGAATGAACTCCGTGCTGTCGCCGTTGCTGGTCACACGCTGCGCGGTGGCGGTGGTCAGTTGTCCCTCCGGGCTGTAGTTTCGAATGCGCGCCTTGTCGATCTCCAGTGTGTCCGTGTCGGGGTAGTGCCGTCCTTCTGCGCCATACACCTCGGATCTGATACGACCATTCACGTCAAAGACCTTGACCGAGAACCTCTGCATGTAATAGTCAGGCTCATGAGTCAGTTCCCGCTCTTCGGGTAACGCCTCGGGCATCGGCGTGGCGCGCAGCAGCCAATACGAGGCCATCGCCAGCAACCCCATCAGGAGGACCGGCAGGTAGATCGAAACCTGATCCCAGACCTGGTAGGCCCGCTTCTTGACCACACGCGGAGCGGCATTATTCAATGGCTCCAAGGGCAAGGTACTGTTCATCGCGACGCCGCCTCCAGTTCACGGCCATAGACACCACTGGCGACAAGCAGCACATCACACAGTTCACGGACTGCACCCATGCCGGGGGCGCGCTGGGTGATGTGGTGAGACACCGCCAGCACTTCGGGATGGGCAGAGGCTGGCGCACATGCGAGCGCTGCGCGACGCAGCATGGGGAGATCGGGCCAATCATCGCCCATGGCTGCCGCGTCCGACCACGCCAGGCCCAGCGTGTCCAGAATGGCCTCGGCGGCTGGACGTTTGTCTTCCGTGCCATAGCGGACATGCACCACCCCCAGGGCTTCGAGCCGTCTCCGCAGGGCCAGTGAATCGCGTCCCGTGATCACCGCGGGGGTGATGCCCGCACGCTGCAACAGCTTGATCCCATGCCCGTCCAGGGTATGGAAGCGCTTGAGCGTCTCGCCTGCTTCGCTGAAGTAAAGACCTCCATCGGTGAGCACACCGTCCACATCAAAAAAAACCACACGCACGGCTTGCGCGCGCAACAGCAGTTCGGGCGCAAAGTTCAGTGAAGGACGCAGCGGTGGCAGATCAGGAGACATGGGCCGATGCTAACCGGGGAGGAGAAATGTACCGAACTAGGCAATGCAAGCCCAGGGCGCCGCGGAACCGGCTTGTATGGTTGAGGTGTTGGGGTGGAGGGCCTGAAATACCGGCTAACGGCACTGACCGACTGGCGAAGATTGCCCCCACCCCGCCTTCCAGCGTCGATAAGGAACTGAGCGGCACCGGGTATCGGTAGCGC
>NZ_JAUSCF010000038.1 GCF_030651625.1 Hydrogenophaga sp. | reverse complement strand
TCTCGCCTTCGGCGGGAGGGGGGCGGCACCTTGGGCCGGCCAAGCCGGACCCTTGGTGCCCTTGGCAGGGGCACTTCATCCTCGGAGGTGGTGGCATTGGTCCCGCCGCGCTTCGCGCGACCCCCCTCTCTCGCCTTCGGTGGGAGAAGGGGCGGCACCTTGGGCCGGCGGAGCCGCACCCTTGCTGCCCTTGGTAGGGGGCATCTCGGCTCTAGCGTTCCATCCCCTCAAGCCTCGCCGCCGAAGGCCTTGATCAGGTTGTCGATGTACTTCTCGACCAGTTTCTCGAACTCGCCTTCGACCACCGGCGCCACCACAATCTTCATCAGGCCCGGCAACGGTACCTCGATCTCACCCTGGATCGCCAGCGTGATGCCAGTGGATTTCTTGTTGTCCACAATCTTCCAGTGGCCACCCACCAGCGCATTGCCCACGCCCTTGACCGGGGTCCACTTGACCAGGCCCTTGGCCTTGTCGCTGGTGTATTTGCTGGCGTACACCGTCTGGATGTTGACCTGCGAGGTACCCACTTTCTCCATCTCCCATTGGTAGACGCCGCCGCCCATGTCGGTGAGCTGCTCGACTTTGGGAAAATGTGCCACCGAGGCCGGCACATCCGACAGCAGGGCGAACACATCGGCCGCCTTGGCTTTGACGTCGAACTCGTAGCCCAGATCGATCTTGACGGTGATGCTCATGTGTCTCCTCTCGGGGGGTAGATGGGGTCGATCGATTGTAGGGACGGCGTCGCTCGCTTCACCCCGGGCTTACACCAAGCCGACGCCAACGGCGCAGCAAGGCACAATGCCAGCGCACCAGCTGGCGGCTGATTTTCAGAAAGACACTTTCCCAGATGACGATCCAGTGGTTTCCCGGGCACATGCACCTCACGCGCAAGGCCATCACCGAGCGCGTCAAAGACATCGACGTGGTGATCGAGATGCTCGACGCCCGCCTGCCCGGCTCCAGCGCCAACCCCTTGCTGGCCGAACTCACTGGCCACAAGCCCACGCTGAAGGTGGTCAACAAGCAGGACATGGCCGACCCCGTGCGCACCGCGCTCTGGCTGGCACACTACAACGCCCAGGAAAAGACCCGCGCCATTGCACTCGACGCCAGCGTCTCCGCACCGGCGCGGGCCATCATCGCGGCCTGCTTCGAGCTGGCCCCCAATCGCGGCGGCATGGTCAAGCCGATGCGCGTGCTGATCTGCGGCATCCCCAACGTCGGCAAGTCCACGCTGATCAACACGCTGGCCGGCAAGCGCGCAGCCAAGACCGGCGATGAAGCGGGCGTCACCCGCAACGAGCAGCGCATCGCCCTGGCCGACGATTTCTACCTGTTCGACACGCCCGGCATGCTATGGCCGCGCATCGTGGTGCCAGAGAGCGGTTTCAACCTGGCGGCAAGTGGCGCCGTGGGGCGCAATGCCTACGACGACCAGGAAGTCGCGCTGGAGCTGCTGGCCAAGCTCAAGGTCCACTACGGCGAGCTGCTGGAGGTGCGCTACAAGCTCGGTCTGTCGCAACAGGCCATCGCCGACCTGCCCGAAGAAGAGCTGATGGAAGCCATCGCCCGCAAGCGGGGTGCGCTGGCCAGCGGTGGCGCGGTCAACTGGCAGAAAGTGGCCGAACTGGTGATCGCCGATTTCAGGGGCACGCACATCGGCCGCGTCACCCTGGAAACGCCCGAGATGTTTGGCCGCTGGCTGGCAGCCGGCCTCAAGGCCGATGCAGCGCGCAGTGAACGTAAACAGGCCAGAGGTGACAAACCGCCCAAGCGCCGCAATCGCTGAAACCGACCATTTGGAGGAAACCCACTTGTCCACAGTTCAAGCCCCACGCAATCCCGAGAGCGATCCCCGGGTCAAGGCGGTGTTCGACGATATAAGGGCGACCCGGAATACCGAGTTCATCAACCAGTTGTGGCGCTACCTGGCGTTCGATGCCACGCTGCTCGAGCAAACCTGGGCGGAAGTCAAGCGCGTGATGGCCACACCGTCCGCGCTGGACCCTTTGACCAAAGAGCTCGTGTATATCACCGCGTCCGTCATCAACGGGTGCAGTTACTGCGTGCATTCGCATACCGCCGCAGCCACTGCCAAGGGCATGACGCCACAGCAGCACGCCGAACTGCTGTCGATCGTGGCACTGGCATCCAAGACCAACCAGTTGGCCACGGCACTGCAGGTGCCATTGGACCCGGAGTTTGACCGTGGGTAGGCCTGTTCGCACAATTTTCTTCCGCCCCTGGAAAGCAGTGTGAACCGTCTCTGATCCACCAATCCGCCAGCACTTGACGAGGATCAAATCCGCCAGCGTATGGAAGTGTCAGCATGGAAAGCCCGATCTGAGGCACGCCCATGACTTCCGAACCGCCTGCAAAACGCCGAATCCTGCTGATCGAGGGTCATCCGGACACCGATGAGCAACGTCTCAACCATGTGCTGGCGGATGCCTATGCCCAGGGTGCCGTGGAGGCGGGTCACGCCATCCACCGGCTGGCGGTCGGTGCGCTCGATTTTCCCTTGCTCAGAAGCCAGCACGCGTGGCAGCACGAACCCGTGCCGCCATCACTCAGGGGTGCGCAGGGCGACCTTGTCTGGGCGCAGCATGTGGTGATCTTCTTTCCGCTCTGGATGGGTGACATGCCCGCCTTGCTGAAGGGCTTTCTTGAGCAGGTGGCGCGACCCGGCTTTGCAGTGGGGCCGGAAGGCGCAAGCCCCTTCGGCCCCAAGGCGCTCGGCGGGCGATCGGCGCGCGTGATCGTGACCATGGGCATGCCTGCGCTGGTGTACCGGTGGTTCTACCGTGCCCACAGCGTCAAGGCGCTGGAGCGCAACATTCTGGGCCTGGTGGGATTCGCTCCAGTGAACGAAACGCTCATTGGCGGCGTGGATACGCTGGGTGACAAAGGCGTGTCCAAATGGACAAGAAAGTTGCAGAAGCTGGGGCGCGCCGCTTCCTGAGACAGGGCCCGCTGACCCCATCCTTCACGTCTACAAGGCTCCCGACCTCACCTGACGGTGATGGTGATGCGATCGCTCAGTACCGGGGGATGGTGTGGAATGTGGTTCTGGTCGCCCAGCACCAGTTGCAGGGTGTGCTGACCCGGCTTCAGCTCCACGCTGGTTTCGGTCTGGCCTGCGCCGAAATGGCGGAACTGGTCATTGGCCGGAAGAGGCGCGTTGGCGTCCACCTCGTTCACATTCACCAGCAGATGGTGGTGCCCAGTTCCTTCCTTCTCCACCCCTGCGGGTGCCACGCCCATGCCGCTGAGGCCGAAGATCACTTTCACCGGACTGGTCACGGTCATGCCGTTGCGCAGGTTCACGAAATACAGCCTCGCTGCTTCGGGCGAGGCGACTTTCTTGTAACCCGATGCGAGGGTGGGGGTGCTGGTGGACAGTTTCACCGGCACCGTCGGTGTGGCGTTGGCTCCCATCGCGCCGTGGTGTCGGGCGTGCATGCCACCGTGGTGCCGGGCATGCATGGCTGAGTGGTCATACGCCTTGTGCGCGCAGCCCGCCAGCACAAGAGCCGCAAGCGACGCGGTTCCAATTCGCAATGCCGAAGAATCGATGGGCATGATGGGTGTCTCCTGAAATGTTGTGGGGCTGTCCAGCTTACGCCGGCAGTCCGCCCAGCACATCAGTCACCCGGCGTCACCAGGGGGCATTGATGCCCCAGGACAAACCCCGGCGTCAGGCGTGAACCTTCACGCCTTTCCAGAATGCCACCCGGCCCCGGATGTTCTCGGCCTCGGGCTTGGGATCGGGGTAGTACCAGGCAGCGTCGGTATTGAGTTCGCCGTTCACCAGCAGCGAGTAGTAGCTGGCCTGACCCTTCCAGGGGCAACTGGTGCGGTGGTTGCTGAAGGTGATGAAATCGCGGTTGAGTGCACTCTCGGGAAAGTAGTGGTTGCCCTCCACCAGCACGGTGTCGTCACTCTCGGCGATCACGGCGCCGTTCCAGGTGGCCTTCATGCACGCGCACTCATTTGTTCTTTTCCTTGCCACGCGGCATCACGGCCGTTGTCGGCGGCGTGGGGCGATCGGAGCTGATCGGACCCTTGGGTGCCGAAGTGTCCTTTTTCGGTTTCTTCGACATTTTTTCGTTGCGCTGTTCTTTGCCCATAAGGCCTCCTGGATGGACACACGGAGTGTGCAGATCGGCGGATGATAAGCCAGCCAGTGATCTATTGGCCAAGCCCGATCAACTCGGCGAGCGCATCTGTCGGCATCGCACCACTTTGTGTGACCACCTGCCCGGTGCGCAGGTTGCGCGCCACGATGAAAGGGACCGATTCAGCCCCCAGGCGATTGAGCAGTACGGTATTGCGCTTGATGCTGTTCATCACATCGTCGGGTATTTGTGCAGAAGCCGACAGGCCACCCTGGTTGGACAGCAACAGCGCTTCATGCTGTGTCATGGCCTCTCTCGGGTTTGGTGCAGTGAGCAGCGCGGCACCCTGTGGGGCGCTCCTCGCGTTGATGATGGACACCGGCACCCAGATGAATTTCACCTTGCCCAGCAGGGGCTCAGATGATTCCCACAATCGGGCGCAATGAGGGCACTGCGGATCGAACAGCACATACACCGGCTGGGCGCTCATGAGTGCGCCCACGGTGAAGCCTCTGGCCTCGGCGGCCAGTGCCTCGGGGGCCTGTTCGAGCGCAATGGGGGCGCTGTCGCCTGCACTGGCTGTGGGTCCGACGGATTCTTCTTTGGAACACGCAGCCAGTGTGAGTGCAACCGATGCAAGAAAAGGCAGGATGAATGATCGGAGCTTCATGAAGTCAATGGTCTTGAAAGCAATGGGAGGGTCGACCGGCATCATCGCAGACCGTGACAGGCCATGACGCCGAAAAGGCACGGCACACCCATTGCCGGCGTGCCGTGCCTTTTGCGTGAACCTGTCGAAGCGGATTCAGGCGGATCAGTTGCTCAGGATGATGTGGGCGATCAGGCCGGTCGCGATAGCGATCAGCACATAGTCGCCGCCCACCTGCACCCACTGGTGACCCCGTGGGGGTGCGGTGAGGCGGTGGTGATGGTGGTTCACCACCACATACTGGCGATTGCGGTATTCGCGCGGAATGTAGCGGCCGCGCTTGAACTCCGGGCCCCGTGCGTTGTAGTAGTAGTGATTCACCGTGGGCGCCGGGGCGTAGCGGCGCTGGTCCGCGCGGTGGTCACGGCGGTCATCGCGGCGATCTGCGCGGTGGTCCCGGCGATCGTCACGGCGGTCTGCACGGGGGTCCCGGCGATCGTTGCGCACATCGCGCCGGTCGCCTCTGCGGTCATCGACATGTTGAATGGCGGCCGCTTCGGCGCGAATCGCGCGCTGCATCGGACCCTGTGCGAAGGATGCGCTGCTGAGGCCGAGCGTGGCAACGGCAACGGCGAAGACGACAAAGTTACGGGATTTCATGGGTTCACTCCTTGGTTTGGTGAGCCTTCATCTTGCGCCCCGCATGTATCGCTTGCGTAAACCGGATCGAATTGAAGCGAAAAGAAATGTAGCGAGATGTTTGGTGCTTGCTGGAGGCATATCAGGCGTTTGTGCCCGGTGCGCGCCTGGCCTGCATGGTCGCCTGCGCATGCAGCTTGGCAGCAATGTATTCACCGTGGGTGACGTGCAGCAGCCCAGCCACCTTGCTGATCACGTGCTGCTCGCTGGCATCCAGCTCGTGGTCGGCGTACGCCACCTCCCACATGGCTTCCACCACGGCGATCTTCTGTTCCTGGGTGAACCGGTCGTTGAGGCTGCGGGTGAATCGCTGGTAGTCGTAGGCGGTGCGCGCCGTTTCGTGGGCGAGCTCGAGCAGGCGCTCAACTTCATCGTCTTCAAGGATGAACTTGCGCCGCAGGGCACGGATGATGGTGTCGCGCTCGGCGTCACCCATGGCAGGTTCGTCCCGCATCACTTCCACCAGCAGTACCGCTGTGGCGAGCTGGAGGGTGTGCGCTTCCTCTGCCGGCGACGAGGTTGCGCGGCCGTTGAGGGAGGTGTTCAGGCTCTCAAACAGATCCTTCAGATTTCTAAGCATGCAGCATGTCCATTCGTTGGTGTTCGTTGCCGGTGCATGGGCGTGACGTGCGGTGGATGTTTCGGAGTGTTGAATGGTTCCCGCGCCCGGCTTCGTTGCTGTCTTCGGCGAAGGCGATCGCGCTCTCAGCCTGCTCTTTCCCAGACCAGCAGCAGGTTGTTGGCCGGCATTGCATGGCGCGCTTTGAGTCCCAGCCCCACCAGCGCGGCCTCTTCAGCCACAGCTGCCAGGCGGCGAATGCCCCATTCAGGATGGGTGGCGCGCAGACTCTCATCGAAACGCAAGTTTCCTTCTGACGTGGGGATGCCATCTTCCAGATAGGGTCCATAGGTGATCAGTACGCCTCCCGGACACAAATGCCGGGCAGCCCCTTGCATGAGTGCGGAGCAGGTGGCCCAGGGGGAAATGTGCAACATGTTGGCACAGAAGATGGCGTCGAACGGCGTGTTGAACTCGGGACCAGCGCTGGGCCAGGTGGCTGCCATCACATCAAGCCGAAGCGGAGCACGCATGTTGTCGAGGCCCGCTTCGGCTGCACGCGCAGAAATCACCGGCAACATGGCCGGATCCTGGTCGGTGGGCTGCCAGGTCCAGTTGGGCAGGCCTGCGGCGAAGTGCACGGCATGCTGCCCGGTACCCGCCGCAATTTCCAGGGCCACACCCTGGTTCGGCAGTACGAGTCGCAGAGTCTCCAGAATGGGTTGCCGGTTGCGTTCGGCCGCTGGACTGAAGGGCAGGGCACTCACGGGCAAGCCTTCGCGCTGCGGCTGCGGTGCGAGATTGCCACGGAACAGTCCGGTGCGGCGCTCACTGGACTACCCTCCGTGCTGCGCACTGCGGGGCTGAGCGCCTTCGGAGCGGCCGTGCGGCGCTCATGCGTCGGCCTTTGCGTGCCAACCCTGCGCCAGGGCACCCAATCCAATGCCAGCCAGGGCCCAGAGCAGGCTCCAGTTGCCCGTGCCCAGGCCCGCGATGGCCGGGCCAGGGCATACCCCGCACAGGCCCCAGCCCACACCAAACAACGCAGCGCCCTGCAGCGTGTCGCGGTTCCAGCGGCTGACATGGTGGTGAAAGTGACCGCCCAGCAGCGGTGTGGAGAACAGGCGTGGCAGCAACTGGTAGGCCATCAAGGTCACCAGTACGGCGCCCCCCAGGACCAGCATCAGGCCGAAGTCCTCAAAGCGCAAAAAACCCAGCACCACCTCGGGCTGCACCATGGTCGACAATGCCAGGCCGAAACCGAACAGTGCGCCTGCGATCAGCACGGCGAAGAACTTGCCCAGGTTCATGCCAGCCCCCACGCGACGAGGTTGGCCGTGACGAACGCGGTGGCCATGAAGGTCAGCACCGCCAGCAACGAGGGCCACTGAAGCGCACCCAGCCCACAGATGCCGTGACCCGATGTGCAGCCATTCCCCAGGCGGGCACCATAGCCCACGAAAATACCGCCCACCAGCAGCATCCAGGCGGGCACCTCGGTGGAAGAGGGTGTGCCGTCAGCAAACAGCCACCACCACGCCAGGGCGCCCAGAATGAGGCCGGTCGCATACACCAGCCGCCAGCTGCGTGAACCGGTGAAGCGGGACCGTTGAAAGAACGGCCGGTTCACGATAAACGACCAGGTACTTGAGAACACGGTGCTCATGCCTCCCACCAGACCCGTGAGGAGGTAGAGCAGCGCCACGCCGGTGCCAATGAAGAGCCCGCCAAACAGGTAGTGCTGCCAGCCGAGGGGAAATAGGGTGTGTGTGAGGTCCATGGGGACGCATTATGCGGAGCGTTCGATACGCAGTTGCTGGCTCGCCGGGATTGGCTTCGATAATGAGGGCGGCGGCCGGGTTCCCGGCGTTTTTTCGTTTGTACCGCATGCATACCCTTGAACAATTGCGCAGCGGCGCGCTCGCTGGTGCGCGCCGACTGGACCTGAGCTGTGGGCTGACCGAGGTGCCGCGCGAAGTATTCGACCTGGCGGACACGCTGGAGATTCTCAATCTCACCGGTAACCGTTTGAGCACCTTGCCAGCCGACCTCGGGTGCCTGCGCAAGCTCAAGATCATCTTCTGTTCAAGCAACGAATTCGCCGAACTGCCTGAGGTGCTTGGTGATTGCCCCGCGCTGGAGATGGTGGGCTTCAAAGCCAATCGCATCTCGCACGTGTCCGGGGCCGCTTTGCCACAGAAGCTGCGCTGGCTCATCCTCACTGACAACGCGATCGACAGCTTGCCGCAGGAGCTTGGTCAGCGCCCGGCCATGCAGAAGCTGATGCTGGCGGGCAACCGGTTGAGCGGGCTACCCGCCGGCCTGGCCGATGCGCACGCGCTGGAACTGCTTCGGTTGTCTGCCAATCGGTTTACCGAATTGCCGCCATGGCTCACCCGTCTGCCGCGGCTGGCCTGGCTGGCTCTCGCGGGCAATCCACTGGGTTGGCAGCATGCGCTGGCCCCCACCCTGCCGCGCCTGTCCTGGCATCGGTTGCGCTTGATGGATCGGCTGGGCGAGGGCGCATCGGGGCAGATCCATCGCGTCCGGCTTGAACCTGACGGAGCCGCCGGCCAGACCCTGGCGCTCAAGCTGTTCAAGGCGTCGGTGACCAGCGACGGGCTGCCCGAACACGAAATCGCCGCCTGCGCGGCAGCAGGCCATCACCCGGCCTTGTGCACGCCAGTGGCCGAACTCGCTGAGCACCCAGACGGCACTCCTGGCTTGCTGATGCCTGTTATGCCACCGGAGTTGCACAACCTGGCCGGGCCGCCAAACTTTCAGAGTTGCACACGCGATCTGTACCCGGACGGCTTCGCCATGGAGGTCGGCGTTGCCCTTCGGCTGGCTGCTCGAATGGCGCATGCACTGGCGCATCTGCACCGTCGCGGCATGATGCACGGAGACTTTTACGCGCACAACATCTTGTGGAACCCCGCCAGCGGTGAAGCCATGCTGAGTGATTTCGGGGGCGCCAGCTTGCTGCCCGACGACCAGCCGGAACTGCGGAGCGCGCTGCAGGCACTGGATGTGCGTGCCTTTGGCTGTTTGCTGGAAGAACTGGCTGCCCATGCACGGCAGGGTGATGCGGCCGGAACGGCCCTTGTCGAACGCATGAAAACCCTCGCCGCTGCCTGCATGGTCTTTGACCCGGCCGCGAGACCCGACATGAACGAGGTCGCCAAAGCCCTTGATGTGCTGAACCCGGTGGAGAGCGCCACGGGGCGCTGAAGCATCGGCCCCATCCAGATTTAACGTCCGCTCTGTTGCCCGTACGGCCACCGCCAGAGCGCGCCCAGCGAAACCACGGCGGCTGCCAGCATCACCCACCCCTGCGCCGATCCCATGGTCCACAGCGTGGCAGCGCTGATGGCGCACCACGCCAAGGCCAATACAGTCAGCGCCCACAGCAGCATGCACCGGGCGCGGGATCGCGCATCTGTCACAAGCAGCCAGCCCAGTGTGGCCACGACGGTGGGGTCGGGGGCCACGCCAAACAGCTCCGCCTGAGCCAACGGCCGATCGAACGCTGGCGCCAGCAACGGGTGTAGCAGGGCGGCCCATGCTATCAAAAACAGTGCGCACAGCCGCCGACCAGACTGGGGCGTTGTGCGAAGACCGGGAACCGACGTCAGACCCAGCAGGCCCAGCGCCTGGGCCACAAAGCCAATGGCAAACGCCTGTGCGGCCCAGTTGATGGGGGCATATCGCTGCCAGAGGAATGACCACGCCACGAAACCCCAGCACACGGCCAAGCCCGCCAACCCCCACCGCATCGCCATTTCGCTGCGCTTGCCAGGACCCGCAACGATGGCTGCCGCCAAGGCAAGCAAGGCAACCGGGGGCAGCAGCTGAAACGGCCACAGCGCGGTGTTGTGCAGCTCAAACTGGCGCCAGTACGTATCCGGCGCGAACATCAGAAAATCCGACGGCCTGTAGGTCCACCATTCGCTCATGAGGTCTGTGCACGGGTGGCGTGCGTCGAAGGTTGTTTCACAGGGCGGCCACGTCTCTCGCCATGCGTGCGCGCAGGGCCGCATCGGGCATGCGGCCCATGGCAGCGCCCATGTTCTGGCGCACATGGGCCACCTGGCGCGTGGCGGGTATGGCGCAGGTCACTGCCGGGTGGGTGACAATGAACTTCAGCACCGCCTGTGCCCAGCCGTCACAATCGATGTCGGAGGCCCAGCCGGGCAGGGAATGCCTTGCGAGTTGCCGAAGCAGTGCGCCTTCGCGAAACGGCCGGTTCACGATCACCCCGATGTCGCGCTCCTGCGCCAGCGGCAGGAGTCGTTGTTCCACCTCGCGGTCGAGCGGGTTGTAGGTGATCTGCACAAAGTCGATGGGCTGGGTGCGCATGATGTCCTCGAGTTCGCGGTGCCGCCGACCCTCTGAGGTTGAAATGCCCACATACCGCAGCTGACCGGCAGCCTTCATGTCCAGCAGTCTCGGCAGGTGTGCCTGCCAGCTCAGCAGGTTGTGTACCTGCATGAGGTCAAAGCGTGGCACGCCCCAGAATGTGCGCGAGGCTTCCATTTGTGCGCTGCCGCGATCGGCATCACCCACCCAGACCTTTTCGGCAGAAAAAAGCGTGGTGGGCTGACCGAGGCGGGCCAGCGCATGGCCGATGGTGGGCTGTGACGATCCGTACATGGGTGAGCTGTCGATCATTCCCCCGCCCGCTTCAAAGAACGCTCTCACCACCTCGGCGCGGGCGTCTCTGGCCTGGGGGTCGTTGCCGACGTTGAATGTGATCCAGGTGCCCAGCCCGACGACGGGCAGCGCCTCGCCTGAGGAAGGTATCGGTCGGGTCATCAGCCGGGGTGCCGGGGTCTGGGTGCTGGTCTGTGGAGAAGCGGCGGTGGGAAGCCAGGGCAAACCCGTCAACGCGAGCGCGCCAGCCAGCCATGTTCTGCGGCTGGGCGAGTTGCCGGCAGAGGGAAATGTGTGGTGTTGTTTCATTTGTGCCGTTGTGGAACGCAGACGAACTTTTCTGAGAACTGCTCGTCGGATGAAGTTCCAGCATGCGAGAGCCCAGCCAGGGTGTGCTGCCGCACGGACGCACCGCCGAACAGGCTGTAGGCTGTCTGCAAGGCGCTGTGCGCCTTGTCGGACTCGCCGCGCCAAGTGTTTCGCCGTTGGGGCGGGTCCGATCCAACAAACAGGAGTTTCCATGTCTTTTCCCGCCCATCATTCTTTGACTGTTGTTCGCCACGCTGGGCGATTGCGCCTGCTCGCTGTGGGCGCTGCCATGCTGGTGGCCTCGGTCGCATCGGCGCAGTCTGGCGCTGGCAGCGCCCGATCGTCGATTGAAGCCACGTACCAGCGCGACCGGGCAGCCTGTATGGCCAGCGACGCTCAACACGAACGCACCAGTTGCCTGCGCGAAGCAGGCGCCGTGCGCGCCGAAGCCATGCGCGGTGCCCGCCGGGGCGGCGAGTCTGAGGAGATGCTCACACGCAATGCGCTGGAACGCTGCAAGCGCCAGTCTGGCGAACAACAGGCGATATGCGAGCGCATGGTGCGTGGCGAAGGCAGCACCACAGGCTCTGTGGAGGGGGGCGGCATGATCCGCGAGCTGACCATCATGGAACCGGCAAGATCTGTCAATCCCCCGCCGGCTTCAGGCGCGACCCCCTTGGCGCCTCTGCCCGCCCGCTGACGCCTGAGGGCGCGCCCCGGCGCCCTTCGTCCTTCGAGACCGACTCGAAGTGCACGCCCCACCCGAGCGGACTGTCAAGGGGTACGTTGTGATTGCTCATCAGCTAGCATCGTCTGCATGAGTACCCAATATGAGTGTCTGAAGTCCCCCGATCTCTACGCCGAGGCTTTCAGCGTCACCGCACCTCCCACGCCAGAGCGTCGGGACGTGTGGCCGCGCCAGACGGGTGTGTTCATCCGGCTGAAACAGGCAGGAGAAGCTGCTCCGCCATCAGACGCGGAAGAACACCCCCCTGAAAAGCCCGAGCGGGAAGCCGTGCTGGGCCAGTTCGGACTGGTCCCAACCTGGGTCAAGTCGGCGTCCGACGCCAAACTGCGTTCGACCAAGCTGGTCAATGCCAGAGCCGAGACTGTGACCACGTCCAACAACTTCCGCAGCGCCTGGTTGGCCGCCAGGCGCTGCATTGTGCCCATGATGGCGTTTCAGGAAGACGACCTTCGCAGTGGCAAGACGGTGCCGACGCGCATTGCCAGGGTGGACGGAAGACCCATGGGTGTGGCCGGGTTGTGGGAGAGCTGGATGGGTGCCGATGGCACGACCATCGTCAGCTTCTGTCTGCTCACCGTGAACGCCAACAGCCATGCGCTGATGCACCGCTACCAGCAACCCGGTGCCGAAAAACGCATGCCTGCCGTTCTCAACGAAGGTGGCTACGATGCGTGGCTGACCGCCCGACCCGAGAAGGCGCGTGAATTTCTGCGTGCGTACCCAGCCAACTGGCTCACGGCCAACCCGGTGCAAAAGTAGATTGCCCCTCACCTGAGTTCGTTCGCACTGGCAGGACGACGCGATGAACGAGATGAGACATGCGATGAGGGAGCACAGGAACTGAAATCCCTGATGAGCCGTTCCAGAGAACCGTTGAAGACAAGGCGTCAGGACAGCGGAGAGGGCGCGGTCAAAACGTCGCTTTCGTTGAGCTCGCGACAGGAGGAAGCGTCGGCCAAGGCCTTGCGCTCAGCATCGTTGAGCACTTCCAGCGGTGTCACATGTGAGGGGTCTACCGTGACCACGCCCATGCCCAGGCTGGGCCTGAACACCTGGCGCGCGTGCTGGCTGTCCGTGACGATCATGGGCTGCCCCACCATGTTGCGCAGGCGTCCCACGGTTTCGTTCACGGGAGGCTGGTGGCGGTCGGTGTAGATCACCACCACAAAGCAGCGCGGGTGGTAGAGCCCCATCACGCACCGGAATCCCGCCGCCCTGCGAATCCGGGCTGCGACAGTGACCTGTATCTGCTGCTCGATGGTGGAGCCACTCGCCTCTGCGAATTCGTAGAGGTTGCTCAGGTGCAGGCAGACCACGGTGCACTCACCTTGCAATCGGGCGGTGCGCCAGAAGGCATGCTCCATGTCGGCGATCAGGGCTGCGCCGGTGTGCAGGCCGGTTGCTGGGTCCGATCCGGGTTCCAGGCGCGACAACCTGGCCAGCAAGCGTGCCTGCCGGTTCCGGATCACGCCCAGCACCGACGCGATCAGGAAGAACGTGACTGTGACGACCGCAGTGAACAACTTGGTAGCCATGCCCAGTCCGGGCACGTTCAGCGCATGCAGGTAGTGACCCAGCGTCAAGGTGGTCAGGCAAGCAATCGCCAGCAGCATCCAGGGCGCCAGCGGGTCACCCAGCTGAGTGGCGCGGGTGACGGCACCCAGTGCCAGCAACACCGGCACCATGTTCACGACCGCTGCCCCGATGAGCAATGGACGGATGTTTTCGAGGTCGATCTGACTGGCAACAAGCACCAGTGCCAGACTTGCAAACAGCAACAAGGTGGCGCCCCAGGTCGTGATCTTGTGTACCTTCGCATCTTCGCGCACACCCCCCAACCAGGTGCCGATGAAGTACAGGCCCATGGCGCCGGCCATCGGTCCCAGACTGGCTTTGAGCATGAGCATCAGTCGACCAGGCAGGAACGGGAAGAAGGCTTCCGGCAGGCCCGTCATCACCACACAACTGGTGCCGGTAACGAGCACGAACATCAGATTGCGAACAGCGGCGGTCGTGCGGTGGCCGATTGCGTCGCCCAGCGCCAGCCCTGCGAGGGTCAGCAATCCTCCCAGCATGGCCGACCAGATGGCAATTTCGGAAGCGGGCATCGACCAATTATGGGACGTCAAATGTCACACCCGTGAGACATATGTCACGTCTTGCCCGCTCTTGGCAGGTACCTGAATCGCACTTCAAAGGTGATCGGGGCTTGTCCCCGAGGTGACCGGCAGGTGGGGGTTTGGCTCAGGGTTAACGTGAGGAAGCCATGGCGCCATGGAGCACAAAGTTCTATAAGTTGCAGCGGCACCCCGCCCAAAAAAATGCACCGCTGCCAAGGCGGTCACAACCCAGGAGACTTTCCATGTACTTTTTGCGTGCCCGCCCGGTCGCGGCCATGGTGGCAATTTTGTGGATGCCAGTGGCCTTGGCCGATGGCGTGTCGGTGCGTTACGACAGCGCCCACAGCCCCTTCCCGACCAACCGCCTCACGGTGTTGGACCATTCGAACGCCACTTTCCGTCGGGTCAATCTGCCCAGGCCCGATTGTGCGATCAAGGTGAGTGACTGTGCCGACATTGACGTGATCAATACGCTTGATGGCTTCTCCACGCAGCCTCGCATCACCATCCCCTTCACGGGCGATATCGACGTGAATTCAGTGAGCAGCGACACCGTGTATCTGTACAACCTGGGCGACACACTGACGCTGCGCGGGTTCGGGCAGAAGGTCGGCATCAACCAGGTGCTGTGGGACCCCGCGAGCCAGACACTGGTGTTCGAACCCGATGAGTTGCTGGCCGAGCGTTCACGCTATGTGCTGGTCGTGACCAACGGGGTGCGCGATGCGAACGGGAAAAAGCTCAAGATAAACGACGCCCCGCAAGGCGGACCGGGCCAGGGCAACGACAAAGACAAGGGAAAGATGGGTGCCCCGATTCAGCAGGGCGACCTGGAATACCAGCGCGAACTGCGGGATGCCACCAACGCCGTGCGCAGCCGCAGCAAGGGGCTCAACGTCGTCGCTGCCTCGCTGTTCACCACACAGACCAGCACGGGTGAACTGATCAACGTCATGCGCCAGATCAAGTCGAAGAAACCCGCGCCGGCCAGCTTCGATCTCGGTACTTCGGCCGCTGGCAAGGTGCGCAGCGTGTTCCCGCTTGCAGACATCCAGGCGATCCAGTTCAACCGCCAGACCGGTGCGCAGGCCTTCACCCCTTCGTTCCTTCCCACGCCTGCGCTGGATGTGGTGAAGGGCGCGGTGGGAAGCGTGGCCTATGGCAAGTTCAGTTCACCCAACTACCAGACAGCGGCACGCTTCATTCCACCCACTTCATCGCTCACGGGCAAACCCATACCGCAGGGCAGCAACGAGTTGGTGTTCCAGTTGTTCCTTCCCAACGGCACGGCCCCCAAGGGCGGCTGGCCGGTGGCGATCTTCGGGCATGGCTTCACCGACAGCATGTACGGCGCACCGTGGACAGTGGCGTCTGTGTTTGCATCCCGTGGTCTGGCCACGTTGGCGATCAATGTGGTGGGGCATGCAGGGGGTTCGCAGGGCACGCTCAACGTGATTCGAAACACAGCACCGCCGGTGACACTGCCTGCGGGTGGCCGTGGTTTCGACCAGAACGGCGATGGCAGCATCGAGGCAACCGAGGGCGTGAACGCCGCGGCACCGTTCGACATCATCGGCAGCCGTGACGGCCTGCGCCAGACCGTGATCGACCTCATGCAACTGGTGCGACAGATCGAAGTGGGCATGGACGTGAATGGTGACGGCATGGCCGATCTGGATCCCAGGCGCATCTACTACACAGGCCAGTCGTTCGGCGGCATTTACGGCACCATGTTGCTGGGGGTGGAGCCCAACATCCAGGCCGGTGTGCCCAATGTGCCTGGCGGTTCGATCACCGAGGTGGCGCGCCTGGGCGGCTTCCGGCTGCTGACCGCTGGTGCCCTGGCTTCTCGCCAGCCCCAGCTGCTCAACCTGCCGCCGCCGCCCGGTGTGCCGTTCCCGCAGAACCTGGTGTTCAACGAAAACATGCCGCTGCGTGACCTGCCGCCCGTGATCAACGACGTGCCAGGCGCTCTGGCAATCGCCGAAGTGCTGGATCGCACCGAGTGGGTCCAGCAGTCAGGCAACCCGGTGTCATACGCACCACTGATTCGCAAGCAACCTGTTTTTGGCCAGCGCGCCAAGCCGGTCATTGTGCAGTTTGCGAAAGGAGACTCGACGGTACCGAACCCCACCAGCACCGCCATCGTGCGCGCAGGCGGACTGCAGGACCGCACCACCTACTTTCGCAACGATCTGGCGTATGCGGCCAACAATGCCGTGAGCAAGAATCCGCACACCTTCCTGACCAATATCGGTGCGCCTGCGGCGCAGGCATACGCCATTGGCGCACAGATCCAGATCGCCGAATTTTTCGCCAGCAACGGTGCAGTGGTGATCGACCCGGATGGACCAGGGCCGTTCTTTGAAGTGCCGATCGCTCCGCCCCTGCCTGAGGGCTTGAACTTCATTCCCTGAAGGCCAGCCGCGGACCCGCCTCGGTGTTTTGGTGTCTTGCGTTGTCAACGCAGCAGGCGGGACAGCGGCGTGACACAGTCGGCGCTGGGCATGCGGGACAGCACGCGCCGCTGAAGCGCATTGGCGCGCTGCGCGTCTGCAGGTACGCCCTCGCCATGGCGCAGCAGGGCGGCCATGCGGCAGTCCCCCCACAGCTGGCCAGCGCTGGCGGCCTGCTGATACAAAGCGGCCGCGCGGGCCGGGTCTGCCGGCACGCCCAAGCCCAGGTAGTGCATGTCGCCCAGATTCACCATCGCGTCGGTGTTGCGCAGACCCACGGCCTGTTCAAAAAAAGTCACTGCCCTGGTGTGGTCTTGCGGTACGCCCTGGGCATTGCGGTACATGAGCCCCAGGTTGTTGGCGCTGAGTGACTGTCCGGCAGCCGCAGCCTGCTGGTAGAGCGCAGCCGCCCTGGTCAGGTCGGGCGCAGTGCCAAGGCCATGCTCCCACATGTAGGCCAGGTCGTGTGTGGCATCGACATGGCCCTGTTCGGCGGCGAGGGTCAGCCAGCGCAGTGCGCGTTCGTACTCGGGCGGGATGTAGGTGCCGTGAAGGTGGGCTGAACCCAGCTGGGCCTGCGATGTGGCGCTGCCCGCCTCGGCTGCTCGTTCAAGCCAGTGCAGGCCGGCAATCACGTCAGGCGATCCCGCGTAGCCGTTGAGCAGGAAGGCGGCCGTGTTGTGCATGCAGGGCACCTGGCCCAGCGCCGCACCCCGCAGGTAGGCAGCGAGGGCGCGCTGACGGTGAACAGGGTCGCTGCGGTCTGCCCAGAGCAGGTCACCCAAAGCGCAGTTGGCAGCGGCATAGCCCCCCGCGGAAGCCTGTTCCTGCCAACGCCTGGCGGCGGCGAGGTCGCGCCGAACGGTGCCGCCCCGGGTCATGAGCACGCCAAGGTTGTACTGGGTTTCCGGATGTCCCGCTTCAGCGAGCGGCAACCAGACCTGCAGGGCCAGGGCATCTTCCCGGGCCTCGAACAGCGCAACGCCCCGGTCCCGCTGCGCCTTGCCCTCAGGGGTGAGTTCTCCCGCGATGGCCAGCACGGACGCTGAAGGTGCTTGCGTCTCCACCGCCGCAGGGGTGGGTACCGCTGCGGGCTCGGACGCGCGAGGCGTGGGGGTGGTCTGGCAGCCGCCGAGCAGCGCGACGCCCATCACCCACCACAGTATTGTGCGACGGGGTACCTCAGCTGTTCGCCAGCTTGGCAACATCCCGTTCAGGATAGCGGGTGGGTGCATGGCGGACGGCATCGTCTCAAGCGGCAAGGCAGACGTCAAGCGCTGTCTTTGCCGGCTGTGGGCGCAGCACGATCTGGCTCTGCGGGCTTGTCGCGTGACTGTGCTTTTTCCAGGATTGCCTTCTTGCGGGCCAAAGAAGGATCTTCGGCAGGCCTGTGTCCTGGCCCAAGCAGCACGGCGAACCAGCGGGTGCGTGCGTCACTTTCCAGCGCAATCTTGACCGCCATGGTCAGCGGGCCGGAAAGCAACATGCCCACCGGTCCCAACACCCAGCCCCAGAACACCAGTGAGAGAAAGACCACCAGTGTGGACAAACCCAGGCCCTTGCCCATCATCCGCGGCTCGACCACATTGCCAAACACCATGTTGGCTGCCACGAAGCCGGCCAGCACCAGCGCCACGCCGGTCGGGTCCAGTGCCACCATGGCCAGCAGAACGGCCGGAACGGCCGCAATGATGCTGCCAATGTTGGGCACGTAATTCAGCAGAAAAGCCAGTACACCCCAGAGCAGCGGAAAGTCGAGACCCACCAGCCACAGCCAGATGGCGATGGTGCTGCCTGTGAGAAGGCTCACCATGGTCTTGATGCGCAGGTACTCTTGCAGCCGTTCTGAAAACTCGCGAAACGAACTCTGGACATCACTCCGGTCGCCAAGGGCCATGCGCACCTTGTTGGGGAAACCCGAGGCCTCCAGCAGGATGAAGACCACGGTCAGCAGGATGAGGAAAAAATTGGCAAGCGCGGTACCGATGCCACCCCCGATCTGTCGCACGAAACCCAGTGCGGCTGCCGGGTCCAGCAACTCCTGTACCGCAGACCGTCCGGCATTGAACCCCTTGCCTTGCAGCCAGTCGGCAACAGATGACACCATTGCCTGAATGCGATCCTGGTACCCGGGCAGGGCAGCAGAAAAATCGTCGTAGGAGGCGCCAAGGATGGCCGCCAGAGGCAGCCAGGTCAACACCAGCAAGAGCGACATCAACACCATGGCCGCTGGCAGCGGCACACGGCGGCGTGTCAGCCAGTTCAGGGGGGGCATGAGGATGGTGGCCAGCGTGACAGCCAGCAGAAACGGGACCACCATGGGGGCAGCCACTTTCAGGCCACCGATCAAGATGACCAAGGCAGCAGCGCCCACCAACATGCTCAAGGGGCTCTGGGTGGGACGAGGGTAGTCAGACATGGGTGGACCGTTGGTGGCTTCAGTGGAAGGCTGGGCCGTATGCCCAAATAAGCCGCAAAGGCCTGATGTTAGATCGAACTGACTTGGCGCTCTGCGCCAGGAACGGTGGTTGTTCTTCTGAGGGCAAGCAAAAAAGCCCTCCACCCGTGAGGGCGGAGGGCATCAAGACCTTGGAGAGCGGAAACGGGAGAATCAGAAGTCGTGGCGCACGCCCATGGCGTAGAGGCGGCGGTCGGTGGTGACGGTGCCGGCACCGTTCTTCACTTCCCCGTCGGTGTAGGCGCCATACAACTTGGTTCGCTTGGACAGCGAGTAGGTGGCTCCCAGCGAGTAGGCGGTACCTTTCTCAATGGTGGCGCCGTTCAGTTCGGATTTGCCGTTGGCGTAGCCCAGCGACACATCGAACGCGCCAAGGGGCATGGTCACGCCAATGCCGTACTCGTTGTCTTCCAGGCCGTTCCCTTGCTCGGCCACCTGGTACTGGCCGGACACCCGCACGACCTTGAAGTCGTATGCGGCGGCGAGCAGGCGGTAGTCGCGGTCATCTGCCAGCACGGTGTTTTTCTGGTTCTGTACCGCCAGACCCACATCCAGCGCACCGGCGCGGTAGCGCAGATTCACGGCGGAGAGGTCGTGTGAGACCCCGGCGGTCTCGTCCAGTGCGTAGCTCAGGCCAGCCGAGAAGCCACCGAAGCTGGGCGTGTCGTACCGCACCTGGTTGCTGGGGCGACCAATGAAGTTGGCCACACCTGCGTAGGCAAAGTTCGTTGGCGTGAACGCCGAATCGAACACGTTGTTGCTGTTGCCCATGTCGTAAATGTCTTTGTAGGCATTGTCCATCAAGCCGGCACGCACCGAACCGAAACCGCCAGACAGACCGACCCACGAAGCCCGATTGAACTTCAGGCTGCCAGCGGTCCCGTCGTCGACGGAGAGCGCCGCTTCAAGCTGGAAATTGGCCTTCAGGCCGCCACCCAGATCTTCCGTGCCACGGAAGCCCAGGCGGCTGGTGGTCAGGTTGCCGCTGTACAGCTTGGTGGTGCTGACGTCGTTCACGCGTTCCGAACCCACCGAGGCGTCCATGCGTCCATAGAGGGTCACGCTGGATTGTGCTGCGGCGGTCCCGGCAGCGGTCAAAGTGGCCAGGGCGGCCAGAGCGAGGATGCTCTTCTTCATGCTAGGTACTCCAAAGAATTGAATACGGGCTCTAGGCCCCTTCCCCTTGCACCGTGCGAGAGGACCGCATGAAGTTAAGAAGCGAAAGTGTCAGACGGCTCTCGGAAAAATTACATTCCTGACATGTTCCGATGGCCCAAGGGAACTCTGGGTGCGGCGACGTTGTAACCGGCCGTTGCGACTCACACCTGATAGAGGACAACACGATGAAAGACCCACGCCGCTTGCACGACACATTGCCAGGTTCATGCGCATCGCACACCCCCGTGGCGCGGGTGGCTATCGTGCTCGGAGGGGGTGGCTACAGATCGTAAGTTTCCGAATGCTCGGGCAGCACGGTCAGATCCAGTGGCCGGACAGCGCCCATCCAGATCGCACGATCGCGGTGGTCCACCAGGTCGTTGCCCGTGATGGGATGAATGAACACCACCAGTCCCTTTCGGTTGAGTGCCAGCCAGGGAACCACCTCTGCGAACAGGGCCGCCTTGAACGCCAGCTGACAACTCCATTCGGGATGCGGACCCACCGGCTTTTCGTGCACCCGGCCCATCTTCAGCGGAAACAGCGCCGCAGCCGCTTCGCACAACGTACGCGCCTGCGAGAGGGTGCCTGCGTCGAAGTACACATGGGCGTGGTAACCGCGGATGGCGGTGGTGGGGTTGGTGTCGGTGGTCATGTTCGTCATCATGGCAGCTTCTTCGTTCATGGCCCACTGCCTGCGCTCCACCTCGCATACATTGCCTGCATGCACCTGATTTCTCATTCGTCACAACCTGTCGACACAGATCATGCTGTTGCCCGTTTGCGCACCACACGACTGGCCGCCAGCAGCAAGCCCTATGTGGCCCGTGGCTCCGGGACCGGGCGCTGCAGCAACTGCCGCCTGATTGCCAGCCACTGCATTTGTGGCCTTCACCCCGGTGTGGCACGAACGCACGCGGGCGTGTGCCTGATCATGGGCGACATCGAAGCCCTCAAGCCGACCAACACCGGCTGGCTGGTGGCCGACCTGGTGGCAGACACTTTTGCTTTTGGCTGGTCGCGCACGGAAGTGGACCCTGCGTTGCTCGCGCTGCTCGCCGATCCCCAGTGGCAGCCTTGCGTGGTGTTTCCGGGCGAGTTCGTGGCCGCCGGACGCGCCGTGCACGAGCGGCTGCCATTGCCTGGAGAGACCGATGGAGAGACCGATGGGGAGACCGGCAAGTCGCACGCCAGGAGACCCTTGTTCGTGTTGCTGGACGGCACCTGGTCAGAGGCGCGAAAAATGTTCCGCAAAAGTCCCTACCTCGACCCGTTGCCCGTGCTCAGCCTGAATCCCGCACACAATTCGACCTACCGTCTGCGGCGTTCTGCCCACGATCACCACTTCTGCACCTCAGAGGTGGCTGCGTTGTGTCTGCAACTGGCGGGCGAAGAGCACACCGCCCAGTTGCTGGCAGCGTGGCTGGATGTGTTTGCCGCCCACTACCTCAGCGTCAGGTGCCACCTTCCGCTGGAAAGAGAAAGCCCGGCGCACCTTCGCTTGCGGGCACTGGCGGCAGACCCTGCCGTGGGCTGAGCGCCTCCCACCCGAACCTCAAGCTTCGTCGTCCACCACCTCGGCTTCCACCTCGATCACACCTTCGAAGAGGTCCATGGCGGTGGCGGCCACCTGGGCGGTGTCGTGGTAGACATACGCCCCCACGCCCACCGCGCCGACGATGGGTAGCCAGCGAGCGGCCCCTCTGCCCAGGGTCCTTTGCGCCAGTTTGCCACCAATACGGCGTGAGAGCGTGCGGATCAGCAGCGGTGAGGCACGCCGCACCACCGTGCGCTGTCCCACGCGCACCACCAGATCACGTACACCCAGGGCGGCTGTGTGCTGGAACAGGCAGTACACCACCTGCTCGGGCGTGAGCGTTTCCTGTTTGCCATACATTGCCGCGATATCGGCCACCATCTGCCGCTGCATTCTCCAGACACCCATCATCTCGGGCAGGATGGTCAACCAGCCCAGCACGCCCGGCGGCAGTGCCAGCGCCCCGGCCGCCAGAGCTGCCTTTGCTGCAGTGGTGCTGGCCTTCTTTCGTGCGTCGTCGAGGGGCGTCTGACTGGGTCGCACTTTCGATCTGGGCACCTTTCCCATCACCGACAACACCGCCTTGGCAAGGAGTCCGGGTTCTGAATCAGCGGCTGTGTCGCGTGGCTTGGCCTTTTTGCGTCTGGCGGGCATGGAAACTCCTGTTGAGCATCAACCTACCCATAATGCCTGCAAAACTTCGCCCCTCCATGAACATGCCATGAACCCCACGTCCACCTATCCCATCGGCACCCCAGGGCAGGCATGGGGCGCTGCCGAATTCGCCGAGTGGCGCGCCCGGCAGCTGAAACAACGCAGCTACGCGGACGATGTGCTCAGTCCCATCAATGCCTTGCGTCCGCGTTTCGATGTGTCGACCTATGGCGAAGTGCGCTACGGCGACGAACGCTACGCCTTGCAGGCCATTCGTTCACGCCACTGGCAAACCGGCAGACCGTGCGTGCTGGTCACGGGTGGCGTGCATGGGTACGAGACCAGTGGCGTGCACGGCGCACTGCATCTCCTTGCCCAGCATGCCGAGCGCCTGGGGGCGGTCGTCAATCTGCTGGTGGTGCCTTGTGTGAGTCCCTGGGCGTATGAGCGCATTCATCGATGGAACTTCGATGCCATCGACCCCAACCGGTCGTTCCGCGATCCCAGCCCTGCGCAGGAATCTGCGGCGCTGATGCAGTTGTGCGCGCCGATGTCGGGGCGCGTCACCGCACACATCGACCTGCACGAAACCACCGACACCGACGAGTCCGAGTACCGCCCGGCGCTGGCCGCACGCGATGGCACGCCGTTCGAATCCGGCACCATCCCTGATGGCTTTTATCTGGTGGACGACACAGAGAACCCGCAACCCGCGTTTCAGCAGGCCATCATTGCAGCGGTTCAAAAGGTCACCCACATTGCGCCTGCCGACGCCGAGGGCCGGATCATTGGTTCCCCCATGGTGGCACCCGGCGTGATCCGCTACCCGCTCAAGTCACTCGGCCTGTGCGCCAGCGTGACCGGCGCGCGTTACACCACCACCACAGAGGTCTACCCCGACAGTGCTGGCGCCACACCGCAGCAATGCATCGATGCGCAGGTGGTGGCCGTGTGTTCGGCTGTGGCTTTTGTGGTTGCCCAGCGCTGAGGGTGCTTGCGGCCAGCCGACCTCATCGACAAAACGATGAAGGAGCGCCACGGTGCTACCTCCGGTGTGGGATGCCACCTCTGATGTGTCGACCTAGCATGACCCCGTGCTTGATTGGGGCCACGGTCAATGCACGCGAACAGAGGTTTCCACACACGAAGGAGATTCATCATGCTTTTCCGCTCCCTTTTTGAGCGCAGCCTTCTGGCCGAGCGCTTCCAGATTGAGTCAAGCCTGTTGTTCCTGCCACGCTGCAGGCCGAAAATTCTCATCGTCACCGACGGCCAGCTCTCCTACACCACGGGTGGTTTCGGCCTGTCGCGTTTCATCGAGGCGATCACCTCGCACAGCAGCGTGAGCTTGCGCCCCACGCTGACGCTGGCGCACCGGGGTACCACCACCTCCCCGGTGACCATTGGCGGCACCACCTACACCGTACAGCAGTCATTCAACTTTGCCACGGCCACACCAGCCGTCAACGTCTCGCAGTACGACCAGATCTGGATGTTCGGCTTCAATGGCGGCAGTGGCCTGGGCAACAACGAGATCCAGGCCATTGCCAACTTCATGAACGCCGGCGGCGGTGTGTTCTCCACAGGTGATCACGCCACCCTGGGCGCTGCCATGGGTTCGCGCCTGCCGCGTGTGCGCCACATGCGCGAATGGGCCGCTGTGCCCATGGGAACAGAAACATTGCCCACCGCGCTCAGCCGGATCGATACCGTGGTCAATCCCGGCGCCAACAACCTGTACGAGTTCTCTGATCAGGGAGACGCCATCCCGCAGCGCATCTATCCCAACTACAGCGTGACCGGGCCGGGCGGTGCCGGCGGGTGGACAGCGCGCATACACCCCTTGTTGCTGCTGCCCGGATCGGCAATCTCTCGGGCCAGCGGCAACCCGGCGCTGTTCTCGAACGACATGGACGTGCTGCCCGACCACCCGCACGAAAGCGAGTGCTACGCTGTCACCGCAGCTGCCACGCTCAACGGCAACTACACCGAAGCGGGCATGAACTTCAAGGAGTTCCCGGTGGCAGCGGTGGGAGGTGCACGCTTTGGCAGCGACATCGTGGCCTATGCCGTGTCTGGCGGACGCTCGGTTCTCAATGGCGTCACCTGGAAGCCACCGGTGCGCCCGCGCATGTTCGGTGTCGTTTCGGCTTACGACGGGCACCGCGCCAATCCGCTGGTGGCAGGCGCGGCCCGCCCCGGGCGAATTGCCTGCGACGCCACCTGGCACCACTTCGTCAATGTCAACCTCAATGGCATGGGTGCCATGGTGGCTGGTGTGTTCAACCCGGACGCCAACTTGCTCAAGATCTATCGCTACTACCAGAACATGGTCGACTGGCTGCAGCCATCCAATCGCCGGATCTGCTGGGTATTTGCCACGCTTGCAGCGGTCCGCTTCCATCCAGAACTGCTGGAAGACATCGAAGTGCTCGGCGATCTTTCCAAACCGGAAAGCGCCGAGGTCATTGGCCAGGGCGTGGTGGCATTGGTGGACGCCGAAATGGGCGCCGGAACTGCAGAGCGCATGGTGATCGACGCTCTGCGCTCCGACGAAGGCAGCGCGGCACTGGGAGACAAGCTGTCCATGGACAGCGACACGCTGGATGCAGGGGATCGCATCGGGGTGGTGGCCGTGACGCTGGGGCGCGGCCTGGCTGAGGTGGTCAAGGCGCTGCCGGACATCAACGATGCCAGGTCGATCAAGCTGCTCTCCGGTGAGCGCCACGGTGCCATGGAGGCCGCAGCGCAAAAGGCCATGGTGGGTGCAGTGGCCGAAGGGCTCAAACGCAAGATCGAGCGACTCAACGTGCGCGTGAAGGCCCTGAAGGCTGTCGCGGGCTGAAGCGGAGCTGTCCGCACGAACGGAGGCCGCACCTCAGGTTGAGGCCAGCGGCCCCGGTGTCCATGGCCCGGCGTAAACGAATGAAACCCTTCCCGACCAGTCGGCTGAAAAAGCATCATCGGTGTAGGATCAGAAGCCTCTTTTCCATCTACAAGGTAACGAGGCAATGAACCGCCCCCATTCCTGGCTTCCTCTGATCTTTGTGTCGCTGACCGTGCTGGTGTTTGCGGGATTCTTTGGCTGGCGGTATCACCAGGCAACCCAGGCACCCGTTGTGGCGCAGGTGCCTGCGGATGCTGCTCAGACAGAACCGTCCGAAGCCCAGGCGCCGTCTCCGGGTCCCTCCGATGCAAATGCGCCTGCGACCGCAGAGCACCCGGTGGAAGAGATGGCTGCAGAAACCGAAAGCGAGCCTGTCGCCCTGCCCGGACTCGACGAGTCCGACGATCACGTCAGCGGGCGACTTTCCGGGTTGATGGGCCAGCCGAATGTGCTCACATTTCTGCAGCTTGACGGCTTTATCCGCCGGACGGTGGCAACCGTGGACAATCTGCCGCGCCAGCAGGCGCCGTCGGCGGTCTGGCCTGTCAACCCTTCGCCCCGGCGCTTCATTGCATTGAAGGGAGAGGGTGGCATGGAAATCATCCACCCCGACAACAGCCAGCGCTACGAGCCGATCGTGCGCCTGGTGGAATCTGTGGATACAGCCAGGACCGTGGCGGTTTACCGCGCCCTCTACCCGCTTTTTCAGCAGGCCTACGAAGAGCTGGGCTTTCCGGGTCGCTACTTCAACGACCGCGTGGTGCAAGTACTGGATCACCTGATTGCCACACCGGTGCAGCCCGGCCCGCTGGCCGTCACGCTGGTGGAAGTGAAGGGCGAGGTGCCGTCCACGCGCCCGTGGGTGCGCTACGAATTTGCCGACCCGACGCTGGAGGCCCAGTCAGCGGGGCGCAAGATCTTGCTGCGCACCGGCCCGGACAACCACCGACGTCTTCGGGCCAAGCTGGTCGACCTTCGCGAGCGAATTGCACGCCGGTAGCCTTCCGGCCCTTCTGTTCACGGCCGTGTTGCGCGCTGTGCTCCATTGACATCACCTGCACAGCCCATCCATGAAAACATTTCAGTGTTCCCATTGCCAAAGTCTGGTCTTCTTCAATGATCTGATCTGTCTGAACTGTCAGCATTCACTCGGATTCGATCCTTGCTCGCTGACGCTGCTCGCCATGACACCTGTATCCCAAGGCTCTGCAGAAGACAACACGCAGACGATTGGGTCGTCTGGCCTCTGGCAGGTGGCTGGTGACGCCAGCACCGAACAGGCTTCTCCTGCAGGCGCATTCCGCTTCTGCCGCAACCACACCGACCACCGGGCCTGCAACTTCCTCGTGGCCGAAGACGACCCGGAAGGCTATTGCGTATCGTGTCGCCAGACCCGCGTGATTCCCAACCTCGACATGCCTGGCAATCTGCAACGCTGGGCCACCATCGAGCACGCCAAGCGTCGACTTTTCTACACGCTCGCCAAGCTCGGTCTGGAAGAGGCGGTGTCCGGTGGCGGTGGTCTGCGAACGCCAGCCTACGAATTCCTCGAAGACATACCGGGTGAAATCCCCGTCATGACCGGCCACGATGACGGGCTGATCACCATCAACATCGCAGAGGCCGATGATGCCGAGCGCACCCGCCGCCGCGTCGACCTTCACGAGCCCTACCGAACCCTGCTGGGACACCTGCGCCACGAAGTAGGCCACTACTTCTGGGACCAGTTTTTCCTGAACGATCCACAGGCAATCCATGATTTTCGCGAAATCTTTGGCGACGAGACGCTCGACTATGGCCAGGCGCTTCAGCAGCACTACCAGCAGCCCCGGGGTGACTGGCAAAGCGCTTATGTCAGTAGCTACGCCACCTCACACCCCTGGGAAGACTGGGCAGAGACGTGGGCCCACTACCTGCACCTGATTGACCTGCTGGAAACTGCGGCCAATTACCAGATGGCTTTCACACTGAAGAGCCCGTACGGTCCGATATCCGTGCGGTGTCTCGACCCGTATGCGGCGATGGCGGGCCTGGCCACACCGCAAGATGCAGACGCGCCGCCTTCCGCGGGCCTGATCGAGTTGCTCAACCAGGGCATGGGTGTTTCACTGGTGCTCAACAGCCTCAACCGCAGCCTGGGCCAGGAAGACGCCTATCCCTTCGCATTGACCACGCCGGTGCTGCACAAACTGGGGTTCATTCACGAGATTGTGCAGCGCAAGCGATCAGAGTCATGTGCCATCTGATCCTGAAGCGAGGTGCCTGTCGCCACTGGCAGTTGTCGCTGAATGGGGCAGGTCGCAGGCAGCATGCCGGCATGCATGCAACAAGGCCGCCTCCACAACCCTTTGTGGTGGGGAGACCTGTGGTCTGCGCTACATTGGATCCATGCCATCCCGACCACCGTCCCCGGGCCCGATGCCGGTTCGCAGTTCAACGATCTTGATCACCGGGTTCGACGCCTTCGGGGGCGCCGAACTCAACCCCAGCTGGTTGGCTGTGAAGGCATTGCACAGGCGCCAGATTCTGGGGCACAGGGTGGTGGCCGCCCGCTTGCCCACGGTGTATGGCGAGTCGCTGAAAAGCCTGAATGCGCTGCTGCGCTTGCACCGGCCGGTCCTGGTGGTCTGCGTGGGTCAGGCCGGTGGTCGATCCTCGATCTCGCTTGAGCGTGTGGCCATCAACCTGGACGATGCGCCCATCGCTGACAACGCTGGAGCCCAGCCCGTCGACGTATCCGTGGTGCCCGGTGCACCGGTCGCCTACTTCAGTACCCTGCCCATCAAAGCCATGCTGGTCGCATTGCAACGCGAGGGCTTGCCAGCGGAGGTGTCGCAGACGGCCGGTACCTTCGTCTGCAACCACGTGTTCTATGGCTTGATGCACGCGCTTGCCAACAACCGTCTGCTGCGGCGCACGAAAGGTGGCTTTGTGCACGTGCCCTGGTTGCCCGAACAAGGCGCACCCAGCATGCCCCTGGACGACATGGTGAAGGGGTTGCGAATTGCGCTGCGTTGCGCCGTTGCTGTTCAAGGCCAGACGGGTGACGATGCAAGCCGGGGGGCGGGGGCGGTGCACTGAAGGGGCGAGCTTCTTCGCCCACTGGACTGCCCTCCGTGCCACGCACTGCGGGGCTGAGCGCCTTCGCAGCGGCCGTGCGGCGCTCACTGCAGTACCTTCGCCCCGCGGGCTGCGGTGCGAGCTTGCTTGGGAACGGCCCGGTGCAGCGCTCACTGCCCGCTCGCTGTGCTGACATGTGCGCCATCGGTATTGCGCAGACCCGTCCGGAGAATGCAATCAGCCTCTGACCGGCGACTGCGCCCGCTGTTCGCGGTGTTCGTGCACAGCGACGGCGCGCGTCACCTCCGCGCCGAACAGGAAGATCTGAGCCGAAACATACACCCACACCAGCACGGCCACCAGTGAACTGGCGGCGCCATAGCCGCTGTTGACCGCCGTGGTGCCGATGTACCAGCCAATGGCCCATCGGCTCAACGCAAACAGCGCCGACGTGACGGCCGCGCCGATCCAGACGTGTCGCCACGCCACGCGCACGCTCGGAAGAAAGCGCAGCAGAACGGCAAACAGGGCGGCGGACAAGAGGGTGGAAATCACCAGTGCCAGCACGCGCATCACGGTGGGCCAGCCAATCAGGTGCTCTTGCCAGATCGGTTGCAGTGCCGTGAGCGCCGCATCCACCGCCAGGGACACCAACAGCAAGAAGCCAATGGCCAGGATGGTGCCGAACGCGGTCAAGCGGGCTTGCAGCAAGCTCCACCAAGGCACTTTCACAGGTGCTTCCCGGAACCAGTCCGTGTCGTGCCAGAGGGTGTCGAGTGCGGTCCTGAGCTGTGCAAACACGGTGGTGGCACCAAACAGCAGCAAGCCCACGCCCACCAATGCACCCCACCCCCCTTGTTCGTTCTGCTGCACGTTGGCCAGCAAGCCTTGCACCGCAAGTGCCCCTTGTGTGCCGATGAGGCCTTCGATCTGGATGAACAATTCGCCCCGCGCTGCTTCTGCTCCAAAGACCAGCCCGGCAACCGCAATGGCCACCATCAGCATCGGCGCCAGCGAAAACAACGTGTAGAAGGCCAGCGCAGCCCCTGCCGCTGGCGAGTCGTGACGAAAAAAACTGGTGACCGCATCCATCAGCATGCGCCAGGTGCTTCGAACAGAATTCCTCGCGCGTGATCCCGTGAGTGAGAAACGACCCATCGCCAGATTCAAGGGTGCAAGGTCCTGCTCAGGCGCACATCATGACGGATTGGCGTTGGGCATGTCTTCCACGTCCGGATGCTCGTGCAACAACACATTGAGCTCGTCAAAAGGCAGTGCCCAGTCCCCACCGTCGGCTCGCCAGGCTTCGGTCAGGAACGCCAGCTGGGCGTCGGACCAGATGGGGGCTTCCGTGAGTGTCTGCTCGGCCGGCAATGGGCCATGCTTCGAAACGAACTGGCGGATGTCGGCGTCAGAGGACGGCAAACCCAACTGGTCAAAGAGATCGCTCAAGGTGCGGTGGGTGGTGGTGTCCATGGGGATAATCTCCGGTTTGTGGCGACGTTGGGCCAAATGCACAATGCAAATACAACGTCCATGCTCACCGATGCCCCGCCTGGCTGCCATCGGCCGTGAGGTCGAATCGGTGTCAGACATGTCCTACAGCTTGGCTGTGAGGCCGGCCGGGTTCAACCGCAACCAGGCGATGTTGCCGATGCTAAGCTGGACGTCATGGCTCTGGACCCCGCAGCACTGCGCGCAACCCGTTTGCTCTGCTTCAACAAACCCTATGGCGTATTGAGTCAGTTCACGCCTGAAGGGCGCTGGCGCGGGCTCAAGGATTTCATCGACGTTCCTGGCGTGTACGTGGCCGGCCGGCTGGATGCCGACAGCGAGGGCCTGCTGCTTTTGACCGACGACGGACCGCTTCAAGCGCGCATCAGCCACCCGCGCCACAAGATGGAAAAAACATACTGGGTGCAGGTGGAGGGTATGCCGGGCGATGCCGCGCTGTTGTCGTTGCGCCAGGGCGTTCAACTCAGCGATGGCCTCACCCGACCAGCCCGCGCACGGGTGATGCCTGAGCCAGAGTCACTCTGGGATCGCGACCCGCCTGTGCGCTTTCGCCGGTCCATCCCTACCAGCTGGATCGAACTGGTGATCACGGAAGGTCGCAATCGGCAGGTCCGCCGCATGACCGCTGCGGTGGGCCACCCCACGCTGCGGTTGATACGCGCTGCCATCGGGCCGTACTCACTGGACGGCCTTGCACCCGGGACCTGGCGAGGCTGAGACATCACCGGATCGGTAGCTTCTGGTTGATCTTGATCGTCGTGCTGCTCAGGCCTGCCACACACCGAAGCCGGCCGATCTCAGGTCGATCCCGATCTCGATCTCCTTGTCCACGGCATCCTCGTAGCGCATGGGGTTGAAGCCCTCGTACAGATCCGGCAGGAGGCGCAGACCGTATCTCTGCACATAGACATTGGCCTGAATGCCGGCCTTGTGTTTGTCGAAGCGCACGTCCGGGTCCAGACCGGTCATGCCCACATACACGCACGGCTTTCCCGGCACATAGCCTGGGTTGTTTTTTTTGAACCTGGGCTCGAACAGCACATCCCTGGACAGTTCGATGACGTAGACGTTGTGGTGGCGACGGCGACTCATGCTGGCGAGTGGTGTCTGGCGTGGGCGTTTGGTGCTGGGGGCAGGGGGTCAAGACCTCCGTATTGTCTTTCGCTGGCTCGCCATGGGTGCGTGAATGGCCATCCGTTCAACCACCCGGTCAATGGACACCCGCAGCCTGGCGCTCACATGCCGGTTTGGTGGGTGGGCCAGGTACACGGGCATGGAGTCGCATGGCCAGCCTTCGAACAAGGGCTCCAGTTCGCCGCTGGCCACATGCCCGTCAGCCATGTGGTGCGGTATCGGCAGAATGCCCGTGCACACCAGCGCGGCAGAAAGAAGGGCATTGCCGTCGTCCACCGCCAACACCACCACTGCCGGGCCTGCGTTGTGCCGGTCACCCAGGGATTTCAGCCTCGACCAGAAGCCCCAGCAACTGCAGCGACTGTTGCCAGCCCACGTAGCAGGCCTCTGCGGGAATCAAGGCAGGAAGACCTTCCTGATGCACCGTCATTGCCGTTCCCACGGACACGGATTTGAACGTGACCGTGGTGCGCATTTCGCCCGGCAGGTTGGGGTCGTCGAAGCGGTCGGTGTTCACGATGCGTTCACCGGGGACCAGCTCCAGGTACTCGCCACCGAAAGCGTGTGTGTGGCCGTTGCTCATGTTCGTGAATTGCATGCGGTAGCTGCCGCCCACGTGCGCATTCAGTTCCAGCACCTTGACGACGAAACCATGAGGCGGCAGCCACTTGGCCATGGCGTCCGGCTCCAGAAAGGCGCGGTAGACGCGCTCGGGCGGGGCGCAGAAGACGCGGTGCAGGGAGACGGTGCTGGTGGTGGATGGGGTGGGGGTGCTTGAAGGCATGAGGGCTCCTTTCGGGGGTGCGCTGGGGAGTTTGCAGTGAAGCGGGGTGGTACATGTCGCTCCATGCAGACGACGAACCATTGGCTGTTCTTTCGACATGCTCGCCATCGCCAATCGCCGCCTTTGAAAAAATCCATCAAAAACAGGGTGCGGGTCAGGGTTGCCCGCATTGTTGAGTGCCCGCCGTGCGGCTTAGCATGAAACAAAGGCAGTGTTCCTTCTGCCAGGACACACAAGATGAGCGAAGTTGACCAGCTACCCGCCGTCAAACAGGGCCATTGGTTTTCCGGGGGCGTCACGGCCTGCCTGGTGCGCATCGTGCGACATCACACCCTGTATGGCACGCACGACCCCGACGATCCACCAGAGCTCGCTGAAGACAAGCCCAGCGAGTGTTATTACATTCGATACCATTCGCCCGGGGTGAACGGCTCCTGGCACGACGGTGGCATGGCACTGAGCATTCGGGAAGCCATGTTCATGGCAGAACGCAAGCTGGGGCCAGTGGTTCAGTGGGAGGACTAGATCCGGGCTGGCGGCGCACTGCCAGCGGCCCTCGTGCGTCTGCCTTGCGATGCCACTTCAACTTCCGACACAGCGCAAGAATGATTTCCAGAGCAATCCCATGAAATTCAAAACTGTGGCCCTCGTCGGACTGCTCGCCCTGGCCGCTGCGGGCACCGCCGGCTGGTTCAGCCTGGACAAGGAAACCCGAGGGTTCCTGGCTCAGATTCCCACCAACAGCGACGTGCTTTTCTGGAAGCAACCCCAGCGCGATGCGGCCTTTCGGGCCTTTGACCGACTGACGTTCCTGGCCAAGCACCGCGTCGTTCCAGCTGGCAACGCACCGTCTGCGTTGCCGCCAGGCCCTCCATTGCCATTGCCGCTGGATGTTGACGCCTACATGCAGGGCCAACGCAGTGCGGCGCTGATGGTGGTGCACAACGGCCAGGTGCGGCTGGAACGGTACGGCCTGGACTTTGACGCCGATGGTCGCTGGACCAGCTTTTCGGTGGCCAAGTCCATCACCTCCACCCTGGTGGGGGCGGCCGTGCGCGACGGCTTCATCAAGAGCATGGACGACAAGGTCAGCGATTACATCGCCGAAATGAAAGGCTCGGCATACGACGACGTGAGCATCCGCCAGTTGCTGACCATGACATCGGGCATTCAGTGGAACGAAGACTACGGCGACCGCAATTCCGACGTGGCCCGGTTCAACAACCACGAGCCCGAGCCGGGCGTGGATGCCCTGGTGAGCTACCTGCGGCAGTTGCCCCGCGCCGCGCCCGCCGGTGCCCGCTGGCTGTATAGCACCGGCGAAACCAACCTTGTCGGGATCTTGCTCAGCCGGGCCACCGGCAAACCGCTGGCCAGCTACCTGTCTGAAAAGATCTGGGTGCCCGCCGGCATGGAGCAACAAGCCACCTGGATTCTCAGCAAGACCGGGCAGGAAATCAGCGGCTGCTGCATCCAGGCCGCCACGCGCGACTTTGCCCGCTTCGGGCAGTTCATGCTGGATGGGGCCACGGTGAACGGCCAGAGCATCGTCCCCGACGGCTGGCTGCAGGAGGCCACCACGCCCCGCACCGGCATAGGCCAACCCGGGCGAGGCTACGGCTACCAGTGGTGGACCTACGAGGACGGCAGCTTCGCCGCGCGCGGCATTTTCGGTCAGGGTATCTTCATTGACCCTGTGCGAAGGATCGTGATCGCGTCCAACGCCAACTGGGGCGGCGGCGCCAGCGACCCGCAAGCCACCGCGGCAAGGTATGCGTTTTACGCGGCCGTGCAAAAAGCGGTGGACGATGAAGTTGCGGTTGCCAGTCGCTGAAGGTCGTGGCGCACAGATGCACTGGTCCAGGCACAGGGCCGCCCGTAAAACGGGAACTGCGCAGCATTTGCGGGGCTCATGTGCGGTTTGGTGGAGGGCGTGGCCGCCTATGCTGTGGGAATCCAGAACAGGAGCCTTCCCACATGACCACCACGTTGCACGACATTGAAGAGCGCGCCAACCTCACGGGCAACAACAAGTTTGAACTGATGCTGTTCCGCCTGGGGGAAGCACCAGGTACGGATCGCCGCGAGCTGTTTGGCATCAACGTCTTCAAGGTGCGCGAGATCATGGTCATGCCCATCATCACCGCAATGGCCAACGCACCGTCCCATGTGCTCGGCGTGGCCAACATTCGCGGTCAGATCATCCCTGTGATCGACCTGCCTGCTGTGGTGGGCTGTACCCCCAGGCGCGGCCTCACCATCCTGATGGTGACCGAATTTGCCCGCACCACCCAGGCCTTTGCTGTAGAGGAAGTGGACGAAATCGTGCGGCTGGAGTGGAGCAACGTGCTGGCGGCAGAAAACAATGGTGGCGGTCTGGTGACCAGCATCGCCAAGCTGGACGGTGATGGCGAAAAAGGTCGCCTGGTGCAGGTGCTGGACGTGGAGCAGATTCTGCGCAACGTGTTGCCCACTGCGCAGGAAGAAATCACGCAGCAGTCGGTGGGCGCTGCGGTGACTCTGCCCAAAGGCTCCATCATTCTTGCGGCGGACGACTCGCCCGTGGCGCGCATGATGATCGAGCAGGGGCTGAAAGCAATGGGCACGCCCTACGTGATGACCAAGACCGGCCAGGAGGCTTGGGACCGCCTGCTGGCCATTGAGGTGGAGGCTCATGCCGAAGGCAAGACGGCTCATGAAAAAGTGGCGCTGGTGCTGACCGACCTGGAAATGCCGGTGATGGATGGTTTCACGCTGACCCGAAATATCAAGAACGACCAGCGCTTCAAGTCGATCCCGGTGGTCATCCATTCGTCCCTGACGGGAACGGCCAACGAAGCGCACGTGAGTTCCGTAGGGGCCGATGCGTACGTGGCCAAATTTGTGGCCTCCGAGTTGGCGACCACCATCCGGCAGGTGCTGAAGCACTGAACCGCAGCGTTGCTGCTTCACGGGGCCGCACGCCTCATCAAGGCTCCCGAAACCCGAATGTGAAAGGCCCTGGTCGCCTGCGTTGCCAGCGCTCCTGGCCTATTGCCCAGCCTTTGGTGCATCATGCATGCACCAAGGGAAGCAAACACCCACGACCCAATGGCCATACTGATCCCCGCACTTGGCAGCTGTGTTTCGCGCATGACATCGGGCGAGCGCCGCACCGCCGAACGGCTGGAAGACAAGCTCGATGCCGATTACCTGCTCTGGTACGACGTGGCCGTGGGCCCCAAGCACCAGCATCCGGACTTCGTGGTGATGCACCCGCGCCGGGGCATCCTGATTCTGGAGGTCAAGGACTTCCGGCTTTCCACCCTCATTCAGGTCAACAAGCAGAGCTGGGAGATCCACGGCGACACCGGTCCCAAGACGCTCCCCAACCCATTGGAGCAGGCACGGCAGTACGCGCACCAGGTGGTGAATGCGCTGGAGCGCGACCCGCAACTGGTGCAGCCTGAAGGAAGACACAAGGGCAAGCTGGCGTTTCCCTGGAGTTACGGCGTGGTGCTGCCCAACATCACGCGTGCACAGTTCGACAAAGCCGAACTCGGCCAGGCCATTGAGCCGCACCGTGTGGTCTGCCAGGACGAAATGGGCGAACACGTGGAGCCCGAGGCACTTCAAAGCCGCCTGTGGGACATGTTCCCCTTCATGATGGGCGGCGCCATGTCGCTGCCGCAGATGGACCGGGTGCGCTGGATCATGTTTCCCGAGGTACGCGTGCCAGATCAGGGTGCGCTGTTTGCTGCGGCCGCAGTTGATGAGGCGGAAGCCGACTTGCCCAGCATCATGCGCGTGATGGACATTCAGCAAGAGCAACTGGCACGCAGCCTGGGCGACGGGCATCGCGTGATCCACGGTGTGGCCGGTTCGGGAAAAACCATGCTGCTGGGCTACCGGGCCGAACACCTCGCCAAGGCCTTCAACAACGAAGTCTCTGCGAACAGCAAACCTATTCTCATCCTTTGCTACAACGAGCCGCTGGCCAAGCAGCTCGCCCGTGTGATGGATGTCAAAGGCATTGCCGACCGCGTGCATGCGGTGCACTTCCACAAATGGTGCCGCGACCAGCTGGTTGCCTACGGGCAAGCCCTGCCCGCCAACAACCAGCCCGTGAGCGCGAAGATGGCCGACATGGTCCAGCGCGTCATCACGGGCGTGGACCGCAAGCAAATTCCAAGCGGTCAGTATCAGGCCGTGCTCATCGACGAAGGCCACGACTTCGCGCCCGAATGGCTCAAGCTCGTCACCCAGATGGTGGACCCCACCACCAACAGCCTGCTGCTGCTGTATGACGACGCGCAGAGCATCTACGAGCGCAGCCGCCAGCATGTGGGCAGCAAACCCTTCAGCTTCAAGCGCCTGGGCATTCAGGCGCAGGGGCGCACCACCATTCTCAAAATCAACTACCGCAACACGCGGCAAATACTTCAAACAGCGAGCCTTGTAGCCGCAGATCTGCTGACAGCCACAGACCAGGACGAAGACGGCATCCCCATGCTCAAGCCAGTGAGCTGCGGGCGCGACGGCGAAGCGCCGCTCATCATCCGCCTGCCCAACATGCGCGCCGAAGCCACGCAGGTTGCCGAGCTGCTGAGCGCTTCCCACCGGGAAGGCCACGCCTGGGGTGACATGGCCATCATTTGCCGCCACCACAGCGAAATGGAGCTGTGTTCCGACGTGCTCAACCGCCACGGCCTGCCGCACCGCGTGCGCAAAGGTTCAGGCAGCGGCTTCGACCTGGCCAGCGACACCATCAAGGTGCTGACCATGCACGCGAGCAAAGGGCTGGAGTTCCCGGTGGTGGCGCTGGTAGGCGCTGGCCACATGCCTGCCCCAGGCGAAGACGAGCGCGAAGAAGCCAAGCTGTTTTACGTGGGCGCCACGCGAGCCACGCAGCGGTTGATCATTGGCATGGGTGGGGAAGGGCGGTTTGGGCAGCGGTTGGTAGCTTGAGCTTGGCTGAGTACCCGGTCGACCCAAGACGATTCGCCTTTTACTGGGAAACTGGATGGCTTTTCAGCTTGCTGGCTGAGCTCATGCCGGACCCTATGCCAATTCGTCAAGCATCGCCTGAACTGCAGAGATCAAGCTGGGCAAAGCGTTTTTCGCGATATTCCAGACCGTATCTGGATTGATGGTCGCGTAGCCGTGGATCTACTGGTTTCTGAAGGCGACGATCTGTGGCACGTCTGGGATACGGGCTGCCAAGGGGGCATCCAGCTTGGCGAGTTGGTTGAGTGCCTCGCCTATCACTTCGAACTTGCGCTCCACTGCAGCCTGAACCAGTTCATTGTTCACATAGGCATTGGCATCCAGGGCCGCAGTGAAAGACTGGATCGCCTGCGCCGCCTCGCGCACATCCCAGAGAAACGCTCGCGGATCACGGTGCATACACGGGTTCGCGATAGCGGTTGATGCTTGCCAGTACGTAGGGGTTGCGCACGGCGCCCGGCTCCACCAGATCGACGCCCCGGCCAAGTAGCTGCTCCAGAGCCGCCTTTGCGCCGTAGAAACTGTGAAGGTCCGGTCGCGCGTCTGGTGCGAATTCCACCAGAAAGTCCGCATCGCTGCTTTCGGGATGGAAGTCGTCTCCCCGCGCAGCCGAACCAAATACCTCCAGTCGACGGATGCCGTAGCGCTGGCAGATGGCAGAGATGCCTGAGCGGTGTTGGGCAATGGCGGGATGCATGAAGGCGAGTGCATCTACTACAGCAAACCGAAAGGATCCGACCATGAAATCGTGTTTCCCGCGACCAGAAGGTTCTGCGGCGCCCACTTTTCGCCAAATGCGTCGATGACGCATGGCTTGCTTGATCAGCGCGCAGCCGCCTTGATCAACAAGCCCGGCGAGATTTTCCAGCTCTGCCCCTCGTCGGTGCGCACACTGGCGGTCTTCTTGTTCAGGCGCAGCACAACGCCGTGCCTGACTCTGCCATCGCTGGGAGTGAAGTGCACGCGGTCACCTTCGGCGAACTGGGCCAGCTCCACCGTGCTCTTGGCCTGGGCCAGCAGGTTGAGGCGTTCGACAACCATCCGGTTGAGGTAGAGCAGGTCTTCCTCTCCCATGTGGCGCAGGGCTTGTGTGAACAACTCCCGGTCAAGAATGGTCTGCTTGTTGCTCATGATGGGCACAAATATAAGGCGCCTGACAGCGGCGGTTCATAGATGGTTTAGGGCAGCACAAACCGAGTGCTGACGCGCCAACGGCCAACCGCCGTCATGTTCAAGAGGTGATCGAACACGTGGTCATTTCGTCGATCCGATTTGAAAATATCGCTCTGATGGTCTATGGTGAAAGCGTCTGGCGACATCCTCCCCCTCACATCCACCGAGCCCCGAGCTCATGAGTCGTCGCCAGACTCTTTCTTTTAATCTGAAAGGAGAACAACATGGGACTACTGGACAAGATTTTTGGCAGCAAGGTCAAGTACCCACCTCTGCCAGCTGGCAGCGAGGCGCTGGTGAAACTCGATGAAATCAAGGCACCTTTGGAAGAGCTGGCGCACAAGGTGTCTGACCACCTGGAGGTGGTGCCGGCAGAACACGAGGCCTTCGTCTTCCTCGGCAAGCCCCCCGAGAATTTTGGCGTGGCCTGGATTCATGACGGCAAGATCACCAGCCTCAAGGACATCGCCAAAGAACACCATCTGTCGCAGGTTGAAGTCGGAGAGCTGATTGTCCGGCTGGGCGAGGCCTATGAGCACGCCAGCGAAACGCCGCGCTACTCGGCTGAAATCGGCGGCAAGCAGATGGTGGTCATTCCGTCGAAGGGTCTGGAGCAGGAGGTGCACCAGATCATGGCGAATACGCTGCACTGACTCACGCTGATTTGGTGCCCAGCACCGAGCGGAGCGACCGCCGCAGGTCATGCAGGGCGGTTGCTCCGTCACCCACATAGCTTGATCCGTGCATCACGGCCAGCACGGCCGGATTGAGGTCGGCCAGTGTGGAGAGTGTTGCGTCTGTGGTGGCGTTGTAGGCCATGAAGTCGCGGAAGGGGCTTTGCTGTTGCTCCAGCAGCGTTTCGTGCGCCTTGGTGGCGATGTCATCGAAGAGTGCGGGCTGCTCGCCCGAGTGGGTGAACAGATCCGAACAAAACAACACGCCTTTCGTCTCTTCGAACAGCAGGCTGGCGTCCCAGCCGTGGGGCACGTGGGGGGTGCTCAGGAAGCGAAAGCGATGCTTGCCTGTGGCGAACACTTCGTCATCTTGAAAGATGCGGTTCTCTCGGCCGGTGGCGTCGTTCACATTGACAAGGGCAGACACCATGTTGCACACCGGCTGCGCCTGGGGTGCGACGGCCAGCCACTGCGTGAGAGAGCCGCACTCGTCCTGCTCGTAGTGGCTGAAACCCACCCAGCGCAGATCCTCGGGCGCGATCAGCTTCGCTACCGCTTCTTGCACCGCCGGAAACAGAAAACCCATGCCCGTGTGATAGAGCAGTGGCTGCTCGTCGCGCACCAGAAACTGGTTGAATTCCAGGTTGTAGTCCGGCAAGTAAGTGGAGATACGGAAGATGTCTTCACCGATCTCGTCAATGCGCGTGTTCGACATGGTCACCTCTCGTGCTGTTTGTGGAGCTGAGCTGATTGGCCGAATGGTAAATCTGAACCCGGATCAACGCTACAGGGGAACAGAGGCGCCTCAACCGTCAACCAACTGACCGCCTCGCGGAATTTCACCGCGTGTTTCATGCCATGGCATGCGTCGCTACGCGCCAACGCAGGGGTCACGGAAATGACGGGCTGAGAGCGCAACAATGCTGTGGCTGGGGTCGCGTGCAATCTTTACTGCAAAGGCTGTGGCGAGCACTACCCGGTCAAGCATTTTTTGAGGGGTCGCCACTGGGTCCACGTACCTGCTGATCTTTGGCATGTGAGAAGAAAGGGCGTTCTGGGCTGCGACTGGCTGCTTGCGTGCCCACCGCTTCAGACAACGGGGTTGCTGATCGTGCCGCATCAATGCGGGCTTGCTCGCCCTTGGGGGCTGTGTTTGATTTCTCTGTGCGATGGACCGAAGCAGAATCCATTTTTCAGAATCTTTGACAGAAGTGCGACGCGGTGTACCGGAAGCAGTTGCTTCCCTCAGTTGGATCTTTCGGCGGCACGGTTGTTTTTATCTCGGAAGAGTCTACCGGTCGGCTCGAATGGGGTGAGCAAATGCTTGCGATGATTTCTGTACCCGCTGCTCCAGGGCCAGTCGACTGCCTGGGCCGCGAGGCTCACGGCACAACCAGACCCAGGCGCCACAGCGAGGTCACCTCGGCCGAGCGCGCGCTGTGCAACGGGTCGTTGGCGTTGCTCGCCTTGCTGTGGCGGGGTTTGGCGTCCAGACGGCCCAGAACCTGCAGGCCGGCTTGCGCGATCCAGCCCATCAGCTCGGCGCGGCTGCGCAGGCCCAGGTGTTCGGCCAGGTCAGACAAGATGAGCCAGCCTTCGCCCCCGGGCAACAGGTGCGCGGCCAGACCATTCAAATAACCCTGCAGCATGCGGCTGCCTTCGTCGTACACCGCGCGTTCCACCGGGGAACTGGCACGGGCCGGTAGCCAGGGTGGGTTGCACACCACCAGCATTGCCTTGCCGGCTGGAAACAGATCGGTTTGCAGCAAGGTCACACGCTCGCTCACGCCCAGTTGCGTCAGGTTTTCCCGGGCGCAGGCCAGCGCTCGCGGGTCCAGGTCGGTGGCGGTGATGGGACCTGCGCCACGGCGAGCCAGCACGGCCGATAGCACGCCTGTGCCGGTGCCAATGTCAAACACCGGCTGGGCGCCTGCACCAGCCTGACCCGGCGGCGCAACCGGCAGCGGGGCCTGGGCCACCAGATCGATGTACTCGCCCCGCACCGGTGAAAACACGCCGTAGTGCGGAAACACGCGGTTGTGGGGCGGCGCGCCCAGCGCGGGAATTTCGACCCCCACACGACGCCACTCCTCGGCGCTGGTGAAGCCCAGCAGTTCGCGCAAAGACGCCACTGAGTGCATGGCGCCCGTTTCGGCGACGCCCCAGGCATGGGTGCAGGCCCGCTGCACATCGGGCGCACGGCGCAGCTTCAGCGTGTGGTCGGGTTCAAAGCGCAGCAGGACCATGCCCAAAATGCGGGCCCGTTGTGCCTGCGCCTGGCGGTGTTTGTGAAAGGCCTCGGCGCCGTCTGGGCTGGCGCTGCTTGCGCCCGCCGGTTGGGCGGCTTTGCGTTTTTTGCGGGTCGGCGTGGCGTCGCAGCGGCGGGCCATGGCCTGCAGCAGTTGGCGGGCGTTGTGAAAGTCGCCCTGCCAGAGCAGGGCGGTGCCGGCGCATGCCAGCCGGTAGGCGGCGTCTGCGGTGATGGTGTCGTCGGCCAGCACCACCCGCTGTGGCACCGGGGCACCTCGTTCGGAGCGCCAGCGCGCCGAGGCGGCCACGCCGTCGGGCGTGGTCCAGTGAATCAACGGGTGGGCGGCGGGCAGGCTAGGGCCTGTTAACACTATTTTTCCAAGTGCGAATGGATTGAAAACAGCGCCAAGCTAGGCGCGCGACGACGGCCAGACGTGCGTCTGGCCTGGGAGCCTGCGCACGCAAGAGCGGGGAGCAGCAGCATGGTGCGTGGCCTGGGTGCAAACGGGGATTGTCCACCAAACGCTCATGGCGTCTCTCGTTTGAGCCGCTCCTCAGCCAGCGCGCTGGCGTCAAACCGGTCCAGACCCGCGCCCAGAACATCCAGCAAAGCCCGGCGGTCAACGTCATCAACAAAAATCGGCTCCCGCCGGTCACCGCGCGAGGTCACGTGATAGACGGCGCCGGGGAATTCAATGCGAAAAGGTCTTGCCATGGCGGCAGGTATCAGCTGATGCGGTCCTGCCAATGGCTGGGCCTGCGGTGCTGGTGCGCCACGGCCAGTATCAGCACCTCACCCGCCTCGACGGTGTAGATCACGCTGTACGGAAAACGGCGCAAGGCGGCAACGGCGAATTCCAGGGGTGAGTGGGAGCCAGCCTGCGGGGTGGCGCTGGATCAGCTGAATGCTGCGCAGCACCTCCACCAAGAACACATCGCCCAACCCCGGGGCTTGGGCTGCATACCAGCTGATGGCTTCATCCAGTTCGGCCTGGGCAGGCGCCAGCAGGCGGACGTTCATGCAGGTCGGGAGTCGATTTGGTACTTCGCGATCACGTCAGACAAAGACGTGGCCTGAATCTCGCCACGGCGGTAGGCCGCCAGCCTCGACTCGGCCTCATTCGCCCAAAGCGCATCCAGCGACGCATCGGGTTCGTCCAGCGTGGCCAGCAGCTGATCCACCAGCGCCAGTCGTTCGTCGGGCGGGAGCTGCAACGCCTGAGCGCTGAGGGATTTTGCGGTGATGGGCATGGTGCTTCCCTTGTGGATGGCTGAAATTGAATGCCAATCCACAGATCCTTCGCTGCGGGGCCACGCATCAGGCCGGGGCTCCCAAAGGCAAAAGGCAAGACCTGACCCTGATGGAGATGAAGTCCGATTGCCGACCGCCGATGGCGGACCTGATCAGCATTGGAGGGGCATCAGGCCGGCCTACCGAAAACTCAAAGCCACACCGACCCTGGCGCCGGGCTGGTCTGGATGGTGAAGTCGGGCGAGCCGCCCAGCACGAAGGCGCCGAGCACCAGGCTGAGCAGCGAGATGAACAGGCTGGCCCAGAACGCCGTCCAGAAGCCATCGACCTTGAAGCCGTCCACCAGCTTGGCCACCAGCATGAGCATCAGCGCGTTGATGACCAGCAGGAACAGGCCGAAGGTGAGCAGCGTCAAGGGAAGCGTGAGCACCACCAGCAGCGGCCTCACCACCGCATTGGCCAGCCCCAGCAGAAGGGCCGAGACCACCAGCGCCGAGGTGCTGCCGAACCGGATGCCCTTGAACAAATGGCTCGTCACCCACAGGGAAAGGGCGGTGATGGCCCAGTGGAGGAGGAATGGGGTGAGGTTGGCGAGCATATGGAGTTGTTTGCATGTTCAAAGCCAAAGGGAGCTGTGGTTGCAGTACTCCTGGTCTTTGCTAAATGAATGGAGCGCTCTTACCTGCCCCAACTGTCCTTCAACCCCGTCACCCGGTTGAACACCGGCTTGCTCCCCGCCACGTGATCCATCCGATCCGCCACAAAGTACCCAAACCGCTCAAACTGGAATTTCTCGTCCGGCTTCGCAGCGGCCAATGAAGGCTCCACATAGGCCGTCACCACTTTCAAGCTGTTCGGGTTCAGCGCCTCAATAAAGTCTTTCCCGCCAGCATCCGGGTTGGGGTCGATGAACAGGCGGTCGTACAACCTCACTTCAGCCAGCACACCGCTGACCACACTCACCCAGGTGATGGCGGCCTTGGCTTTCACGCTGTCGGCGCCGGGGGTGCCGCTCTTGGTGCCGGGGATCACTTTGGCGTGTACTTCGGTCACCGTGCCTTCCGCATCTTTTGCGCAACCAGTGCATTCGATGACGTAGCCGCCTTTGAGGCGCACGACGTTCCCAGGGAACAAGCGCTTGTATCCCTTGGGTGGGACTTCTTCAAAGTCTTCGCGTTCGATCCACACGTGTTTGCCGATCTTGAACACGCGGTCGGGCGGCGGGGTTTGCCCTTCGGCTATTGCCGAGTGGGGCAGGGCGGGCTGGGTGCAGTCTTCGGTGTAATCGTCACTTCCAAAGGCTTCTGCCCAGTTGGTGAGCACCAGCTTGACCGGGTCCAGCACAGCCATGCCGCGGTGGGCCTTGTTTTCCAGGTCTTCGCGCAGGCAGCCTTCCAGGGTGCTGTAGTCGATCCAGGAATCGCTCTTGGTTACACCGATGCGTTCGGCAAACAGCTGGATGCTCTCTGGCGTGTAGCCGCGCCGGCGCAGACCCACGATGGTTGGCATGCGCGGGTCGTCCCATCCGCTCACTTTGTGGTCGTACACCAGTTGCGCCAGCTTGCGCTTGCTTGTGATCACATAGGTGAGGTTGAGGCGGGCGAATTCGTACTGGCGTGGGGGCGGGGCTTTGAGCAGGCCACCTTCGCACAGTCTTTCCAGCAGCCAGTCGTAAAACGGGCGCTGGTCTTCAAATTCCAGTGTGCAGAAGCTGTGGGTGATCTGTTCCAGCGCGTCTTCAATGGGGTGTGCGAAGGTGTACATGGGGTAGATGCACCACTTGTCGCCGGTGTTGTGGTGCGTGGCGCGGCGGATGCGGTAGATGGCCGGGTCGCGCATGTTGATGTTGGGGCTGGCCATGTCGATCTTGGCGCGCAGCACCATGGAGCCGTCTTCGTGCTGGCCGTCGCGCATTTCGCGGAAGCTGGCCAGGTTTTCTTCTGGTGTGCGATTCCGGTGCGGGCTGTCCACGCCGGGCTTGCCAAAGTCGCCGCGGCTGCTGCGCATCTGCTCGGCGGTCTGTTCGTCCACGTAGGCGTGGCCGGATTCGATCAGGTGTTCCGCGGCGCGGTACATGAAGTCGAAGTAGTCGCTGGCCTGGTAGAGGTGGGTTTCGCCCTCAGCCTCCCAATTGAAGCCCAGCCACTTCACCGAGTCGATGATGCTGTTGACGTATTCGGTGTCTTCTTTTTCGGGGTTGGTGTCGTCGAAGCGCAGGTGGCATACGCCGCCGTAGTCGCGCGCCAGGCCAAAGTTGAGGCAGATGCTCTTGGCGTGGCCCACGTGCAGGTAGCCGTTGGGTTCGGGCGGGAAGCGGGTGCGGATGCGCGCCGGGTCTGGCTGGCCGGCTTGGTGGTGGGCGGCGTCACCAGGGCTGCCGCCCCAGCGGCGCTGGCTGTAGGTGCCTTGTTCCAGGTCTTTTTCAATCACCTGTCGCAGGAAGTTGCTGACCTTGTGTTCGGCGGCGTCACCGGCATTGGCGGGCGCGGCCGAATCGTTGTTCTTGGGGGAGGAAGCGGGGGGTTTGGAGCTCATTCGCTCATTCTAGGGCGGCGCTGGTGGTGCGGCCCTGGGTTCTGCGACCTTGGCGTGCCTCTTTGGTGAGGTGGGTGTGCATGGGTTGCACGCCGTGGCGCCATCACATCGCCAGGGTGCGCTCTTCCATCTGGCGGTGTTCGGCCGCGTTGTGGTGGTTCCGGGCTTGCTGGTCTGCTTGCCCCATCTGGCGGAGTGATGCTTGCGCGGGTGTGTTGGCGGCGACGTGGGCGTTCAGCTCGCCTTCGTTAATGCAGATGCCGTCGTATTGCGCGAAGCGCATTTGCCCTTGCTCCACGTGGAAGTGCGTGATGCCGCTCAGGCCCTGCTGCCGCGCAGCGCAGGCCAGGGCGTGCACGGTGTTGTCCATGCCAGCGTCCCAGGGCAGGTGGTGGTGTCGGGCGGTTTCGCGGACATGTTGTTCGCTGTCGCGGATGAGGCGCTGGCTTCGGGGGGAGAGTTGGGGTGGGCGTTCGGGCAGTATGGAGTGTGCCGGTTCTTGTGTGGCTGCAGGGTCGGGGTGGCGTTGCAGGGCTTCCTGCAGGTAGCCTTTGTCGAGAGCGGTTTGCCAGGCGGCGGCGAGGGTTTGGCGTTCGGCGAGGCCTTTGACGTTGCCGCCAACGGCACCCGTGTTGATGATCGAACCAGCTTTGCTCACGTCGGTGCTGGCGCCGTGTTCAGGTTGAACGGACGTCTTCCAGTACTGCACTGCGATGCGCTCTGCGTTCTCTTCCTGGGCGGCCAACTCAGGCTGGTTCACCAGATCCAGGCCCAAGGCTTTACCGTAGGCGGCGTAGTTGCTACGGCCCGTGAGCTGCATATAGCCCCGTCCGCGGTAGGCGTAGCCATCGCCCGCTTCGGTGTTGCCCAGGTTGTTGTGTCCCCAAGTGCCGCCATAGACCTGTTCCGCAACCGCTTGCCGCCGTTCGGTGGCGTCGGTGATGTTGGCAATGATCAGCGCTTGCTCACGCGTCAAGCCGTTGCGCTTGGGGAACACCTCGTACAAGCGGGTCCCGCTGTAGTTGAGGTTTTCTTCGAGCCGGTTGAAATTCAGGCTTTCGTGCTGCGTTTGCCCCATGAAGTTGGCCAGTTCGGCGTGGTTGGTCAGGCCGCTGCGGTAGGCGGCTACCAGCAACGACCCGGCTCGCTCATGCTGGCGCGCGCTGCTCAAGTGGGGGATGTTCGGGTTTGGCATCGTTCAACCTTGTGCACGTCAGCGCCCGGTGCCACCTTGCCGGGCGGTGTCTCGATGGGCCTTTTCCCAGTCGGCTTTTTTCAGCATTTGAGCCATGAACGGATCAAGGCTGTCCCGGTTGATCTGGTTGGTGCAGAGCGAGCCGGTTTCAGACGAGGCCAACGGCCACCCCTTTGGCACGTATTCGTTGGTCACGTCGGCTGGGGAATCAATGTCCAGGCTGAGGTGAAGAAATGCACCCTCGTCGGTTGACACGAACATGTGCGGCACTGCAGAGATGGATACCCAGAAGTACATGTGCTTCTTGTAGTCCTGTGGGTTGGGTGGGTAGGTGTAGGGCTTCTTCCCTTGCTTTGTGCTGATCGCCAGATAGGCGTAGCCGGGGTTGTCAGCCGGTTTGCCCTTGAAGTCGTTGAAACCCGGCGAAGCGCATAGCGACAGCAACTGCCCGTTCCGCAGCTCGCAGCTGAACCCCACCGTCTCAGTGGGCTGGCAGGCATGGGTCAGTTGTGCTGCGTCAGGCGATAGGTGGGTTTGGGTGGTCTGAAGCGCGCAGGCTTGCAGGCCCAGCGCCCCCAGCAACATCAAGGCGGAGCGCAAGAACGGTTTGCGAGAGGCGGGCATGGGTTTGTGTGAGGGAAACAGCGAAATTGCGGCGGATTCTAGAAGCAGGCTGCGTGGATCGATCCTCGAACCTGTCAGGTTTGACAGGCCGTTGCCAAGCGCGAGGTCGACCCGGTCCATTGCAGTGCATGATGTATCGCGCGGGGCTTCGGCAGGCTCGGCCCGAGCGGTTCCTTGGAAGTCAGAGAACGGTTCAAACCGGTCATTCTTCACGCAAGTGCCGCAAACAGGGTCCCCGAACGGACCAGACGGTGGACCACGGTGACGGCGGTGTGCGGTTTCCGGTATCTTCCGTGTCTGCCGGCCTGTCGAGCCATGATCTACACCTTTCCCAGACCATGAACCCGGACAATCCCGAGACCCTGTCGATGGAAGAAAGCCAGTGGGATGAAACCCAACTGGAGGACGTTTTCATTCCGTCGGTGCGGGTGCAACTGGGCTGGATCGATGTGGAAGCGGCGGTGGAGCGCGGGGCGATCGTGCCGGCTGCGGCGCACGCGCTCTGGGCGACCTGGGCCGCGCCCGGCGCCGCCACCCGCCTGCGTGCCGAGGAGGTCTTTGTGGCGGCCGCACTCGACTCCCGCCCCGCAGAACTCACCCGGTTTCGAGCATCGGCGAAAGCCCCCCGATCCTGGCTGCTGCAGAAGCTGTATTCACCCTATGGTCTGGTGGCTGCCGCCCTGGTGGGCGGTGTATTGGCCATTCTGGGGTTGCTCGTCCTGCACTGAAGCTTCTCACGGTTGCGGGGTCTTGGCAGGGCGTGAACGGCCTGCCAGACCCTGGAGGTTGTCAGCCGCTGCGAACCTGCCTACGGCCGCTGCTGGTGCCAGTCGGTGTCGCCCGTGCGGCGAACCTGGCGTTCCAGGTCTTTCTGCATCTGCTTTTCAAACTGCTCGCGCGACTCGCGCACGCGCTGGATCAGGTCGTCTTCGTTGTGCCTGGAGTCCCGTGCCGCCTTGACAAAGCTTTCTGAATAGCGGCGGAAGTCGTCGGCCATTTGTCGCGCGTGGAAGGCGTCAAAGCCCAGGGCCTGCAGCGTGGCGCGACCGCTGCGCAGCGAGCTCTCGAACATTTCGCGTTGCACGTGGTGCACGTTGGCTTCTTCCAGTTCCATGGCGTGCACGGCGTCGCGTGCGCGGGCGATGATTTTCAGGTGTGGCCATTGCGCCTGCAGCGTTTCCACCAGCCGGTTGGCCTGCGCGGCGTCGTCAATGGCCACCACCACCACTTTGGCCCGTGCCACGCCAGCAGCGGCCAGCAGGTCGGGCTGGGTGGCGTCACCAAAGTACACCTGAAAGCCAAAACGGCGCGCGCTGTCCACGGTGTCCGAATCGTGGTCGATCACGGTGGGCTTGAGGCCTGCCCCCAGCAGCAGGCGCGCCACGATCTGCCCGTAGCGGCCAAAGCCGGCCAGCAGCACGGCGGGCTTGTCGTCTTCTATGGCGTCGGTGGGGCGGTCGCTGCCTTCGGGGCGTGCGTACCTGTCAAACGCCATGAGCAGCAGCGGCGTGATGGGCATGGACAGCGCCGCTATCAAGGTGAGCAGGGCGGCGTCTTCGGCCGGAAGCACGCGCGCGGCCTGGGCGGTGGCCAGAATCACGAAAGCGAACTCGCCCACCTGCCCCAGCAGAATGGCCAGCTGTGAACGCGATGCACCGTGCAAATCAACCAGAGGCAGAACCAGCCACACCCCCACCAGCTTCAGCACGGTGATGATCACCAGCCCCGCCACCACCTGCACTGGGGAAGTCAGGAACAGGTCCAGCTGCATGCCCATGCCCACGGCGATGAAGAACAGGCCCAGCAGCAGGCCTTTGAAGGGCAAGATGTCGTTCTCCAGCGCGTGGCGGTAGGGCGAGCTGGCCAACAGCACGCCGGCAATGAAGGCGCCCAGCCCCATGGACAGGCCCACCGCCTGCATGAGCGCGGCCACGCCAAGCACCAGCAGCAGCGCAAAGCCGGTGAACAGTTCGCGTACCGGCAGCCCTGCAATGAAGCGCATCACCGGGTAGGCCACAAAGCGACCAAACACCACCACGCCAGCGATGGCGCCCACCTGCATCAGCGGGCCCAGCCAGCCGCTGGCGTGGGCAGACGGGCTCACCGGCGCCGGTGTGCCCAGCGTGCTGCCCAGCACCGCAGCCAGTGCCAGCAGCGGAATGGCGGCAATGTCTTCAAACAGCAGCATGGCAAAGCCTTTTTGCCCGATGGGCCGCGCCATGAGGTTGCGTTCCTGCAGCAGCGGCACGGTAATGGCGGTGCTTGACAACGCCATGGCCAGGCTGCCGATCAGCGTGGCCTGCCAGGTCCAGCCCATGGCAAAGCCCAGCGGCATCAGCAGCACGGTGCAGGCCCCCAGCTGTAGCGCGCCGCCGCCAAACACGGCGCTGCGCATGGCCCACAGCCGCTGGGGCTCCAGTGCCAGGCCAATCACGAACAGCATCAGCACCACACCCAGTTCAGACACCTGGAGGATGGTGGCCGGATCAGACACCAGCCCCAGACCCACGGGCCCCAGCAGCACGCCGGCCAGCAGGTAACCCAGCACCGAACCCAGGTTCAGGCGCACCGCCAGCGGCACCAGAATGAGCGCAGCCAGCAGGAAAAGAATGGCCTGGTTCATGGCTGTGCCTCGGGTGCGGGCCGAGCTGGCATATTGGCCAGGTGGTGATGCAAACGCTGCACAAGCGCCGTGCGCGCATCGTCTACCTGCTTTGTGGTGCAGCTGTGCCCGCCGTGCACCACAAAGGGCGGCAACCAGTGCATGCCGCAAAAGCGCGCCGTGTGTTCAATGGGGGCCACGTAGTCCGCGAACGGGCGCATGTGTGCGCCGCCCGGGGCATAGGTGGCCTCGGCCCCTCCCGCGCTGGCCACCCACCAGGCGGTTTTGCCATGAAGCGCATTCGCACCGTGGCCATAGGCCCAGCCGTGGGTAAGCACCTGGTCGAACCAGTGCTTCATGAGCGCGGGCACGCTGTACCAGTGCACCGGCGCCAGCCAGACGATCAGGTCGGCGCGGCTGAGCGCTTCCTGTTCGGCCGCCACGTCGATGTCAAAGTCCGGGTACAGCGCGTAGAGCGAACGCACGGCGGTGTGCTTCAGTGGGGTCAGCGCTTCAAGCAGCGTCTGGGTGACGACGGACTGGCCCGGGCGGGGGTGGGCGTGGATGACCAGGGTGTTGGGCATGGGCAATCGGCGCAATGAAGCTGGAACGACCGCACGATAGCACCCGGTCTGCTTGCCTGCGTGGGCCTTGGAAGCGACGCCCGGCTGGCGTTGTCCGGATCTCCAAATGGAGAGCCGGGCGCCAGGGGAATACCCCCTGGGCCCGGCTCGATGCCGGCCAGCGCCTTTGTATGGGCCTGACCTGTGCGCGATGGCGGTCGCGCCGTGCAGCGCAACCGCCTTGAAACTTTATCGGCAGGTCAGAATGTCAACTTGAGCTGCAGCACGGCGGTGGTACCACTCACTTCGTTGCCCACCAGCAACAGGGGTCTGCCGTTGGGTGAATCGTTGGCGGGGATGAAGGTCAGGCCTTCGGGGCCAAGGTCGCCCACCGAGTCCAGCACGGTCGACGGGTTTGCCGTGGTCCAGTCTTCACGGGTGTTGAGGTAGTCCATGCGAACGGGGGCTTTCGGGTTGGTGATGTCGTACACCAGCACACCGCCCATGCGCTCCAGGCCCACAAAGGCAAAGGTCTTTTTCCCGATGGTGCCGATCGCCACGCCTTCGGGTTCAGGGCCTTTGTTGTCGCTGCGGTTGTCCAGCGAGCTACCGGCGACGTGGTTGGAATTGAAGAAGGTCTTGCAGGGAATGTTGCGCTTGGCGCCAGCCATGCATTCGTCGCTGGCCAGGAATTTTTCGATGTCGGCACCCGAATCCCACACCTGCTCGCCTTTTTCGTTCCAGATCGAAATCGATCGGCCACCGTAGGCGTAGAGGTGGTCGTACATGAGCCGGTTGCCAGCGGGGTCCTGCAGACCGCTGGCATTGAACAGAATGGGGTTGCCCATGGTGTCGCGGCGGTAGCCCTCGGTCCAGGTGATGGTGAGCCGGCCCAGGTTGTTGTCGGCCCGGCAGTCGCCCGGGTTGCCCGCCACGGCGCCACAGTAGGCGAAGGTGGAGGGGTTGAGCAGGCCACCTGCGGCCAGCGCGTTGAGTTGCGGTGGCAGGTCGTCGCCCGCACGACCGCCCCAGCCGTTGCGGTTGATGAGGTGCTTGACGCGGAATTCCTCCACAAAGCCCAGGCTGGCGTCGCCATTCCAGTACGCTTTGTTGGTTTCGCCCCAGGCGCGCGCGTCGCCTTCGTTGGCGCTCACGATGTAGTTCTGCTTGCCCACGCTGTAGGCAGCGATGGCGTCGGGCATGTACATGCCGCGCACGCCGGGCCAGGTGCGGATGTCGGCCTTCAGATCGGTGTCGGACGCATCGATCTCGTTACCCTTGAGACCATGGTCCTTGTGGCCGAGCGCCACGATGCGCTGCACCTCGGCCTTCTTGATGTCGAGGATGGCGAAAGCGTTGTTCTCTTGCAGGGCGACCCAGGCCGTCTTGCCGTCGGCAGAGACGGCGATGTACTCGGGTTCAAAGTCTTGCGCCGCCGATGCGCCCGGGCCAAAGATGCGCACACCCTGAGCGCGCAGCGTGGTTTCCTGGCCATTGAAGGCGGCGAAGCCGGCCGTGCGAACGGTGGGCTTGGCCGGCTGCTTGACGTCGATGACGCTGATCGAGCCTTCCGGGTCGATCTGGTAGTCGTCGCTGGGCTCGCCTTCGTTGGCCACCAGCAAGGTTTTTCCGTCGGGCGTGAAAACCAGCATGTCGGGCAGGGCGCCCACTTCCACATGACTGATCAGCTTCAGGTCGCGAGCACGGTACAAGGCCACGCGGCCGTTGTCGGTCTTGGTGCTGGCTTGAATGGCCACGGCCACCAGACCGTCGTGCACCGCCACGCTGTTGACCACAGAGCCAGGCAGGATGCTGTCGGTGGCGATTTCGCCGATTTTCTCTGGCCGGGTGGGGTCGCTGAGGTCGAGCACATCGATCTTGCCGGCGGCGGCATTGACCACGAACGCACGCTGCGTTGCGGCGTCAAATGCCGGGATCTCGGCGGCGCTTTCTCCAAACACACCGGAGCTGTAACCGCCAATCTTCTCCAGCATCACACCCACCGGCGTGGCCTTGCCTTCTTGTGGCGGGGGCGTTTCTCCACCGCCGCAAGCCACCAGTGCAGCAGCTGCGACCAGTGAGGCAGTGAACAGGCGGGTGCGGGAAGGCGTCAGTGTGTTCTTCATGGGTGGGTACGGGAGGTGTTGTGAATACCTACGTTGTACCGACCGAACGTGACATTGGTGTGGCAGTGCGGTGAGGATGCCCGCACGCGCTCTGACTATTGTCCGAAACGCGGGCCGTTTTTCAGGAATTCCAACTCTTCGGCGGTGGTTTCGCGCCCCAGGGCCTCATTGCGGTACGGGAAACGACCATAGGCCGCCACGATGTCGCGGTGTTCCAGCGCGAACTTCAGGTTGCCGTTCAGCGTCTCGCGCAGATCGCGAGGGGCGTTTTCTGCCAGTTCGGTGAAGTGCGCCACGCAGGCTTCTTGCAGCGCCAGGTGTTCGGCATGCATCAAGGGCATGTAGAGGAAGATGCGCGCCACACGAGGCAAGGGCTTGTCTTCGTCTTGCGCGAGCGTGCGCAGCACCAGCTGCTGGGCTCTGGCGTCGCCGGCAAAGGCCTGTGCCGTGCCCCGGTGCACGTTGCGCGTGAACTGGTCGAGCACGATGATGAGCGCCAGCCTTTGATCAAGCGTCGTCTCCCATTCTGCGAGACCACCGGCCAGCGCCTGTTCCACCAGATGACCGAACTGCTGGGTGATGAGCTGGTCTTGCGCGGCGCCGCCACCAAACCAGAGGTCGTTGCGGTCTTGTTCGGGCCAGTCGCTTTTCAAGGCATCGCCCAGCCAGAAGGTGAGCACGGCGTTGGACGGGGTTTCTGTGGCGGGTGTGGAACTGGATGGCGTGTTCATGACGGAAAAGGGTGCTGGAGGTGTAACAACGGCGTTCTGCTTACGTTTTGCAACGTCTTTGACCAAGCATGCGGTACAGGTTACCGGGGAATTGTCTGTAATGCTTCTACGGGACACAGAATCGCCCCGCAACCAGGAGCCCACCATGAACAGCCTGACTTTGAACAAACCCTGGAGCCGCACTTCGGCTTGGGCCCGAGCCCTTTCGCTGGCCGCCCTTGCAGCTGGGGCATGGGCCATTTCGAGCACCCAGGCGCATGCGCGCGACGTGCAGTTTTCCGTAGGCGTGCACGCGCCGGGCATCAGCCTGGGCGTTTCCAACAGCCATGGCTACCACCGCCCGCCCGTTTACTACGCGCCGCCTCCTGTGTACTACGCGCCGCCGCAGGTCTATTACGCGCCGCCACCGGTTTATTACGCACCGCCGCCGGTTTATCACCGGGGCGTCCGCCCAGTGGTGGTGACGCCGCCACCGATCTACTACGAACGCCCGAGCCATCGCTCCCAGTGGGATGGCCGGCGTGATCGGCACGACCGCGGTGATCGACGATACGATGGTCACAGGTACGGCCACGGCTACCGCTAACGCGCTTCACATAGGGACGATGCACAGGCATTCGTTGCGGGAGAGCACCCGTCTGCGATAGGCTGATCGCCTGCCCAGTACCAGAGCCAGCTGGGAGCGGTACAGGTCGGCCAGGCGGTTTTTTTCTACCGTGTCCGGCTTCAGTTCAATCAGGTCTGTCCGGCAACCCAGGTCGGAGAGCAAGTGCTGCTGCAACTGGTGGTTGGTTTGTGACCAGGCATAGGGCAGTTCCGCGTAAAAGCCGATGCGGGCTGTGCTGCCCGCCAGTGCATGCCACAGTCGGTCGCGGGTCTGCACATGTTCGCCGTGCGGCAAGAAGGCGCTGCCGGGGCGTCGCAGGATACGCAGGGCCAGTCCCACCAGCATTGCCGACCGCGGTGAAGGGTTGCCTGCACCGGCAGGCAGCAGCACCAGGGTGTTGTCCAGCCCCGCAGGACGCGCCCGTTCCAGCGTTTGGACCAGTCGGGTGGCGCGTGCCTCGCTCAGGTCGCCTGGCCGCAGACCCAGGTGCTGGAAGCGGCACCCGATGCTTCGCATGGCGAGAATGTCCTCTTGCCTGCGTGCGGCATGCTCGGCCGCGCTGTCACCAAAACCTGCTGCGCGGGCCCAGTTGGATGACTGACCGGGCAGGGCCTCCGTGAACAGCGTGATGACTTCCGAGCGTTCCGGTGCTCCGCTCAGAAACCCGGCCACAGAGAAGACCGCGTCGTCCAGGTGGGGTGACACGAAGATCACATGCTCGAAGCGGTGTTCGTCCAGCCATGCACGCACCGCAGTTTCGTCCGGCAAGAATGTCATGCCCGCGCCTCGAGGGTCTCGCAAGGGCCTTGCAGGGAAAGGATCGGTCGCTCGAATTTCCCCGAAAGAACGTGCTCTCTGAAGACGCACCTTGCTGCGCCTGCTTCGATCGCTCCCTCCTGTTGCCCTGCATGCATTCGCTGATATCCCTTGATCGGTGAGTCGGGTTGCGTATCCTGTTTTGGCAATGCCGCCGTAGGTGCTCGGCGGTCTGGTTCAATGCGCCATCGCGGAAATGTTCCGAGGGCGGTGGTTGAAGAGGGAGGTGGTGCCTTTGCCCGGCGGCGCCTTGGTGATCATCTGCCCCTTTCAGCCAATCTTCCCCTCGAACAACATGGAACCTGTGAGATGCCGAAATGCGGCGCGTGGGTTCGCAACAGCCCATCCCATTGTCACGCACCGCAAGCTTGCGTTGGCCGTTCTCGGCATTGGCGGTGACTTGCACCTTTCCGCCGTTGAGGTGGGACGCCAGCCCGTGATTCAGTGCATTCTCCACCAGAGGCCGCTGCAAAATGCGTGGAACCGGATCGCCCCACGTCGGGCATGAACCGCTGCGGGGCCTGATGGTGTGGCTCAACGCCCGTTGACCCGTCGTGGGCGCCGTCGATCCCGTTCGAACTCTTTGCCTCCAACTGATTCAAAAACGGGGTGGAGGTAGGATGTTTCACTCAGCTGCTTCACCTCGCCAGGAACCCGCATGAACCCCACCGGAGTCAATAGAAGAACGCTGCTTGCCGTGGGTGGTGTCGGGGCGGTGTCGGTGTTGGCCGGCTGCGCCCTGCCATCCCCCGGTCCACGCACGCTGGAAATCTCGGAGGCCCGGCTGGTCGAACGCATCGCCGTTCAGTTTCCGGTGCAACGCCGATTCATGGAGGTCTTCGAGCTCTCTCTGAATACCCCCCGTGTGAGGCTTCTTCCTGAGGAGAACCGCATTGGCACCGAGTTGGACTACGTGCTGGGCGTTGCAGGCAGACCGTCGGCGCGCGCAGCGCGCGGGAAGCTGACACTGAGCTTCGGCTTGCGCATCGACAACCCGGACCAGACGGTGCGGCTCCATGAAGTGCGGGTCGATGACTTCGATGTGCCCGGCCTGCCACCCCCGATTGGTCAGCACGCAAGCCGCATGGGTGGCGTGCTCGTCGAAGATCTGCTCAGGGACTTCGTGGTGTATCGCATCCGACCCGAAGACCTGAAGGCATTCGGCCGCTGGGGATACGAGCCCGGTCCGGTGACTGTGGTGCCGGGTGGACTGCAGTTGCGACTCGACCCGGTTCAGACGCCCTGAGCAACGGGGGCACAAGCTGTGGCTCGCCTGACAGGAGTCCGGTGGGTCTGAGGGTAGGATAGAGCGCTTCGGGAGGTCGCTCACAAGGCCGGTATCCATGATGCCCAAGGCCGGGAACGGCTGCATTTGCAGCTTCTCCTCTCATTCCCCTTTCGGCTTGCGTCTGTGCTGATGCCTTGAAGCTGGGGCCAGCCTGCCGTCGGTTCAATCTTTTCGGGCACACACCCGCTACGGATGCTTCATGGATTTTGCGTTGTTGATCAAGGCCGCCATCATGGGGGTGGTGGAGGGCCTGACCGAGTTCCTGCCCATCTCTTCCACCGGGCACCTGATCCTGACCGCTGCTTTGCTGGACTGGCACGGCGAAAAGGTCAAGTTGTTTGAGGTGGTGATCCAGACGGGTGCCATCATGGCCATTGTCACGCTCTATGCTGAGCGCCTGTGGGGCACCCTGGTTGGTTTGCCACGTGAAGCCAAGGCTCAGCGCTTCACTCTGAACGTGCTGATCGGCTTCTTTCCGGCGGCACTGGCGGGTGTGTTGTTCATCGACGTGATCAAGGGTGTGCTGTTCCAGCCGGTGGTGGTGGCGCTGGGCTTCATCGTGGGTGGCCTGGTGATTCTGGTGGCCGAACACCTGCAAAAGCGCGGCAGCAAGGTGCATGTGCACGATGTGGACAGTGTGCGCTGGACCGATGCACTCAAGGTGGGGCTGGTGCAGTGCACGGCGCTGGTGCCGGGTGTGAGCCGGTCGGGTGCCACGATCATCGGCGCGATGCTGCTGGGGTTCAATCGCAAGGCCGCCACCGAGTTCAGTTTCTTCCTCGCCATCCCGATGCTTTTTGGCGCTGCTGCCTACGACCTCTACAAGAACCACCATTTGCTCAGCGTCGCCGACATTCCTCTGTTCTCCGTGGGGCTGGTGGTGTCTTGGCTATCGGCCTGGGTGTGCGTGCGCTGGTTGCTGCGTTTTGTTGGCAACCACACTTTTGTGCCGTTCGCCTGGTACCGCATTGGTTTTGGTTTGCTGATTCTTCTGACGGCCTACATGGGCTGGATCGACTGGGTGTCCTGACCCGTGTTCAGGGGAACCGAACTCGGCCGGCTGCTCTGGCCACTGTCTTCTCTCTTGAGTGGCGTGGGTTTGCTCATTGTGGGCGTGGGCCTGCTGTTCTCTGTGGTGGGTCTGCGTGCCGGCCTGGCCAACTTCTCCGGCCTCACGCTGGGTCTGGTGATGTCGGCTTACTTTGCCGGTTTCGTGCTGGGTACGTACGTGGGGCCGATGATCATTCGCCGGGTGGGGCACATCCGCGCGTTTGCGGCCATGGCGTCGGTCGCGTCGACCATGCCGATCCTGCACGCGCTGTGGATCGACCCCTGGTTCTGGGGTCTGCTGCGCCTGATCACCGGCGTGTGTCTCGTGGGGCTCTACATCGTGGTGGAAAGCTGGCTGAATGCCCTGGCGCCCAACCAGCACCGGGGCAAGGTGTTTGCAGCCTATATGTCGGTGAACTTCGTGGCCCTGGCGCTGGGGCAATGGCTCATCCTGGTGGGCGACCGGCTGGGCTTTGTGCCGTTCGCCATGGTGTCGGTGCTGTTTTCGTTTGCGCTGTTGCCGATCACGCTCACACCCGTGAGCCAGCCCACGCCGGTGGAAGCGCCGTCTTTCAGTCTGCGCACGCTCTACCTGGCTTCACCGCTGGGTGTGGCGGTGGCTTTTGCATCCGGCCTGCTCAATGGCACTTTCTACAGCATGGGCGCGCTGTATGCCGTGGGCGTGGGTCTGACGGACGCGGGTGTTGCGGCTTTCATGGCCGCCACCATTCTGGGCGGGGCCATTTTTCAGTGGCCAGTGGGACACTATTCCGACAGCCATGACCGGCGCAGCGTGTTGTTGTGGGTCTGTCTGGGTGCGGCCACACTGGCGGGCGTGGCCTTTGTGTTGCCCGCCCTGAACGTGGGCTGGCTGGTGTGCGTGGGGCTGTTGTATGGTGGCCTGGTTTTCACGGTGTACGGGCTGGGTGTGGCGCACGTCAATGACGTGATCGACTCGTCCCGTCTGCTCGAATTCACCAGCGGTCTGCTGCTGGTGCACGGCGTGGGTGCGGCAGTGGGCCCGGTACTGGCCGGCGGTGTGATGGACCAGTTTGGCCCCAGCAGCCTGATGGTGTTTTTTTCAGTGGTGCTGGTGTTGCTGGCGCTGTACACGCTCAAGCGCATCGGCGCAGCACCTCCTGTGCCGGATGCCGCCAAGGCCGATTACGTGGTGATGGGCAGCGGTTCGCAGGCGGTACTGCAAATGGACCCACGTGATACCAGTGAGGGATCAACGCCTCCGTCGCCGCCAGTATCGCCGACTCAGTCGCCCTGACCCACAGCCGGTGCAATTTGCGGTTCTTCAGAAACTGCCGTGTGATCGTCGGGTAGAGTGAAGCAGAAAGTGGCGCCTTGCCCGGGGACAGATTCCCCATGCAGAACGCCACCATGGCGCTGCACGATGCGCATGGCGGTGGCCAGGCCGATGCCGAGTCCGGTGAATTCGTGTGGCATGTGCAGGCGCTGAAAGGGCTTGAACAGCTTGTCGATGCGCGCCATGTCGAAACCTGCACCGTTGTCGCTTATGCAGAAGTGGGTCTGACCATTGCGTGGCGAGGCGTACATCCGGAGGTGTGCGTTGGCTGTTTTCGCCGTGTATTTCCAGGCGTTGCTGAGGAGGTTCTGCAGCAGGGCTTCAATCAGGGGCGCATCCGCCATGGCCGTCAACCCGGGCTCGATCTCCCATGTCACATGTCGCTGCGGTTCCTGAACGGCCAGTTCTTCGAGTTGCCGTGCGGCAATCGCGCTGAGATTGACATGCGTTCGATGCGTCTCGCCTCGCGCGAACTGCGAGAGCTTGAGCAGGCCGTCGATGAGTTCCCCCATCTTTTTGCTCGCACCCATGATGCGCTCGAGGTGCTGGACACTGTCGGGGTCCAGCGAGGGGTTGTCTTCCTTGATCGCCATGGCAAAACCATTGATGATGCGCAGCGGTGACCGCAGGTCGTGCGCCACGGCGTAGGAATAGCTTTCGAGCTCGTCGTAGGCGCCTTTGAGCGCATGGGTGCGTGCCTGGATGCGCTGCTCCAGTGAAGCATTGAGTCGCAGAACCTCCAGTTCGGCCTGTTTGCGCGCCGTGATGTCGTAGGTGACGCCCAGTGCACGGATCGCGCGTCCCTGGGCATCGCGTTCAAAGTCGGCTTGTACGGACAGCCAGCGCACTTCCCCTTCAATCACCACACGGTATTCGAGATCGTAGGGTTGCTTTCCCTGAACCGCGAGCGACCACTTCTTCATCATCGTTTCCCGGTCGTCGGGGTGGGTGATTTCGATCATGTCGCCGACGGACAACCCGGCCACCGGCAAACGCATGATGTTGTGGGAGCCCCACAAGAGGTGGAAGTGTTGGGTGGTGAGGTCGGCCTGCCAGGTGGCCATGCGCGCAATGTTCTGGGCCTGGCGAAGCAGTTTCTCACTGGTTTCGAGCGCCTCCTCGAATGCCTTGCGCCTGCTCACGTCCTGCACGACGGCAATCAGGTAGTCTGGCGACCCATCGGTCTTGCGGATCAGGGACAGCGTCAGGTACACCCAGATCACGTGTCCAAGCTTGTGGATGTAGCGCTTTTCAATGCTGTAGTGGTCGATGTCACCGGACAGGGTGCGCGAGAGGTATTGCAGGTCAATGTCGATGTCGTCAGGGTGCGTGAAGTCCTTGAAGGTCATGCCCAGGACTTCCTGATGGGTGTAGCCGACCAAGTCGCAATAGGTCTGGTTCACACGGATCCAGCGACCATCTATGTGGCTGTGCGCCATGCCCGTGGCGCTGTGTTCGAAGGTGTCTTCCAGTTGCTTGTGCCCTTGCTGCACGAGGTCCGCCACATCCTGCAAGCGTCGGTGCTGGCGTTGCACCAGAGCGATGGAGCCCATGACGACCATTTGGGTGATCAGGTGCCAGCTGTTGAGCCACAGAGCCTCCCAAGGATCGGTGAAAACCAGGCTGCCGTACGGCTCGACCAGGAAGAAGTTGGCCAGCAACATGCCCAGTACGGTGCTGACGATGCCGGCAAAAAAACCGCCGTACATCGTGCACAGCACCACCGCCAGCGAGAACGTGATGAAGCGCCCGCCCGATTCGGCCGGTGCCAGACTGATGCGCATCCAGGCCGCCAGCACTGTGAGCGCAACCGCGACCAGAAGGCGCACCCATAAAGCGTGGGTTTGAGGACGCCATGCCAGCAAGCGGCCCCATATGTGGGGGTGCCGGTCGATTGTGGGCACGACGGGGGTCATGGGCGAGGCGGCATCGAATTCATCTGGGCCCAGTTATACCGGAGCGCCGGGCATTTGAGGCCCGGAAAACCCGGGGTTTGCTGCCGCTTCAGTCGCCGAAGCCAACGTGCGTGGATGCCTTTTCAAGCACGTCAGGCAGCGCGCTTCGATGCACCCAGGCTTTGAAGCGCCTGGTCGATTGCCAGTGATGTCTGGTGCGGTTGCTCCATGGGAAACAGGTGGCTGCCCTCGACCATGATGAGCCGATCAGGATGTTGTCTGCCCACCAGCTTTCGGGTCATGGTCATGCCCACCTGTTTCATTTCCAGGGATTCCGTACCGCCAATGAATGCAACAGGGCATTGAAGCGGGTGGCGGCGCAGCAGTCGGTCCAGATTGTGGGGCAAGGTGTTGTAGATCGCGGTTTCCACCTCGCGGTCGAAGTCGAGCACCCGTTGCATGCCCTGTGGTGTGGCGGCGTCACGGGTGCCGTGATCGATGTAGTCGCGCAGCACCTGGGGTTCCCATCGGGCAAACGCCTTCTTGCGGGCAAAGTGTTCAAAAGCGCTTTGCGCATCGGGCCAGTGCGCGCGACGTTTGCGGCTGATCTTGCCTGGCGAGACCGAGCCCACCAGCTGGGCACGCTTGATGACCTCGAGCGTACGGGCCCGCCAGCCACCCAGGACGGGGGAATCGATCAGCAACACGCCCTTGACCAGATGCCCACCGAGCTGGGGATGGCGGGCAGCGCACATCAGGCTCAGGAATCCGCCCAGTGAGTGACCCACCAGCCAGGCTCCGTCGCCATGCTGTTCAATTTCGGGCGCAGCAAAGTCGGCCAGCTGCTGCACCAGGTGCGGCCAGTTGCTGGTGACGGGATAAGCCGGGTCGTGCCCGAATTTGTCGACCGCGCGCACGGTGAAGCCGCGCGCCCTCAGGCTGCGGAACAACACGGTGTAGGTGCTGGCAGGGAAGCTGTTGGCGTGAGAAAAAACGATCAGGGACACAGCGGTGGAATGAGAGAGGTGACCTTGTCCAGAGACATCGCCGGGATGGCTTTGCCAGACGGCTGGTGTCTCCCCGTGGTAGGGGGTGGCGCCGCAGGCGGCGCGGGGGTCATATCAGTTTCTCGCGTGAATTGGTGATCTTCTTCAGAGGCTGGCTGCGCGGGCCGCTGCACAGCAGCGGCACCTCGGTGTGGCTACCGTCCCAGGTCGGGTGTTCGATGCTGTCGAACACCTCGCGCAATTTCTGTCCCCAGGTGTCGTGCAGCATGCGGAAGTAGGGGTTCTGGTCATCGATGCAGGTGATCTTGTCGGACTGAAGGCGGTTCGCTTCGTAGACCGCCAGGTCCAGTGGCAGCCCCACCGAGAGGTTGGACTTGAGTGTGGAGTCCATCGATACCAGCACGCATTTGGCGGCTTCGTCCAGTGGCGTTTCAGCGTGGATCACGCGGTCGAGCACCGGCTTGCCGTACTTGGATTCGCCGATCTGGAAGAACGGTGTTTCGGGCGTGGCTTCGATGAAATTGCCGGCCGAATAGACCTGGAACAGGCGCATGCCTTCACCATGGATCTGGCCACCAAAAATCATGGACACATTGAATTCCACGCCGGCGTGCTTGAGCGATTCGCCATCGCGCTCAAACACGCGACGCACCGCCGATCCCAGCACCCGTGCGGCGTCGAACATGCTGCGCGCGTTCCAGATCGTGATCGGCTCACCATTGTCCGGGTCGTGCAGTTGTTCCACCTGCAGGATTTCGCGTACCGATTGCGAGATGCTCAGGTTGCCTGCAGAGAGCAGGCACATGAAGCGCTCGCCCGGCTTTTCGTAGACGATCATTTTCCGGAAGGTGCTGATCTGGTCCAGACCTGCGTTGGTGCGCGAGTCGGACAGAAAGACCAGCCCGGCGTTGAGTTTGACGGCGACGCAATAGGTCATGGCTGAGTGGCGATTTTTTTCAGTTGGTAGAGCTGTTCAAGTGCTTCGCGGGGCGAGAGAGCGTCAGGTTCGATGGCCTGCATGGCCGAGACCAGCGGGTGTTGCTCCGGCACCTCTTCCACCGGTGGAGCAGCAAAAAGGTCCACCTGCAGGCGGCTCTTCTCACTTTGACCTTCCAGGGCTGCCAGGGCTTGGCGGGCGTGCTGTACCACCGCGGCCGGCACGCCGGCCAGGCGCGCCACCTGGATGCCGTAACTGCGGCTGGCGGGGCCGGGTTCAATCTGGTGCAGGAACACGATGTTGCCCTTTCCACCGCCTTCCACTGCGCTCACGTGCACGTTCACGGCTGCGTGGTGGGTAGCGGGAAACTCGGTCAGTTCAAAATAGTGGGTGGCAAAAAGGGTGAATGCTTTGGCCTTGTCATGCAGGTGGGCTGCAATGCCGCTGGCGAGCGCAAGGCCGTCAAAGGTGGAAGTGCCACGGCCGATCTCGTCCATCAGCACCAGGCTTTGTGGCGTGGCAGCATGCAGGATCTGTGCCGCTTCCGTCATTTCCACCATGAAGGTGGACTGGGCGTTGGCCAGATCATCGGCCGCACCGATGCGGGTGTGAATGGCGTCAATGGGGCCGAGCCGGCACGCTTGCGCCGGCACATGGCTGCCCATGCTGGCCAGCAGCACGATCACCGCCACCTGGCGCATGTAGGTGCTCTTGCCGCCCATGTTGGGGCCGGTGATGACCTGCATGCGCTGTTTCGGGCCCAGCACCGTGTCGTTGGCGATGAAGCTCCCGCCGCTGGTTTCGTTGAGCCGCGCCTCCACCACCGGGTGGCGACCACCTCGGATCTCGATGCAGGGTTCCGCCACAAAACGGGGTGCGATCCAGTTCAGGGTCAGTGAGCGCTCCGTGAGTGCACACAGTGCGTCCAGCTCGGACAGCGCACGCGCCAGGCGCGTGAGTGGGTCGACCCAGACCTGGAGCTGGTCCAGCAGTTGTTCGTACAGCCACTTTTCCCGGGCCAGGGCGCGCTCTTGCGCGCTCAGGGCTTTGTCTTCGAAGGCCTTGAGTTCGGGCGTGATGAAGCGCTCTGCGTTCTTGAGCGTCTGGCGCCGGCGGTAGTCGTCGGGCACCTTGTCGATCTGGCCTTGCGTGACCTCGATGTAGAAACCGTGCACCTTGTTGAACTGCACGCGCAGGTTGGTGATGCCGGTGCGTGCGCGCTCCCGGGTTTCGAGGTCAATCAGGAAGCCATCGCAGTTGTTTTGTATGCCGCGCAACTCGTCCAGCTCGGTGTCAAAACCGTCGGCGATCACGCCACCGTCGCGCACCAGGGCGGCCGGTTCGTCGAGCAGCGCGGCCTTCAACAGTTCGGTGCAGTCGGGGGGCGGCGTGAGTTCGCTGTGAATCCGCTGCAGCAGGGGTGGCGCACTTGGCAGGCCAGCTTGCAGTGCAGAGGCCACCTGCACCGCGCGCGCCAGCGTCTGGGTGAGCCCGGTGAGTTCGCGTGGACGCACCTGGCGCAGCGCGGTTCGTGCCGTGATGCGCTCCACGTCGCTGGCGGCTTTGAGTGTCTGGCGCAGGCTTTGCCACAGCCCGTCGCGCAGCGCTTCAATGGCGGCCAGGCGCTCGGTGGCCTGGGCGCGCTCGCGCCGGGGCTCCAGCATCCAGCTGCGCAACGTGCGACTCCCCATGCCGGTGCAGCACACGTCCAGAAGAGAAAACAGGGTGGGGCTGGTCTCACCGCGCAGGTTGTGGGTCAGTTCCAGGTTGCGCCGCGTATTGGCTGGCAGGTCGATCAGCTCGTCGCTGCGAGCCACGCGCAGCGTGCGCACATGGGTGAGCGCCCGGCCCTGTGTGTGTTCGGCATAGTTCAGCAGGGCGGCGGCTGCGGCGTGGGCGTCTGACAGGGCCTGGGCATCCCAGGCGGCGAGGCTGGCGGTCTGCAGTTGTTCCAGCAGTTTGCGCTCACCGAGCGCCGCATCAAAAGCCCAGGCCGGGCGCACCACAGGGACCATGCGCTGGCCCCCGGGCTGTTGCGCTGCAGCGAGGTTCTGCAGTTTCTGTTCGGTGGCGGTGCTCACCTCGGCGCTGTAGAGCAATTCACCCGCGCCAATGCGGGCCAGCCAGTCGGCCAGTTCGTCACTGGCGCATTGCGCGAGGAAGACGATGCCCTGCGTGACCGACAGCCAGGCCAGGCCATAGCCGGTGCGGGCGCCGGGGTGCACCGCCATCAGCAGCGCCTCGCTCTTGTCTGAGAGCAGGCCTGCATCGGTCAGCGTGCCGGGCGTGACCACCCGCATCACCTTGCGATCAACCGGGCCTTTCGCGGTGGTAACGTCGCCCACCTGTTCACAGATGGCGACCGATTCACCGAGTTTGATCAGGCGCGCGAGGTAGGTGTCAACCGAATGAAAGGGCACGCCGGCCATCACCACCGGCTCACCGGCCGACTGCCCGCGCTGGGTCAGGGTGATGTCGAGCAGGCGCGCCGCCTTTTCGGCATCGCCGAAGAACAGCTCATAAAAGTCGCCCATGCGGTAGAACACCAGCGTGTGCGGGTACTCGGCCTTGATGGCCAGGTACTGCTGCATCATGGGGGTGTGTTTGTCCAGCGGGGCGTTCAAGGCAGGGCTCATCGGGCGGTGGCAGGTCAGCCAGCGACTGTAGCAGTTTGGGCCTTCGCAACGTTTCCCTCCCGGCCCGGCAGAATTTGGTCAGAATGTCTCCCAGCCGATACCGTCAACCTCATACTGCGGACCCAGCCAGCATGGCCAATGCGGAACACGAGAAGCCCCTGCCCGCGAACCCCGCCGAAGGAAACGGTAGCGTGTCCCTGGGTCACCACTTCGAACAGAACCTGCCCTTCGAGGCTTTTTTCCAGGCGTCGCCGCTGGCGGCGTCGGTTTCGCGCCAGCGCGATGGCTGTCTGCTGGCGGTGAACGATGCCTGGCTGGCATTCACCGGCCTGACCCGGGAGACTGCCATCGGGCGCACCACCATTGAGCTGGGGCACTGGGCCGACGCTGCGGAGCGGCACCGGTACCTGGAAGAGGGGCGTTTCAGCCACGGGGTGCAGACGCTCACACTGTGTGATGGCGAGCGGCACCACGTTCGGCTGCACACCACCTTGCTGGACGTGCAGCCAGAGCCGCTGATGCTTGTGTATTTCATTGAGGCCACCCTTGAGCTCAAAGCGGAAGCGGCAAGGTCTCAGGCTGACCAGGCGCTCAGCGCCGCCAACGTGGCTCTGCAGCAACGGGTGGAACTGCACGACGCCATCGAGAAGCTGGCGCTCGTGGGGCATTGGACCAACTCCGACAACGAGCGGGATGTTGTCTGGTCGCAGGGGCTGTTTGACATCACAGGCATTGAACCCCAAGAGGTGCTCTCGCGAATCGTTGGCCGCAGCGGCATTCATCCGGACGACATGCCCGCCTGGCTTGAGGCGCGTGAGGCACTTGATGGCCGCGTGGTGGATTTCCGCTGGACCCGGCCGGACGGGCAACAACGCTGGTTTCGCACCCGCATTGGCCAGACGACTGTGGCGGGCAATCCACGAACCGACTTCGGGGTGATACAGGATGTCACGACCGAGCGCGAGGCTACGCTTCAGTTGGCCCAGCAGCTTCAGTTGCTGCAGAACATCGCGGCCCGGGTGCCCGGCATCGTGTACCAGGCACGCCTGCGCCCGGACGGCACCAGTGCCATCACCTACGTGAATGAGGCGGCGAGGGAGTTGCTGGAGCTGGACCCGGCAGACTTGCAGAAGGACGTGCGCCTGCTGTTCGGGAGGGTGCATGCCGACGATCGCGACGAACTCGTTGCTGCACTGGGCAAGTCGGCCCGCGACCTGACGATCTGGCGGCAAACCTACCGTGTGGTTCTGCCCCAGCGCGGTGTGCGCTGGAACCAGGTGGAGGCGGCGCCACAGCGCGAGGAAGACGGGACCATCGTGTGGCACGGCTTCACCACCGACGTCACCGAGGCGAGGCTGGCGGCGCAAAAAGTGGATCGGCAGAACAGGATGCTGGAGACCGTGCGCATGGCGCAGTCCCGTTTCATCGAAGCCGACGACAAGCGAAAAGCCTTCGAGGGTTTGCTCGACGCGTTCCTTTCCGTCACAGGCAGCGAATACGGCTTCGTGGGCGAGGTGCTCTACGATGAGCAAGGCGCCCCGTATCTCAAGACCCATGCGGTCACCAACATTGCCTGGGACGACATGTCGCATCGCCTGTTTGTCCAGCAGGCCCAGGGCGGCATGGAGTTCCACAACCTCAAGACATTGTTCGGTCACGGCATGGTCACCCGCGCGCCCGTGATCGCAAATCATCCCGCATCTGACGCCCGTGCCGGTGGCCTGCCCAAGGGTCACCCGAGCATGTATGCGTTCCTGGGTATTCCGCTCATGGTGGGCGACCGTCTGGTGGCCATGGTGGGTCTTGCCAACCAGCCCGGCGGCTACAGCGAAGCCGATATCGAGTTCCTGCAGCCCTTGCTGGGCGCTGTGCAGCAACTGGTTCTGGCCCAACGCGACCACGAGGAGCGGTTGCAGACGCTCAAGCAACTGGAAGACACCACCTGCTTGCTGGCAGAAAAAAGCAGCGCCCTTCAGGTCACACTGGACAGCGTGAGCCAGGGCTTTGCAATGGTCGATGGGCAGGGGGATTTTCGCTTCTACAACCGGCGCATGCTGGAATTGCTGGATCTGCCTGAATGGTTGTTCGCAGACAACCCTTCGTTCGAGCGCGTCGGCCAGTTCCAAGTCGATCGTGGCGACTTTGGTGAAGACATGTTGCAGGTGGACCCGGCCATGCGGCCCTTCTTGGTCAAGGAGCACATTTTTAGTGCGCCAGAGACCTACCTGCGCCGTACCCGCGATGGCAAGACGCTTGAGATCCGAACCCGCAAGCTTCCCGACGGCGGCATGGTGCGAACTTACACCGATGTCACGTCGTATGTGCAGGCTCAGGAGGCGCTGGCCCACGAGCGGCAGCGGCTTGCCTGGGTGCTGGATGCGACCCGGCCTGGGGTCTGGGAAACCAACCTGGTGACGTGGGAGACCACCATCAATGAACACTGGGCCACCATGCTGGGGTACTCGGTGGAAGAACTCCTGCCCACCACCTTTGAGACCTGGCGGCGGCTCGTGCATCCGCTGGACCTACCGTTTGCCGAGCATGTGCTGGAGCGGCACCTGTCGGGCGAGGCGGAGTTCTACGAATGTGATTTGCGCATGCGCCACAAGGCAGGGCACTGGATCTGGATCAACGATCGGGGGCGGGTGCACCAGCGTGATGCCGATGGACGCCCGTTGTTCATGTCGGGCACCCATGTGGACATCAGCGCGCGGGTGGCTGCGCAGGAACAGGTGCGGGCACTCAATGCCAGCCTTGAACTGCGGGTGTCCGAACGGACCGCGGAACTTGAGCGTTCCATGCGCGACATGGAGGCCATCTCCTACTCCATTGCGCACGACTTGCGCGCGCCGTTGCGCTCGGTCAATGGTTTTGCCTCACTGATTGCCGAGGAGGAGGGTGACCGGTTGAGCCCGCTGGCACGCGACATGTTCGGTCGTATCACGCGATCGTCCCGCAACATGGGGCAGATGATCACCGACATGCTCGAACTGCTGCGCGTGGTACGCGTGGACCTGGCGGCCGTGCCGGTCAATCTGCACGTGCTGGCCCAGTCGGTGGCAGAGGTGCTCGCACCCCAATACGAACACGCTCGCATCGAACTCGACACGGTTCCCGAGGCCATGGGTGATGCCACGCTGCTTCGTCAGGTGCTGTTCAACCTGATGGACAACGGACTGAAGTACTCACGGCATCAGGCAACACCGGAGCTGAAGCTGGGGTACAGCGCCGCACAGCGCGCTTACTATGTGCGCGACAACGGCATGGGATTCGACATGGCGCATGCCGACAAGCTGTTCGGTTTGTTCCAGCGCCTGCATGCAGGCAGTGATGTGCCGGGTACCGGCGTAGGGCTGGCGATCGTGGCACGCATCCTGGAGCGGCATGGAGGGCGCATCTGGGCCGATTCCGCGCCTGGTCAGGGTACGACTTTCTGGTTCCGGTTGCCGCATCCTTGAAAGGCGGTGAGACGCCGAAGGCGGCGCAGGAGATGCTTCGGTTGCCTTCAGTAGTCCAGCCACTCGATCGGGCTCACCAGCGGGCTGCCTTTGACGCGTTCGATGGTCTGGGTCATCACTTCGATGTTGTTGTCGAACGAACCGTGGGTCGCCTGAGAGGTCTTGCCTTCGCGATTGACCGGGACGTGGGGCATTGGTACAGGGTGCAGGTTGGATCGAGGAAAGCGACCGTGCCAGTCCTGCAGGTGACGCAGGTGGCTCCTGTCCCACTGGTCTTCTGTGAAGTGCTGCGGATCATGTGCCCGCTCCATGCCCAGCAGAGGCACTTTGCGCACGTCGTCCAGGGCACGGCTGACGAGGTACAGCAGCGACTTGCCGTACAGCGTGACGGCTCCCAGCTTCAGCAGATCGTCATCCTTTTCCTGCTTGTCGGTCAGGTAGTGGAGGTGGAGTTGCCTGGAATCAAAGATGCTGGTGTTCTTGTCCAGGTATTTTTCGGTGGCGAATGCCACCGTGCAGGCGGGCGCGAACAACGTGCAACCCGCCACCTTCACCTGGCTGACTGCGAGACGGTCCAGCAGGTGACCGAGCACGATGGAGCCAGCAGAGTGCCCAACCAGGTGCAACTGGAGCGGACGGTTGCCCAAATGCACCTGAAGCTGCGAGAGCGCGTCGGCCAGCAGGGCGCTGCCGCGGCCGCGCCGGGCCGCCAGTCGGGCGTTTTCGCGCATTTCTGACCACAGCCCTTTGACCGCCTTGCTGGCCACCACTTCCACAGAGCGGTCGCGTGCTTCAGCCAGCAGATTGAACAATCCCCGGGCGCGCGCATCGTCGTCCAGTCCGAACAGCTTGCGTACCTTGTCTTCCAGCATGTGCCCCAGCGTCTCCATTGGACCGGTGCGCCAGGTCAGGAAGAAGGGGTAGATGCCATTTGCTTCGAAATAGGGGGCCAGCAGGCGAATGCGCTCGATCGATTCACCCTGGCTGTTCAGCCCGCCGTGTGCATAGATCATGATGCGTGCATTTCCTTGCGATTGAAAGAAATTCAGTGCCCGGTTCACCTGCGCCTGAACGAACGCCGCTTCGCTTCCGTCGATGCCCGCGGCCAGATCGGTGACGATGATGTGCCCGTTGTTCCCGGTCACGAGCGTGTGTTCATAGGCTTTGGCCGTGGGCCACGGCTGATACGCCCTGTGCAGAAACGGCTTGTCGATGGGCCAGGGATCGTCAACCGGGTTGTCTTCGTTCACGGTGCTGCGCACGGCAAAGCCGATCGAACGCCCGCTGCGCGTGGGCCATCGCAACGCCGCAATCCGTTCGGGCGACATGGCCTGGCTTTGGGGCACACCCAGTGCCACGGCCCAGGCGTCCGTGCCATGAACCACCCAGTCTGCGTACGGCAGCACTGCAAAACCCCCCGCACCCCAGCCCGTGCCCCAGGAGTTCTGCACCACAAAGCCGCGGTCGTTGTACCCCACCAGCGCAAAAGCGTGCCCGCCCCAAGGCGAGTTTCGACTGGCGGCCGGAATGGTCGGCAACGCTGCTTCATCGTGTGATTCAGGCGGGCGGGCCAGTCGGGCCACCCTGTCCCAGCCGTCGTGGACCCTGGCCGACACGTAGATGGCGCCGATTTCATTGATCGCAGCCTGCAATTCCACCACCGACCTCTTGTTCACCCGGTAGTAAACCCCCAGCGGGTGCTTCAGTGCGTCGAGCTCCCATTCAAGGTGGGCCCGCGCACCGTGGTGGTCCGTGCGCCAGTAGCGCATCTGGCAGACACCGTGCTTGTGAAAACCTTTGAGGGCCCCGCGACACGAAGATCCTTCGTAATCCTCACCTTCCCATTCGTCATAGCGTCTCGCCAGTTCGTACAGCATGTGCGGGCTGACCTTGATCACGGCGGCCCCGCCACGCTGGTCGAAGCGACGGATCCAGAGCAGGTAGTTGACCACCGTCGCGAGCCCAAAACCGGTGCAGGCGCCTTCCTCTCCCTGGTCCAGCACCAGGCCCGATTGCACGTAGGCGGGGACCGCCTCGGCAAGAAAGTCCTGGGCTGGGAAGTGGGTGTCCAGCGAGCGCAGCGGAGGCACGTAGTTCAGGTCGCGGAAATCAAGCCGATCGGGCCGGGCGTCGAAAAGTCGCGAAGCCAAGTCGATCGGTGCATGGGACCTGGGTTTGGTCCTGGATCTTGCTTTTTTCGGGGCCACCTTTTTCGGAACTGAGGCCGCCGCTGGTGCTGCCTCCTCGCCCATCGCAGAGGTGATGCGCTTGACCCGATTGGTACCGGTCTTGACCGCTGCGGGCGCCAGCGAAGGATTGGGTTGGGTTGCCATTGTTCACCCATTCGGGAATCGCTGCAGCCCACGACGGACGGCAGCTTTCCGGATGCCTTTCCGGAAGCCGTTTTACGCCTGTCGATGCGCAACTCCAACCCCCACTGTGAGGATCATGGCGAGGAAAATGAGGAACTGGTGGCTAGGCTGCAAGTGCTGCGGCCAATTCTGTCTGACGGATCTCGGGTGCAGCAGCAGGTGCTGTTCGATCCGCCGGTCTCTGCAAATACAAAAAGCCCCGGCAGGGGCTTTTGCGATGCGCTCTGTTGCTTCCATCAATCAGCAGAACGATTCTGGCGGAGAGAGAGGGATTCGAACCCTCGGTACAGGAGAACCTGTACGCCGGATTTCGAATCCGGTGCATTCGACCACTCTGCCATCTCTCCGTGTCGAGCCCGCGATTCTAGCAGCACGCAATCGTCATGTTACGTGCACGGTGCACCAGAAGGCGGGTGCGACAATGCTGGACCGCCAGAACAACGACCCTCCATGCTCGTCGATACACAGCCCGCCACGCACCAGCATTTGCCCGCTTCTCAGGAAGTGCGGGACCAGTGGGTCGATGCCCAGCTCATTGGCGTTTTGATGGACAACGCCATGCCATCGCTGATCTCGGCCATCCTGGCGTTACCGGTGATGGCCTACCTGATGGCAGGTGAGGTCAACAGCTGGGCGCTGGCGCTCTGGGTGTTGGTGATGTTTGGGCTGCTGGCTTACCGTTACCGGATGGTGGGCATTTACCGGTTGCGGTACGACAACATGGAAGGTCCCTCGCGGGTCGAGTTCATGCGGCGATATGGCTGGACCTGGCCGGCTGTCGGGCTGAGCTGGGGGGCTTCTGTCGGGTTGACCTTCATGCAGGCCAACCTGCTGACACAGTTCGTTTGTGGAATGGTCGTTTTGGGCCATGGCCTTATCTCGCTCACGGCTTTCAGCGCCTACCTGGAGGTTTTCAAGGGTTACACCAGCGCGCTGCTCGGGGCGGTTCTGCTGGGTATCTTGCTGCCAGTGCCTATGGGGCTGGTCAGCATGACCGAGCTCAAGCTGCTGCTCTCGCTGGTGGCACTGTTGCTGATTTTCTGGTGGCTGCTGCGATCGGCGGGCGACCGCCTTCACCAGATTCACCGGTCCAGCTTCGAGTTGCAGTTCTCCAACCAGGAGCTGATCGACTCACTCACCCAGCAAACCCGTGCGTCGCTAAGGGCTGTGGCCACCAAGAACCGGTTTCTGGCGTCTGCCGCACACGACTTGCGCCAGCCCGTGCATGCACTCAGCCTGTACGCTGACTGGCTGGCCACCGAGCCGGAAATGGCTCGCGACATCGCCCCCCGCATCCTGCAGTCGACCCGGGCCATCAATGAGCTGTTCGATTCCTTGTTTGACCTGACCCGCATCGATGCCGGCAACTACAAGGTCAAACTGCAGCATGTGGATGTCAGGGCCTTGCTGGCCGATGTTGCGCTCCAGTTCGAACCTGTTGCTGCGGGTAAATCCCTGAGTCTGCGGACCCATGCCCGGTCCACCACCATCTGGGCCGATCCTGTGGTGCTGCGCCGCATTCTGGGCAACCTGGTGTCCAATGCCTTGCGTCACACACACCACGGTGGCGTGCTGCTCGGGCTGCGGCACCGCACCGACATGCTGGTGTTCGAGGTGTGGGACACCGGTGTGGGCATTGCCCGGGAACACCAGCAGGCGATCTTTCAGGAGTTCTTTCGGGTATCCCAGCACCAGGGCACGGAAGACAGCCTGGGCCTGGGGTTGACGATCGTTTCCAAGCTGACGACGTTGATGGGTTACCAGCTGGCCTTGTCGTCCACAGCCAATCGGGGCAGCGTGTTTCGGGTGATGCTGCCAGCTTTCACCCAGACCGAGACGCCCAAGGTGCTGACAGCCTGAAAAAGAAACAGGGCACCTGAAAAGGTGCCCTTCGGGTTCTGAGCGGAGCGCGCTGGGGCTGCTGGTCAGAGGTCCAGCAGGCCCGCGGTGCGTGCCAGGTGACTGGCCTGCGAACGGCTCTTCACATTGAGGCGGCGGAAAAGACGCCACAAGTGCACCTTGACAGTGTGTTCGCTGATCTGGAGTTGTTCGGCGATGTCCCGGTTGGACAGACCTCGATCGAGCATGACCAGCAGTTGTTTTTGGCGCTTGGAGAGCTTTTCGGGAATCGTCGGCGCGTTTTCGTCTTCAACCTCATCGGCCAGAAACTCTCGCAGCACCTTTGCAATCTGGGCTGCACCAGCCGATTTTTCGACGTAGGCGTCTGCGCCGGCTTCTCGGGCCAGGTCTTCGTAGTCGGACGCTGGAGACGCGGAAAGCACGATCAGTGAAGTGTCTGGCAGCATTTGCCTCACTTCACGAACCCCGGACACACCATTGGTGTCGGGCAGCTTGAGATCAAGACACACCAGTTCTGGCTCGCCGTGTTCGGCAATCGCACGGTTGACAGAAGCCAGGCGCTCCAACTCCACCACCTGGGTGGATGCACGCAAGCGTCGCAACAGCATGACCACTGCCTCACGCATCAGCGGGTGATCATCAATGACAAAAATACTCATGGCAGGGGATGCTGTTGATAAATGATTTCAAGGCGAGAGCATATCGGCAAAGGAGGTATTTGGCGATAGTGCGGGGGTCACTGATGCAGACCTTGTTTTTACTTTTTCGGGTTTGACGGGGTTGCCCCCGGGGTCTTGCAACAAACAACTGACTCCATTTTCACGTAAAACAAGGCCCGGTCTGCTCAAGCAGCCTAAGGATTGAAATGGGCCAGTGCCCGTTGTACATCGGCCATCGAACAGTGCAACTTGAGCATAGGCAGATTTGACTCCAGTGCGAGCGCGCCCGTTTGCTGCAATTGTGTAATGAGTTGTGCGGCATCCTTGGGTGAAGCAAACCCGAGACTTTCGAGCAGCAACTGGCCGCTGGCATCCACCAATTTGAAGCAGAACAGACCGTCGTCAGCGCGATATTGCTTGAAACTGGGCGCGGCCACCTTGCTGCTCTTTGGCTTGCCAGCAGCCTCGGGAGCCGCCTGCAAAGCGCGCAAGCCCACCGCATGTCGCAGGCGGCTGATGAAGGGTTTGGCGACAACGCGGGCCTTCTCCGCCCCTTGCAGCAGCGTTTTTTCGATGCTGGCTGGATTCTGAATCAATGCATCGTACACCTCGCGCAAGGGTGCAATTTCACATTCCAGGCGTTCCGCTACCAACTGTTTCGCTTCGCCCCAGGCGATTCCGTCTGCGTAGGCGCGGGCCAGACTGGCCGTTTCATCTGCGGTGGCAAAGGCCTGATACAGCTGGAACACCGCCGAACCTTCGGTGGATTTGGGTTCACCGGGTGCTCGCGAGTCGGTGACGATGCCCATGATGAGCTTGCGCAACTGGTCCTTGGGCGCGAAAAGAGGAATGGTGTTGTCGTAGCTTTTGCTCATCTTGCGGCCGTCCAGCCCGGGCAGAGTAGCCACATGATCTTCGATGGCCGCCTCCGGCAGCGTGAAATGCTCACCATACAGGTGGTTGAAGCTGGACGCCATGTCTCGCGCCATTTCAATATGCTGGATCTGGTCGCGACCCACAGGCACCTGGTGGGCATTGAACATCAGAATGTCGGCCGCCATCAGCACCGGGTACATGAACAATCCGGCGGTCACACCTGCGTCGGGGTCATCGCCTGCAGCGGTGTTCTTGTCCACAGACGCCTTGTAGGCATGTGCCCGATTGAGAATCCCCTTGCCGGTCACGCAGGTGAGCAGCCAGGTCAGCTCTGGGATTTCCGGTATGTCGGACTGGCGATAGAAAGTCACCTTCTCGGGATCGAGTCCACACGCCAGCCAGGTCGCGGCAATTTCAAGTGTGGATCGCTGTACCCGGGCCGGCTCGCCCACCTTGATGAGGGCATGGTAGTCGGCCAGGAAGTAAAAGCTTTCAACTTCGGCGAGTCGGCTCGCACGGACGGTGGGGCGGATGGCACCCACGTAATTCCCCAGATGGGGCGTGCCCGAAGTGGTGATACCGGTAAGAACGCGCAGGGTTTTCATGGAAATGGGGTGTTCCGAATCAAGGGCCGGGAAGCCTGGCCTCACAGGATCAGCAGCCGAAGGGGGGTCAGCAAGACTTCAATGGCGCTGTGGGTCAGGATCATCAGGGGCCGCAACCAAAGGTTGCCGACCACGCCGGTGATGACCAATGCCAGCACGATGAAAAAGCCCCATGGTTCAACGCGAGAGAGCAGTTCGGCCTGTTTCCAGGGAAGCAGACCGACCAGAATGCGCCCACCGTCCAACGGTGGCAGCGGAAACATATTGAAGGCAAACATCACGAGATTGACCAGCACGCCTGCCTGACACATTTTCAGAAAGAACACCTCTTCCACACCTGTTGCCACCAGCACGTAAAGCAGCACCGTCCAGCCAATGGCCTGTACAAGGTTGGCACCCGGGCCCGCCAGCGCCACCCAGATCATGTCGCGTTTGGGCCGGCGCAGGTTGCCAAAATTGACCGGCACGGGTTTGGCATAGCCGAACAGGAAGGCGCCCGAGGTGGCGAAGTACAGCATCAGCGGCATGGCAATGGTGCCCACCGGGTCGATGTGCTTGACAGGATTGAGGGTGATGCGACCCAGCATGTGTGCCGTGTTGTCGCCAAAATGCCGGGCCGCATAGCCATGCGCCGCCTCGTGCACGGTGATGGCAAACAGCACCGGGATGGCGTAGATGGCGATGGTCTGGATGATCAGTGCAAGGTCCATGGCAAACGTAGGCAAACGGATATTGTCCCAGACGGAACGACAGGTTCGGGAGGGGGGTGCGTTTTGCCTGGAGGCGTGCTTGCGAGCGCTACAGACCCAAGGGGCCCAGGGCACCTTGCCCCTGGCGGACCACCTCCGGTTCGCCGCCACTGCCCATGGGGGTGAGGTCGATCACCGTGGTGGGCTCGAGCGCGCAGGCCCCCGCGTCGATCACACCCGCGAGGTCGTGTTCGAAACGTTCGCGGATCTCGTGCGCATCGTTCATCGGGTCCGTTTCGCCGGGGGGTATCAAGGTGGTGGCCAGCAACGGGCCGTTGTGCAGGGCCAGAAGCTCAAGCAAGGTGTGGTGGCGAGGCACCCGAAGGCCGATCGTCTTGCGCGAGGGGTGGCTGAGACGCCTGGGCACTTCCTTGCTGGCTTCGAGGATGAAGGTGTACGGTCCCGGCGTGGCCAGTTTGAGCAGGCGGTATTGGCGATTGTCGACGCGCGCATAGCTGGCCAGTTCGCTCAGGTCGCGGCAGAGCAGGGTGAGGTGGTGCTTGTCGTCGACCTGCCGGATCCGGCGCAATCGATCGGCGGCGGCTTTGTCGTCGAGGTGGCAGACCAGCGCGTAGCTGGAATCGGTGGGCACGGCCAGCACGCCTCCGCGCTCCAGGAGCTGGGCGGCCTGTTTGAGCAGGCGGGGCTGCGGGTTGTCGGGGTGGACTTCGAAATACTGGGACATGTGCCTATTGTGCTTGGGCCTTTGGCGGAAGCAATCCCGGGAACTCCCGCCGTATTTTTCAGGCTTCTGGTGGTTCGACCGGAAGGCGCTTCTCGCGCGCGGTCAACCAGCTTGCCGTGGCCCCGCACAACACGATGAGTGCGATGCCGCCAAGCTCCAGACGGCCCGGGATGTGGTCAAACACCACCCAGCCACACAGCATGGCAAAAGCAATTTGCGAGTACAGAAAAGGTGTGAGCGTGGAAGCCTGGGATCGTGCAAATGCCAGTATCAGCAGAAAGTGTCCCACCGTGCCCGCCAGACCGATCAGGCACAGCAGAGCAAAAGTGCCCAGGTCGGGCATGCCCTGCCAGATGAAGGGCAGCGCGGCAGTGGCGACAAGCGCGCCCACCCAGCCCGTGTAGAGGTGCATCGTCATGGGGTTTTCAGTGCGTGCCATCTTGCTGGTGAGGATCTGAAAACAGGCATAAGTGAACACCATCACCATCGGGATCAGGCTGGTCCAGCCGATCATCGCATCGCCCGGCTGCACCACCAGCAAAGCGCCCGTGAAACCGCCGCCCACCAGCGCCCACCGCAGCACCGAAACACGCTCTTTCAGGAGCAGTGCCGCCAGCAAGGTGACGACCAGTGGTGTGGTCATGATGATGGCGGTGAATTCGCCCACCGGCATGTACTGCACGCTGACGAATGAGAGCACGCTGACCATGAGCAGCAGCAGGCCGCGTACCACCTGGTAGCGAGGGTGTTCGGTCCTGAGCAACTGGCGCCCTTGCCTTGGCAGCATGAACGCCGCCACCGCGATCGCCTGAAACACATAGCGGAACCAGACCGCCACCAGGATCGACATGGACGCACCCACCACTTTGACCGTGGTGTCCAGCACGGCGAAGCAGGCGGTGGCCAGCACGAGGAAAAGCACGCCAAGTGCCGAAGCCGGCAACCTGTTTGGAACGATTCCCCGCATCAGTGAATGCGCGAATTCAGCAGTTCCCAGACCGGGGTCACGCTGCCCGGCAGATAAGGCAACTTGCCCAGATCGGTGTGGCTTTCCTCAGGGCTGTGGAAGTCGCTCCCGCGCGAGGCCGCCAGACCGAACTCCTTGCAATACTCGGCGTATTTCACATAATCGGCCTGACCGTGAGCCCCGGTCATGACTTCGACGCCTTGCCCACCCAGGGTCTTGAATTCAGTGAAGAGCGCGTACTCTTCGTTGGCCGTCAGCTTGTAGCGGCCCGGGTGCGCAATGACCGCGACCCCCCCTGACTCGGTGATCCAGCCCACGGCGTCGCGCAAGCTGGCCCAACGGTGCGGCACGAAGCCGGGTTTGCCTTCGGTGATGTACTTGCGAAAGACCTCATTGGTCTCCTTGCACACGCCCGCTTCAACCAGGTAGCGTGCAAAATGGGTGCGCGAGATGAGCTCAGGGTTGTCCACGTATTTCAAGGCGCCTTCGTAGACACCCGGAATGCCGGCCCTGGCCAGAAGGTCGTCGCTCATGGCCCTTGCACGCATTTCCCGGCCGCCGCGCGTGGTGCGCAGGCCGTTGACCAAGGCAGGGTGGGTGTGGTCCATGCCCAGTCCCACGATGTGCACGGTGGTTCCGGCGAAGGTGACCGAAATCTCGGTGCCAGTCAGGTAGCGAAGACCGGCGAGGCGTGCGGCTTCCATCGCCCGTGCCTGTCCGCCGATTTCATCGTGATCGGTCAATGCCCAGAGCTCCACGCCGTTGGCTTTGGCGCGCAGGGCCAGCGCCTCGGGTGACAGCGTGCCATCGGAAACGATGGAATGGCAATGGAGATCGGCGTTGATGAATTGGGTCACGAGTTCATTTTAGGTTTTGCCGGGTGATCGCGCTCGCGCAGGGCAAAGATGCACCGCGAATGAAGCCGCGGCGACACGGAACAACGCAGAACGGACTCGGCCACACCGAAGGTGCGCTCCCCTGGGATGGGGCGGCCCGCAGGACCGGCGCGGGGGGTTACCCCGTATTTCGCAACCCGGCGGCGATGCCATTGATCGAGATGTGAATACCCCGGCGCACGCGACCATCCTGTTCGGCATCGGTTTCCCCTGCACGGTAGCGGCGCACCAGTTCCACTTGCAGGTGGTGCAGCGGGTCGATGTAGGGAAAGCGGTGCCGGATGGAGCGTTGCAGGGCCGCATTGCTCACCAGGCGCTGTTTGGCACCGGTGATCATGTTCAACGCGTCAACCGTGCGGTGCCACTCCGCTTGCACGGTGGCAAACACCTTGGTGCGCAGCCGACGGTCTTTGACCAGTTCCGCATACCGGGAAGCCAGTGCGAGGTCGCTTTTGGCCAGCACCATGTCCATGTTGGACAACAAGGTGCGAAAAAAGGGCCATTGGATGGCCATCTTTTGTAGCAGGGCCTTCTGCCTGGCAACACCTGTTGGGCCGTTCTGTTGAACGAATGCCTGTACCGCAGAGCCAAAGCCGTACCAGCCTGGCAGTGTGAGCCGACATTGACCCCAGCTGAAACCCCATGGGATGGCCCGCAGATCTTCAATGCGTTGAGACGCCTTGCGTGATGCGGGTCGGGAGCCGATGTTGAGTTCGGCAATTTCGCGAATCGGCGTCGCATCAAAAAAGAACTCGGCGAAACGCGGTGTCTCGTAAACCAGCGCGCGGTAGGCCGCCATGCTGTGCAGCGAAAGCGCGTCGGCCGCTGCCATGAAGGCGGCGGGTGCATCGCGCGTGGTCTGCAGCAAGGTGGCTTCCAGCGTGGCGGCCACCAATGTTTCGAGGTTGCGCCGGCCGATCTCGGGGTTGGCGTACTTCGACCCGATCACCTCCCCCTGCTCGGTCAGGCGAATCTGGCCGCGCACGGTACCGGGAGGCTGTGCCAGGATGGCTTGGTAGCTGGGGCCGCCGCCACGCCCCACCGTGCCGCCGCGCCCGTGGAACATGCGCAGCTGGATATGGCCCCCACGCTCCACCGCTGCGCGGGTCGCTGCCCCCCGAGGGGGCTGATCCGGCTTGGGGCTGCCCGGCGCCGGCTCGGTATGCCCCCACGCTCCGCCGCTTGCGCGGGGCGCTGCCCCCCGAGGGGGCTGATCCGGCTTGGGGCTGCCCGGCGCCGGCTCGGTATGCCCCCACGCTCCGCCGCTTGCGCGGGTCGCTGCACCGGAGGGGGCTGCGTCGCCTTGGGGCGGTCCGGCGGCGATGTCGGCATTGAGTTCATCGAACAGCTTCACCAGCGCGGTTTCAGCGCGGTAGAGCTCCCAGTTGCTGGTGAAGATGCCACCGTCCTTGTTGCTGTCGGAGTAGCCCAGCATGATGTCCTGTTCGCTGTAGCCGTCTGCCTGGCCGCGCTGCACCATGGCGCTCACGCCAGGCAGTGCGTAGTAGTCCCGCATGATGGGCGCGGCATTGCGCAGGTCTTCAATGGTTTCGAACAGGGGCACCACGATCAGATCACAGACCGCGTTTTCCTCCAGCAAACCATGCAGCAGACCCGTTTCCTTTTGCAGCAACAGCACTTCCAGCAGGTCGCTCACGGTTTCGGTGTGGCTGATGATGGCGTGCCGGATGGCCTGCGCACCCAGGCGCTGGCGCCCGAGGCGGGCGGTCTCGAAGATGGCCAGCTCGCTCCGGCTGTGGTCCGAATAGGTGACACCGGGCACGCGCAAAGGCCGGGCATCGTTGAGCTGGCGCAAGAGCACCGCCTGTTTGCCGGTTTCGTCAAGCTGGCTGTAGGCCGGCTCGATGCGCGCCACCGCCAGCAATTCGTTGATCACTTCCTCGTGCTTGTCCGAGCTTTGGCGCAAATCCACCGTGGCCAGATGAAAGCCGAACACTTCCACCGCACGGATCAGCGGGTGCAGGCGAGCACTGGCCAGCGCTGCACCATGGTTTGCCACCAGGGACGCCTCGATCGTGCGCAGGTCGGCCAGGAATTCATCAGAGCTGGTGTAGGGATCTTGTGGCGCCACCGCATGGCGAGCGGCTTCGCCACCTGTGAACTGGGTGAGCGTGGCGGCCAGGCGGGCGTAGATGCCTGTGAGGGCCCGGCGGTAGGGCTCGTCCTGCCGGTGGGCGTTTCGGTCGGGTGAACGCTCGGCCAGCTCTTGCATGGCCGGGCTGACACTGGTCAGCATGGCTGAAACAGAGAGCTCTGCGCCCAGCAGGTGGACCTGTGTGAGGTGATGTCGCAGCACCATGTCGCTCTGGCTCTTGAGGGCCAGTTCCAGGGTTTCGGCGGTCACATTGGGGTTGCCGTCCCGGTCGCCTCCGATCCATTGACCCATCCGCAGAAAGGGTGCCAACGGCGGGCCTGCCGCGCCCTTGTCTTTCAGACCCTGTTCGAGGTCCTGATAGAGCTTGGGTATCTGGGTCAGAAACGTGGCTTCGTAGTAGCTCAGCGCGTTCTCGATTTCATCGGCCACAGTCAGCTTGGTGAATCGCAGAAGCCGCGTCTGCCAGAGTTGTGTGACGCGCGCCCGTATCTGGGCTTCGTTGTCGACAAGCTCACGGGGCAGGCGCGCTTCACCCGCCTCGCGCTCGCTGAGCAGCCGGGCTATGGCGCGTTCGGCATCCAGAATGCTCTTGCGCTGCACTTCGGTGGGGTGGGCGGTGAGCACGGGTGAAATGTGGCTTTGTGCCAGCGTGCGCAGCACCTCGGCAGGAGCGATGCCCGCCTTGCGCAGGCGTTGCAGCGTCAGCGCCAGACTGCCTTCCTGCAAATCGCCAGCCCGCTCGTGCACGGCACGTCGGCGGATGTGATGCCGGTCTTCTGCCAGGTTGGCCAGGTGGCTGAAATAGGTGAAGGCGCGAATGACACTCACTGTCTGATTCCCGCTCAGCCCTTTCAGCAGCTTCTTGAGGGCCTTGTCTGCCGACTGGTCCGCATGCCGGCGGAATGCGACGGAGAGCTGCCGGATCTGCTCGATCAGTTCGAAGGCCGCCTCGCCTTCCTGCTCGCGGATCACATCACCCAGAATGCGCCCCAGCAGGCGGATGTCTTCGATCAGTGGCTTGTCTTTGTCGGGCCCTGGCCGGGTTTTTTGGGCTGCGGTGGCGGCACTGGCCGGCGACCTTGCAGGGGATACGGCGGCACGTGCAGGGTCTCGGCTCATGGCTGGGGGTGCTGATATTTTGGGCAGCCTGCATGCTAGCATCCTGTGCACCCAGGCCGTTACCAATCGGGTACGAATTTCGGACCTGGCTCTCGATCAGCCTCTTCTTTTCGAGCCGTGCTCCATCCATTCAACCCAGCGCCATGAAGATCACCATCGCCACACGCGAAAGCCGCCTAGCCCTTTGGCAGGCCGAGCACGTCAAAACCCTCCTGGAGGCTCTGGGCCACACGGTCCAGTTGCTGGGCATGACCACCAAGGGCGATCAGATCCTGGATCGCAGCCTCTCCAAGGTGGGCGGCAAGGGCCTTTTCGTCAAGGAGCTGGAGGTGGCGCTGGAAGAGGGGCAGGCAGACATCGCCGTGCACTCGCTCAAGGACGTACCCATGGACCTGCCCGAAGGGTTCGCGCTGGCCTGCGTGATGGAGCGGGAAGACCCCAGAGACGCCTGGGTCTCGTCCGTTTGCAGCAGTTTGTCCGATTTGCCACCCGATGCGGTGGTGGGCACCTCCAGCCTGCGTCGTCTGGTGCTGCTGCGCGAATCGCTGGACCGCCTGGGCCGCCAGGATGTTCGGATCGAACCCTTGCGCGGGAACCTGGATACACGGCTGAGAAAACTGGACGAGGGCCAGTACCACGCCATTGTGCTGGCTGCAGCAGGCCTCAAGCGCCTGGGGCTTGAAGAGCGCATTCGCCACGTTTTTGAACCCGTGGAGTCGCTGCCCGCAGCAGGTCAGGGTGCGCTGGGCATTGAGGTTCGTTCCGATCGTCACGATCTGGTCGCGGCGCTGGCGCCGCTGGTTCACATGCCCAGCTGGCTGCGTGTCGCGGCTGAGCGCACCGTCTCAAGGGCCATGGGGGGCAGTTGCTCCATGCCACTGGCGGCCTTTGCCCAGTGGGGTGGCCAAGAGGCCTCGCCTGGACTTGCAGCACCCTTGTGGCTGGATGCCGCCTGGGGCGACCCCGAGGGCGCTTCACCGGTGGTCCGCGTGCGGTTTCAGGCAACGGTGGAGTCGCTCGAACAGGCGGAGGCCCTGGGCAAGCGGGTTGCTGAAGCCTTGAAAGCGGCCGGTGCGCTGCCGCCGACTTCGGAGGGCTGAGAACTTGAACTTCGCCACCGACCCTCGCCGACCCGCGCGGCTGAGTCGGCTCATCGTGACGCGTCCTGTGCCGGAGGCACAACTCTGGGCCGACGCCCTACGCGAGCGTGCATGGCCAGCCCATGTCCTGCCCCTGATCGAGATTGGCGAGCCGAGCGACGCCGCAGCATTGACGGCATTGCAGGATTGGCGGCAGCAGGTGTTTCACGCCGATGCCGCCATGTTCGTCAGCGGTGCTGCGGTGACCCACTTTTTTGCAGGCATGGAACCGGCCCAGGTGACCTCTGCGCTCGCTCCGGGCCAGGCATTGACCCGGTTCTGGGCGCCCGGGCCAGCCACGGCGAGCGCTTTACAGGAAGCCGGCGTGCCTTTCTCCCGCATTGATTCCCCAGCCCGGGACGCGCCGCAGTTTGATTCGGAAACGCTATGGCCCATCGTGGCGGCGCAGGTGCGCGCCGGCGCCCAGGTGCTGATCGTGCGGGGTACTTCGCTGGGGACCGCTGCCGACAGCGTGCCAGGCAGCGGAAGGGACTGGCTGATCAGGCAGTGTCTGGCTGCTGGCGCCCGGGTGGAGGCCTGTGTCGCCTACGAACGCCGTGCCCCGGTCTGGTCCAGTGGGCAGCAGAGGCTTGCCCAAACCGCTGTAGGTCCTGACTCTGCCTGGTTGTTCAGCAGTTCTGAGGCGCTGGCCAACTTGCAGGTCCTGTTGCCGCAGGCCAAATGGCAAGACACATTTGCACTGGCCACCCACCCCCGTATTGCACAAAGTGCGCACGCTGCGGGTTTTGGGCATGTGGTGACCAGCCGACCGGCGTTGCGTGACGTGATGCTCGCCCTAGAATCGGCATGGAGCCACGCATGAATCAAGACCCGAGCGAATCACCCAGCGCACCCCTTCCTCCGCCAACACAGCCGCGTCCAGTCAGCGGCAATCCTTCTGCCTCCGCGCCTGTGGTGCGCAGCGCTGGCCAATGGATGCTGCTGCTGGCACTGGTTGTTGCCCTGTCAGCACTGGCGCTCAGCGGCATGCTTTGGCAGAAGCTGGATTTCACCCAGCAGGAACTGGCCAGGCGCAGCCTGGACAGCGGCAAGATGGCGGTGGAGGCCAAGACCATTGCGTCACAGGCCGAAGCTCTCACCCAGGAATTGCAGGCGCGCCTGAGCGTGGCGGAGGTCCGGCTTTCTGAGGTCAGTCTGCAGCGCAGCCAGCTCGATGAACTGATGTTGACGCTTTCGCGCTCGCGCGACGACAACCTGGTCCAGGATCTCGAAGCCACACTGCGCCTTGCCCAGCAGCAAACGCAGCTCACAGGCAGCGCGCAGCCCCTGATATCGGCCCTTCAGGCGATTGATCAGCGCATCGGGCGCGCGGCGCAGCCCCGGTTGAACCCGGTACAGCGAGCCATCGCCCGCGACATCGAGCGCATCCAGGCGGCTTCTCTCGCTGACATCCCCGCCCTGGTCTTGCGACTTGATGAGGTGGCACGTCAGGTCGACGAATGGCCACTTCTGAATCAGGTGGGCCATCGCCCTGTGGTGACCCCGGTGCCTGTGGCCCCTTCCCCCGATCCGGATGCGGTATCTCAGCCACCCGAGACCGACCCCGCCAGCGGACTCGGGGATGGGTGGGCACGTGCAGCGGGATGGTGGAGCGGCCTGTGGTCGATGATCTGGACCGATGTCACTCGCAGCGGGCGTGAACTGGTGCGGGTCAGCCGCATCGATGAACCCGAGGCTGTGCTGCTTGCACCTGAGCAGGCGTTCTTTATCAGGGAGAACCTCAAGCTCAAACTGCTCAATGCCCGACTGGGCATGCTGGCTCGTCACATGGTGTCCAGTCAGGCCGACCTGATTGCCGTGGAAGCGGCCATCGGGAAGTATTTTGATACCGCATCGCCACTGGTTCGGGGTGCACGGGTGGCGATTGGTCAGGTGCGGCAGGACATCGTGGATGGCGTGTTGCCGCGACCCGAAGAGACCTTGGCGGCACTCAATGCCGCTGCGGAGGGGCGTTGATGCGGGACAGGCAAGGTGGCGCGATGCGCAGCGTTTTCTGGTTTCTGGGCCTGGCGGCACTGGCCGTGGCGCTGGCCATGCTGGTCGGGCACAACCAATCCACGATCACGCTTTTCTGGCCTCCCTACCGGTTTGACGTTTCATTCAACCTGGTGCTGTTTGCACTGGTGGCAGGCTTCGTGTTGCTGCATGCGGGCCTGCGGGCCATCGCCATGTTGCGCGACCTGCCCGCGCAGGCGCAGCGATGGCGTGCGCAGCAGGTCGAACGAGCGGCAGTGGGGGCCGTGATGGATGCCTTGTCTCATCAGTTGTCAGGTAGGTTTGTGCGTGCCCAGGCGGCAGCACTCCAGGCGCTCGAGCAATTGAAGACAGGCAACTCATCGCAATGGCCACGTCGCCATCAGCTGAAACTGCTGGCCCATCTGCTTGCAGCGGAGAGTGCCCAATCTTTGCGCAATGCGGATCAACGTGACGAACACCTTCAGGCAGCCCTGCACCCCAGACTGGCGGCCAGGGCGCCGGAAGCCCATGAAGGTGCGCTGCTTCGTGCGGTTCGCTGGGCAGTGGAGGACAGGGACGTCGAAGCCGCAAGAGGTCGCCTGGCTGAACTTCCTCAGGGAGCCGCTCGCCGGATCCAGGCCCTTCGGCTCAAACTGCGTGTGGCTCGACTTGGCGGTGCCACCAGCGAGGCACTGGACACGGCCAGGCTGCTGGCCAAACACGGTGCCTTCTCGCCCGACGCCTCCCGAAGCATCGTGCGCGGACTGGTGCAGGACGCCCTGCGCGAAGCCCACGACCTGACCCAGCTGCGCAAAGTATGGGACGGCCTGGACGCGGCCGAGCGGCTCACGCCCGAACTGGCGGTGGCAGCGGCCATGCGCGCGAACACCCTCATTCCTCGCAACACCGAAGCCTCGGACCCAGCGAGGCAGTCTGCGGCAGAGCTGGTTCGCAGCTGGCTGGACCCTGTGTGGGAGCACTTCGAGTCGCTCGATGAAACCCAGCAATTGCGACTCACCAAAGCACTGGAGCCAGCGCTGGAGCCCATCGACGCCGAGTGGTTGTCTCGCCTGGAGAAGCGCCAGAGGCAGATGCCGAACAACCCCTATCTCCAGTACCTGGCTGGGCAGGCTTGCATGCACTACCAGTTGTGGGGCAAGGCGTCCCAATTGCTGTTGCAGGCCAGCCACAGCCTGCGCGATCAGACGCTGCTGCGGCGCTGTTGGTGTGCGCTGGCAGCGCTTGCCGAGGAACGCGGCGACGAGCCTGCTGCCCATGAGGCCTGGAAGAAGGCCGCCCTGCTGGAATAACGCGGTCTGGACTGCCCCGATTCGTGACAGTGCAGAGGGGAACAGATTTGCGGCTCAGAAGCAATCGCTGTGAGCCAGGAAGGGGTAGTGAAGCCCTCGGGATTGCTGCGGTGGCCCGACAAGGCGAAAACCCTGCGCCCCCAGTTTGTCGAGATGTCTGTCGAGATTCAAGGATTCAAGGCGATGGGTTCGCCATGCCTTGACCATTCGAACTCGCTGCCTGAATGGCCCAAAAAGAAGCCAGCCCGAATGGGCTGGCTTCTTGCTGATTGCTTGACGGCTTGATAGGGCCGTCAAAGGCCTGCGGCTACAGAACGCCTTCAGTTGTTTTCGAAGGGAAGCGTCACGTTGCGCAGATCCTTGCGGGTCTCCACCAGAACCAGCGGTCCTTCGTCGAGCACCACAGCGGGGCGGGGTTCACGGGGGACATGAATCGGCTTGGGCTCTGCAGCGATCGCGGCCTGTACTTGCGCCACCTTTTCAGGGTCGGAGTTCACCCACTCAAGTCCGCTGGACTGGGCCACCTGTTGCAGCGATTCGATGGACAGCTGGAATGCTGGCACCGAGGGCAGACCGGTGGACACAGGCGTTTGCGGGGCAGCGGGAGCGGTTGCCACTTCCGATATGCGGGGTTCGAGCGTGGGCGCAGCTTGAGGAACAACTTGAGGCACCACCGCCTGAGTTGCCTCTCTGGACACAGGTGCTGGCGGCGCGGCTGGACCGTCGGCTGCGGGCTGCTCGGTGATTGAGGCGGCTGCGGCGGGGCTTGCCTCAGTGGGCAGACTGAAGTAGCTGCTCCGCACTGGTGGTTCGTAGCTGACTTCGTCCTGGGTTCGGGCTTCGGGCGTCACGGTCTCGGCAGAGGCGGTGTTGTCCTGAGCAGCGTCCGACTCGTCACGTGGAGCACGCTCGCGTCGATCGCGACCGTAGCGGTCGCGACTGCGACGCTCACGCGGTGCGCGAGGGGTGCTGTCATCTTCACGGCCTTCTGGTGCCTGGGACGTGGCATTCTCAATCGCGTCGCCAGCGGTGCCCGCTTCGCCGACAGGGGCGATATTGCTGTCTTCCACGGCGCCCTGCGACATGACTTCGACGCCATCTGCCGGGCCACCGCGGCGACGGTTGTCGTTGCGTCCACGGCGCTCGCGGCGCTGGGTGTCGGTGGCCTCACCGGCTTCGCTCTGTGTTGCGGTGCTGGTGGGCAGTGCGGTGGCTTCACCGGCGGGTGCCTCGCGGCGATTGTCCCGGCGTCCGCCGCTGCGGCCCTCACCGCGTTCGCCACGACCTTCACCCCGACGCTGTTCACCGTTGCGACCTTCAGCGCGACCTTCCGGGCGACCTTCAGCGCGACCATCGTTGCGACCGTCCGATCGAACGTCCGTCCGTCCCTCGGTACGACCTTCCCCCCGGTTGTCTGGACGCGCATCACCGCGGCCTTCCACGCGACCTTCGCCTCGCCCTCCAGCAGCACGACCTTCGCCACGACCGGCACCGCGTCCACCTTCGCGTGATCCACCGCGTGCCTCGCTGCCCTGGCGGCCACCGCGTTGACGGCCATCGCGGCCATCACGGCGTCCATCGGGTCGTTCCTCGCGTTCGCCTTTGGGTGCGGCAGCGGGTGCAGCAACTGGTGCTGCGGCCGGCGCGGTGTCTGCGCCGAACAGGCTCTTGAGCCAGCCAAAGAAACCGGCTTCCACCGGCGCTGCAGGTTTTGTCACGGGTGCTGCAACTGGCGTCGCTGCCGCAACCGGTGCTGCGACTTCAGGGCGGGGTGCCGCCACGGGCGCCGGACCATCCGGGAGCACGCCCTTGATGACGGGCTCCTGCTTGTTGCTGCGCTCCTGGCTGCGGCGCGTGAACATGGCCACGTCGTCGGCTTCCTCGGCCATCTTGTAGCTCACGTCCAGATTGTCCAGGCGAGCATCGTCGTGCTTGAGGCGCTCGAGTTTGTAGTTCGGCGTGTCCAGCGACTTGTTGGGCACCAGCAGCACGTTGATGCGCTGCTTGAGTTCGATCTTGGTGATCTCGGTGCGCTTCTCGTTGAGCAGGAAGCTGGCCACCTCGACCGGGACCTGCACCAGCACGGCGGCCGTGCTGTCTTTGAGCGACTCTTCCTGGATGATCCGCAGGATCTGCAGCGCCGAGCTTTCAGTGTCGCGGATGTGGCCGGAGCCACCGCAGCGCGGGCAGGGGATGGAAGCGCCTTCGTTGAGCGCGGGCTTCAGGCGTTGGCGGCTCATCTCGAGCAGGCCGAACTTGCTGATGGAGCCGAACTGCACACGGGCGCGGTCCTGGCGCAGCGCGTCGCGCAGGCGGTTCTCCACTTCGCGGCGGTTCTTCGACTCGTCCATGTCGATGAAGTCGATCACCAGCAGACCACCGAGGTCGCGCAGGCGAGCCTGGCGTGCAACTTCATCGGCGGCTTCGAGGTTGGTGCGGGTGGCGGTTTCTTCAATGTCGCCGCCCTTGATGGCGCGGGCCGAGTTCACGTCCACCGCCACCAGGGCTTCGGTCTGGTCGATCACGATGGCGCCGCCGCTGGGCAGTTGCACGATGCGGCTGTAAGCGGTTTCGATCTGGTGTTCGATCTGGAAGCGGCTGAAAAGCGGCGCGTCGTCGCGGTAGCGCTTCACGCGGTGCCCGTGCTCGGGCATCACGTGGCTCATGAACTGGTGCGCCTGTTCAAAGATGTCGTCGGTGTCGATCAGGATCTCGCCGATGTCGCTGTTGAAGTAGTCGCGAATGGCGCGGATCACCAGGCTCGATTCCTGGTAGATCAGGAAGGCGCCCTTGCTGCCTTTGGTGGCGCCGTCGATGGCATTCCAGAGCTTGAGCAGGTAGTTCAGGTCCCATTGCAGTTCGGCGGCGTCGCGGCCGATGCCTGCGGTGCGGGCAATGATGCTCATGCCGTTGGGATATTCGAGCTGGTCGAGTGCCTGCTTGAGCTCCTGGCGGTCTTCACCTTCGATGCGCCGGCTCACGCCACCGCCACGTGGATTGTTGGGCATGAGCACCACGTAACGGCCAGCCAGGCTGACGAAGGTGGTGAGGGCTGCGCCCTTGTTGCCGCGTTCTTCCTTCTCGACCTGGACCAGCAGTTCCTGGCCTTCTTTGATGACGTCGCTGATGCGGGCCTGGTTCACCGGCACGCCGGCTGCAAAGTACTGGCGGGAAATTTCCTTGAACGGCAGGAAGCCGTGGCGCTCTTCGCCGTAATCGACGAAGCAGGCTTCGAGCGACGGTTCGACGCGGGTGACGACCGCCTTGTAGATGTTGCCCTTGCGCTGTTCGCGCCCTTCGATTTCGATTTCGTAGTCGAGCAGCTTTTGCCCGTCCACGATCGCCAAGCGGCGCTCTTCGGCCTGCGTGGCGTTGATCAGCATGCGTTTCATGATGCGTTTTCCTTCGTTCAAACACACAAGGACATGCCGGCCTCGAGGCCGTGCACATCCAACCTGCCTTGAATCAGCGGGAAAAGCGAACGAGGGAGGGAATTGCCGGAGAGCCGATGACCTGCGGTTCGGGGTGTGTTCGACACGGGCGGGCACATGGGTGCCGCGTCGAACCGCCAGGTCAGGGCGTAGGCGCGTGGAGGTGGGTGAACAGGGATGGCAAGGAGGTTGTCAATGACATGGCTCTTGCCGATGGGTCTCTGGCTTCACTTCGTCCTCACCCAGCCCGTTGGGGGCTGAATGACTTTGGTATTCCGTATTCGGGTTCGCGTTTTCTTTAGCGGATTCGCCCACAGCATCAACCCGACCGGTTCCGCGCCTGGATTCGTCTGCGAATGCGTCAGGCAATGGACAAGGTCCGGGTGCTGCGGGTGGCAACTTTTTACCAGACCGTCCCCTGGGCCTCGGCGCGGGAGAGGCTGTTTGCAACGACTGCCTTAAACTCAAGGCAAATCAATCACTTACAGCACACGACTGGTGTCGGGGATTATAGACATCTCTGGTCGTCGTGGTGGCCCCATTCTGATAGCCATGTCTCCTGTTTTGCCGCCTTTGGCTGTTCGGTACCTCACGGTCGACGAGGAGTCGGTGGGCCAGCGGCTGGACAATTTTCTTTTTCGCACGCTCAAAGGCGTGCCAAAAACCCATCTTTACCGCATCATTCGCTCGGGCGAAGTGCGGCGCAACAAAGGCCGGGTGGGTGCAGATGATCGCCTGGCATTGGGCGATGTGTTGCGAATTCCACCGCTCCGGGTATCGGAACGCGCGCAGGAAAAAGTGGCCAATCCAGCGCCAGCGAGAGAATTCCCTGTCATTTATGAAGACGAGTTTTTTTTGGCTGTTGACAAGCCTGCCGGCGTAGCGGTGCATGGTGGCAGCGGCGTGAGTTTTGGCGTGATCGAGCAAATGCGGCAGGCCCGTCCGCAGGCGCGTTTTCTCGAATTGGTGCACCGGCTCGACCGGGAAACCAGCGGTTTGCTGCTGATTGCGAAAAAGAAGAGCGCGCTCAAAGTATTGCAGGAGCAGTTTCGCGAGCGTGAAACGGGCAAGACGTATCTGGCATTGGTCAAAGGGGCGTGGCCAGCAAGATTGAAAGTGCTGGACCAGCCACTGCACAAATACCTGCTGCCTGATGGCGAGCGCAGGGTGCGGATCACCACCAAGGACGATCCCGATGGCATGCATGCCGTCACCCTGGTCAAAGTGGCTGCCAAGGTGGCCGCCCCATCGGGATTGCCCGTCGGCATGGCAGATGGCTTCACTCAGCTCGAGGTGACGATCAAGACCGGCCGCACCCACCAGATCCGGGTTCACCTGGCAGGCGCCGGGCACGCGATCGTGGGAGATGACAAATACGGGGATTTCGACTTGAATAAGCATTTGTCGAAACTCGGCTTCAGGCGGATGTTCCTGCACGCATGGCGATTGCGCCTGTCGCATCCCGTCACGGGTAATCCAATCGAGTTACATTCTGAATTGCCTTCAGATCTGCAGGGTTGGATGGCTTGGCGGCAGTAGCTATTAGAATAGATGGCACACGCTGTGGTGTTGAAATTACCTTACCTTAAAATTCAAGCAAACAAGGACGATCAATGGCAACCTATTCAGAACTGATGGCGCAAGCCCAGGCGTTGATGGCGCAAGCTGAGCAAGCACGCAAAGACGAACTGTCTTCGGTGATTGCAGATATCAAGGCCAAAATGAAACAATACGGCATTACGCCGGCCGATCTGGGTGCCGCGGTCGGTGGCAAGAAAAGCGCCAAATCCAAGTCCAGCGCACCCGCCAAATTCCGTGGCCCCAACGGGGAGCTCTGGGCAGGAGGCCCTGGGCGCAAGCCAGAATGGGTACGTAATGTGCTCGCCGATGGCAAGAACATCGAGGATTTCCGCATCTGAGGTGGGTTTGTTCCGGCCAGCCAATGTTGATGGGTCGAACAACTTGACGAAGCCCGCTCATGGCGGGCTTTGTGCTTGATGGGGTTGCAAGATGATTCGAATTCTGGTGGTTTGCATGGGCAATATCTGCCGATCGCCCATGGCATCCAGTGCCCTGCAGGGGTTGCTGGATCAGCGTCAGCTGACCCATCGGTTCGAAGTGGATTCAGCCGGCACCTACGCAGGGCATCAAGGCGAGAAGGCCGATCCGCGTGCCCTTGCCGTGGCCACTGCGCGGGGCTACGCTGCTATTCACATGGAACGTGCGCGACGTGTGGTGACGAATGATTTCCAGCGCTTCGACCTGATCCTGGCGATGGACCGCGACAACCTGATGCACTTGGAGCACCAGTGTCCGCCGCAGTACCGCCACAAGCTGCACCTCTATCTTGTGTATGCGGGAGTCACGGGTACCACCGAGGTGCCCGATCCGTACCACGGCAGTGCGGAGGGGTTTGAGAGCGTCATGCGGCTGTGTGAGGCGGGTGCACTGGGCGTGGTTCAGCGACTGACGATGGAGGACGCCGGCGAGTGAAGCAATCAGCCGAACTGTTGCCTGCCCGTCGACCGGGGAGGCTCCACCAGCGTCGAACCCTCAACTGGTTTGCCAGATGACCCGTTTGCCCGATGCCTCCCAGTTTTCGTAGTTCCGGGCGTACAGATCCTCAATGCGGTTGCGTTTGACCTTGAAGGTCGGCGTGATGACGTCGTTGTCCACTGTCCATGCAGTTGTGACCACCACGATGCATTGCAGTTGCTCGTGTGGATCGAGCGTCGCGTTGATGGACTTCAAGTGGGTTGTCAGCGACTGCTCCAGTTCGCTTCGTGCGCTGGCATCGGCCACCTGGGCCACCGCTTCGGCGTTGAGCATCACGATACCCAGGGGTTGTCCGAGGTTGGCGCCGGTCACCACGCAGGCTTCCACCGCGTCGTGCATCACCAGCTTGTCCTCGATCGGGGCCGGGGCCACGTACTTGCCCTTGCCGGTCTTGAAAAGATCCTTCACGCGCCCTGTGATGCGCAGCAGGCCCTGCTTGTCAATGGTGCCTTTGTCACCGGTCTTGAGCCAGCCGTCTTCGGTGAAGGTTTCCTGGGTCTTTTCCGGTTCTTTGTAGTAGCCCAGCATCATGGCGGAATTTTTCATCTGCACTTCCCCTGTGGCGGGGTCGATGCGGTGTTGCACACCCTCGTAAGCCGGACCCACTGTGCCTTGCTGGTTCTTGCCGGGTTCGGTGATGTGGGAAAGTGCGAGGTTCTCGGTCATGCCGTAGCCCTCGTTGATGTGCAGGCCCAGCTTGCTGTACCACTCCAGCAGCGCGAGCGGCATGGGGGCGGCTCCCCCGGCGGCGAACGTGCATTTGTCGAGGCCCAGCGCTTTCATGACCTTCTTGCGCACGATGCCGCCAAGGATGGGAATGCCCAGCAGGCGGTTGAGTTTGGCCGGCGGCATCTTGTGGTGAACACCCTGCTGGAACTTGACCCACAGGCGCGGTACCGAGAAGAAGATGGTGGGTTGCGCACGCTGCAGGTCAGCGGCAAACGTGTCGAGCGATTCCGCAAAGAACACATGCATGCCGGTGCGCAGCCAGCCGTGTTCAACCAGCATGCGCTCGACCACGTGGGCGAGCGGCAGGTAGGAAAGCATGCGGTCGTCTGCGCTCATGGGAATGCGCTTGAGGCCGGCGTCGAGCGCCCATGCGAAATTGGCAAACGTGTGCATCACGCCCTTGGGCATGCCGGTCGTCCCCGAGGTGTAGATGAGGGTGGCGAGTTCGTCGCCATCTCGCACGGGCTCGCCTTGCATCGGCTGGCTGCGCTGGCAGATCGCGTCCCATCCTTCGTGGTTTTTGATCGCATCGGCGGGTGAGAGCGGGTAGCTCATGCAAGGCAGGTCAGAGGGCACGCCAGGCTTCATGCCCTCCCAGCCGTCGAGCTTGCCCACGAAAAGGGCCTTCGATTCACTGTGCGTGAGGATCTGGCGGATGGTGTCTGGCGCCAGCGTCGGGTAGAGCGGCACGGACACATAACCCGCCATCCAGATGGCCAGATCGCTCATCATCCACCAGGCGCAGTTCTTGGACAGGATGGCCACCTTGGAGCCAGGCTCCCAGCCATGCGACTGCAGATGGGTGGCCATGCGCCTGACCTGATCTGCCACTTGCGCCCATGTGAAGTCCTGCACGGCACCCTTGCCCATTGGCTGGGTGAGGGCCACCCGGGTGGGGGCGGTTTTCTCCCAGTGGTAAAGGCGTTGCAAGGCCAGCAGATCGGGCGCAATTTTGCTCATGTCGTTGTCTCCTTTGTGTGTCTATTTGATGAATCTACCAAGCCCCATGCATTGTGTTTAGAGGGTTTCACCTGTTACCGCAGATCGTCTCAGGCCGTGAAGTGCAGGGACAGATTGCCGAGCGGAGCGCTGAACCGTGCTGTCCATTGCTCGCCGCGCAGCACGGGCCATGCGTCGGTCCAGGTACCGGTGGTGATCACGTCACCGGCCTGCAGGTCGGGCGCACCCGGGCATGCGCGCAAGGTCTGAGTGAAATACAGCAGTGCGCGCAGTGGGCTGTCGAGCACATTGGCGCCCTGTCCCTCTTCGACCGGTTGGTTGTTTTTTTCCAGGCTCACGCGGGCATTCGCGAGGAGGTTGTCCAGCGTGGCGGCGCTGTCTGCAATTTCGTGCAACGGCTTGCGCTGGCCAACCAGCAAGTGGGCATGCAGACCGCCATCGGCGACGGTATCGGCTGCCTCGAATTTCCAGTCGGGCAGGTGCGACTGAACCACCTCGAAGCCGGGTGCCACCCAGTCGATTGCGTGAAAAAGCGTGTCCAGCGTGGCGTTGGCGGCGGGTGTGGCCTTCATGCCAAACACCACCTCGGGCTCCAGGCGCGGCTGACAGACGTGGGCGAGCGACACAGCACCTTCACCTTCACACAGTGTGAGCGTGCTGTCCCACACGCTGCCCCAGATGGGCGCATGCACGTTGTAGCGCGGCCAGATCGTGCGGTTGGTGAATCCGACTTTGTAGCCTTTTGGAAGATCCCCGCGCTGGATGCGCATGGCCCGCACTTCAAGTGCCCGTGCGTACGCTGTGTCGAGTGAAAGACCACAAGGTTGTGGCCAGAGGCGACCTTGGTCAAGGTGATCGAGCAGGGCTTGAGGGGTCATGGGTGCAGATAGGGAGGTCATGACCGCATGATAGGCACACGCCGGCTTCACCCGGAAGACGCCACCCCCTGATTCACGCGCTCGGTGGCACGCGCCCGAACAGGCGATGCACTTGCGCGCGGATCCATTGGTGGGCCGGGTCTTTCGCGGTGCTGGCATGCCAGACCAGGCGCACTTCGCAGCTGGGGGCCGCCGCACGCGGCAGTTCCCACACACGCAGGTCCACGCGCTGGCCGGCGTTGGCGGCGTGCATCTGCGGCACCATGCCCTTCATCGGCGCGGACCTGATGCGCCTGTTGATGCTGTGCGCGTTTCCGGCCATTTCGCTGTGGTTACCGGGGATGGTGAGGTAGTCATGCTTCGCGCTGCCGCTATGCTGGTGGCATGAACACCTCTTCCATCGAAATCATCGAACTCGTCACCGGTGGTGACGCTGACGCCATGCCCGTGGCCAGCATCGTGGTGCTGCACGGGCTGGGCGCCGATGGGCGCGACTTCATTCCCATTGCGCAGGAACTGGATCTCGACGCCATCGGCCCGGTGCGTTTCGTGTTTCCCAGCGCGCCGGTGCAGCCGGTGACCATCAACGGCGGCCACGAGATGCGCGCCTGGTACGACATTCACCCACCTCGCCCAGACGGCTCGCGGGCCGAAGACGAAGCCGGGCTGCGTGCCTCGCAGGGTCTGGTGCAGCGCCTGCTGGACCGCGAGGCCGAACGCGGCGTACCACCCGAGCGCACCGTGCTGATGGGTTTTTCGCAGGGCTGCGCCATGACGCTGCTGGCAGGCCTGCGGGCACCGAAGCGTTTGGCCGGGCTGGCGGCTTTGTCGGGTTACCTGCCGTTGCCCCACACGCTGGAAGGCGAACGCAGCGAAGCCAACCGGAGTGTGCCGATCTATCTGGCGCACGGGACGCATGACCCGGTGGTGGAAGTGGCGCGCGGCATGCACGCACGCGACGCCCTGCGAGCGATGGGCTACAGCGTGCAGTGGCACACCTACCCGATGGAGCACTCAGTGTGTGCTGAAGAGGTGGCCGACCTGAATGCATGGTTGCTTGAGGTGCTGGGGAAGAGCTGAGCCCTCGCGTGCAGCGATGCGCAGTCTTTGATCGACGCTGCCTCTCCCGGTTTCAGGTCGATCACTTGGCCCTTCGATGTCACTTGAAGCCTTGTGGTCTCAGAATGGTGCAAGGGTGTGGCGTTTCCTGCGCCCTTTTGCCAATTTCTGAATCAAGGAGGTTTTCCCCATGCGTCTACAGAACAAAGTCATTCTCATCACGGGCGGTGCCAGCGGCATCGGCCTCGCTTCGGTAGAGCGCTGCCTCGCCGAAGGTGCCAAGGTCGCACTGGCCGACCTGGTGGGCTCCGCTGGCGCTGAAAAAGCAGCTGAACTCGATAAACAGTACTCCGGGCGCTGCATGTTCACGGCGGTGGATGTGACCTCCACCGTGCAGGTCAACCAGATGGTGACCGACGTGGTGGCCAAATTCGGTCGTCTGGATGGGGTGTTCAACAACGCCGGCATTGGCGGCATCAACCCTGCCGATACGTACCCCGATGAAGAATTTCTGCGGGTCATCGATATCAACCTCAACGGCGTGTTCCGCGTGGCACGGGCGGCGCTCAGACCCATGTACGCGCAGGGCAGCGGCAGCATCGTCAATTGCGCGTCCATCCTGGGCGTGTTCGGCCAGAGCGGCACCGCGGCCTACACCGCAGCCAAGGGCGGTGTGGTCAACCTCACCCGCACGCTGGCGCTGGAAGGCGCGGCCAAAGGCGTGCGCGTCAACACCATCGGTCCGGGTTACATCGATACGCCCTTGTTGTCACTGCTCGACGACGACACCAGGCAATTCCTGATCGGCCTGCACCCGGTGGGCCGTCTGGGCAAGCCTGAAGAAGTGGCCAATGCGGCTTTGTTCCTGCTTAGCGATGAAGCCAGTTTCATCACGGGTGCGAACCTGATGGTGGATGGGGGATTTACAGCGGGGAAATCGTAACTCCCCCAAAAATTGGGACTCCCCCCTGCGCCGCTGACGCGGCTTCCCCCTCTCTGGCGCCTTCGGCTTGGAGGGGGACGGCGGCTCGGGCCGGCGGAGGTTCTATGGTTTTCGTCAAGCGCGCAGGGCTACCCGCTGCGGGTCAAACGGTGTGCCACTGTGCCAGACGGCAAACGCAATGCGCAGCAGCTTGCGAGCCAGGACCACCAGCGCCTCGGTGGTCTTCAG